>CAVRSH010000008.1:0-134124 GCA_963723815.1 uncultured Actinomycetota bacterium | reverse complement strand
GGTGCCCGCCGCCAGCGGGCGGGGCAGCGGCCACCTCGGTGTCAGGAGACCGTGAAGCCCTGGTCTTTGGCGTACTTGACGGAGGCGTCCTGCCAGGCCTGCAGGCCGGCGACGGCGTCGGTCTTGTTGGCGAACGCCTTGCCGAGGGTTTCGTTGAAGTTCGTGTAGACGTAATCCATGAACGGCAGCGGGCCGAAGTCCGGGCTGACCGTCTGGAGATCTGGGCGAACTTCTCATTCACCTTCTGGCCGCCGTAGAAGTCCGACTTCTGGTCGACGAAGGTCGGGTCGGTGAGGACCTCTTTCATCGCCGGGAACAGGTACTGCTTGGTGGCGAACTGGAGTGCGGATTCCTTGTTCGTGTTGATGAACAGGGCCAGCTGGGAGGCCGCGATCTGGTTCTTGCTCAACTTCAGCACGGCATCGGTGGAGCCGCCCCAGTTGCTGGAAACCACTTTGCTCGCATCCCACTGCGGAAGGTCCGCGGCCCGCCACTTGCCCGACGTCTTGGCGGCCGCTCCCTGCAGGAAGACCGGTCCCCAGGCGGCGATCGGCAGCGTCGCCCACTTGCCGTTGTTCAGGCCCTGATACCAGGAGTCGCTGAAGTCGGAGTCGTTGGAAGCGCCACCGCTGGTCACCAGGTCGCCCCAGAACTTGACGACCTTCTTCGCCTCTTCATTGGCGAGGTCGATCTTGACCGTCTGCTTGCCGTCGAACGCAAACGGGCGGACACCGGCCTGCCACAGATAAGCCACGATCTGGCCGGGCTGGTTCGGGGCCACGTTCACCAGGTAGCTCTTCGGGTTCTTGGAGCGGTAGGTCGCAGCAGCGGTGGCGAAGTCGTCGTACGTCTTGGGCGCCTCGATGCCCGCCGAACTGAGCAGGTCGTCGCGGTACAGCAGACCCATCGGGCCGGTGTCCTGCGGGATCCCCCACAGTCCGCCGTTCGTGTTGACCTGGGACCAGATCCAGTCGGCGTAGTTGTCCTTCAACGCCGGCGGTGCGTACGGGGTGAGGTCGAGCAGGCTGCCGTCGCCGAGGGTGAAGGAGTTGATGAACTGGAACTCGACCTGGGCGACGTCGGGCGCACCCTGCCCGGACTGGATCGCGGTCCGCAGCTTCTGATAATGCGGGGCCCCCTGACCGACGTTGACCAGGTCCACCTTGATCTTCGGGTACTTGTTGGTGAAGAGCTTCACCTCGTTCTTGATGTCGGGAACCCAGGTCCAGAACGTCAACGTCGTCTCGGTGTCCATCGCCTTGTCGATGTCGGACTGGGGGACCGACGAGGCCGAGGACTGGGCCGGGGGTGCTTCCCCTCCGCCGCCGCCGCCACAGGCGGCCAGCAGCCACGCGCTGGAGGTTGCGGCGGCCGAGGTGAGCAAGAACTTGCGTCGGGTGAATGGTGCTGGAGACATCGCTGTCCTTCCGTAAGGGGGTGTGATTCTTGAGGGTGGGCATGGGGTGGGTTCATGGGCTCAGCAAGAAGGGTCCGCGCTAGCCCGGAGGGGCCGGGCCGGAGGAACGGCGAATGATCAATTGGGTTCCGGCCAGCGTGATCGGGTCTGCGGGGGGCTCACCGCCTTCGATCATCGCCATCAGCTCGGCGAGAATGCGCCGAGCCGCTTCATCGGCCTGCACCGACACCGTGGTCAGCGGCACCATCTGGTACTCGGCCTCGGGAACGTCGTCGAAGCCCACGACCGAGACGTCGTCCGGGATCGTCCGGCCGGCCTCCCCGAAGGCACGGAGAACGCCCATGGCCATCTGGTCGTTGGCCGCGAAGATCGCCGTGACGTCGGATCGCCGGGCCAGCGTGAGCCCGTGTCGGTAGCCCGACGCGGCCGACCAATCGCCGTAAAGAGGACGCGGAACCCGCCGGCCGGCTGCTACAGGGCCGACCGCCAGCCCGACACCCGCTTCTGCGCCGCATCCCAGTCGCGAGGACCGGCGATGTGCCAGACCGTCTCGTGGTTCAGCCCCAGCAGGTACGCCGTCAACTCCCGGCAGGCGTGCTCCTGGTCGATGTCGACGACGGCTTGCGCCTCGATCCCGTCGATCCAACCGGCGCTCGTGATCACCGGCACTCCGGCCAGTTGGCCGGGGTCGAACTCGACCAGATGGGTCGGGATCTCGACCACCACGCCTTCCACGCCACGCTTGAGCAGCGTGGCCACGGCATCGGCGACAGTGCGCCGCGACAGGTCGGGAACCGACACCAAGGCCATCGTGTAACCCAGCCGACGCGCCTCCTGCTCCAGGGTGAAGATCCGACGGGACGGGCCCACCAGACCCGTGCCCCGGGACAACACGCCGATCGTGTGGGTACGTTCCCGGGCCAGCGCCTGGGCGGCGACGTTCGGCCGATAGCCGAGCTCATCGATCGCCCGCCGGACCCGCTCACGGACGTCGGGACGGACGTACGGTGCGTCGTTGACCACCCTCGACACGGTCTTCTGAGACACCCCGGCCAGCCGGGCGACGTCGACCATGACCACACCGCGAGAACCCCGCGAGCCGGTCTGGTCGTCCACTCCGACGTCTCCTTGACTACGTAGTCATGCTCTGACTACGTAGTCAAATGGGGATTGTCCGTGGTTGTCAAGACTTCTGGACCAACTTTCCGAAGGAATGCGGCGTGACCCGCGGTCACCGACCCGGGTGAACTGACGAACGCGCTACACCGACCGAAGGGTCTGCGTGGCCATCCAGCAAGATGCCGAGGGCAGTGTCACCTGGCTACGGATCGTTCAGAACGGGGGAGGCCCGAGGATCTCGATGGCTCCGGTGCCGGCGGCCGCCGCGTGGACCCGACTGAAGTCGACCGGCGGAGCAGATCGGCCGGCGGTGACCGGGTCACTGGCCCGGCGGTAGAAGGCCTCACCACCTCCCGGCGTCTGCAGGCAGAGCATGCGGGCGCGGCCGGAGGTGACCATGAACGCGTGCGGGACGCCGCGCGGGATGACGGCGATCGCACCGGCCAGCAGTGGCGCGGGCTCCGCGCCTTCGATGTGCAGAAGGATTTCGCCCTCCAACATGTAGAACGTCTCGTCGGCGTCGGGGTGCCGATGGAGCGGCGTCACCTTTCCCGCGTCAAGATCATCTTCGAAGAGCAGGAACGCGCCACCGGTCTCCTGCGCAGTGGCCTTCCAGGTGTGCCGGCCGCCGCCGCAGAACCAGCGCTGTTCCCCTTCGCCGTCCGCCCGGACCGTGACCTCGACTGTCTTCACGTCGGCTCCCTCTAGGTGGTCATTGCTTATGGTACTTGAGTACCATAACGAGACTACGGTACCGTAAAGGGCGTGTCAACGAGCTACGAGGAGTCGGGTCGCCGGCAGCAGAAGCGTCGTACCCGAGACCAGTTGATCGATGCGACCCGCACGCTGATCGCCGAGAACGGTGCCGCCCCGACCGTGGCCGAGGCTGCTGCCGCGGCCCTGATCTCGCGCACCACGGCCTACCGGTACTTTCCGAATCAGAAGGCGCTGCTGGTCGCGGCCCATCCCGAGACCGCAGCCGTCTCGCTGCTGCCCCCGGACACTGGCGACGACGTCGAGGAGCGCCTGCGGGAAGCGGTGAAGGCGTTCCACGACCTGATCATCGACACCGAGACGCAGCAGCGGACGATGCTGCTGCTGTCCCTGCAGCCCGGCGACGCCCAGGATCTGCCGCTGCGGAAGGGGCGAGCGATCGCCTGGTTCGAGGATGCGCTCGCACCGCTCAGCGACCGGTTCAGCGAGGCGGAACTCCATCGGCTCGCGGTGGCGGTCCGCAGCGCGGTCGGCATCGAGGCGATGGTCTGGCTCACCGACGTCGCCGGCCTGAGCCGACCGGACGCAGCCCGCGTGATGCAGTGGTCCGCGCAAGCCATCCTCCGGGAAGCCGTCAGCAACGGCCTCCCACCGGCCCCCCGACGAGCGGCCCGGACGAAGATTTCCTAGGATCGCCGGATGACGGTCAGCGCGCTGCCCCGCGGCACAGCGGAGTCCCAGGGAGTCGACCCGGCGGGCATTCTGGCTTTCCTCGACGCGGTGGAGTCTGCCCCGGACATCGAGATGCACAGCTTGATGATCATCCGGCACGGCCTGGTGGTCGCCGAGGGCTGGTGGGCGCCGTACACGCCGGAGCAGGTGCACCTGCTCTACTCGCTCAGCAAGAGCTTCACCTCGACCGCCGCGGCATTCGCCGTGGCGGAGGGCCTGCTCGACCTCGACGCCACCGTGCTCTCCTACTTCCCCGAGTTCGACGGCGAGATCACCGATCCGGGCAGTCGGTCGATGCTGGTCCGGCACGTTGCCGCGATGGCCAGTGGGCACCTCGAGGAGACGATCGAGCAGGCCCGGGCGCTCGATCCGATGGAGCCCGTTCGCGGGTTCCTGCTGATCCCGCCCGACCGGCCGCCCGGGCACGGTCTTCGCCTACAACCAGCCCTGCACGTACTCGCTGGCGGCGATCATCCAACGACAGTCCGGCCAGACGCTGATCGACTACCTGCGGCCCCGGCTGTTCGACCCGCTGGGCATCGACCGGGCCGGTTGGCAGCAGCATCCCGCCGGCCGCGACATCGGGTTCAGCGGCTTGCACGCGACGACGGACGCGCTCGCCCGACTCGGCCTGCTGTATCTGCAGCGCGGGGTCTGGAACGGCGCCCGGCTGCTCTCGGAGGAATGGGTGGCCGAGGCCACCCGGGTGCAGGTCGAGAGTCCGAACGAGCCCAAGCCGGACTGGCAGCAGGGCTACGGCTTCCAGTTCTGGATGTCCCGGCACGGGTACCGCGGGCGACGGCGCGTACGGGCAGTTCTGCGTGGTCCTGCCCGAACAGGACGCGGTGATCGCGACCACCGCCGCGACCGAGAACATGCAGGGCATCCTCGACGCGGCCTGGCTGCACCTGCTGCCGGCGATGACCGCCGCGACGGTGGATCCCTCGCCTGCGGTCGCGGAGAAACTGACCGACCGACTGGCGCGGGCTCCGGCTGGAACCCTTCCAGGCTCAAGACTCGCCGGTGGCGTCGGCGGAGGCCTGGGCCGAAGCGTCGTTCCGTCCGGCCGGGGGACGGTGTGCGGCCCAGCACACCCTCACCGCGGTCCGGCTCGGCCGAGAGGGCGACGGCTGGCGGCTGACGTTGGCGGAGGACGCCGACCTGCTCAGCGCACCGGTCGGCACCGGAGACTGGTGCACCAACCTGACCGAGACCGATCACGGCGGCACCGGTGTGCCGCTCGCCGTCAGCGGCGGGTGGACCGACGAGGACACGTTCGCCGCGGAAGTCATCTTCCTCGAGACCCCGCACCGGTTGAAGCTCACCTGCACGCTGAGCGACGCCACGTTCCGGGCCGACTGGGAGACCGTACCGCTCCGGGCCGGCCGCCTTTCCGAACTGCGGATGCCCCGCTGACCCGAGCGCCGGTCGAGCCGAGGGCGGTGCCCTACGGCCAGCGGAACGGTACGCTCGCGAGCCGGAACGGCCACGCCCCGGGGAGTGAGTCCTCGAACGGGTCCGAGTCGTCACTGTCCGACTCGAGGCCCTCGATGTCCAGCCAGCCGTGCAGTTCGACGCTCACCTCGCCGAATGACTCGCCGGCCTCGGACAGCGCTCCCGGCAGCATGGTCCGCGCGACCATGCCCGGCTCGAGGGTGGCCATCGAATTGACGCCGTCCAGGAAACCCTCCGGCTGGGCCACGAGGGCGAGCCGGGTGGACGCTGTGCTCAGCCAGACCGTGTTCCAGGTGTCGCCCGAGCGGATGCTGACCCGGCACGAGTCCCGGGCGATCCGGAGGTCGACCGGCTCAGCGCCGATGCTCTCGAATTTCAGCCGCACGTCGACCCGGTTGACCGCTTCGGCGGCGAACGTCACCACCGCCACCGGATGCTCGCGGACGTGCTCGATGAGATCGGAGAGCAGTTCCGCGGCGGGTCCGGCGGGACCCTCGAGCGGATGGGTGGCCTCCCGGTCATCATGCGTGGCGGTGACCACCGGACCTGAGCGCCCGCGCGGTCTCGGTGACGTGGCCACCAGTTCTCGCGCGATGGACGCGGCGTCCTCGGTCTGTTTCGGGGTGAGCGTGGTGCGGAACAGTCCGGCCCGGGACGCCCACGCGGGGTGGGCGGCGCTGAGTACGAGGTAGCTCGCGGTTCCGTCGCGGTGGACGACCAGACGCTCTTTGCCGGGACCGTCGAGGGAGAACTCGAGCACCGGGTCAGTCATGTCCTGCCCTCAGTCATGTCTTGGCCTCAGTCTTGAACGCATCCTCGTCAGCCTTCTTCAAGGTGGTGTTGAACTTGTCCAGGATGCCGTTCAGGTAGTCGGTGCGCATCCCGCCCTCGTTCGCCGAACCCATCATCGACGTGACCGAGAACGACGTGTGCTGGGTCGTCGGAGCATTGGCCTCGCCGGCCCGCTTCGCACCGGGAACTGCGGTTCCGGGTGCCTCCTGAAGTGCTTTCATCTTGGCGTTCAGCTGGTTCACGGCCGCCGCCACCCGCGGGTCCGGCGTCGCGACGGTCGCCGCGTTCGTGCCGGTCGCGGTCGCGGTCCGGTGGCTGTCGATCTCGGTCTGGACGACCGAGCAGATCGCGTCGATCTGGCCCTGCATGAGCGTGGCGAACGTCGAGGACAGGAAGGTGTTGATCGCCTCACCGCCGAGGGAGGACGAGATCGCCTCGACGACCTGCCGGGCGAACGCGTTGAGGCCGGCGTCGTCGGCGACGGCGGTGGCGTCGAGCGCCCAGACGTCGTACTCGCTGCCGGCCTTGCCCTTGATCGCACTGGCCTCCGTGCCGAGAGTCGCCGGCGTGTTCCAGCTGGCGGTGAGCGTCTGGAGCTCGGAGACGAAGCTGCCGCCGGGCCGCAGCGACGGCGGCGCCGCCCCGGCCTTGCCCAGCCCGGCGTCCATCGTGGCGCCGGCCACCTTCTCGGCCGCGGCGGCCAGCGGGCCCTTGGCGGCGGCGGTGTTGACGGTGGTGGACGTGCCGATGGTGATGTTCATCTCCTTGGCCTGACCCGCGGCATTGGTGATCGGGATGGTCACCTTGTTCGCCTTGGTGATCGCCTGGCGCAGCGCGGTGTCCATCAGCGTCCGGATGCTGGCCAGGCTGATCGTCGACTTGACGGCGCGGGCGGCGATCCGCCCGGTATCCAGGCCGGCACCCTCGTGCTGCAGGGCCGCGGTCACCTTGGCGGCCAGGGCGGGATGACCGCCGGCGGTGAGCTGGGCGACGATCTTGGTGTTGACGGCGGCGACCGCCGCCGGGTCGGTCCAGATCCCGGCGACGGCGGCCCGGAGCTCGCGCTCGAGGTTGGGCTTCTGCTTCCCGATCGCGGCGGTCGCCTTGATCGCGCCGGCCTTGGCGTGTCGGGCGAGCGCCGGGTACATGGCGCGCAGCACCATCCACTTGCGGGCCGAGTCGTCCAGCAGGTTGTCCTGACCGGCGCTCAGGGTGGGCGACGCCTGGTGCATGAGTTTGTGCATGTTGGCGTTGCTCTGCGAGTACTCGTCGGGGATCCCGAGCAGATGCCCGTACTCGTGCGCCGCGGTCTTGACCGACTCCTTCTCGGCGTCGGCCGCACTCAGGCCGGTGGCGTAGTTCCCCTCGTTCTGGAACCAGTTGCCGGAGTCGATCCGCTTGCCCGGCGTGTTGCTGTCGGCCGCCTCGGACATGGGATGGATGTTGACGACCGGCATCGTGCCGTCGTCGGCCGGCGTGTACTCGGGCACCGCCTTGAACACGACGGGCAGCCGGACCGGCACGGCGGCGGGCGGGGCAGCGGTGCCCGGAGCCGGGGCCGGGGTGACGGCAGGCGCCGGCGCGGGAGTCGTCGTCGGCGCGGAGCCGGTGGCCGGTGGAGCCGTGGCGGGCGGTGCCGGGTGCTGGGTGCTGACGAACTCGTACTTGCCGGCCCAGGCGGTGGCGATCCCGGCGGTCATCCGGTTGATGTAGTCCCGGCGCGAGTTGTCGGCGGCGGGGATCGCGGTGCCGTCGGGGGCGACGAACCGGATCTTCACCACCACGTCGACCTGGGCAGCGGCGCGGGTCAGGTCGTAGTGGATGTCCTGGCTGTATTTGTGCGGCTGGAGCGTCTTGGTCTTCTTGTTGGCCTCGTCGTACGGCTGCAGGATGTTTTCGTCGAAGGAGCCATCGACCTTCACCCGCTGCACCGGGCGCGCCCCGGTCACCGGCCGGATCATCATGCCGGTCACAGCGCGATTCCCGACCGACATCTGCAGATCGATCACCGTCGGGGCCTTGTCGGGGCCGCGTGGGCCCGACCGCCGCGGCTTGGGCGCAGGCCGAGGTAGGTGCAGATGGCCAGGCCTCACGTCTCGATGCTACAAACGCGATCGCCGCACGTCGTGCGCGATCGGGCGCTCGAAGGTGCAGATCTGCGGCCGAGCACACCAGCCCGATCGCCCTATCTCACGTCGCGAGCCTGCTTCTTGCCATTTGAGACGCACTTTCCGGCGGCAACCGCATTCCCCTAGTTTTTCTGCTATCCCGACTAGGTTGGTCGGGATTGCGAAGGAGTCAGTCATGACACGCATCGCTGGTGTACCCGGGCTGAAGAAGCTCGCGGCACTGTTCTCCGTTGCCGCGTTGGCCGTCCTGGCGGCGTGCAGTACCACTACCGGGTCCTCGGCGGCGCCGGGGCAGAGCTGTCACTGGTCGCCTTCTCGGTGCCCAAGCCCGCCTACGACGACCTGCAGAAGACCTTCAGCGATTCCGCTGACGGCAAGGGCATCGCCTGGAAATCCTCCTACGGCGCCAGCGGTGACCAGGCCCGCGCGGTGATCTCCGGGCTCAAGGCGGACTACGTCGGCTTCTCGCTGGACACCGACATGACCAAACTCGTCGACAAGGACCTGGTCGCCAAGGACTGGAATTCCGGGGCCAACAAGGGCATCGTCAGCACCTCCCTGGTGACCATCGTGGTCCGCAAGGGCAACCCGCTCGGCATCCACGGCTGGGACGACCTGATCAAGCCCGGAGTGGAGATCGTCACGCCCAATCCGGGTTCGTCGGGTTCGGCGCGCTGGAACATCCTGGCCGCCTGGTCGCACATCACGGCGAACGGTGGCTCGGAGGCCGAGGCTGAGACGTACCTGACGAAGTACTACCAGAACATCGTGAGCCTGCCGTCGAGCGGACGCGAGGCCACCAGCGCCTTCACCAGCGGAACCGGTGATGTGCTGATCTCGTACGAGAACGAGGCCATCGCGGCCCGGCAGAGCGGTGCCGAGGTCGACTACGTGATTCCCGACACCACGCTCAAGATCGAGAACCCGGGCGCGGTGACCACGACCGCTCCGGACTCGGCGAAGAAGTTCCTCAGCTACGTGATCTCCGACGAGGGCCAGAAGGTGTTCGCCGCCCACGGCTTCCGCCCGCTGAACGAGTCGGTCGACCCGGGCACGGTCGAGGGAGCCAATGATCCGAGCAAGCCGTTCCCGGCGGTGAAGAAGTTGGTCACCATCGACGACCTCGGCGGCTGGTCGGCCGCGGCCACGAAGTTCTTCGACGAGAAGAACGGCATCGTGACGAAGATCCAAGATTCCAGCGGAGTCTCGTGACCACCACGACCAGAGTCGTGGCGCCGGTGTCACCAGGTCTGGTGGCACCGGCGGGTCGCGGTGCCGGCGGCTGGGGCGGCGGCACTCCGCAGGGCATCCTGCCGCTCGGCCGGGGCTCGGGCCTGGCGCTCGGACTGGTGATGTTGTGGATGAGTGTGCTCGTGCTGCTGCCGTTGACTGCGGTCCTGGTGACCTCGATGAGCGGCGGACCCGCCGCCTTCGTCGACGCCATCAGTTCGTCCGGCCGTCGCGGCGTCCATCCGGCTGACGGTGTTCACCGCGGCCGCGGCGACGGTCGTCAACACGATCATGGGCACGATCGTGGCGTGGGTGCTCGTCCGGGACCGGTTCTGGGGCCGACGGCTGCTGAGTCTGGTCATCGACGTGCCGTTCGCGTTGCCGACCATCGTCGCGGGCCTGGTGCTGATCGCCCTGTACGGCACCAACAGCCCGATCGGGATCACGCTCGCCCAGACCCGCTGGTCGATCTTCGTCGCGCTGCTCTTCGTCACCCTGCCCTTCGTGGTCCGCGCGGTGCAGCCGGTGCTCGAGGAGATCGAGCGCGACGTCGAGGAGGCCGGCGCATCGCTCGGCGCCAGCCGGGCGACGATCTTCCGGCGGCTGATCCTGCCCAACATCGCTCCCGCGATGGCGGCCGGGGCAGCGCTGTCCTTCGCCCGCGGTCTCGGTGAGTACGGCTCGGTCGTGCTGATCTCGGGCAGCCTGCCCCGGCGTACCGAGGTCGCCTCGGCCCGGATGCTCGGCCAGATCGAGAACGACAACCTGGCCGGTGCCTCGGCCGTCGCCGCAGTCCTGCTGGTCGTCGCCCTCGTGGTGATCATCCTGCTCGGCTTCATCCAGCGGAGGACGGCGCGCCGTGGCTGAACAACGACGCGGAGCCGCACCGCGCCTGGTCGCCACGCGTCCGTGACCGCCGCACCCGCTGGACCTGCGACTGCTCGCCGTCGGCTATGTGATCATCCTGGTCGTCGTGCCGCTCGGGGTGATGGTGCTGAGGACCTTCGAGGACGGAGTCGCGGCGTTCGTCGAATCGGTGACCTCGCCGGAGGCGGTGACCGCGATCACGCTGTCGGTCGAGGTGGCCATTCAGGCCGTGTTGATCAACACGATCTTCGGGATCACCGTGTCGTTGTTGATCACTCGCTACCGCTTCCGCGGCCGCAACGTGCTGAACGCACTGATCGACGTCCCGGTGTCGGTGTCCCCGGTGATCGCCGGGCTCGCCCTGATCCTGGTCTACGGGAACAACGGCTGGTTCGGCGGATTCCTGCAGAACATCGGGGTCCAGGTCATCTACTCGGTGCCCGGCATCGTGCTGGCCACCTGCTTCGTGTCGCTGCCGCTGGTCGTCCGGGAACTGATCCCGGTACTCGACGAGATCGGCCTCGAGCAGGAGCAGGCCGGCCGGTCCCTGGGTGCCAGCGCCTGGCAACGCCTGTGGCGGCTGACCTTGCCGAGCGTCCGCTGGGCGCTCGCGTACGGGGTCGTGCTGAGCCTGGCCCGGGCGCTCGGCGAGTTCGGTGCGGTCCGGGTGGTCGCCGGCAACGTGCTGGGCTCCACCCAGACGATGCCGCTGCTCGCCGCCCAGCGCTACAACGACCTCGACGAGAACGGCGCCTTCGCGATCAGCTTCGTGATGGTCGCCATCGCCATCGGCTGCATCATCGTGGTCGCCCTGCTGCGACCTTCCGACGACAGGGACTGACATGGGCATTCAAGCACTCAACATCAGCAAGAGCTTCGGCGATTTCGTCGCCCTCGACAACATCAGCATCGATGTCCGCAGTGGCCGGCTCACCGCGTTGCTCGGCCCCAGTGGCGGGGGGAAGTCGACCCTGCTGCGGGTGATCGCCGGCCTGGACCAGGCCGACAGCGGCACCGTGCGCATCGAGGGCGCCGACGCCACCGGCCTGCCCCCGCAGCGCCGCGACGTCGGCTTCGTCTTCCAGCACTATGCGGCGTTCAAGCACCTCAGCGTCTTCCGCAACGTGGCCTTCGGACTCGAGGTCCGCAAGCGACCCAAGGCGGAGGTGCGCAAGCGGGTGTACGAGTTGCTGGAACTGGTCCACCTCGACCAGTTCGCCGACCGGCTGCCGGCCCAGCTCTCCGGCGGTCAGCGGCAGCGGATGGCCCTGGCCCGGGCGCTCGCCCCGGAGCCGAAGGTGCTGCTGCTGGACGAACCGTTCGGTGCGCTGGACGCCAAGGTGCGCAAGGAACTGCGCAACTGGCTGCGGCGGCTGCACGACGAGGTCCACGTGACCACCGTCTTCGTCACCCATGATCAGGAGGAGGCACTCGAGGTCTCCGACGAGCTCGTGGTGATCAACCACGGGCAGGGTCGAACAGGTGGGCGGGCCGAACGACCTCTACGATCGGCCGGCCAACGAGTTCGTGATGGAGTTCCTCGGGCCGGTCACCCGGCTGGACGGCCGGCTCGTCCGCCCGCACGACATCGACATCTACGGCAACGCGCAACCGGGCACGGTGGCGGCGACGCGTCGGTCGGCTCCAACGGGTCGGTTTCGAGGTCCGGGCCGACCTGTACGCCGGCGACTCCGCCTTCTGGGTTCAGCTGACTCCGGGCCAGGTCGAGACGCTGAGCCTGGCGGCCGGCTCCGAGGTCTGGGTCCGTCCCGCCCAGGGCGCAGCGACCATCGTCACGGACCGGGCGCCGGCCGAGGACGATCGACCGGGTGGACAAAGAGCTGGCCGTCGAGCCTCGGTGAAAGTGCTGGCCAAGACCGACTACGCGCTGCGCGCGCTCTGCCGGCTCGCCACCTCGCAGGACTGCCTGTCCGTACACACCATCGCGGTTGATGAGCAGATCCCGCAGCGGTTCCTCGAACTGATCTTCGCCGACCTTCGGCGGGCCGGGCTGGTGTCCAGTCATCGCGGAGTCCGCGGCGGCTACCGGCTCGCCCGGCCGACCGAGGAACTGAGCCTGGCCTCGATCGTCGACGCCGTCGACCCGGCCCTGCTGGGCCGATCCTGGACCGGTGGCCGACTCCGTACCCTCCGACGATGCGCTGGCCGTCGTCTGGCGGGCCTTCCACGCCGAACTCGCCGACTTCTGGTACGGCATCACTTTGCACGATCTGATCAGCGACCGCCTACCCGGCTGGGTCGTCCGCGCCAACCACCAGAACCCGACCACCGGCAGCACCAGGCACGAAGCCGGAAGCCGGGACCGATCAGATCGGCCGGTCCGTGCGGTAGACCAGGTGGCGCCGATCGTGGGCGGGATTGTCTGGCTCCAGGTCGGCTTCGGCGGCGACCCGGAAACCCATCCGCGCCAGGACGGCGCACGACGCCACGTTCCGTGCGTGAACCGGCACGATGACCGCCGACGCGCCGGCGCGCCACACGACCGTCAGCACCGCACCGATCATGGCCGCGCCCAGTCCTCGTCCCCGTGGTCGGCCTCTCCGATCAGGTAGTCGATGCTGACCGCGCCCTCCGGGACCGGGGTCGCCGCGGCGATCTGCCCGGAGAACTCAGGCTCGTCACCCAGCCAGTACCACTGGACGAGGCCGATCGGCTCGCCATCGGTCGACGCGATCAGCACCCGCGTGGGATCGGTGCCGTCGATGGATGGTCCGTACCGCTCCTCGAGCGCCTCAGGCGCCGAATCGTCGTGCCACCACCACTCGACCGCCGGCTCGCGCAGCCAACCGCTCAGCAGCGCGAAATCCGCGCGGCCGAGCGGTCGAAGATCGACGGCCACCATCCCGGGATGCTACGCCGAACATCCGGGTCAAAAATCGGCGGTCAGCCGTGCTTCACCACTTTCCTGATCGATACCGCACGACCGCCCGGAACGGCCCACTTGATCTTCCCGCTGGTCGCCTTCTTGGTGCCAACCACGTGTCGCAGTCCGATGCGTTCTTGTCGGAATACACGAAGTCGTATCCGCTCTGGCCCGTGTGCCGAACTGGGTGTGGGTGAGGCGGATGCCGGTGTCGACGACGTAGGCAGTCACGCCCGCGCCGGTCGTGTTGTAGCGGTGACCGACACCGAAAGGTCGCGGTGGAAGCATGGGCTGACAGGGGCGAGCACAGGATCCGCTCAGGAAACGCATGCGTCTCACCGAGTGCCGACCCGATTTTGAGCGAGTACAAGAACGAAAGGGGACGACGATGCTTCAGGGGGACCGGGTGCGGCTCCGGCTCGTACGCGAAGCCGACTTGGGCCGCTTGTACGACTTCCATGCCGACATAGGCAACCGGGGTGAGTTCTTCCCGGTCGGAGTGGTTTCGCTGCCGACGTTCCAGGACCAGTACCGGAAATCCGGGTTCTGGGAGCGGGGAGAAGGCTTGCTCATCATCGCCGGCGACGACGACGGCATCCTGGGACACATCGAATTCTTCGAGACCGTCAGCTACCACCGCGGCCGCAACCACGACGTCGAGGTGTGGTCGCTGCTGCGGGCCGAGCAGGCTGGCGCCCTCCCGCCCAGCACGAGCAGCTAGCGTGTCTGCGAACCGTCGTCGATCGACGATCAGTCCGACGACCGTGACGTTGCCCGCGGCGAACCTGGGCCCGGACTCCCCGCTTCCGGCCTTCGTCGGGCTGCAGCGGCTGCCCGACCCGTCCTTGTCGCCGGGCCTGCCGGCGCAGATGCGGGATCGGATCGAGTACGGGCGCCTGGCGAATCCGCTGCCCTATCCGGTGCAGTCCGGCTACCAGCGACGGCTGCGGTTGACCGACGTACCGGCACTCCGGCTCGGCGATGACCGGATCGAAGTGCTCGTGCTGCCCGAACTCGGCGGCCGGGTGTGGTCGCTCCGCGATCGGACGGCCGGGCGGGACCTGATCTTCACCAACCCCAACCTGATCTTCGCGAACCTCGCCCTGACCGGGGCGTGGTTCGCCGGCGGCATCGAATGGAACCTCGGATCGACCGGACACGCCGCGACGACGTGCCGGCCGGTGTTCGCCGGCGTGGTCGAGACCGACCGCGGGCCGCTGCTTCGGCTGTGGGAGTGGGAACGGACCCGGGACCTGGTGTTCCAGGTCGACCTGATGGTCCCCGAGGGTGCTCCGGTGCTGCTGGCGTTCGTCCGGGTGCGCAATCCCGACGGCGTGCCCAAGCCCCTGTACTGGTGGACCAACCTCGCCGCCGCGGAGCGCCCGGGTGTTCGGGTGCTGGCGCCCGCGACCCGGGCGTGGCGGACCGGGTACGACGGTTCGCTGACGTCGGTGGACGTGCCGTTTCCGGACTCGTCCGACATCGACGTGAGTGACCCGCTGCGCTCGCCCAGCGCCGCCGACTACTTCTTCACGATCTCGGCCGCCCGTCGTGCATGGATCGCCGCCGTCGAGGCGGACGGCCGCGGCGTGGTCCAGACCGCCACCGAGGCGCTGACCGGCCGGAAGTTGTTCGTGTGGGGCACCGGAGCCGGCGGGCGGCGGTGGCAGGAGTGGCTGAGCGGTGGCGACGCCGGCTATCTGGAGATCCAGGCCGGACTGGCCACGACGCAGTTGGAGCATCTGCGCATCGACGGTCCCGGGGAAGTGAGCTGGGCCGAGGCGTACGCGCCCCTTAATGCCGATCCGGTTCGGGCGCACGGGTCGTGGGCGGAGGCGACCGCCGAGATCGACGAACACCTCGACCGGATCCTGTCGGCCGGCGAGCTCGACGACTGGCACGCCTGGTGGCGCGCGGAGGTGGCCGACCGGCCGGTCGACCGGCAGCTCGCCGACGGCTCCGGCGCCGGCCAGGCCGAGCTCACGCTCCGCGGGATCGACCCGGACGATCTGGCCGGCACGCCGTTCGGCGATCCGGTGCCTGACGGCTTCCGGCATCTGACCCGGCTGGCCGCCGGCGAACCGATCGACCACGACGCCGCCGGCCGCGACGTGCTGGTGCCGCCGATCAGCGACCGCTGGGGTCCGGCCTTCGACCGGGTGGCCGACGGGTGGTGGGGCCAGCTGATGATCGCGATCCGGGAGCACGCGGCAGGCCGGCTCGAGCGGGCCGAGCGCTGCTATCGGCGCTCACACGAGATCACTGCCACGGCGTGGTCGGATCGCGGTCTCGCCCTGGTGGCCGCTGCCCGCGGCGAGACCGACACCGCGACGACGCACTACCTCGCCGCCGTCACCCGGGCCCCCGACTGCCTGCCCCTGCTGATCGAAGCCGGTGATCATCTTCTCGGGGCCGACCGGGCCGAGGACTGCCTGCGACTGATCGCCGCCGCTCCGGCCGACCTGGCCACCCACGGCCGGGTACTCGTCCAGCGGGTGCGCGCGTACCTGGCCTGTGGTCGGACCGCGTCCGCGCGAGAGCTCCTTGACGCCGGTATCGAGGTACCGGATCTACGCGAAGGCGAAACGCTGGACCGGCTCTGGCGCGACGCGTACGGCAACCGCGAACTGCCCACCCGCTACGACTTCCGGATGCACCCACACGAGCCCTGAGCCGTCGAAGGGCGGGATGGCGGTCCTTCGACAAGCTCAGGACTCGTCAACAGTCAGGCGGTGAGCTGCGGGCGGGAGCGGCGTACGCCAACCGACCCGACGGTCAGCACCACGGTGATCGGCAGGAGCAGGGTCCAGGCCAGTCCGGCGTAGCCGAGCACCGCGAGCAACGGACCGGCGACGGCTCCTCCCAGAGCGCCGGCGAGGTTCATCGCGAGATCGCTGCGGCCCTGGAGCCGGACTCGCTGGGCTGCCGGCGCCGCATCGTTGAGCAACGCCGAGCCGGCGACCGTCGAAGCGCTCCAGCCCAGTCCGAGCAGGATCAGTCCGAACATGACGACGCCGGTCTGATGCGACCCTAGTGCGGTGATGACCGCCGAGGCGATGAGCATGGCCTGGCCCATCACGATGGTGGGGAACCGGCCGAGCCGGTCGGCGATCACCC
Source organism: uncultured Actinomycetota bacterium (assembly GCA_963723815.1). Taxonomy (GTDB): domain Bacteria; phylum Actinomycetota; class Actinomycetes; order Propionibacteriales; family Propionibacteriaceae; genus Microlunatus. The sequence goes on along the minus strand of CAVRSH010000008.1, from coordinate 117,668 downwards.
CGAACACCGGCGACAGCGCGAACATCCCGGCGATGTGCAGGCTGATGGTGAAGCCGACCACCGTGAGCGTCGCGCCACCGTGGACCAGGTGGACCGGTGTCATCGCCATCAGCGCGACCATGGTGGCGTGGCTGAGTGAGACGGTGACGATGGCCACCCGCACCAGGGTCGGGCTGCCCGAGCCGACGGCGATCCGCGGGCCGCTGGTCGGTGTCGGGTCGGGAACGGCGGGCAGCGTGCGGCTCACGAGCAGCGGATCCGGTCGCATCCAGATCAGGTACGCCGCAGCGGCCAGGAGTTGAGCCACGAGCGGGAAGAGGAACACCCCGGCCAACGGCTGAAGTCCGAGGGCGGCGCCCAGCGCATTGCCTGGCTCCGCCAGGTTGGGCCCCGTGACGGCGCCGATGGTGGTGGACCAGACCACGAGGGAGAGATCACGACCGCGGTTGGCCGGTTCGGCCAGGTCGGTGGCGGCGAAGCGCGACTGGAGCCCGCCGGCCGCCGCGGCGCCGATCAGCCCGAGGCCGGCGAACAGCAGCACGACGCTGCTCGCCGACATTCCGAGCACGCAGACGACAGCACCCGCCGCAGCGATGAACGCCGCCGTGCTCAACGAGACCCTCCGGCCGCTCCGGTCGGCCAGTTGAGCGAGCGGGATGGCCACTACCGCGGCCCCCAAGGTCGTCATCGTGGCCGCGATCCCGGACCATGCCTCACCAGCAAGATCACTGGCCGCCAGGGCCCCGACCGAGACCGCGGCACCCATGCCGAGTCCGCCGAGAACCTGACCAACGCAGAGCAGTACGAGGGTGCGACGCCGAAGGTGGGGAAGCGCGTACGTCGCGGCCTGGCCGGTGCCCGTGGCATCGGCTCCGCTCGGCGGGCGCCTCATCGCGCGATCACGTACGGAGCGTAGCCGGACCGGGGGAGAGAATCTCCCTCGTATGGGCTTGACCTTTGACCGGACTCCGGCACGCGGCCTGCGGCTGCTGACCTGCAGGTCAGCCGCCGGCCGTCGAGCGACGCAGGTTCGGCGGCGCGACGTCGAGATCGGCGTCGCCGGCGGGATTCTGCGACAGTCGGGCGAGCGCGTCGTCGGTCCAGCCGATCAGGCCGGGGATGTCGATCTCGTACGGGGGACGCTCGGCGTACCCGGCTATCCGCCGCTGGCCACGGCGCAGCAGAGTGGTCGCCCCGGCGTGATTGCCCCGCCGGAGGTGCGTCAGCCCGACGGCCAGCTGGGCCAGCCCCTGCCACAGATCACGTTCCTCCGGAGGCGCGGCCTTCCACGTCCCTTCCAGCACCTCGTGGGCGTGGAAGGGCAGGCCTTCGTCGAGCAGCCGTTGCGCCTCGACCAGGGCGGGCACCGGAGGAAGCACGAAGTCGTCGGGCACCCGCGGTACGCCGGCCGCCCCGGGTTCGAGAGGACGCCCGAGGCCGTCGCGGGGACGAGCGTTCCGGGGCCGTCCGGTCGCGTCACGATCCCGATCCGCCATGCGTGCTCACCCTCGCCTCCCTGACCACGGTCCGGCGCAGCCGCCACAGCCGGACGACCGCGACGACCGCCGTCGCCCAGGCCACGGTCACGAACACGACCTGCCCTACGACGTGCCCGGTGCCCAGGTCCTCGCGTCCGAGCTGCCCGTCGAAGAAACCGGAGATGCCGGACACCACGGCGGTCGCGGCCAGCAGGCCCGAGCCGACCATGGCCACGCCGCGACGGCGCTGGACCGCGGCGACGGTGGCGGCCGCCTGCAACACCAGCATCGGCCAGGGTGCCGCGAGGGTGGCTTCCGCGGTCCAGGCGTTGGCCCAGGTGTTGACTCCGGTCAGCACGGACACCACGCCGCCGAGGAGGCTGGCGCCGATCAGCGCACCGCCCGCCGCCCCGACCGGTCGGGCACTCGGATCCAGATCCATCGCCATGACGGCAGTATCCCGCGTCGCTGATCCAGCGGGCAGCGGGTCGCTCCTGGACGCGGCAATGCCCGCCGGCATGGCCGACGGGCATTGTGCTGAGGTGCTCGGTTGATCTGATCTCAGCCGAAGTTGCGGGAGACGGCCAGGGGTTCGGTGTTGACCAGGGTCTGGCTCTTCAGTGGGTGGGCCTTGCTGCCCGAGCCCTTGTGGCTGACCGGCAGGAAGGCTGGTCGAGAACCGGGCTCCGGTGAAGGCGCCGGAGGTGATGGTGCCGCCGATGGTGATCACGCCGTTCTTGCTGGTCTCGCGCAGCGTCACGGCGGCGTTGGAGGGGTTGAAGTCCGGCGCCGGCCGGCCAGTTGACCGTGACGGTGCCGGTCTCGGTGACCGACTTGTAGCTGGACTTGCCGACCAGCGCGCCGGAGATGGTGCCGGTGCCGGACTGGGCGCCGTTCAGGCCGGTGCAGCCGGCGACGGTGCCGGTGAGCACCGAGTGGTGGGTCTTGACCGTCTTGGTCAGGCCCTTGCCGTAGGTGATCTTGCCGCTGACCGAGGTGCAGGACTGGACGGTGCTGAAGCCCTTGGCATGCACGGGTGCCGCCTGGGCCGCGGGTGCGCCGGCCACGGCGACGGCGGTGAGGGCGGCGGCCGCGGCGGCGGTGCGGGCGATGCGGGCGATGTTGATCATGGTGGTTTCCTTCCACACGGTGAAGATCGGACGTCTTCGGGGTTTGTCTGCCGGTGTTCCGGCATGGGTCAACAATGCGGGTTCAGAGGCACCCCGCTCCCAGGGTGCGCACCCCCCAACTCGGGAGGTGGTGCGTGCACCACCTTTCGGCTCGAGGGCTTACCTGGCCGGCGGACGCGGTGTACAAATTGGCTATGAGTGGGCCTGGGGCGGAACTTCGCGCCGAGCCGGATGCCGAGGTCACACCAGGTCGTCCTCAGCGGGTACCTGGCCGGTTGCGCCGCCTGGCTGGTGCTCGGCGTGCTGCCGACCTTCGCGCAACTCCTGCCGCCGCTGGAGCGGGCGATGCAGACCGCCGCGGCCGGCGACGGACCTCTGGCGGTCTACGCCGAACGCGTGCTCGCCGGTGCGATGGCCCCGCAGCCGCTCGGACCGCTGGCCCTGGCGTACCTGTTCAGCGGGCTGAACCTGGCGCTGGGACTGCTGTTGATCATCAAGCGGCCTCCTGGAGTGGTCCCGATGCTGCTGGCGCTGGCGTTCATCGGCACGGCGGCCACGTTCAACGAGCCGAGCCATGAGGTGTTCCACGTCCTCGGCGAGCCCTGGCCGGTGAAGGCCGTGCACTTCATGTTCCACGTCGTGTCCGGGGTCGCGTACCTGTGGGCGGTGGTGCTGTTCCCGGACGGGCGATTGCCGGTCCGCCGGAGCGTCACGCCGCTCCAGACCCGACTGCTCGCGGTCGGAGGCACCGCAGCGGTCGCCCTGGTCTGCTGGCGCAGCAGTTTCATCGCCCACCCGCCGTTCTTCGTCGCGTTCTTCGGTGTCCTGGTACCGCTGACCGGGGTGATTGCGCAGAGCATACGGCTGCGCATCGATGACGACGCCACGTCGTCGGCGCAGTCGCGGCTGCTGCGGGTGGCCCTGCTGCCCGGGGCTGGCCGCGGCCGTGGTGTGGCTCGTCGGCGAAGGCCTGGCCACCTCGCCCCGTCGACCTGGCCGTCGGCCATCAGATCAGCGCGACTGTCCAGAGCCTCTTCCCCGCCCTGTTCGCCGTGGTGCCCGTGGTGATGTTCATCGCCATCCTGCGGCACCGGCTGTGGGACATCGACGTGATCGCCAGCAAGATCTTGCTGCTCGCCGTGCTGCTGAGCTTCATCGCCGTGGTGTACGTCGGCAGCCTGGTCCTGACGGGGTGGTGGCTGCGGGGCCGCGGTTGGGTGGTGCTGGTGCCGCTCGTCATCGTGGCCTGCGTCGCCGAGCCGGTCCGCGCCTGGGCACAGCGATGGTCCAACCGGCTCGTCTTCGGTGCCCGGCTTTCTCCCCGGGACGCGGTGCGGGCACTCGTCGACCGGTTCTCCGGCGTCGGCGAGGTGGACGAACTGACCGAGCTGACCCGCGTGGTGGTGGACAGCACCCGGGCCAGCGACGCCGCGCTGTGGCTGGTGGCCGACAACGCCCTGCTGAACCTCGCCGCGTACCCCGGACCGGCCCGCGCCGAGCGCCTCTCGGTGGCCGAACCCGGCCTGGCGGCGTACCTGTCGGCCTTGACCCCGGCCCGGTGCTGGCCGATCCGCTACGAGGGTGCACTGCTGGGCGTCGTGGCCGTCAGCACACCGCCGGGGGTGGCGCTGGCGTCCGCCGAGATCCGGCTGCTCGATGATCTCGCCCACCACGCGGGTCTGCTGGTGGCCAACGCTCGGCTGACCGTCGACCTGGCCCGCGAACTCGACGTGGTGGCCGCCCGGGCCGCCGAGCTCCAGGTCTCCCGCCAGCAGGTGGTCCGTGCGCAGGACATCCAGCGGCACCGGCTCGAAGCGGACATCCACGACGGTGCCCAGCAGTTGCTGGTGGCTCTGCTGGTTGAGCTCGGGGTGCTTCAGCGCGCTCGGCAAGCCGGTCCCGCCTCCCATCCGCGGGTCGTTCGGCTCCGGGCGCTGCTGCAGTCGACCAAGGAGACGCTGGCGGGGCTGGCCGCCGGCGGAGCGCCGCCGGTGCTGGTCGAGTCGGGACTCGGCGCCGCCTTGGCCGATGCTGCCGACGGGGCCCGCGCGGCCGGCCTGATCGTCACCGTGGAGTGCGACGCCTCGGGTCTGGTCGGGGCCGATGCGCAGGCCGCCGTCTACTTCTGCTGCGTCGAGGCCCTGCAGAACATCGTCAAGCACGCCAAGGCGGCCAGGGCACGCATCGAGGTCATCTCGAACGCCGAAGCGGTCACGTTCGTGGTGGCCGACGACGGCGTCGGCTTCCCGGTCGACAGTTCGCCGCGCGGATCGGGGCTTGGCCATCTGGCCGAACGACTCGCGCCGCACGGGGGCCGGATCGAGATCGAGTCGAGAACGGGACGGGGTACGACCGTCCGCGGCACCCTGCCCGCGCTGACCAGTTCGGTTGCGGCCGCTGCGCCGGCCGGGGTGGGTGCCGGATGAGCCGGTCGCAGCCCGAACTGGTCCGGTTCGGAGTGGTCACCCTCGGCCGGGCGCTCTGCGTGGTCGTGGTCGCGGCCGCCGCCTGGTTGGCGGCCGGTGCGCTCGGTGTTCAAGCCGGTACGTCCTCGTGGATCTGGCTGGCGGCGACTGTACTGGTGGCCGGAACCGCGACGCTGATGAGATCCCCACTCGAACGGCTGGCCGACCGGGTCGCGTACGGTCCGGGCGGGGACCCGTACGGTGTGCTCTCCGGCTTCGTCGAACGGATCTCGGAGACCCTTGCGGTGGACGACGTGCTGCCGCACGTGGCCCGTACGGTGAGTCAGGCGTTGCACAGTCCGCGCGGTGAAGTGCGGCTCTGGCTGGCCGACGGAGAGCAGTGGAAGCAGACCTGGCCGGTGAACTCCGCCGGGGCCGCCGCTGCCGGGCGAAGGTGAGGTGGGCATGGTCGAGGTGCCGCTGCAGCATCACGGCGAAGAGGTCGGAGAACTCGGCGTCGCCGTGACCGAACAACTGTCGGCGGACGACCGTACCCTCCTCGGCCGGCTCGCCGGTACCGCCGGACTGGCGTTGTCCAATGTCCGGCTGGCGTACGACCTCCGGCGCCAGGTCGCGGAGTCGACCGAGCTGGCGGACAGCCTGGTCCGGTCACGGCAGCGACTGCTGGACGCGGCCGCCCAGCAGACCGAACGGTTCACCGCCATGGTCGAGCATCACGTGCAGAGCCGGCTCGATGCTGTCGGGTGCGGCTCTGGACCGGATCGAGAGCGGCGATGTCGAGGCCGCTGCTGTCGCCCATACGGAGGCAACTGCGGCCCTGACGGCCCTGCGAGAACTCGCGGCCGGCGTCTTCCGCCGGCCCTGGTGGACCGGGGGCTGCGGGACGCGCTGGACATGTACTGCGGGCGCTTCGACGGGCGGGTCCGGCTGCGGACCAGCGGGGACGCGGTCCGGAGCCCGCTGGCCGTCGAGTCCGCGGCGTACTCTGTGTGTCCAGTTGGTCGACGACTGCGTGGCCGCCGGTCCGGTGGACATCTCGGTCGTTCAGGCCGAGGACGTACTCCGACTCGAGGTCTCGGTGTCCGGACCACCGACCCGTCGGCACCGTGCAACTGCTGACCGATCGGGCCGAAGCGACCGGTGGCCGGCTCCGGCCGGTGGCCGCCGAACGGCAGTGGAGCGTCGACATCACCTGGAGCGTCTCCGCCGAAGGCCCGCCACCGAGTGATCGGGCATCGATCCCACACCAGTTCCAGGCCGGCTGATGGCTGTTCGAATCCTGCTTGGAGAAGACAACGCCCTGCTCCGCGAGGGGATCAGCGGGCTGCTCCGGGACGAGGCCGACATCGACCTGGTCGCCAGCTGCTCGGACCTGCCGACGATGCTCCGGCTGACCGACGAGTTGACGCCGGACGTGGTGCTCACCGACATCCGGATGCCGCCCAAGTGGACCGACGAGGGGGTGCAGGTCGCCCGGCACTGCCGGGTTCGGCACCCGAGGACCGGAGTCGTGCTGCTGAGCCAGTACGTCGACCCGGGCTATGTCCGTTCGCTGCTGGACAGCGGATCGGCGGGCCGCGGCTACCTGCTGAAGGAGCGCGTCGCCGATGTGGACGAACTGCTCGACGCGTTGCGCACCGTTGCGGCCGGCGGCTCGGTGGTCGACCCGCAGGTCGTCAGGCAGTTGGTGCAGGTCGGCCGTAGCCGCGGTGACACCAATCTCGGCCGGCTGAGCGCGCGTGAGCAGGAGGTGCTGGCCGAGATGGCCCGCGGACACAACAACGCCCGGATCGCGGCCACGCTGTTCATCACCCAGCGGGCCGTGGAGAAGCACATCAACTCGATCTTCGCCAAGCTCAACGTCGGCGACAACGACGAAGCTCATCCCAGGGTCCGCGCCGTCCTGCTCTACCTGTCCGGGAGCGTGGCGTGAGCGCGGCGCCGGCCACGGTGCGGAAGCTTCGGGTGCTGCTGGTGGACGACCAGCCGCCGTTCCGGATGGCCGCCCGTTCCCTGCTGGAAGCCGACGACACCTATGTCGTCGTCGGCGAAGCCTCCGACGGCGAGGACGCGGTCGCCCTGGCTCGCACTCTCCGACCTGAGCTGATCTTGATGGACGTGCGGCTCCCGGGGATGAACGGCATCGAGGCGACGCGCCGGATCCTGATGGGTGATCCGGCGACGATCGTGGTCCTGCTGTCGACCCATCAGGTGGCCGACCTTCCTCCGGACCTGCTCCAGTGCGGAGCGGCGGGCTTCCTCCGCAAGGAGGCGCTCAATCCGACCGCACTGGAACTGCTGGTCAACGGCGCGCGGCCGCCGGCGCATCGGCGGTGACCGGCGGGCGGATGGAGCCGGCCAGCAGCACGGCGACCGCGAGCAGCACGGCCACCGTGGTGAGGGCGCGGAGCACCGTGAAGTGGTCACCGAGGAACCCGATCAGTGGCGGTCCGGCGAGGAAGGCGCAGTATCCGATGGAGGCGATCACGCTCACCCGCGGAGCGGCCATCGCCGGCTCGTCCGCCCCGGCGCTCATGCCGACCGGGAAGCCGAGGGACAGACCGGCTCCCCACAGCACGGCCCCGACGAACGCCACCGGGGTCACCCCGCCGAAGACGAACAACAAGACTCCGACCACGCTGACGGCCGACATCACCCGGAGCACGACGACGCGCCCGTGGCGGTCGAGCAGGCCGGGGCCGAACCACCGTCCGGCGGTCATCGCCGCCAGGAATACGGCGAAGCCGAGCGTGCCGACCGCGGCGGAGGTGTGGTATCCGTCGATCAGGGCGACGCTGGTCCAGTCGTTGCCCGTGCCTTCGGCAAAGGCGAAGCACAGCACGAAGATCCCGATCTTCAGGGTCCTCGGCTCCCGCCAGGCACTCAGGGCCCGCCGGCGGGAGCCGCCCTGCTGCTGATCCGCGTGGTCGGGATCGTTGGCGTCCGGCAGGAAGCCCCGGACGGCGAGCGGCACGATCGAGGCGATCAGCACGGCCGCCACGCCGAGATGCACCGTGACCGGCACGCCGAGCGCGACCATGGCGGCCCCGACCAGCGCGCCGCCGACCGTTCCGACGCTGAACCCGGCGTGGAACCGCGGCATGATCGCCCGTCCCAGCCGGCGTTCGACCAGGGCACCCTGCACGTTCATCGCCACGTCCCAGGCACCTTGGGCGAAGCCGAAGATGAACAGACCGGCGACCACGGGCACCACGCCGACGAGGTAACCGACCGCCATCACCGCCAGGGCCGTCGCGTTGGTGAACACCATCACGGTGACCGTGCGCCGGGACCCGTATCGGCTCACGATCAGGCCGGACAGCGGCAGCGCGATCAGCGAGCCGGCCGCGATGGCCAGCAGCATCAGTCCCAGTTGGGAGGGGTCGAGGCCCAGATGATCGCGGAACTGCGGGATCCGGGACGCCCAGGTGGCGAACGCGAATCCGGTCGCGATGAAGGCCGCGTACGTCGCCCGGACGCCGGAACGCACCGTTGGGTCGGTGTCGGTGGAGATGTCGGTCACGTGACGGCCGTCTTTTCGTCGAGTCGGGTTCCGGCGAGGGCGCGCTCCAGCAGGGCACGGGTCTCGGCGCGCGTGGTCGGTGCGGTGGAGAGGACGCGATGCATCGTCAGGCCTTCGATGAGGCCGTCGACCATCCGTGCGGTCGGCGGGTCGAGATGTTGCTCGAGCACCCGCCGGCTGGCCTGCATCCACGCCTCGGTGACGTGGCGGAGCTCGGGATCCCGGAGCGCGGCGAGGTAGAGCTCGTACGAGATCGCCCAGTCGTCGTGATCACCGCCGCCGTGGATGAGGTCGACGAGCGCGTCGAGGAGACCGTCGATGCTCGAGACGTCCTCGAAGTGGGCGGCGTACGTCGCCGACATCTGCTCCGCCTCTCGCTCGAAGGCCTGTCGACACAGGTCCTGGAGGCTGGCGAAGTGATAGGTGAGCGAGCCGAGCGGAACATCGGCGGTCGGCGGCGATCAACCGGTGCGTGGTCCGAGCCATGCCGTATTCGGCGATCACCGTCAAGGCGGCGTCGATGATCCGGCTCTTCCGCTCCGGGTCGTACCGGCGGCCGGTTGACGAGTCGCGGGACATGCGTACAAATGTACACATCCCGCGGTCAGGCGGCCAAATCAGCGCCGGTTCCGGCTGTCGCCCAAGAAAAAGCCTGAAGAGATATTCATCAAGTCTTCGGCCGTCACACGGCGTGTCGACTGGCGGACGGGCTTCAGATTCCACTCGAGGTCTTGTGATACTGGAGTGACACCGTTAGTCTCCTGTGTGTTTTGGGGCGCATGTTGCGTCTGTGACAAAACGCGACGAGGCTTTGGAGAGATCGATGAGCTGTGCGACACGAGCTTTTGGGGCAGTGGGCGTCGGGCTGGTTGCCGGCGTTGTCACGCTCGGTCCCGTCGGCATCCCGCTGGCGGCAGCGGCGCCGGTGAAAGCCGGGAGGATGGTCGCGGCCACCACGACGGTGAACATCCGCACCGGGCCGAGCATCAAGCACAAGATCATCGGGCAACTGGAGCGCGGGCAGCAGATCACCGCGGTGGGGTCGGCAACGGGTCAGTGGATCAGGGTCCGGCTGGCCGGTTCGGTCGCCTACATGTCCGCGAACTATCTCAACACCACCGGACGCCGCCTGCCAGCCTCCCCGACCCGCATCGACACCTCCGGCATCAAGGTCACTACCGTGACCCTGAACGTGCGCTCCGGACCGGGCATGACCCGTCGGATCGTCGGCACCCTCGCCGAGGGCACCCGGATCACCTTGACCGGCAAGCTGTCCCGTGGCTATGCCCAGTTGAACTACCAGGGCCATCGCCGGTGGGTGTCCCAGCAGTACCTGGCGACGCTGCGATCAGCGAAATCGGTGCCGACCCCCCCGGCCGGCAGTAAGGGGACGCGCGCGCTGGCCTTCGCCAGGGCCCAGCTCGGCAAGCCCTACAAGTGGGGTGCCGAGGGGCCGAACGCCTACGACTGCTCGGGTCTGGTGATGATGGCCTGGCGCTCGGTCGGGGTCTCGCTGCCGCGGACCTCACAGCAGCAGTTCCACAGCGGCCGGCGGATCCTGAAGTCGCAGCTTCGGGCCGGTGATCTGGTGTTCTTCTACGGCTCCAGGCCGAGCCACGTGGCGATGTACGTGGCCGACGGCGTGATCATCCAGGCACCCCGGCCCGGCCGGCGGGTGGAGTACAGCCGGTTGAGCAACATGCCCTATTCGGGAGCGGTCCGGCCCGGCTGACGGTTCAGGAGACCCGATCCAGCCGTTCGGCGACCTCGGCGGGGAAGCCACCGGTGGCGATGGGACCCCAGCGGGTCGGTCTGATCCTGATCAACGACTTGTCCTGGATCCGCATCGCCTCGCGGTACTCATCCCAGTTCGGGTGCTCGCCGGAGATGCTGCGGTAGTAGTCCACCAATCCCTCCAACGCCTCCGGCATCACCACCACTTCGGCATCACCGTCGATCTGGACCCAGGGACCGTTCCAGTCGTCGGAGAGGACGCAGACCGAGACCCGCGGATCGCGGACGGCGTTGGTGATCTTGGCCCGCCGGGGGTATGAGGAGATGACGATGCGCCCCTCGGCGTCGCAGCCGCCGGTGACCGGGGAGAGCTGTGGCCGGCCGTCGGTCCGGGTGGTCGCCAGCAGCAGCCGGTGCCGCGGTCGGATGAAGTCCAGCAAAGTGTCGAGGTCGACACGGCGGTTGGTCGCGATGGATCGAGCCATGCTGCCGACCCTAGTGCAGTGGGCCCGCTAGATTCGCGCCCATGACGCGATCGGCAGTGATCATCGGCAGCGGGATCGGCGGCCTGGCCGCGGCTCGGGCCCTGATCAAGCACGGCTGGCAGACCACCGTGTACGAGCGGGCCGGTTCGCTGCCGACCAGCGGCACGATGCTGGCGATGTGGCCGCACGCGATGCGCGCCCTGGAACTGGTCGGCGCGGCCGATGCGGTCCGCCGGCACGGGGCTCAGCTCGGCGTGCATGCACCGGACGCCGCGCTGCGGACGGCTGACGGCCGGGTCCTGATCGTCACCAAGGGGAGGGTCGATCCGTGCATGATCTCCCGGCCCGACCTGCTGGCCGCGCTGGCCGACGGCGTGCACGTCACGTTCGGCTCTCCGGTCGATCATCCCGCCGATCACGAGGCCGACGTGATCATCGGCGCGGACGGCATCTTCAGCCGGACCCGGCAGCAGACCTTCGGTGATCACTACCGGGCCAGATCGCTCGGCGCGGTCGCGTGGCGCGGCACCATCCCGGGCACGATCGCCGGGTATGGCGAGACCTGGGCACCGGGAGCTCTGTTCGGCACCACCCCGACGGGGCTCGATGCGACCAACTACTACGCGTGCGTCCGTGCGGACGGACCGTTCCCCGGGCCGCACCTGCCCCGGCTGCGGGAACTCTTCGGCGACTGGCCCGCCGGCGTTCAGCAGGTGCTGGCGCGGCTGGAGGAGGAGTCGATCCTGCACCACGAACTGTTCGAGACACCACGGCTGCGCTCCTACGTCCGCGGCAGCATCGCGCTGCTCGGGGATGCCGCGCACGCGATGGGACCGTTCCTCGGCCGGGGCGCGTGCGAGGCGCTGGTCGACGGGGTGACGCTGGGCGAGTCCCTGGCGGCCTCGGCCGACGTCGAGCAGGGTCTGGCCGACTACGACCGGTCGCGGCGCCGGCGGACCCAGCGACTCATCGTGGCCTCCCGGACGATCGGCGGTCTGGCCATGCTCGACCGTGGTCATTCGATCCGCAATGCGCTCCTCGGCGCCGCCGGTCGGCTCACCCGCGGGCGATGACGACTTGTCCACCCGATGACAATCAGAGGATGATCTCCCGCCGGACGATGCTGGTCGGGTCGGCGGGCGCGGCCGTCGGTGCGCTGGCGGGCTGCTCGCCGCCTGCCCCGCAGAGCCCGGCCGGTGCTCCGACGTCGATGGCACCCACGGCCGGTACGCCGGACAGGCCCAGCGCATCCTCGTCGCCGCGCCCGACGCCCCGTCCGTCCGGGACCGGCGCGCCCAAGCCGAAGGCGGCGGGCGTCGTCGCCGATGATCTCGAGGTGCCCTGGGGGATCGCATTCCTGAGGTCTGGCGCCGGAGTGGTGTCGGAGCGCAACTCGGGCCGGCTGCTGAAGATCACCGCGCGAAGGCAAGATCACCACGCTCGGCACCGTCTCCGGCGTCGCAGGCACCGTCGGCGAGCGGAGAGGGCGGATTGCTGGGCATCGCTCTGGCGCCCGGCGACGAGGACACGCTGTTCGCCTACTTCACCAGCGCCTCTGACAACCGGGTGGCCCGGGTCAGCCTCGACGGTGGACGCGTCGGCCGGCCGCGGCTGCTGGTCGGTGACATCCCGACCAGTACCCACCACCACGGCGGCCGGCTGCTGTTCGACGCCGACGGGATGATCTTCGTCTCGACCGGCGACGCGGAGCAGTCGGAACTGGCGCAACGCAAGGATTCCCTCGCCGGCAAGATCCTGCGGATCAGGCCCGACGGTCGCGCGGCAGCGGGCAACCCGTTCGGGAACCGAACCTGGTCCTACGGCCATCGCAACATCGAAGGACTGGCCTTCGACGCCGACGGACGGCTGTGGGCGACCGAGTTCGGCGACAAGGACACCGACGAGTTGAACCTGATCCGACGGGGCGCGCAACTACGGCTGGCCGGACGCGGAAGGCCGGTCCAGCGATGATCGTTTCACCAACCCGAAGGCCATCTGGACACCGACCAGCAGTTGCTCACCGGCCGGGATCGCGATCACCCGGTCGACGGCCTTCATCGGCGCCCTGCAAGGGAAGTGCCTGTTCGCGGTGCCACTCGACGGGACCGAGGCGGGGAAGCCGCGCGCGTACTTCAGCAATGACTACGGTCGGATCCGCGGTGTGGTGGTGGCGCCGGACGGAGCGCTGTGGATGACGACCAGCAACACCGACGGCCGGTCCGAACCGGGCCGGCACGACGACAAGATCATCCGCGTCACGCTGTGAGCTTGCGCGTCAGGCCCTCAGCGCCGTCAACTGAGGGCCTTGGCGGTGTTGGACTTGATCATGGAACTCCCGACGATCGACAGCAGCGCCCCGACCAGTTTGCCCTTGATCGTCGGCATCAGCACACTCCTTCGTGAGTCGTCGTCTGCGACGAGCGTAGGGGGCTAGCCGCTGCGCCGCTCAGGCTGGGATCGGATCGGCGGGACGGACCTCGAAGATCTCCACCCGGTACTCGGTGGCCGGCGTGTCCCGGGGGCCCGGCAGGTGAGCCGAGCCTCCGGGCGGCGTACCGAGAGGATGTCGGCCCGGGCCGATCGGCCGTCGGCCAGTTCCAGTTCGACGAACGTCTCCGAGCCGTGCCCGAGGTGCGGCCCGACCTGCCGCACGGAACGGACCCGGACGTCGTCGGCGCCGAGCGGTCCGCAGCGATCGAAGGCCGCGGCGACCGCCGCCTGGACCGGCGGGGCGAAGTGGGCCATCCCGCGCAGGTGCTCGACGGCCACCTCACCGCGGAGGTGGCGTCGGACCGCGGCCACGGCGGTCCCGGGATCGAGGTTGCCGTAGTAGAAGCCGTCGGGCAGCACGAGCAGGTTCGGTGCGAATCGGTCGCCGCCCACGTGGCTGCATTCCCAGACCTGCCCGGGCCAGGTGGCGGCCAGCGCAGCCGCCACCGGTCGGCCCCGGAGCGCGCAGCAGGTGTCGTGGACGCCGTGAGTGCAGACCAGCAGGATGGGGCCCAGATCAACCACTGCGGACTGATCACCGTCGAGGGCGGCGGCCGCCGCGGCCAGATCATCGTCGTGCCGCCACGGCCCCGACCGGGTGGGGCCGTCGAGGCTGACGAGGATCCAGCGGCGCGGGGCGTCCGGCGACAACCGGCCCGGCCGGCGGACCAGCAGGATCCGGGTCGCCGATGTCGCCGCCCGCCCGGTCAGCGCCGCCAGCCTGCTCGGGTCGATGCCGGATCCGGCGACGGCGTCGACCGGCCAGGGTCCGGGGTGCTCCAGCAGCAACCAGGCGCGGGCCTGCGGTGCCGAGCCGACCAGCGGATCGGCACGCATCCGGGCGGCGGCGGCGCACCGGAACGCACCTGCGGCCTGGCTCACCCCACGACGGCCAGGCCGGCCAGCACCAGTCGGCGGGCCAGTTCCAGGCCGAGATCGTCGGCGCGGGCCGAGCCGCCGGTCAGCAGCGCCTTGATCGGAGCCACATCCTCCTCGGTGACCGGGAAGTCGCCCGCTCGGCTGCGTACCACCGTGCGCCCGCCTCGCTGCTCGAGTGCCGCGGCCAGATGGCTGCGCAGCACGATGATGGTGTCGGCGACGATCCGCTCGGCGTCGCGCAACTGCCTCAGCGGTCCGATCGGCGCGGCCCGCTGAGTGTTCCGGGCCGCCTGCTGCAAGGTCCGGGACACTTGATCATGGTCCACCCCCTGGACCGCCTCGACCAGGGCGGCCTGGATCAGGTCGGTGTCGGCCCGGAAGGCCGTCGGATCGCCGAGGTCGACCCCGAGCGCAAGGGAGGCGCGCAACCGCGGATCCTGCGCCACCGTCCGCAAGGCTTCGGAGATCATCTGCTCGGCCAGTGCGAAGCGGGTCCAGGGATGCACGCCGATGGTCAGATGGGTGCTCACCGTACCGAGCGCAGTGGCTGCGTGCAGGAAGCCGCGCGGCAGATATAGACAGTCGCCCGGACGCAGCACCGCCTCGATCAGCGGCGGCTCCTCAGCCCGGCGCTCGACGGCGGCCCGGCGATCGGTCCACGGCTGATCGCGAAGCGGTGCCTCGTACACGGGCGGGTGGATCTGCCAGCGCTTCTCGCCCTCGATCTGCAGCACGAAGACGTCGTGCACGTCGTAGTGATTGCTGAAGCCCTGATTCTGCGGGGGAGTGACGTAGGCGTTGGCCTGGACCGGATGCCCGAGTTCGGCGGCCAGCCGCTGGCAGATCGCGATGATCGGCGGCCAGACCCGGTGCAATCCCTGCAGCACCATCGTCGACCCGTCGGCGAACAGCCGGACGAGCTTGTCGTCACTGACCTGGTCGGCCACGCCCGCGCCGACGCCCCCCGGAGCGGTGAAGGCCTTGTCGGCGAGCGTGCTGCCGCTCTTGGCCACGCGGAGGAACGGAGTCCGCAGCCCGCGCTCGGAGACCAGTTCGTCGACCGCCTCGTTGCTCAACAGGTCAGTGAAGGAGCGCGGCAGCTCAGCCGCGGCGGACAGCAGGGCCTGCTGTCCCCAGTAGTCGGCCGCGAACTCCTCCCGATCCACCGCCACCAGCCGCGACAGCACGGAGTGCCCGGTGTCGCCGGGTCCTCCGTGCTGGGGCGCGTCGAGCTGAGTCAATTCGAGGTCCGGTCCGCGCTATCCAGCGGTGCTGTCAGCCCCGCCGTCAGCCCCGCCGTCGGAGACGCCGGCTACGCCATCCGCCCCGCCATCAGCCGGCCCCTCGGCTCCGCCATCGGCCCCGCCGTCGGCGCCGCCATCCGCGCCACTGTCGGAGACGCCGCTGTCGCGCGCCGCCGTCGAGAGGCCTTCCGCGCCACTGTCGGCGCCGCCGTCGGCGCCACCGTCGGCGCCGCCATCAGCGCCACCGTCCTGGATCCCCGGAATGCCTTCGGCGCCGCTGTCGGCGGGACCTTCAAGACCCGAGACACCCCCGCTGGTTGACTCACTCATGAACCCTCCAAAGCTCCTCATGCCCGTCATCGGGCTGCCTGTCCGAGCGCCGAGTTGACGCTGTAAACCCAACTGTTTCACCCGCTTCGGGCGGCGGCGGCACAGGGGTCGCGCGGGCCGGTGGCGCTGTCAGTGCGCAGAGCTAATCTGCACCAGTGACGCAGGCCTGGAAAGCGCTCCTCAGCCACGAGGCCATCATCGAGATGGTCGGGCACGAGGCGTTCGCGCGCGCCATGGTGTACGCCAAATCGGGGCGGGTGCACGACGTGGAGGTCGACGACGAGGCGCTGGTGATCACCGGCAGGGTCAAGGGCACCTACCGCGACGACTATGCCGTGGCGATCCACCTGGCCAGCTCCCGCTCGGGTGCGGTGTCGGCCTACCGCAGCCAGTGCAACTGCCCGATCGCGACGGACTGCAAGCATGCTGCCGCGGTGCTGATCGTCGCCCGTCACCTGGCCGCCGCGGCCCGCCTGGTCGAGCGGCCCGAATGGGAGAAGACCCTCGACAAGCTGCTGGCCGGGTCACCCACCGTGCTTCCCGCCGACATCGCACCACTCGCGCTGGAGTTCGGCGTCGAACGGATTCCGGCGTTTCGGGGCTACGCCGGACGCCAGGATCTGCGGATCCGTCCCGCCCGACGGGGTCGCAGCGGTACCTGGGTCCGGTCCGGCATCAGCTGGGACGATCTGGATTTCGTGGCCCGCTCCTACGTGCCCGAGCATCGCGAGCTGCTGCTGCAGTTCCGGGCCGCGGCCGGTGCCAGTGCCCGCTATTCGCTGCCGCGCAGCGCCTGGCTGTCGCTCAGCACGGTCAGCACCGGATTCTGGGCGCTGCTCGACCAGGCGGCCCAGGTCGGGTTGACCGTGATCACCGCCAAGCCGCTGCTCGGTCCCATCCGCACCGAGGACAAGGCCGTCGTCGGCCTGGATGCCCGGCGCACGACGGACGGGCTGGAGCTGCTCCCCAGGATCACCGTGGCCGGCCATGCTCTCGACCTGACGGCGGTCGGCGTGCTGGGCGAGCCGACCCACGGGGTCTTCCACGTGGCCCCGACGGATCACGGTGTCGAGGAGCTGGTCATCGCCCGCCTGGAGTCGGTGCTCAGCCGCGAGCTCCGGCAACTGGTCGTCGACGTAGCGCCGGTGCGGGTGCCGGATTCGGACGCGGAGCGGTTCCTGGCCGACTTCGCACCCCAGTTGCGGCAGAAGGTGGCGCTGGGCTCCGCCGACCGCTCGGTCGCCCTTCCCGATCCGGTCGAACCGACGATGGAACTGACGGTCTCGTTCGAGCCCGCCCACCGGATACGGCTCGACTGGACGGTGCGATACGGCGACGGTCCGCAGGCCCGGAGTTATCCGCTCGATGCACCCCCCGACCGGCTCGGCCCACGCGATCCGCGAGCCGAGGCGGCCGTTCTGGAGGCCCTGCCGTTGCCGTACGAGGCGTTCCCGCAGCTCGTCGCCCTCGGCGACCCGATGCCGCCCCGCCCGGCCGCGCACGCGGTGCTCGACGGCGTCAGTGCCTGGGTGTTCGTCGAGCAGGTCCTGCCGCGACTCAGCGATCATGGGGTACGGGTCACCCAGACCGGTGAGGTGGTGGACTACCGGCGAAGCGAGGCGGCGCCGGCGATCGCGGTGTCGGCGGTCGAACGGCGGGATTCGGCGGACTGGTTCGATCTGCACCTCACCGTGTCCATGGACGGTGAGGCGGTGCCGTTCGACGAACTGTTCGTCGCGCTGGCCGCCGGCCAGGACCACCTGATCCTGGAGACCGGCGTCTACTTCACGCTCGACCGACCCGAGTTCGGGCGGCTCCGCGACCTGATCCAGGAGTCCAAGGCGCTGCAGGACCGCGAGCGTCCCGAGCTGATGATCAACCGTTTCCAGGCAAGTCTGTGGGAAGACCTGGTCGATCTGGGCGTCGTGATCGACCAGTCGGCCGCCTGGTCGAAGATCACCCGCGGCTTGCGGGATGTCACCTCGGTCGAGCCGGTTCCAGCGCCGGCCACGCTGACGGCGCAGTTGCGCCCGTACCAGCTCGACGGGTATCGCTGGCTCAACTTCCTGTACGCCCATCAGCTGGGTGGCATCCTGGCCGACGACATGGGGCTGGGCAAGACCGTCCAGGCGCTGGCATTGATCTGCCACGCGGTCGCCGACAAGCCGGCGGGACCGCCGTTCCTGGTCGTCGCGCCCACCAGTGTGGTGTCGAACTGGGGAGCTGAGGCGGCTCGCTTCGCCCCCCACCTCAAGGTCGTCTGTCTCGCCGAGTCCCAGGGCAAGCGGGGTAGTCCGATCGGTGCGGCGGTGGCCGAAGCGGACGTGGTGATCACCTCGTACGCGCTGCTGCGGATCGACAACGACGCGCTCGTCGAGCTCGACTGGTCCGGGCTGATCCTCGACGAGGCCCAGTTCGTGAAGAACCATCGAGCGAAGGCCTACCAGTGCGCCCGAAGGATCAGGTCGCCGTTCAAGCTGGCCATCACCGGCACGCCGCTGGAGAACAGCCTGATGGACCTCTGGGCGCTGCTCTCCATCACCGCTCCGGGACTCTTCCCGCATCCCGACCGGTTCGCCGAGTACTACCGCCGGCCGATCGAGCGGGACGGCGACCCGGTCCGGCTCCAGCAGCTGCGTCGGCGGATCCGCCCGTTGATGTTGCGCCGCACCAAGGAGCACGTCGCGGCCGAGCTGCCACCGAAGCAGGAGCAGGTGATCGAGGTCGAGCTTCATCCGCGGCATCAGCGGATCTACCAGACTCACCTGCAGCGGGAACGGCAGAAGGTGCTCGGCTTGATCGACGACCTGGACAGCAACCGCTTCACCATCCTGCGGTCGCTGACCCTGCTGCGCCGGCTCAGCCTGGATCCCGCCCTGATCGACCCGGTGCACGAAGGAGTACCGGCCGCCAAGATCGACCTGCTGGTGGCTGACCTGACCGAGTTGGTCGGCGAGGGGCACCAGGCCCTGGTGTTCAGCCAGTTCACGTCGTTCCTCGGCCGGATCCGGACTCGGCTGGCCGCGGCCGAGATACCCACCGCCTATCTCGACGGTCGCACCCGGAACCGGGATCGCGTCGTCCAGAAGTTCCGCGATCGGCAGGCTGCGGTGTTCCTGATCAGCCTGAAGGCGGGTGGCTTCGGGCTCAATCTGACCGAGGCCGACTACTGCTTCGTGCTCGATCCCTGGTGGAATCCGGCCTCCGAGGCGCAGGCCGTTGACCGGACGCACCGGATCGGTCAAACCAAGACGGTGATGGTCTACCGCCTGGTGGCGAAGGACACCATCGAGCAGAAGGTGATGGATCTCAAGGCCCGCAAGGAGGAGCTCTTCGGCTCGGTGTTCGGCGACGACGCACTGGCCGGCGGTGCCCTGACGGCGGCCGAGATCCGCGCCCTCGTCGCCGGCTGAGGCAGCTCAGCGATGTCCGCTTTTTGACATGGCCTAAAGCAGACATTGGGCCCTTTTGATCTCGACACTCCTCGGGACCGCGGCTAACTTCTGCATTGTCAGGCGTCGGTTCGCCGACGGCTGGCGGGCATCGCCCTTCGACAGCGTTCATCTTTGAACGTTCCTCTATGGGGGAGGGAACGTCGGGGTGTGGTCGGATGAGTGGTTCTCACGATGACCGTGAGGGCGTGGATAGCGTCTTCGCAGTCAGCGCGTGAACCGCCCATTGAATGCTCACGGCCACTTACGCTCGGGGAATGCGCTTGTGCCTCTCGCCAACGGGCGAGGGGCACGAGTGTTTCCGGACCTGGCTGCCGATCTTGAGCGAATCCTGAGCGAGGCTTAATCCGGTCTGGATGGCAACCCGAGGCTGGTCCAGCAAAATGTGTTTCTGGCAGGGCACGGTCTCGCCATTCGTCAACTCTGATGTCGAGATCGCTATCTGTCCCAGTCACCCGCAAGGTTGTCTGGTCGGCGCCGCAGGCGGGACGGGGAATCCCGCGGCAGCGTCATGGGGGTTGGCTCGACACAGGGGACGAGCCCGCCTCGAGTAAAGCCGTGGGGGGATGCGGCTGAAATTGGGGCACGATCCGTCCGGATGGACGGATCAGGGGGAGGATCGGTCTCGGTACTTGCATGAGATGCCGGGACCGATCACTCTCAACAATGACGGGTGGATCTGTGGCCTCAGACGACGACGCGATCATGGCGCGATTCGTACGGGACTATCTCGCCATGCTCGACCACCGGGTGTCGACGATCACCACCGAACTCGAGTCCGGCACCGACCTCAACGCGCACGTCGCGCTCCTCAGCCTTGAATCGGCCAGCACGATGGTGGGCGCGACCGAGCTCGCCAAACTGGTCGGACTCCTCCGCAGTGAGGTCGAACGCGGCCAGCGGACCCACGTCGTCGGACTGGTGCAGGCGATCACCGCCGAAGCGGCCCGGCTACCCGGCCGACTCGACCCGGCCAAGACCTGATCAGCCCTGCGACTGGGCCAGCCGGTAGCCGACACCGCGTACGGTTTCGATGTAGCGCGGCGCGCCGACCGGATCGTTCAGCTTGCGCCTCAGGTTGGCCATGTGCACCTCCACCGCTCGCCGGTCGGAGTCGTTGACGTAGCCGGTCGTCGAGTCACCGCGCAACTCGAGCGCGAGCGTGTCCTTGGAGATGACCCGCCGGTTGCCCTCCATGATGGCCAGCAGCAGGTCGAACTCACTGCGGGTGAGCTCGACCGGGGCCCCGTCCAGGTTGCACAACCACATGTCGGCGTTGATCCGCAGGCCGTTGTGGCTCAACCAGCCGACGTCACCCCCGCCTTCACCGTCCTCGGCTTCGAGCAGCCGATCGTCGGCTCGATTCACCCGCGCATTCGCGGCGGCCGGCTCAGGTGCCTCCGTCGCCGGCGGGATGTGGTAGCGGCGCAGCATGGCTTCGATCCGGGCCCGCAGTTCGCGAGGTCGGAACGGCTTGGTCAGATAGTCGTCGGCACCGGCGTCCAGCCCCATCAAGGTGTCGATCTCTTCATCGCGGGCCGAGAGCATGATGATGTAGGTGCTGCTGAAGGAGCGGATCTGCCGCGCCACTTCGAAGCCGTCGATGCCCGGCAGGCTGATGTCCAACGTGGTCACGATCGGCTCGTGTTCGCGGATTGACGCGATCCCTTCGGCCCCGGTTGCCGCCGTATAGCAGACGAAGCCGGCCTGGCCCAATATCGCCTCGAGGAGGTTGCGGATGTCGGCGTCGTCTTCGATGATCACGGCAACTCTTCGGGACACCATGCCTCCCACCGTACCGAGGCTCATAGGAATCTCACCGCGTAGTACACCTGAGTGTCGACCGCTGCGAGTTGAACCAACGGATAGCGCTCGAGAATCTCGTTGATCCGCTCCGTGAATCCGAGCGCGGTGTTGTTATAGGCGCAGACGTCGTAACCCATCACTGCGCGCTCCGCGGCAAGCGGATTCATGCCGACCTGAATGATCGCCTCCAAGAAGCCGTGCTGGCGAATACTCGGATGCGCCAGCGTGAACCCCAAGTAGTAGACAGCGTGCCGCGCCCAATGATCCGGATAGTGCGCGGCGAAGTAATCCGGACTGATCCAGGGCACCGATTCCAGGTGCTTGGTCAGCGTGGTGATGCCCACCGGCTGACCATCGTCGTTCCAGGCGATGTACTTGTCCACCCGGGGATCAGTCATCTGGGTGTAGAACTCGGTCATCGTCAGCACCTGCCGGGCCACCGAACGCGATCTGAGCGGGCTGAACGTCAACTCGTACAACTCGTAGAACTGGGCGGCCAGCGGGTCGGTGACGACGGTCTCGCGGGTGAAACGCCACGGACCATGGTGCGCCACCACCTCCGATGCGAGTTGGCCTGGATACGTCGAGGTCACCACGCCGCCGTCCGATAGGCCGCGATGACCAGGGCGCAGACCGGGTGATCGACGCAGAGCGCAGAGATCGCGGCCTCTCCGGCGGTGTCGTACATTCCGCCCCGGCTGGCCGACATCGAGTCCAGGCTGGCATGGAGGTCGCGGTAGAGCAGTGCTTCCGACAAGCCCGAGTGCTCGACGAACAGCCCGCTCTTGGAGCCGTCGTTGCGCAGCGCCCAGGCGATCCCGGACCAGGCCAGTTCACCCGGCGTGCTGCTGTACGCGTCCGCGTACACGCAGAAGAGCAGGTCGCCGTGTCCGCCCTGGTGTTGCTCGTCGCGGGAGACCTCGACGACGTCCGCGGCCGGAGGGATCACCGAACTGAGCCGTACGAGGTTGAAGTCGGCGACGCCGCAGGCCATCAGCGCGGCATCGAAGGCCGCCAGCCTGGTCGGGCCCGAGCCGGCGCCGCGGCTCACCTTGATCGACAGCGAGGCCGACGAGGGCGACTCGGGATCCGGCGTGGGATCTGATCGGGATGCTCGGGCTCGCCATCTGTGCCGAGCATCTGTTCGGGAGGGAACCTCCACCGTTCGCCTCCTAGATGGTGGTGACCCCGAACGCTGTGGCACGTACTGCCTCGCTGAGATTACCGCGTCTGGCAAGCTCTGGTGGCCACCGCAGTCATCGAGTCGGCTCGAGTCGCGCCGGACGGCCCCGGTCGACGTCGACCTGGGTGGTCACCGGCTCGAACGCCTCCTGATCGGCGGGTACCGGCAGGGTGAACCGGAACGATGCGCCGCCGGCGGGATTGTTGGCGGCCCAGATCCGCCCGCCGAGCTTCTCGATGATGCTTCGGCTGATGGCCAGACCCAGCCCCGATCCGCCCTTCTCCCGCGCATCGGAGGAGTCGACCTGCTGGAACCGGGCGAAGATGCTGTCCAGTTTGTCCTCCGGGATGCCCCGGCCATGATCGGAGACGCAGAACTCGACGAAGGCGCCGTGGCGCTCGGTGCGCACCCGGACGACCTCGCCCGGTTGGGAGAACTTGACCGCGTTTCCGAGGAGGTTGAGCAGGGTCTGGACGACCCGGTCCGCGTCGGCGTAGACCTCTCCGTCGGCCTGCTCGACGACCACCGGCACGTGGGCGTCCTCGGCGATCATCTGCAACTGGCTGACCGCCTCCTCGATCAGGACCCGCGCGGGATGGGCCGCCAGGTCCAGCGGCAACACCCCGGACTCCACCCGCTCGATGTCCAGGATCTCGTTGATCAGCCGGGTGAGCCGCTCGCAACTCAGCAGGGCGATGTCCACCATCCGGCTGGCCGCGGGGGTCAGCGACCCGAGCGCGCCGCCGGCGATCAGGCCGAGCGAGCCGCGGATGGCGGTCAGCGGCGTACGCAGTTCGTGGCTCACCATGGACACGAACTCGCTCTTCAGCCGGTCGACCTCGTGCCGCTGGGTGACGTCGCGGAACACCACCACGGCCCCGATCGCCTCGCCGTCGACGATCAGTGGCGACGCCGTGACCTCGACCGGAATGGGCAGGCCGTCGGCGCGGAGGTAGCTGTCCTCCTCGGCGTTGGTGATCACCTGGTCGCGGATCGCCTCCGTGACGTAGCACTGGTCGGCCGGGTAGTGCGAGCCGTCCGGCGCGTCGGCGTGGAACATCTGGTGCGAGTCCTCGCCGATCAGTTCGTGCGGCGCATAGCCGAGCACCCGGGCGGCGGCGGGATTGACGAAGGTGATGAGTCCGGCCTGGTCGACCCCGTAGATGCCGTCGCCGACCGAGTTGACCAGCAGGTCGCTCTGCTGGGCGACCTGACGCAACGACCGGCTGCGCTCGATCACCTGCTGCTCCAAGACCTTGCGGAGCCGCTCGTTGTCGATCACCAGCAGGATCTGCCGGGCCAGCACGCCGAGCAGGACGATGAGCCAGAGCACCGCCGACGGGGCCATCAGCGTGCCGCGGTTCATGTTCACCAGGCTGAGCACGGCGGCCACGACGAACAGCGTGAACATGGCCGAGGTGCCCAGCAGCGCGGACGACTCAACGGGCCGTTCCCCGCGCGGGCTGGCCGCGCTGCCCGGGCTGCGCACGGCCAGCGCGATCAGCGTGTAGCCGGCGATCCAGCCGAGGTCGACGATCGAGCCGAAGGTGAAGGTGCCGGTCTGGCTGACCACAACGGCAAAGCTGAAGTCGGAGATCGGCGTTGCAGGCGAAGCCGGCCGCCGACCAGGCCGAGCACCGGACGATCCGGCGGTGCGCCGCGGAGCATCAGCAGGATCGCCATGGTCGCAACGACCACATCGGTGACCGGCACGAGCAGGCTCGGTGCGCTCGCCACGCTGGTCTGGAGGATCTGCGGAAACAGGGTCACGCTCGCGATGAACAGCACCGACCCGCCGATCACGATGCCGTCGAGCAGCATCCGGGTCAGGTCGGTGCCGCGGCGCCGGGCGAGCGGGAAGATCACGATGCCGGCGATTCCGACGAGCATGCAGGCCAGCAGGGCGATGTCGCTGGCGGACAGTCCGTCGGGGGCGTAGCCGAAGATCATCAGCAGCACGTTGGACAGCGTGGCCAGCAGGGCCGCGACGCCGAAACAGAACCAGGCCCGCCGGCGTCGCCCGGTCGTCCGTCGGTACCGGTAGACGAAGCTCATCGCCGCGGCCAGCCCGGCCGCCGATCAGCCCGGTCCCACTGATCAGACGCTTGACGTCGTGCGGGAGGGGGCTCAGCAGCAGACGGCGAACAGGGCCACGACCAGCGCGGCAACCACGGCGAATCGGCGGAGTCGCCAAGCTCCCGAACCTTGGGGACCAGACAGCCCCTCCATACCGTGACGCTACCACCGCAGGCGCGTAGCATCAGTTCGTTAGGTACGTCGCCGAAGCATCGTCGGGGCCAGGTCGTGGTCGTCCGCGTAGTGTTCGGCCATGGGGCCACCGGCGGATCCAAGCGACGCAGCTCTCGGTGGGGGGCGCCGGCGTCGGGTGCTGGTGGTCGACGATGACGAACTGTTACGGGAAGTCGCCCGGACGGCGCTGGAGATCGTCGGCGGCTGGGAGGTGACGACCGCACGTTCGGGGACGCAAGCGCAGGACAAGGCCAAGACGGAACGCCCGGATGTCATCTTGCTGGATGTGATGATGCCCGGGGTGGACGGGCCGTCGACCGTCACGGCACTCCGAGCGGAGCCGATGACCCGGGACATCCCGGTCATCTTCCTCACCGCGAAGATGCCGCCCGAGGACGACGCGGAATGGCAGGCGCTGGGGCTTGCCGGGGTGATCCGGAAGCCCTTCGATCCGATGACACTGTCGGCCGACATGGCGCGGATGCTGGGCTGGTGATGGTGGAGGCGACGATGCGGGCGAACGGTGATCCGGACGACCGGGTGCGCGAGGCGTTCCGGTCCATCGGCCACCATGCGCACGCAGTGAATCTGAGCCGGGCCGCGCGGCTGGCCGACGCCCTCGCGGTCGCCGGCGGCGGTCGGCTCGACGACGCGCAGCGGAAGTCGGCGACCGAGCTCGCGCATCAGCTGGTCGGATCGGCCGGCACCTTCGGATTTCCGGGCGCCTCGCAACTGGCCGGTGACCTGGAGCGGTTCTTCGCCGACGGCGCCTTCGACGACCCGGAACGGCTGGCCGCCGCCCGAGCCCAGCTGGCGCAGTTGCAGGTCGAACTCGCCGCCGAGCCCGCGGACCTGCCGGAACCGGCTCCCGCACCGGGCCGAACCGAGGATCAGGAGTAGCTGGGCGCGACCGGTCGACGGCTCGCGGCGCGTCGGTGCAGCAGCCAGGCGGCGAACACCCCGCCCACGGCGCCGCCCAGATGGGCCTGCCAGCTGACTCCGGCGTTGCCGGGGAACACGCCCCAGATCAGCCCGCCGTAGACCAGCAGCACGACCACGGCGAGCGCCACCTGACCGGGACGGCGAGACCACAGCCCACGGGCCAGCAGGTACGCGAGCCAGCCGAAGATCAGGCCGCTCGCGCCGACGATGATCGTGTCGGCCGGAGTCAGCAGCCAGGCGGTGAGTCCGGAGGCCACGATGCAGATCAGTGAGGACAGCAACCAGCGGGCCATTCCGCCGAGCAGCACCAGGAAGCCGAGGACGAAGAACGGCACCGAGTTGCTGATCAGGTGATCCCAGCCGGCGTGCAGGAACGGAGCGGTGAAGATCTCCGGCAGCCCGTCCAGCTCCTGGGCATGGATGCCGAAGTTGTCCAGGCGCTCGCCGCTCAGCTGGTCGAAGAACTCCAGCACCCACAGCCCGGCCAGGAGCACCGCCATCAGCAGCGCCGCTCCGAGGGGACGCGGCGATGAAGTGCTGTCCATCTCTACCTCTCCTTGTCCGGCCGGCTGATCCCGTCCTGGGAAATCCAGATTGCCTGGGTCGACCAAACCGGGTATCAGCCGGAGTCCGACCCCCTCTCATCTGGTGAGAGGAGCACAGGCGATCCATCATGATCATCACAGCAGAGCTGGTGGCCCAGGCGGGCCAGATGGGGCTGGTCACCCAGCGGGAGATCGGCGACGGCCTGGTCGGGGTCCGTGAACTCGACGGTGACCGGCTGCTGACGGTGACCGTGCACAGTCATCCGGTCGCCTACGTCCGCCGCGAACCGACCTCCTGTGCTTCGACCGACGGCATTCTCGATCGTGAACGGGCCGTGCTGTCGGCTGTCCGGGACACCGAGTGCGTTCCCCAGGTGCTGGCGGGCTCACCGGAGGAGAGCTTGTGGCTGAGCGTCCTCGACGGCGCGGAGCTCGGCGAACAGCGACGGAACATGGCCGAGTACGCCGAGATCTGCC
Source organism: uncultured Actinomycetota bacterium (assembly GCA_963723815.1). Lineage (GTDB taxonomy): Bacteria > Actinomycetota > Actinomycetes > Propionibacteriales > Propionibacteriaceae > Microlunatus. Next base: position 91,294 of record CAVRSH010000008.1, on the reverse strand, counting down.
AGGCCTGGGGCGCGACCCTCGGACGCCTGCACACCCTCCCGGTCCGGTTCGCCGGACGCTGGACCGCGCCCCGGCCGGAGGTTCTGGACACCCGGCAACTGGCTCGCGCGGTGCGGACGGCAGGGTCGAGATCGGCGTACGCCGCCGTCTTCGAGACGCTCCAGTCGAGCCTGCCGCTGCGCGCGGCCGCGGTCGAGGTCGGGGAGCGCTGGACCGCACGGCACTGGATCCACGGCAACCTGACCCCGGCTCACGTGCTCGTCACCGATCGTCCGGCGCTGCGGATCGGCTTCATCGACCTGGCCGAGGCCGGGCTGGGAGATCCGGCCTGGGACCTCGCCTCGGCGGTCGAGGTGATCGCCGGACTTTCCCGGAGCTGGCAGGCCTCAGCCGCCGCCCTGGTGGAGTACTTCATGCAGGGCTACCGGCACGCCGCCGGCCCGGCTCGGCTGTACCCGGCCGTTCAGGCGCTGCGGGCACTCACCATCGCCTGGCAGCTGGCCGGCGACCCGTCGCCCGACCGTGGCGAGCTGTCCTTCTGGCTGGACCGGGCCCAGCAGCACGCCGCCCGCGCCGGGCGGGTCTACGTCGCCGCCTGAGGCTCGGGACTCCTCGACCACCGATCTCACGGATGCACGGTGACGGTGAGATGCGAGGTCCGGGCGGCACCCGGCTCGATCCAGGATGTGGTGCCGGAGACCCGGCGGGCATCGTGGACTCCGTGGGCCGGCCAACTGGTACACGGGGTCAGGGCCAGGAAGTACCCGTCGCGGTACCAGGGAAATCCGCCGCGACCGCCGGCCTCCATCGAGTACCAGACATGGGGCCAGCAGTCGATGTCCCACTCCAGGTCCAGGCCGATCCCGAGTGACGGCCGCGCCACGCTGATCCAGGGCCGGGAGAACTCGGTCAGGTACGCCAGCCTCGTCAGACCCGCTCCGGACTCCGGCAGCGTCCTCAAGTTGATCATGGAATTGACACCGTGGGACCGCGGCCAGGGCATCACGTCGTCGTAGTTGAAGCTCCAGCTGATCTGCGGATCCGGGTGCACCACGCTGGCCGCGGCGTCGACGACCGTGTCGGGACCGAGCAGGGCACCGCCGAAGCAGAGTTGGCTGCCCCACATCACCTCGATCCGTTCGCCGCCGACGTTGCGCACCGTCTCACCGACGGTCAGCTCGTGCCCCCGGAGCGAGATGGTCTTGGAGATCTCGAACGGGGAGCGGGTCAGCCGGCCCTTCATGATCAGCGATGCTCCGGTGGACTCCCAGTCCAGCCAGCAGACGCGGGCCTCCCCGTCGAAACCCCATTCGACGCCGTGCGCCGACGCCGAGTCGCCGCCGTTGGGAAACAGTGTCTGCCAGCCGCCGGGGAACGTGTCGATCATGGTCGCCTCGGAGCTGCCCGGAAGGGCGTACGCCCCCGCATGCCGGAGGCCCCACGGGGTCGACCAGAGCAACTCGGCGGTGTCGCGCGTCCGGGTCAGGGAGATGATGGTGCCGCCGAGGCCCGGTACGACCTCGAGGCTGACCTCGTCGGTCGACAGCCGCAGTACTTCCCATCCCCGGTGCTGGCGGGGGTCGAGTGCGGCCATGGGCAGAGCTTAGGACGTGCCGGCGTTTCGACGCTCGACTCAGTCGGGCACCCGGAGAGCGGTGACCGTCTGATCGGACTCGTCGCTCATCAACAGCGTGGCCTCGCCCCGCGGCATGTCGAAGGCCAGCGTGCCGCGGACCCGCTCGCCGGCATGCAGTGTCCCGATCTCCAGCAGCGGGCTGCTTCCGGCGCCCTCGACGGCGAGCTCGAACAACCGCCCGCTTTGATCGAAGGCCTGGAAGTTGTACGGGTCGTAGTACACCGTCCCGCTCGCGCAGACCAGCTCGACCTGGACCCGGAGGTAACTTCCGCTGCTCGGCTGGCCGGTGTTCGGATTCCCGGAGCCGCCGCTGATCCACGAGCGGTTGATCATGATCAGCTTGCCGCTGCCCGTGCTGCTGGTGAAGTCGATCTGATCGTCACGATTCGGCAGTTGCACGGGTGCGACAGAGGGGATCGGCGTGGCGACGTGGGTGTCGCCATACCGGGCGACCATGCTGGCCACACCGACCACGCCGGCGACCAGCGCGATGAGGAGCAGGCTGACCACGGTCGGCAACATCGATCGCATCGGCCGTACGGCCCTTGACGGTCCCGCGGCGGGCGGCTCGATCGGCGAAACGGCCTCGACCCGCCCGGCCGGACTCCACGGCACGAACGACGGGCCGCGATGCCGCGGACCCATACCATCTGCGCCGGAGTCGAGCTCGTCTGGGCTGTCCATTACCCGGACCACGGTAGCGCAGGGGCTGGGTGATCGCTAAGGGACGATCACGCGCGCTGACCGTCCGTCCACAGCCTCGCTGAACCGGCTTCGGGCGATATCCACAGATCTGCCGGAGCCCGGCACGATCGGGGTCGGCGTACGCATCCTGAAGGGCATGACACTCACATCTCCTGCCACCGGATCTCGACCATGAGCCGGCGCCGCATCCGCCGGAAGCCCCGACCCCGATTCACTGTCCGGCACGCGTCCGATCTGCTGGCCGTCATCCCCTACCTGGTCGGCTTCCACCCCACCGAGTCGATCGTCGCCGTGCTGATGCGATCGGGCCAGATCGCCCTGACCATGCGGGTCGACCTACCTACGACACCGTCGGTGGCTGAGGCCGGAGCCGCGATCGCCCGGCAGTTGACCGCCGTGGCTCAGGCCAATCGGCTGAGTCGGATCGTTCTGGTCGGATACAGCGCGGATCCGCTGCAGGCGAACCGGATGCTCAAGGCCACCATGGACGAATTGCCCCGCAGCAAAGGGCCCGGCCCCGAGTTGGGGGACGTCTACTACGTCGACGGCGAACGCTGGTGGTCGCTGACCTGCAACGGGCCGTGCTGCCCGCTCGAGGGCACGGCGTACGACCTGGGCTCGCACCCGTACGCCGCCGAGGCCGTGTACGCCGGAATCAGTGTGGAGCCGAGCCGCGCGGCGCTCCGGGAGGGTCTGCTCGGTCCGGATCCGGCCGAGGTGGAGGTACTGGAGGAGACCCTGGCCACCGTGCTCGACAGCCTGGTCGAGCTCGACGACCCGGCGTGGGCCAGCAGGGCGATCCAGCGGACCGTCCGCGACTCGCTCGACCGGACCGAGGTCAGCGACGAGGTCTGCGCCCGGCTGGCCCTGCTCGCCATGAACAAGACCGTCCGCGACCACGCCTGGGCGATGATCACCCACGACGACGCCGATAGGCACGCCCAGCTGTGGCGCCGCGTCGTGGCCCGGGTGCCGCCGGTGGTGTCGGCCGCTCCGCTCGGCCTGCTCGGCATGGCGGCGTGGATCGGCGGCCAGGGGGCGTTGCAGAACGTCTGTGGGGAGCGGCTGGCCGAAATCCATCCGGGCTACACCCTCGGTGAGATCTTGCTGGATCTGAGCGATCGGGCGGTTCCGCCGTCGTGCTGGGACACCTGGGCGGACGAGATGCGCGAGTTGTTGAAGACAGACATCCGCCGCGATGCTCTGGCCGGTTAGCAGTCGCTCCCACTAGGTTGTTGCCGTGACTCGCTTTGTGGTGTGCGGAGAGACCCTCATCGATCTCGTCCAGGCAGCGGGAGGTGACCCGAAGGATTCGCACAGTTCCACCTGGCTGGCGCTGTCCGCGGGCGGCCCGATGAACTCGGCCGTCGCACTGGGGAAGCTGGGGAACGACACGCACTTCCTCGGGCGGCTGTCCAACGACGCTTTCGGGTTGCAGCTGCGCAAGCACATCCTCGCGGCCAACGTCAAGCTCGACCTGGCCACGGAGTCCTCACAGGCCACCTCCATCGCGGTGGTGAGCCTGGACGCCGAGGGAGTCGCCAGCTACACCTTCCATTTCAGCAACACGGCCAACTTCGGCTGGCAGATCGACGACCTGCCCGAACTTGCCGCCGACGACTGGTTGCACATCGCCTCGCTCTCCTGCGTGGTCAGCCCCGGCGCCGCGGTGCTGCTGGAGTGGATGCGTGATGTCAAGGCCGGGGTGTCCTACGACATCAACGTCCGCCCCACGGTGATCACCGACCCAGACGAGTACTGGACCAAGGTCCAGCCGTGGCTGCGGGCCGTGGGGCGGCGGACCGGCATCGTCAAGGCCAGCGACGAGGACATCAAGTTCCTGGCCGAGGCCGAAGGCGCCCGGGGTTCTCGAGGCAGCGATCCGATCGAGGTCGCGGCGGGCTGGGTCGACCAGTACGGGCTCGGGATGTCGGTGATCACCCTCGGCCCCGGAGGCGGCGCGGCCGTCGAGCCCGGGGGCAAGGTGACCAGGGTCTCGGGATTCCCCACCACGGTGGTCGACACGGTCGGCGCCGGTGACACCTTCATGGCCGGCTTTCTCGACGGGTGGGTCAAGCTCGGGCTGGACCTCGAGGACTCGCTGCGGCGGGGGGCGGCGGCAGCGTCGATCGTCTGCTCCCGGCGCGGCGCCCAACCTCCCACCTCGGCCGAGGTGGACGACCTGATCGCGGCGGGTTAGCGCTGGGCGGCGTCGGCCGCGGTGGCCAGGGCGCTGACCGCCTCACGGCTCCGCTCCTCGCTCGGCGGTGATCCATCGGCCTCGGTGACGTAGAACGTGTCGATGGCCTGCCCGGCCAGGGTGCTGACGTGCGCCGAGCGGATCGACAGCTTCGCCTCGCTGAGCGCGTGACCGAGCGCGTAGAGCAGTCCGGCCCGGTCGCCGGTCCGGACCTCGAGGACCGCTGCACTCTCGCTGGCGTCGTGCACCAGCTCGACGTGCGGCTTGGCGGTGCCGGGCTGGCTGCGCGCCCGCGCCTCTCGGCGCCGGACCGAGTCCAGGATGCCGCCCTCGCCGGCATCGAGGCGTTCCAGCTGCTTGACCAGATAGGCGACGTCCGGCAGATCGGCCAGCGACTGCTTGTCGACCCGCCAGGTGTTCACCGAGACCTCTTCCACGGTGTGCAGCACGGCCGAGCGCACCTGAATGGCGTGCGAGGCCAGCAGCCCGGCGGTGTCGCCGAACAGCCCGAGCCGGTCCCGCACAGCGATCACCAGCTGCAGGCCGCCGGGCTGAGCCTCCACCCGGATCCGGGGCTTGCCGTCCAACTTGACCGAGCGCGCCAGCCCCACATCGACCAGCTTCGTCACGTCGACCCGGGTGCCTTCGTCGACGAGCATCCCGGCAGCGTGGTCGGCCAGGCTGTTGATGAGCTGGGCCCGCCACGGCGACCAGGCCGCCGGTCCGGCGGCTCGGGCGTCGGCCTCGGTGAGGTAGCGCAGCAGGTCGAGTACGTCGGCGCGACCCTGAACCGCCTCGACCAGCGCGTCGATCGTGGCCGGGTCGCCATGATCACGTTTGGTGGCCAGCGCCGCCAGCGTGAGGTGTTCGCGGACGAGCAGTTCGACCAGGTCGGCGTCAGTGCCGTCGAGACCGATCGCCTCGACGGCCCGGCGGGCTATCGGTGCCCCGACCGCGGCGTGATGGGTGCCGGCACCCGGCAGCTTGCCGATGTCGTGGAACAGGCAGGCCAGCAACAAGATGTCCGGGCGGTCGACCCGGGTGAGATGCCGGTTCACCTCGGCCACGGTCTGCACCGAGTGCCGATCGACGGTGTGACGATGGATCGGGTTGTGCTGCGGCCGGGCCTGGATCGGTTCCCAGCACGGAATCCAGCGGGTGATGCAGCCCGCCAGATCGAGCGCCTCCCACACCGGTACCAGCTGTGGCCCGCCGGACAGCAGATCGAGCAGCGCCTCGCGAGCCTCGGCCGGCCAGGGTACCGGCAGTTCGGGCGCGTGCAGCCCGAGGTTCTGCGCGGTGACGGGGGAGAGCACCAGCCCGCGCTGGCTGGCCAGGGCACCGGCCCGCAGCCCCAGCAGCGGGTCGTCGGGCTGCGCTGACCGGCCGAGGGCGACCTCGCCCTGATGGATGATCAGGCCGTGCTCGGCCTGGACGTAGCTGGGCCGGCGCTCACGCTTCACGAAGCTCAGCACCCGGCGCTCCGGGATCACCTGGCGCGCGGCGCGTACGGTCAGCTCGACGGCATGGCCGATCCGCCGGGCCGCCATGCTCACGTCTCGATGAAGATCATCGGGATCGGTGTAGCCCATCCGATGGGCGACCTCCGCGACCTCGGTGAGCAGCAGTCGGTCCAGCGCCCGGCCGGAGGTGACGTGCAGCGCGTCCCGGACGTCGAGCAGCCGCTCGTACGGGTCACGCAGCCCCTCGTGCGGCCGGTCGGTCAACCAGGTCGCGGCCAACGCGCGCAACATGCTCATGTCCCGGAAGCCGCCGCGGGCCTCCTTGAGATCGGGTTCGAGCAGGTAGGCCGCGTCACCGAACGTCTGATGCCGCTCGGCCAGAGCGGACAACAGCTCGGGCAGTCGTCTGCGGGCGTTGCCGCGCCAGCTGTCCAGGAGCGCGGTCCGGGCGCGCTTGACCAGTGCGGCGTCGCCGGCGATCACTCTCAGGTCGAGCAGGCCGACGCCGGCGCTGAGCTCGCGGCCGGCGACATCGGCGCACTCGGCCGGCGTCCGGACCGAGTGGTCCAGCCGGACGCCGCTGTCCCACAACGGATACCAGAGCTGGTCCGCCAGCTTGTTGATCTTGGAATGCCTGCCGTCGTGCAGCAGCACCAGGTCGACGTCTGACCGCGGCCCGAGCTCGCCCCGGGCGAGGCTGCCGACCGCGGCGAGCGCGACGCCGTCAGCCGGCCCGGACGCCTCGCCGTACAGCTCGACCAGTTGGGTTTCGACGGTTTCGGTCACCAAACGCCGACGATCCGGCCCTACCGTGGAAGACCACGGGGACCGGATCGCGACGTTGAGGCGTTCGCTGGTGAGGTCGCGCTTCAGAGCGCGTCCAGCCCGCGCTCTCCGGTTCGCACGCGGACGATGTCGTCCACGGGAACCGACCAGACCTTGCCGTCACCGATGCGGCCGGTCCGTGCGCTCTTGACCAGAACGTCGATGATGTCCTTGGCATCTTCGTCGTCCACGAGCACCTCAAGTCTCACCTTGGGAACCAGATCCACGGTGTACTCCGCGCCCCGGTAGACCTCGGTGTGGCCTCGCTGACGCCCGAAGCCACTCGCCTCGCTGACCGTCATTCCCTCGACGCCGAACGATTCGAGTGCGGTCTTCACTTCGTCCAACATGTGCGGCTTGATGATCGCTGTCACGAGTTTCATGCCGATACCTCCTGATCATTGGCGTTCTCAGATTCAGCATGACGCGGCGCGAACCCGCCGGACGACACGGCGCGCGCGCCGCCGCCGAACCCGCCGAGATCGTAACCGGTTTCAGCGTGCTCGGAGCTGTCGACGCCTTCACGCTCTTCATCTTCGCTGACCCGGAAGCCGATCGTCTTCTGCAGGATCAATCCGATCAGCAGGGTGAGCACGAAGCTGAAGATCAACACGCCGAACGCCCCGACGGCCTGACGCCAGAGCTGGCCGAAGCCGCCGCCGTAGAACAGGCCGGTGCGCTCGTAGCTGATCGAGGCGGGGCTGCCCGGAGCGAGGAGGAGGCCGACGGCCAGGGTGCCCCAGAGGCCACCGACGAGGTGCACGCCGACGACGTCGAGCGAGTCGTCGTAGCCGAACTTGTACTTGAGTCCGACGGCGAGGGCGCAGAACACGCCGGCGAGCGCACCGAGGATGATGGCGCCGACCGGGCTCACCGACGAGCACGACGGCGTGATGGCCACCAGGCCGGCCACGACACCCGAGGCGGCACCCAGTGAGGTGGCGTGCCCGTCGCGGATCCGCTCGGTCAGCAGCCAGCCGAGAGAGGCGGCGCCGGTCGCGACCATGGTGTTCACCCAGACGACCGACGCGGTGTTGCCGGCGGTCAGCGCGGAACCCGCGTTGAATCCGAACCAGCCGAACCACAGCAGGCCGGCGCCGAGCATGACCAGGGTCAGGTTATGCGGCCGCATGGGATCTCGGGTCCATCCGATGCGCTTGCCCAGCACCAGGGCCAGGGCGAGACCCGCGACGCCGGCGTTGATGTGCACCGCGGTACCACCGGCGAAGTCGATCGCACCGAGCTGATTGGCGATCCAGCCACCCGTGTGAGTGACGACGCCGTCGTCGCCGGTGAGGGTGAAGTCGAACACCCAGTGGGCGACCGGGAAGTAGACGATGGTGGCCCAGACGCCGGCGAAGATCATCCAGGTGCCGAACTTGGCCCGATCGGCGATGGCACCGGAGATCAGCGCGACGGTGATGATCGCGAACACGGCCTGGAAGGCGACGAAGGCCATGGCCGGCAGGCTGGCATCGGTGTCTTCCATCAGGCCCTTGAGACCGAGGTACTCAGTCGGATTGCCGAGCAGGCCCACGCTGGTGACGTCATTGCCGAAGGCGATGGAGTAGCCGTAGAGCACCCAGAGAACGGAGATGAGCGCCAAAGCCCCGAAGCTCATCATCATCATGTTGAGGACGCTCTTCGCGCGGACCATGCCGCCGTAGAAGAGCGCTAGGCCTGGCGTCATGAGCAACACCAGCGCAGCTGAGGTCAGAATCCAGGCGGTATCACCTGAATTCAGTTCGAGTAATGGCATGTTGCTTCTTTCGGTGAAGTAACTGGATGTTGTGAGTGGCCCGACGCGCTGGATCCAAGGACGCGCGAGGTTATGACAAACTCTTGCTGCCCGATGTTGCGCGTCGGGATCCTGCTGTTACACCGAGGTCACAGTTTGTGGCGCGGATGTGACGGCCGTGTTTCGGTACCCTCACGCCGCGACGGCCGATTCCGATCGCCGGGATGGTCGTAAGATCGCGCCCGACACCTAACGAGGGAGCCTCGAATGACCTGGCTGGTAACCGGCGGCGCCGGGTACATCGGTTCGCACGTGGTGCGGTCCTTCCTCGAAGCGGGTGAGCCCGTGGCCGTGATCGACTCGCTGACCAGCGGCCGCGACAGCTTCGTGCCGAAGGAGGTGCCCTTCGTCCGCGGCACGATCCTGGACGGCGACCTCGTGCGCCACACTCTCGTCGACAACGACATCAGCGGAGTGGTGCATTTGGCCGGATTCAAGTACGCCGGGGTGTCCGTACACAAGCCCTTGCTGACCTATCAGCAGAACGTGACCGGCACCGCGGTGCTGCTGGAGCAGATGGCGGCGGTCGGCGTGGACAAGATCGTCTTCTCCTCCTCGGCGGCCACCTACGGCACTCCCGACGTGGACCTGGTGACCGAGACGACGCCCACCGCACCGGAGTCGCCGTACGGAGAGAGCAAGTTGATCGGCGAATGGCTGCTGAGTGACCAGGGCGTCGCGGCGGGCTTGAAGCACACCTCGCTGCGTTACTTCAACGTCGTCGGCTCGGCGACCCGGGAGCTGTTCGACACCAGCCCGCACAACTTGTTCCCGGTCGTGATGTCCATGCTGACCGAGGGCAAGACGCCGCAGATCAACGGCGAGGACTATCCGACCCCGGACGGCACCTGCGTGCGCGACTACATCCATGTCGACGACCTCGCGCTGTCGCACGTGGCGGCGGCCCGGGCCCTCGACGCGGGCACGGCGCTGGAGCCGGTCTACAACCTGGGCAGTGGAACCGGGGTGTCGGTCCGCGAGATCATGACGGCCATCGCCGAGGTGACCGGAATCGCCTTCGAACCCCGGATCGCACCGCGGCGCACCGGCGACCCGGCGCGCATCGTCGCCTCCGGTGAGCTGGCCGCGCGCGACCTCGACTGGCGGATGCGCCACTCACTGAATGACATGGTGGCCAGCGCCTGGTCCGCTCAGCAGTACGCGGCGTCGCTGAACTGACCCGCCGCGGCCTATGCCGCGGTGGGCCGATCGGCTCCTTCATCGAGAGGGTTCGCCGAGCGCCAGACGGCGTGCGCGTACGACGTGTTCCCGAGCCCGAGGGTGCCTTGATTGGTGACCAGGAAGACGTACCCGGTGGGAGTCCGGTGCACGTACGTGCCGGGGTCGGGCTGTCGTTCGCCCCAGTCGCCGTGGGTCTTCGCGCGGTGATGACCGCGGGCCTTCGGTCCGAGGTTGTTCACGCTCGTCTGGCCGGGTGGGCCGCCGCGACTCTTCGGCTGGTACGGATCGGTGTGGTCGAGATCCATCAGTTTCGAGGTGTTGGTGCCGTACGGGAAGACGTCGGCGATCTGGCGGAGCCGCGCGGCTTCCCGGACGCGGGTAGGAATCTCGTAGCCGTCGGCGGGAGCGACCGCGGCGGGGTCGAGGACCGGCTTGACGGTCAGCCGGCACCCGGTGTCGCTCAGGAAGTCGCGGAACTGGGTGAGAGTGAGCATGTCGCCATGTTGGGGCCGCACGAGGCCATGACCGTCGTGGATGGCCGACTCGGCGAGGTGGAAGTAGAGCACGGCCTTCGGCCGGACCGCATCGAGGTCACGGCGGCTGATCGCCTGCGGCTGCGACGTCAGATTCAGCGAGGCGTGGGTGTCGTCGCCCGCCGGATCCGCGCTGGGGTCCCGTTGGTGGTCGAGCAGGAGCTGGAGGGCCTGGGCCGGTTGGGCGAGGATGCCGAGCGCCTTCGCCCGCCGTGCGCCGACCGGATCGGTGTCCCCGCGCAACGCCAGGATTTCGGCGATCCGGTTGACGGTGGCCATGAACCAGGTCACGTCACCGGATGCTGCTCTCGCGATGAGGAGTTTGAGTCCGTCTTCGGTGTCGGTGGCCCACACGTCACGCTCGGTCCTCGCCCGCAGCGCGCGGGCCGCCGCCTGGCCGGGGCCGCCTCGAGGATCGCGGCGTCGAGGATCTTCTGAAATCGACCCCACGGCATCAGGCCGAGGTAGGAAGTGATTCCGGCATCGAGGTCGCGGCAGGCTTGGTACTCGAGGGACCGGGTCGCTTGCGCGACTTTGCGGGCCTGCCAGGCGCGGACGCCGCCCGCACACACCCGCGCCCACAGTTCGGGCAGCCGGTGGCGGAGGTCGAGGGCGTCGCCGATGATCAGCCGTCCACTCATCGAACTCAGGCCCTGCAGGACGCCGAACTCCGCAGCGCAGTACTCCGACACCTCGGGCGTGCCGTCACCGCCGAACTGGCAGGCCCGCTCGATCAGCGGCTGATAGTCCGGGCTGGTCGAGTCGATGTCGTGCACGTCGGCCCAGGCGCAGGCCAGTTGCAGCACCAGTCGTCTCGCGCTCGAGCAGCTCGGTGTGATTGATCGAGATCCGCGCAGCCAGCTGCGACGCGGTGAGCAGATTCAGCCCACCGTCGCGCAGTGCCGGCTTAGTATCGATCATGCATTCGATTCTAAAGACCAGCCCACTGACAGTTCCTGCTCAGCCCTCAGCCCGCCGCACCCGGATGTCGTGATCGTCAGATCGAGCACCTGCTCAGTGGCCGCGACCGCGTCGCCGAACAGGTCATCGGCGAGCGGCGGATGCGGGTCGAGCATGCTCACCTCGAGGTCGGTGCGGCGGCCCTTGGTGATCGTCTTCCAACTGGCCACCAGCCGGCCGTCGTACAGCACGACCGGCGAGAACAGGCCGTTGACCTTCGCCCAGACCTTCGGCAACTGGTGCTCGGTGAGGAATCGGAACCGGTTGCGGCCCTGGAACCCGACCAGCAGACCCTCGAACTCCGGCAGTAGCCGCAGGCCCAGATCGGTGGATCCGCCGGCTCGGCGGCTCGGCCAGGTCGAGGTACTGGACGCCGTCGTGGCCGCGGAGCCGGATCACCTCGTCCCCCAGCCCGGACACCGCCGCGTCGACGGCGCTCAGTCCGGCGCCGCAGAAGAAGGCCAGGTCCTCGCGCTGGGCCGGTCCGTAGGCGCCGAGATGGACCCGGACCAGCCCCTGCAGGGCGGTGTCGAAGTCCATCAGCGGCAGTTCGGGCACCAGGGTCCGGACCCGCTGGTGGAAGATGTCGGTTCGCTTCTCCCAGTGCGCGTCCTTCGGTCGGCGGATCAGTGCGCTGTGCCCCCAGACGACCGATTGGTGCACGGTCGGACCGAGAGGCTTGCGCGGCGGCCGAAGATTCGTGCCCGCCCAACCAGGTCTTGGCGTGAGCGACGATCTCGGGCCGTGGCCGCCAGGCGTCTGCGGTGAAGTCCTCGACCTCGGCGAAGAGCTGCTCGGGCGTCACCCGCTCGAGCTTCAGCCACATCTGGGTCCATCCGGCACGCTGCCGCCGGGCCACGGCGTCAACGAGCGGATAGTGCTCACGTCCGGTGGTGTGGACGGTTCCCCGGAGGCTGCTGGTCTTGAGCAGCCGATGCTGTTCGAACAGGTCGCAGATCGTCGCGTACGCCACCCCGGGCAGCCGTGAGGAAGCGGTGAGGAACGGCGCCCGCGGAACCTGGGACTGGATCGGGCCCAGTCGGCGGAACAGCTCCAGCACGGCGTCCGGATCGCGCCCGTCGATGGCCGGGAACTGCCGGGCCAGCGTGCTCAGCCGTAGATCCTCCTCGGTCAGTCGACTCATCCGGACAAGCTATCCGTCGCCGCCGACAGTTCGCCCGGACGTCGTTCGCGCCCACTGCACTCGGGCGGCAACCGTCCGCTGGTCTAGACTGACTCCATGCGTTGCGTCGTCCTCCTTAGCTAGCCGCGCAGGTTCTGCGCGGCAGCCCCTTGTGCCTACCGGCAGAGGGGCTTTTTCATGCCCGGCCCGGGCGAGGAGACCGGCGATCAAGGAGAAGAAGCTGAGATGACCGAGCAGATCGAGCGCACCGGCTACGACGCCGTACGCGCCCAGGAGCGGTGGCAGGCCTTCTGGGAGGCCGACCAGACCTTCATTCCGGCCGACGACGGCCGCCGCGAGCGCCGCTACGTGCTGGACATGTTCCCGTACCCGTCGGGCGATCTGCACATGGGCCACGCCGAGGCGTTCGTGATGGCCGATGTGGTCGCCCGCTACTGGAGGTTGAAGGGCTACGACGTCCTGCACCCGATCGGCTGGGACTCCTTCGGTCTGCCGGCGGAGAATGCGGCGATCCAGCGCAATGCCCATCCGGCCGAGTGGACGTACGCGAACATCGAGACCCAGGCCAACTCGTTCAAGCGCTACGGACTGAGCTTCGACTGGTCGCGCCGGCTGCACACCTCTGATCCGGAGTACTACCGCTGGACCCAGTGGCTGTTCCTGCGGTTCTTCGAGCGTGGCCTGGCCTACCGCAAGGCCAGCTATGTCAACTGGTGCCCGCAGGATCAGACCGTGCTGGCCAACGAGCAGGTCGTCGCCGGAATGTGCGAGCGGTGCGGCTCGGTGGTCACCAAGCGCCAGCTGACCCAGTGGTATTTCAAGATCACCGACTACGCCGACCGGCTGCTGGACGACATGGCCCAGCTGGAGGGCGGCTGGCCGGAACGCGTGTTGATCATGCAGCGCAACTGGATCGGTCGCTCGGAGGGCGCGTACGTCGACTTCAAGATCACCACGGCCGCGGAGGAGAAATCGGTCACCGTCTTCACCACGCGCCCCGACACCCTGTACGGCGCGACGTTCTTCGTGGTCGCACCCGACGCGCCGCTGGCCGCCGAGATCGTCGCCGATGATCATCGGGCGGACTTCGAGGCGTACCTGGAGAAGACCAAGCAGACCAGCGAGATCGAGCGGCAGTCGACCGACCGGCCCAAGTCCGGCGTGTTCCTGGGCGTGTATGCGACCAATCCGGTCAACGGCGAGCAGATCCCGGTGTACGCCGCCGACTACGTCCTGGCCGAGTACGGCACCGGCGCGATCATGGCCGTCCCCGCTCATGATCAACGCGACCTGGACTTCGCCCGCGCGTACGGCCTGCCCATCCGTGAGGTCGTCGACACCGGAGGTCCGGATCCGGCCAGCTCCGGCGTCGCCACTCCCGGTGACGGTACCTACGTCAACTCTCCGGGCCTGAACGGGCTCACCGACAAGACCGCCGGGGTGCACAAGATCATCGCGCAACTGGAGTCCGACGGCGCCGGCACCGGCGCGGTCACCTACCGGCTGCGGGACTGGCTGCTGAGCCGGCAACGCTACTGGGGCTGCCCGATCCCGATCATCCACTGCGAGCGGTGCGGCGAGGTGCCGGTCCCCGACCACGAACTGCCGGTGGAGCTGCCTTATCTGAAGGGCATGGACCTGGCACCGAAGGGCACGTCACCGCTGGCGGCGGCCACCGACTGGGTGAATGTCGACTGCCCGACCTGCGGCGGCCCGGCCAAGCGGGACACCGACACGATGGACACCTTCGTCGACTCTTCGTGGTACTTCTTCCGCTACTGCTCGCCCGGCTACACCGACGGTCCGTTCGATCCCGAGGACGTGCGCCGCTGGATGCCGGTGGCGCAGTACGTCGGCGGCGTCGAGCACGCCATCCTGCACCTGCTGTACATGCGGTTCTTCACCAAGGTGCTGCACGACATGGGAAAGGTCGACTTCGTCGAGCCGATGCGCCGGCTGATGAACCAGGGCCAGGTGATCAACCAGGGCAAGTCGATGAGCAAGTCGCTGGGCAACGGGGTCGATCTGGGTGTCCAGATCGACCAGTTCGGGGTCGACGCGGTGCGGTTGACCGTGGTGTTCGCCGGACCGCCCGAGGAGGACATCGACTGGGCCGACGTCTCACCGGCCGGCTCGCTGAGGTTCCTGCAACGGGCCCATCGGATCTCGACGGGAGGTGAGCAGCGAGCCGGGCGCCGACCCGTCGAGCGGCGACCCGGCGCTGCGCCGGGAGACCCATCGGCTGCTGGCCGACATCGAGCACACGCTGGACGGGCAGCGGTTCAACGTGGCCGTCGCCCGGGTGATGGAACTGGTCAACGCGACCCGCAAGGCGATCGACTCACCCGTCGGCGCCGGCGACCCGGCGGTCCGCGAGGCGGCCGAGGTCATCACCGTCGCCCTGAGCCTGGTGGCGCCCTACGTGGCCGAGGAGATGTGGGAGCAGCTGGGCCACCCGCCTTCGGTCGCCAATGCCACCTGGCCCACCGTCGATCCGGCCCTGCTGGTCACCGAGTCGGTGACCTGCGTCGTCCAGATCCAGGGCAAGGTGCGCGCGCGGCTGGACGTACCGCCGGCCATCGACCGAGCGATCTGGAGACGCTGGCGCTGGCCGACGAGGCGGTGGTCCGGTCGCTGGCCGGTCGCGCCGTGACGAAGGTGATCGTCCGCGCGCCCAAGCTGGTCAGCATCGTCGTCGGATCGTAACCGCAGAAGCCCGCCGGGTTGCCGCGGTCGGAGCGGCTCACCGACTGCCGGCCAGCGTGGTGATCAGGCCAAGATGGTCGGTGTCGTCGACGGCGAACGTTCGAACCGACGTAGCCGTGAGCTGGGCGTTGATCATCACGTGGTCGATCGGGATCAGCGGGGGAATGCCGCGGTTGGCCGGCCAGGTGGGCAGCCAGCCCGCGCCGGCGACATCGGTCGCGCTCTCCAGGCCGACCCGGCGCAGCGCCTGCATCGGTCCATGATCATCGACGGCGTTGAAGTCGCCGGCCATGATCAACGGACCCGACTGGTGCGCCGCGGCGACCTGAGTCAGCACGGCATGTTCGCTCGCCCACAGATCGCTGCCGCAGTAGGGATTGCACGGATGCACACCGACCAGCGTCACCGTGCCGATCTCCGGCACGGTGACCGTCGTCAGCCATTGGTGGAACGTGGTGTTGATCAAGGTCCCGGTTCCCAGTGGAAAGCGGGAGTAGATCACCGAGCCGTTGACGTCCTCCTGCGAATCGCCGACCACGTACGGAAAGCGGCGATCCCACCCGGACGATTCCAGATGTCCGCAGCGCCGTCGGGGAGACTTCGACCAAGATCACGATGTCGGCCTGCTGCGCCTGGTCCGAGACCTGCTGACTCGAGGCCTGGCCCGCTTGCATGTTGAGGCTCAGCACCGTGAAGGGGCGGGAACGTGACGGGCGTTGATCGGCGACGAAGAACGGCGCCAGCCAGGACGCGTGCAGTACGATCAGCGCCACGAGACAGATGCACAGCACCGCCGGCACGGCGCGCCGCCGGGCGCGCACCAGCAGGACAACAAGACAGCAGAGGGCGATCAGGTAGCCGATCACCCCGTACGCGATGAACGACGCCACCAGGGCGGTCGGATCGTCGGCCGGCGGCACCAGCCGCATCATCGTCGAGGCGACGGCGGGGACGAGCGCGCGCGGCGGCGAATGCGACCAGCAGGAACTGACCTCGTCGTACCGGCTGGATGGTGTCCCAACTGGGCCGCGCGGGCTGAGACGTCGTCACCGGCTCCGCCGCGGAGCGCTCGGGTTGCGGCGCTTCATCAGCATCGACTCGGGGTGGGGCGGGTACTCGGACTTGCGCCGCTCCTCGGTCTCGATCCAGCCGTGGGACCGGTAGAACGCCCGGGCCGGTTCGTTGTCGACCAGCACCCACAGCTCGGCTTCGCGGGCACCGCCGGAGAAGATCTCCAGGCTGGCGAACTCCAACAGGGCCGAGCCGTAGCCGCGGCGGGTCTGGTGCCGGACCACACCGAGGTGGCGAACGTCGTCGCGTCGAAGGCGACGTAGCCGACCGGGGTGTCGAACAACTCCAGGATGTGCACCCGGACGTGCCGGTCGACGAGCAGCTTTCGCCAGCGCCGGGTCACCGCGACGACCGGGTAGGCATGCTCCTCGGGCGGGAAGATGTGGGTGAGAGCGTCCTCGCTCGCGGCGCGCTCCAACCGGGTCAGCAGCCGGCTCTCGTCCGGTCGCGCCCGCCGGATCCGCAGTCCGGTCTCCTCGTCCTCCAGCGGCGGGTCGTGCAGGTCGAGGATGTCGAGGAGTTCGCGGGCGACCCGGTCGGCCCGGGTGAAGCGGCCGCGCCGCGCCGCGTAGTTGGACTTCTGGATGCACCAGGCCTCGGCCACGTCGTCCTCGGTGCCGATCAGCAGACCGTTCTCGCCCGGTGCGATCAACGTCACATCGTCCCAGTCGAATTCGTGTCGACGGAACGGGTTGACCACCTGCACCGTTTCGGCGTCGACCCGCAGCTTGGGATGCAGCCCGAACCGCCACGCGTAGATCAGCGCGAGCACGGTCAGCAGCGACCAGGGCGCCGGGGATCCACGGCGTCCCGCCCTGCTGGTAGATCAGGTAGGCCAGGACCGGCACGGCGACGCCGGCGGCCAGGGCGAAGATCCAGACCAGCACCAAGGTCGCGGGCCCGGCGCGCCATACGCGTCGGGTCTGATTGGTCATCAGCCTTCACCTTCCCCCGACACCTGGGTAGGTGCGGGCCAGACAGACACCGGCCGCCGGTCCGAGGTCCTACGCTGAGCAGCATGGCCGGCGTCGCGGTGGTGACCGACTCTACGTCCTCGCTGGACCCAGTCCAGGCCTCGGACGCGGGGTGGCCGTAATTCCGCTGCAGGTCGTGATAGATGATCTCAGCCGCCCGGAGACCGAGGTCGCGCCGTCGGTGGTCGCGGATGCGTTGCGCGCGGGATCCCGGGTGACCACGTCAAGGCCGTCGCCGGAGGTCATCGCCGCGACGTATGCCGAGCTCGCCGCCGCTGGATATTCCGCGATCGTCTCGGTGCACCTCAGCGAGCGGATCTCCGGGACCTGTGGTGCCGCGGAGATCGCGGCCGGCACGGTGGAGGTGCCGGTCACCGTCGTGGACAGCCGGACAGTCGGCATGGGGGCCGGCTTCGCCGTGCTGTCCGGGGCTGAGGCCGCGCGCGGCCGGCCGCAGCATGCGAGCAGGTCGCCGCCCTGGTACGCCGCCGGGCGGACGCTTCGACCATGTACTTCTACGTCGACAGCCTGGAGTATCTCCGCCGGGGTGGCCGGATCGGCGCCGCGGCCGCGGTCCTCGGATCGGCGCTCTCGGTCAAGCCGCTGCTGACGGTGGCCGATGGGGAGATCCGGGCGTACGAGCGGGTCCGGACCGCATCGAAGGCGATGGCCCGGCTCGAGGAGCTGGGCCTGGCCGCGCTGGCCCGAGCCTCCGGCGGGAGCGACCACGTCGACGTGGCCGTCCATCATCTCGACAATGGCCAGGCGGCACAGCGCCTCGCCGATCGGCTGTCCGGCCGGCTGCGCGGTAGCCAGGTCGTCGTCACCGAGGTCAGCGCCGTGCTCGGTGTCCACGTGGGTCCGGGCACGCTGGGCATCGTGATCTCCCCGCGGGTGGATTGACTCCGTCGGCTCAACTTGTCCACAGCCGGCGGAGCAACCTGAAGCGCTGTCCACAGATTGCTCGATGACCGGCTGATCCGCGCCCTGGTCCTTAGGTTTCCTGGCGTGAAACGCCGAGAGATGGTCGATCCGGAGCTGAGCCGACTGGTCGGCGAGCGGCTCCGGTTGGTCCTGGCCGAACAGCTGCCGCGGCGGGCCTCAGCACCTCCAGCGGAGATCTCTGAACCATCCATGGAGGAGCCGGACCTGCCTCCGCGACCGCTGTTCACCAGGGCTCACGTCGGCGTGGTCGCCGTGCTGGTGGTGGTGGGACTGCTCTGCACCGGATGGGCGCTGCTCCGCGCGCGTCCGGTCGCGGTGGCCAGCCCGGACAGCGTGACGGCGAGCACGCCGGCGCCGGGCTCGCCTCCGGCCGCCCCCGGTGGATCTCCGTCCGGCAGCACGGCGGCCGTTCGGATCGTGGTCCACGTGCTCGGCGCCGTGCGCCGGCCCGGACTGGTCAGCCTGCCGGACGGCTCCCGGGTGCAGGACGCGGTCGAGAAGACCGGCGGACTGACCCGCTCCGCTGACCCCGGTGACCTCAACCTGGCCCAACTCCTCACCGACGGCGAGCAGATCGTCATCGGCACCAAGGGGCGAACCGGTCGGCGAGGTCCGTGACGGCGGTGGTGGAGGCGGCCCGAGTACGGGCGGCGCGGGATCCTCCGCGAGCCTCGACCTGAACCGGGCGACCCAGGCCCAGCTCGAGGAACTGCCCGGCGTCGGGCCGGTGACGGCCGGCAAGATCATCGCCTGGCGTGAAGAGCACCGCCGGTTCACCCGGGTCGAAGAGCTTCAGGAGGTGGATGGCATCGGACCCAAGACCTACGCCCAGCTCGCGCCGCACGTCCGGGTGTGAGCGATCGGGACCTCCGGATGGTGCCGCTGGCCGGATCCGCCTGGGCGGCGGCCTGGCTCGGCACCTGGCAGACGCCCGCAGCCTGGGCGGTCGCCGGCGCCGGCGTGGCGGTGGCCTCGACGCTCGCCGTGCTCCGGCGCTCGGCGCGGTGGCTGGCGGCGGCCATCCTGGTGGCCGGGCTCGCCGGCCTCGGCGGTGCGCTGGCGTACCGGCTGAGTACGGGTCCGGTCGCGGCCCTCGCCGGCCAGCAGGCAGCGGTCTCGGCCGAGCTGCTGATCCGGACCGACCTCCACGCCTCCGCCGGCAGCGGTCTCCGGGGCGCCTACGGCACGGCACGCGCCACGCTGGTCGAGGTCGCCGGTCGCGGCGAGACCAACCACCTGCGGACGCCGGTGCTGGTGGTGGTGACCGGGGCCGCGCTCGAGCCGTGGTCCCGGCTGCCGGTCGGGAGCCGCGTCGAGGTGTCGGGACGGCTGGAGGCTCCCGACCGCGGATCGGATCTGGCCGCGATCGTCCGGGTGCGGTCGGCGCCGCGCCTGGTCCAGCGGGCGGCGGCGCCGCTGCGGCTCGTCGAACGGGTGCGCCAGGGGCTGCGGGACGCGGTGGCGCACCGGCGTACCGAGCCCCGCGCCCTGGTGCCGGCACTGGTGCTGGGTGATACGTCGGCGATGACCCCGGAACTCACCGCTGACTTCAGCGACACCGGACTGACCCACCTGACCGCCGTGTCCGGCGCGAACCTCACCCTGTTGCTGGCCTTTCTGCTGACGTTCGGCCGCTGGGTCGGGGTCCGCGGCTGGTGGCTGCGGATGATCGGGCTGCTCGGGGTGATCACCTTCGTCGGGCTCTGCCGAACCGAGCCCAGCGTGTTGCGAGCGGCCGCCATGGGTCTCGTCGCTCTTGCCGCGCTGGGATCCGGGGCCCGCCGAGCCGGCCTGCGCAACCTCAGCGTCGCCGCCGTGATCCTGCTCGCGGCCGACCCCTTCCTCAGCCGGTCGGTGGGCTTCACCTTGTCCGTGCTGGCCAGCGCCGGCATCGTCTGGTGGGCGCGTCGCTGGGCGATGATCATGAACCGCTGGCTGCCGATGATCATCGCCGAGTCGATCGCCGTCCCGCTGGCCGCTCAGCTGGCGACCCAGCCGGTCGTCGCCGCCATCGCCGGAAAGCTGAGTGCTTCAGGTCTGCCGGCCAACGCGCTCGCCGCGGCCTTCGTCGGGCCGGCGACGGTTCTCGGCTTCGCCGCCGCCGGTGCTTCCATGATCAGCGCGCCGCTCGCGGCGATCTTCGGCTTCGGCGCGGCCTGGAGTGCACAGCTGATCATCTGGGTGGCGCACGCCGGCGCCCGGCTCCCCGGGTCGTCGTTGCGCTGGCCGGTCACCCCGGCGGCGTTGGTCTGGCTCACCCTCGCCTGCGTCACGGTGGCCTGGCTGATGGCCTCCGTGCTGGCTCGGCGCTGGCTTTCGCTGCTGTTGACCGGCGCACTGACGGGCTGCCTCGCCGTGGCCCCGGCTCAGCCCGGCTGGCCACCGCCGGACTGGGTGCTGGTGGCCTGCGAGGTCGGCCAGGGAGACGGCTTGGCCGTGCGGGCCGGCGCCCGCTCAGCGGTGGTGGTGGATGCCGGACCGGATCCGGCGGCGATGCGCCGCTGCCTGGACCAGCTCGAGATCAGCACCGTGCCGTTGTTGATCTTGACGCACTTCCATGCCGATCATGTGGACGGTCTGGACGGTGTCGGCCGGCGACGGCAGATCGGCGACATCTGGGTGAGTCCGCTCACCTCCCCGGGGTACGAGGTGCAGCGGGTGCGGCACTGGGCCGGACCGCAGGGCCGGCCGGTGAGCTCGCCTCCCGTGGGCACGACGGCGACGGTCGGTGAGGTGAGCCTGCAGGTGCTCGGCCCGGTCGATCATCCGATCACGGCCGATGACGAGTCCTCCGCCCAGAACGACGAGAGCCTGGTGGTGATGATCACCGCCCGCGGCCTCCGCCTGCTGCTCACCGGTGACGTGGAACCGCCCGGGCAGGCGGCGATACTGGGCTCCGGCGCCGACCTCCGGGCCGATGTGCTGAAGGTCCCGCATCACGGGTCCGCCCGCCAGGACCCGGCGTTCTTCGCCGCGACCGGAGCCCGGCTGGCGATCGCCAGCGCCGGGTTGGACAACGACTACGGACATCCGGCGCCGCGCACGGTGCAGTTGATCAACTCCCTCGGCATGACGTTGCTGCGCACCGATCAGCAGGGGTCGGTGGCCATCACCTCCACAGCCGGCCGGCTCGCCGCCGTCGCGCAACGTTAGTCAGACCAGGCAGGGTCAGGCCGCCGCGACCGGGAAGCGCAGCGGACCACGCAGCGTGGTCCCCGGTCGCATGGTCAAGGGTTCGGTCATCCGGATCGCCGGGAAGCGTTCGGCCAGGGCCCGGAACGCCTGAGCCAGTTCCATCCGGGCCAGCGGCGACCCGAGGCAGTAGTGAATGCCGCCGGAGAAGGCGAGGTGCTCGGCGGAGGACTGACGGGCGATGTCGAAGCGGTTCGGATCCTCGAAGACCTCCGGGTCCCGGTTGGCGGCGGCGAGCAGGGTGACCACCCATTGATTCTTCGCGATCGTGACACCGCCGAGTTCGACGTCGGCGTGGGCCACCCGGACGGTCTGCTGCACCGGGGGGTCGAACCGCAGCACCTCCTCGGCCACGGCCTCGGCCCGACCGGGATCGGCGACCAGGAGTTCCCACTGCTCACGATCGGCCAGCAGCCACCGCATGCCGTTGCCGATCGCATTCACCGTGGTCTCGAACCCGGCGATCAGCAGCAGCCGCACGAGGGCGGCGAGTTCGTGCTCGGTGAGGACGGCACCCTGCTGCTGGACCAGCGCGGAAACCAGGTCGTCGCCGGGGTCGTCGGCGCGCCGGCTGAGCAGGTCGGCGAAGGTGTCGCGCAGTTCGGCGTCCGCCTGGGACAGCACCCTGGCCTGCCGCAGCGACCAGATGCCGTCCAGGCCCTGGGCGATGGTCGAGCCCAGCCGCCGGAACCGCGCCGGGTCGTCGGGCAGGCCGAGCAGCCGGGTCATCACCGCGATCGGCAGCGGCGAGGCGAACCCGGCCATCAGGTCGAACTCCCCGTCTCGCGCGCACCGATCCAGCAGCCGGTGGATGGCCTGATCGACGAGCGCGGAGTAGCCGGTCATCCGGCGGGGAGTGAAGGCCGGTGCCGCGAGCCGCCGGATCCGGGTGTGGTCAGGCGGGTTGAGGGTCAGCAGCGACAGATCCAGCAGGTCCTGATGGACGATATCCTCGCCGCCGTCGGCCGGCGAGACACCGTAGTTGCGGCTGCGAAGCACCTCGCTGCTCAGCCGGTGGCTGGTCGTGCTGTAGTTGCCGAGCCTGGTCGGGAGCAGCGGCCCCTGCGCACGCATCAGCTCGTAGATCTCGTAGGGATCGGTCCGATCGGCCGGATAGACCAGCCGACTGAACAGGTCTCCGCGGACTCTGGCCCAGTACCCGACCTGCGCTCGGGCCAGATAGACGCCGCCGATGAACTTCGCCGCCGTCGCGTACTTCGCCGCCCGACTCATTGCGGCGTCCCGGTGATCGGGTCGAGTTCGACGATCTGCCCCTCGCAGCCGACGACGACCAGCGGCTTCTTCTCGGTCAAGGTGACGTGTCCGCGCGCCGGGTCCTCACCGGCCGGTACCCGGGCGAATCTGATCGTCAGCGTGTGCGGGTAGGGCGCGCCGCATTCATAGTGCCAGCGCTGCGTCCCGTCCCGGACGCCGAGGCCGAACACCTGGTCGGCCTCTGAGCTGAGCCGGTCACTCCCGGCGACGACGATGACGTCGTCGTACTGGGCCGCCACGGACCGGCCGCTGATCGCGGCCCCCTCCGGCGTTTTGGCGCGGACCGGGGAGAGCGTGGCCGGCACGTTCTGGCTCGCCACCTGGCGGTAGCCCTGATAGGTGGTCACCGTCTTGCAGCTGAACCCGCTGACGGCCACCGTCTCGGCCGGCGGCCGGTTTCCGGTCCCGTCCGGTTGCGGGAGCAGCCAGGACCCGCAGGGGAAATGCGCCTCGTCCTGCGGACTCTCGTAGTCGAGGATGCTGACCCGGTCCCGACCGGCGGTCGAGGTCGGCCAGCCCAGCAGCCCGATCAGCATCAGCAGCCCGACCAGGCCGAGGCTCATCGCGGCGACCCGCTCTCGCGGAGGCCACCACTGATAGGCCATCCAGACGGTGAGGCCGACGATCACGCCGCACAGGTAGAACAGGCCGGTGACGGGTGCCCACAACGCGGCGAGCCGGAGCGCGGCCTCGTTGCCCTGCAGGCCGGCGGCGGCGTCGCGCAGTTCCGGGGCGAACAACCAGCGGCCGACCGCGGTGGGCACCGGCCCGACCAGGACGTACGCGGCGAGCAACGGCAGCCCGGAGCGCAAGGTCTTCCGGCGCATCGGCGGCGGGGGGTCGAAGATCTTGCCGACGGTCGCGAACGCGGCGGCCACGAACCACGCGATGAGCAGCAGCACACTCAACAGCGACGACGTGAGATCCCCGGTGATGATCAGCGCGATCACGATGAAGAGCCCGGCCGCCAGACCGAGGAGTGCGGGGACGGCCAGCAGCCACGGTCCGAGCCAGAGGCGGGGGCTGCGGCAGACGCCGTAGACCGCGAAGCTGGCCGCCAGCAGGATCAGTGCGGTCAGCCCCCAGGGTCCGTTCTGTGCCTCCACCTGGGCTTCATTGGAGCTGGTCAGCGCCTTCGACGCCAGCGGCGCGAGCTGGGTCAGCCACCAGTGGCGGGTCGGGAACCGGCTGGTCTCGGGCAGCCAGTACTGGACGAAGAAGATCAGGTTGGCACCGATCATGATGATCAGCGGCACGCACGCGGCCTGCCGGACCCGCGTCTGATGATCTTCGTCCCCGGAACCGAGCGAGCCGAGGGTCGGTGCGGGCGCCTTCGGGTCGGCGTAGCTGATCGTGCTCACCGGTTCATCCGATCCATGGCCTCAGCGGTACCGCTCACCGGACGCGGCCAGCCGGTCGGCCGGCACCAGCTCGATCTTGGCGTGGGGAAGCAGCGCGCGTAACGCCTCGCGGTCGGCCTGGGTGCCGATCTTCGGCCCTCCGGCGTCACCGGAGGTCGCTTCGACGACGATCCGCAGCACGTCGTCGGAATCGAGGGACTGGACGGCGACCAGCCGGGCGTGGCCGGTGTCGACCCGGCGGAACCAGGCTCGGACCAGTTCCTGGTAGGTGGTGGCCGTGTGAGCGATGAAGGTGATCGAGCGCTCGCCGAAATGCTTGGCCAGCACCTCCTTGAGCACGGAGCCGTCGTACGCGCCGATGTCTTCCTTCGGCACGGCGACGACAGTGACCGAGCCGCCGGCCCGAGCGGCGGCGATGCCCTCCAGATCGGTGCTGCACCGGCTCAGCCAGAGTCGCCGAAGCTGTGCGTCGACCGACAAGGTGAAGTCCGCGGCCTTCGGCGGCTGGCCCGACGCGGCTGCGGTGGACGGCGCGGGCGTCACGGCCTTCGGTTCCGGGGCGGCCTGCGCGCCCCGCTCCGGCTCGGGTACGGCGAGCCCCTCGGTCCGAGTAGCGGAGTCGGACCAGCGCGCCACCGGCGAACCCGCGCGGGTGCGAGCGGCCGGCCAGCACCTGCTGGAACCGTTCGCCGCGTAGATCCTCGATCACCGACATCGTGACCGCGGCGTGGATCTCGGCCGCGACCTCCAGCCGTACCCGCTCGAGCAGATGTGCCTCGAAGTGCGGGCCGTGCGCCGCGGCCAGTTCGGCGACCGCCCGGTAGCGGTCGTTCGCCGAGAGCTGCACGGTGACCCGAACGTTGACATCGTCGACGGGCGCTCCGTCGGCGGTCTGCAGGCGGCTGACCGTCACGTCGAGATTCACCGGGGCGGTGTTCACCACCAGCACGGCGATCGGGCTCCGGCTCGGCACCAGGGCCGGCTTCAGATACTGCCCGGGGAAGACGAGCACGGGTGGGTGTTCGGGCTCGAGCAGGACAGCGATCGTGTCCCGCCGGACCACGGCCACCCGTTCGAGGCGGCGCGGATCACTGCAGAGCTTCCGGCCAAGCGACGCCTTGTCCCGGGCCCGCTTCTGAGCCGATTTCTTGAGCGCGAGGTCGGTCTTGCGGGCGGCACGAGCCCGCCGGTCCTGCGCGACGAGCCGGTCCGCGAGCCAGATCCAAAACCTGCTGGGCACCGAGGTCCCTCCTGGGAGAATTCGGCCGTTGATGCATGTATACCAACCGGAAGCCCGGAAAGCTGTCAGCCACGGCTGGCATGCTGGCGTCGTGGCAGTGCGGAAGTCGCCGTTCGGGCGCGTCATCGTGGTCAGCGGGCCGGAAGCACTGTTGGCCGACCGTGCCGTGCTGGCCCTGAAGGAGCAGATCCAGGCGGAGGACGCCGACGCCGAGATCAACGAGATCGAAGCCGGACGGCTCGATCTGGGCCGGCTGGCCGAGATGACCAGTGCCTCCCTGTTCGCCAGTCACCGTGCCGCGGTGATCACCGATGCGGCCAACCTCGCGCCGGAGTTGGTCGCCGAGATCGTCGCCCTCTCCACGCAGGCCCTGCCCGAACTGGCCCTGGTGGTGGTCCACGGCGGCGGGGTCAAGGGCAAAGGACTGCTGGACAAGTTGAAGGCCGGCGGGGCGGAGATCATCGACTGCCCGGCCGTGAAGACCTGGGAGTTGCCGCAGTTCGTCTCCGCCGAGGCCCGGCGGGCCGGGTCGTCGATCGATCCCGGCGCGGCCCAGGCCCTGGTGGACGCGGTCGGTCATGACCTGCGCTCGCTCGCGTCGGCGGTGGGGCAACTGGTGTCGGACGGTGAGGGCGGCGCGATCACCACCGAGCACGTCCGGAGCTACTTCGGCGGTCGGTCGGAGGTGACCAGCTTCGCCGTGGCCGACGCCGTGCTCGCCGGCCGGACCGGTGTCGCGATGGAACAGCTTCGCTGGGCCCTCGCGACCGGGGTCGCCCCGGTGCTGCTGACCAGCGCGTTGGCGTCGGGGCTGCGCGGTCTGGGCAAGCTGATCACGGCGGGCGGAGGTTTGCGGGAGGCCGATCTGGCCCGCCAGGTCGGGGTCCCACCCTGGAAGCTGAAGTCCATGCGTGCCCAAGCCCGGGGCTGGGACCAGGGCGGCCTGGCCACGGCGCTGAAGGCGGTCGCCGTCGCCGACGCCCAAGTGAAGGGCGCCGCCGACGACGCGGATTTCGCGCTGGAGCGAGCCATCTTGACGGTCGCCCGGGCGCGGATCAGTTCCTAGCGGAGCGGCAACCGGCCCAATGGCCTGCGCCCGCATAGCCTCACGCTGTGAGTCTTCCCCCTCACCGACGCCGGCTGGCCCGGCTGCTGGCGACCCTGGCCGCACTGGCGGTACTGCCCGGCTGCTCCGGTGTCGTGCACACGGACCCGCTGGCCGCCTCGAGTGTGCCGAAAGCGTCATGTGCGACGCCGGGTGCGATGACCGACCCGGCGGAACTGCCGGCCGGGCTGATTCCCGGCTTGACCTTGGACACCCAGGCCGACGAGGCGCTCCAGGTACATCTCAGCTCACCGGTGGTACCGGGGCTGCCGACAGTTGAACGAGTCGCTGCGGGCCGAGGTCGGAGCCGAGCTCGAGGCGTATCGATCCGTGGCGCGGTCCGGGCCGGGCGGCGATGAGCTCAACGTCACCTGGAGCCTGATCGGAGTCTCCCCACAGGCGGTGGGTGTCCTGCTCAGCATCCAGCGAAGCGTTCCCCAGCACCCGAGTCGCCGGGTCAGTGTGCACTGGTACGACCCGATCGGCTCGCGACTGCTGACGCCGGAGAGCTTGTTCGGGAGTGCCGGCTGGGCCGCCTTCCGGAATCGACTCAGCCGGGATCTGTGCACCAGTGACCAGTTCGAGCCGGGCGGCGAGGAGTTCGACCGGCTGGTCGCGACCGGTGCCGTCAGCATCACGTTCGCGCCCGACGGCGGGGCGGTGGTGCTGGTCAGCCATCCGGGGACGGGCCGCGACGTCAGCCGGGCGGTGGTCAGTGCGTCCGAACTCGGCCCGTGGCTGTCAGCGGCGGGACGGAACGCCCAGAGCGCGGCCACCCATCCGCGCTCGCTGCCGCCGCCGGCTGCCCCGGTGGAGCAAGTGGACCCGCCGATGCCGAAGCCGGTCAAGAAGCCGAAGCCGGTCAAGAAGCCGAAGCCGGCCAAGAAGCCCGCCACCGGAAAGGCGCACGCCCGCAGAGCGACCGGGAAACCGACGCCGCGGGTCGACTGCGGCCGGCAGCGGTGCGTGGCGCTGACCTTCGACGACGGTCCGGGTCCCTACACCGAGGCGCTTCTGCACACCCTGCTCGGCGCCGGCGCTCCGGCCACCTTCTTCATGATCGGCGAGCATGTCGACACCTTTCCCGGACTCGCCCGCCGGGTCGGCCTCGCCGGTTTCGAGATCGGCAACCACAGCTACAGCCATCCCGACCTGACCCGGCTGTCGCCGGCGGAGATCGACGATCAGCTGACCAGGACCAACCTGGCGATCCTGCGGGCGACGGGTCGCCGCCCCACGCTGCTGCGACCGCCGTACGGGGCCCGCGACCGGCGCCTCGACCGCCTCGCCGCCCGTTCCGGCCTCGGTGAGGTGCTCTGGGATGTCGACACGCTGGACTGGAAGCATCACGACGCCGAGGCCGTCCGACGGGTGGTGCGGCGCGACGTCCGGCGCGGCTCGATCGTGCTGCTGCACGACATCCAGCCGACCACCGTGGCGGCGGTGCCGAAGCTGATCGCCCAGCTTCGCCGTGAGCGCTACACCCTGGTCACGGTCGGTGAACTGATCGGGAAGCCGGTGCCGGGATCGCTGCACTTCCACGCCGGCTGACCTTCGACCGCGCGGATCCTCGGACATCCGACTACCGGTAACGCACAACGTCCCGACCACCTCATCGGTGGTCGGGACGTCGTACGGACTCGACGGCGGATTACGCCGACGTAGTCGGCTGCCTGCGGGCGGGTCAGCCCAGCTGCGCAGCCTTGGCCGCAATCGCTGATTTGCGGTTGGCGGCCTGGTTCTTGTGGATGACGCCCTTCGAGGCGGCCTTGTCCAGTGCGCGCGAAGCGGCATGGGCGAGCTCGGTGGCCTTGGCCGTGTCACCGGCGTCGGCGGCCTCGCGGAACCGGCGGACCGACGTCCGAAGCGACGACTTGGTCGCCTTGTTGCGCAGGCGGGCCTTCTCGTTCGTCTTGATCCGCTTGATCTGGGACTTGATGTTCGCCACGGGGCAGGCCTTCACATTCCTCGTACGGTGGTTTCGGTTGCGCTCCGGACTCCAGGCGCGACCGCCAACACTATCAGCGGCCGGTGGCCCGCCTCAAATCCGCGATCCCGCGGGGCCCGTGGGATGATGACCTGTCCCTAACGACGAATGGCCCCCGCACCCCGAAGCCGTCTAGCTCAGAAAGCCATCTACGTTGAGTCCTGTCCCTGCGTCCGCACCCGGCCGCACCGACCCGGCGATCATCCGGAACTTCTGCATCATCGCGCACATCGACCACGGGAAATCGACCCTGGCCGATCGGATGCTGCAGCTGACCGGCGTGGTCGAGGGCCGCGCGATGCGTGCGCAGTACCTGGACCGGATGGACATCGAACGCGAGCGCGGCATCACCATCAAGTCCCAAGCGGTGCAGGATGCCCTGGACGGCGGCACGTGAGCAAGCGCGGCCCGACGCGACCACGTACATCCTGAACATGATCGACACGCCGGGCCACGTCGACTTCACCTACGAGGTGTCGCGGTCGCTGGCGGCTTGCGAGGGGGCCGTGCTGCTGGTCGACGCCGCGCAGGGCATCGAGGCGCAGACCCTGGCCAACCTGTACCTGGCCCTGGACGCCGACCTGCACATCATCCCGGTGCTGAACAAGATCGACCTGCCGAGCGCGCAGCCGGACAAGTACGCCGCCGAACTGGCCGGGATCATCGGCTGCGACCCGGCCGAGGTGCTGCGGGTCTCGGCCAAGACCGGTGAAGGTGTGGCCGACCTGCTCGACCAGATCGTCTCCCAGATCCCCTCACCGGTGGGCGATCCGGCCGCCCCGGCGCGGGCGCTGATCTTCGACTCGGTCTACGACACCTACCGCGGCGTGGTGACCTATGTCCGGGTGTTCGACGGGGAACTCTCGCACCGCGAACGGGTGCTGATGATGTCGACCAAGGCGGCGCACGAGACGCTCGAGGTGGGCGTCATCTCCCCGGATCCGGTCAAGGCCGCGTCGCTGGGCGTCGGTGAGGTGGGCTACCTGATCACCGGGGTGAAGGAGGTCCGGCAGTCGCGGGTAGGTGACACGGTGACCTCGCTGAGCCGACCGGCCGCGACCGATCTCGGCGGCTACCGGCATCCCAACCCGATGGTCTATGCGGGACTCTTCCCGATCGACGGCGCGGACTACCCGGAGCTGCGCGAGGCGCTGGACAAGCTGCAGCTCAACGACGCCGCACTGGTGTACGAGCCGGAGACCTCGGGGGCGCTGGGCTTCGGCTTCCGGATCGGATTCCTCGGCCTGCTGCACATGGAGATCGTCCGGGAGCGGCTGGAGCGGGAGTTCGACCTGGAGCTGATCTCCACCGCACCCAGTGTCATCTACCGGGTGATCATGGAGAACGGCGAGCAGCTCGAGGTCACCAACCCGTCGGAGTACCCGAACGGCGGCAAGATCGCCGAGGTCTACGAGCCGGTGGTCAAGGCGACCATCCTGACCCCGACGGACTACATCGGCACCATTCTGGAGCTCTGCCAGGCCCGGCGCGGCGTGCAGCACGGGATGGAGTATCTGTCGGAGGACCGCGTCGAGATCCGCTACACGCTGCCGCTGGCCGAGATCGTCTTCGATTTCTTCGACGCGCTGAAGTCCCGGACCAAGGGCTATGCGAGCTTGGACTACGAGCCGTCCGGCGAGCAGCCGGCCGATCTGGTCAAGGTCGACATCCTGCTGCACGGCGAGCCCGTCGACGCGTTCTCCGCCATCGTGCACAAGGACAAGGCCTACTCCTACGGCGTGCTGATGGCCGGCAAGCTGAAGGACCTGATCCCGCGGCAGCAGTTCGAGGTGCCGATCCAGGCGGCCATCGGAGCCCGGGTCATCGCCCGGGAGACCATCCGGGCGATCCGCAAGGACGTGCTGGCCAAGTGCTACGGCGGCGACATCACCCGCAAGCGCAAGCTGCTCGAGAAGCAGAAGGAAGGCAAGAAGCGGATGAAGATGGTCGGCCGCGTCGAAGTGCCCCAGGAGGCGTTCGTCGCTGCGCTGTCGACGACCGAGCCGACCAAGACCGAGAAGAAGTAGCCGGCACGTCGTCGGCCAGACAAGAGGAGATCCCCTGTGTTCGCCCTTCAATTCCACTCCTACGGCGGCCCCGAGGTCACCAGCCTCGGCGAAGCCCCCGAGCCCCATCCCGCGGCCGGCCAGATCCGGATCAAGGTGCAGGCCGCCAGCCTGAACGGGATCGACTGGAAGACCCGCGCGGGCTACCTGAGCGGCGGCAAACCGCTGGCGGGCGTGGGATACCTCGGCTGGGACGCGGCCGGCGTGGTCGACGAGGTCGGCGACGGCGTCACCGGGGTGAACGTCGGCGACGACGTGTTCGGGATCGGGACCGCCACCCAGGCCGAGTTCGCTCTCCTCAACCACTGGGCGGCCAAGCCGTCCTCGGTCGACTGGAGTGTGGCGGCCGCGGCCGGAGTGGCCGTCGAGACCGCGGAGCGCTGCCTGCGCCTGCTCGGCGTGCACGAGGGCAGCACGGTGTTCATCGACGGCGGGGCCGGCGGCGTTGGTGCGGTCGCCAGTCAACTGGCGGTGGCGGCCGGGGCGACGGTGATCGCGTCGGCCAGTCAGGACAACCACGACTACCTGCGCGAGATCGGTGCCACGCCGGTGCTCTACGGCGAGGGCCTGGTCAACCGGGTCCGGGCGGTGCCCGGTGCGCCAGATCGATGCCGTAC
This sequence comes from uncultured Actinomycetota bacterium, assembly GCA_963723815.1. Lineage (GTDB taxonomy): Bacteria > Actinomycetota > Actinomycetes > Propionibacteriales > Propionibacteriaceae > Microlunatus. Next base: position 60,309 of record CAVRSH010000008.1, on the reverse strand, counting down.
TGGACGTGGCGGGCAAGACCCCCATCGAGGACCTGATCGCGCTCGCCCCCGAACCCGCCCAGGTCGTCACGATCGCCAACTACGGGGCGGGCAAGACCGGCGCTCGGGTGAGCACAGGCGGAGCGGAGGCCCACCACGAGGAGGCGCTCGCCCTGGGCGCCCAGCTCCTGGCCGACAGCCGGCTGGTGATCAAGGTGCAGACCTTCCCGTTCGACCGCTTCGACGAGGCGTACCGGATCATCGAGTCCGGTCACGTCCGCGGCAAGATCGTCCTCGTCCCCTGAGCCTGACCACCGGGCCCGAGCTCACGACCGGGCTGGGGCCTGGGGCAGCGTCACCTCGAAGCGGCAGCCCCCCGGCACGTTGCTGACCGTGATCCGGCCGGCGTGCGACTCGACGACGCCACGGGTGATCGCCAGGCCCAGTCCGGCACCGCCGTCCGCCTCGCTCCGCGCCGGGTTGCCGCGCCAGCCGGGGTCGAACACCCGGTCCAGGTGATTGTCGGGGATGCCGCCACAGCCGTCGACGACGGCGAGCAGCAGGTGCCCGTCGGTCGCCCGGCCGCCCTCCAGCCGCACCGCACGGCCGGGCTCGGTGTGCCTGATCGCGTTGCCGGCCAGATTGGCCAGCGCCCGGGCAAGATCATCCGACGAACCGAGGACGGCCAGTCGATCGTCGTCGGGCACCACGACCTCCAAGGCGACGTGCTGCGCCTGAGCGGTAGCGGCGGATTCCGAGGCCACGTCCCTGATCAGCTCGGCGAGCGACACCAGCATGTCCGGCTTGGACTCCCTCGCGCCCTGCTGCACCCGGGACAGCGCGAAGAGGTCGTCGACCAGCACCGTCATCCGCGACACCGTGCCGCGCATCTGCGCCATGGCCCGCGGGACGTCGACGATCACCCCGTCCTCCAGACCCTCGGCCAGCGCCCGCAGTCCGGCCAGCGGAGTGCGCAGATCGTGGGACATGAAGCTCACCAGCTCCTGCCGGGAGCGTTCGGCCGCGCGCTCCCGCTCCCGGGACTCGGCGAGGGTACGCCGGGTATCGGCCAGGTCGTTCAGCACCCGGGCGAACTCCTGCGGCGCCCCGGAGCGCCGCCGCCGTCGCGGGCTCGGTCGTGCTGAGGGGCCCGGCCGAGCTGTCCGACACCAGCTGATGCAGACCGGCGCCGACCTCGCGGGACGCCCGGGAGATCCGGCGGACCACCAGCAGCGCACCGACGACCGCCAGCAGCACCGAGGTGAGCAGCGCGACCAAGATCACCAACGAGTCGTGCCCGGAGAGGAACATCAGCCGTACGTTGATCAACACCGTGGCGACCACCGCGAGCACCGGCAGCAGCGTGACGATGATGAGTTGATCACGCAGCGACCGATGCCGGACCAGGTGCAGCAGGCCCAACCCGACGAGCCCGACCACAACGCAGCTGGCGATGGTCAGGCCGATGATGATCACCAGGTCGTCGGTCACCGGTCGCTGCCTTCGGAGCTGAGTTCGTCGGCGCGCGCCATCCGGTAGCCGGACCGGCCGACGGTGAGCACCAGGGTGGGATCGGACGGGTCGCGCTCGAGCTTCTCCCGCAACCGGCGTACGTGCACGGTCACGGTCGAGGTGTCACCGAAGTCCCAGCCCCAGACGCGGCGGAGCAGCTCTTCCTTGCTGAAGGTCCGGCCCGGGTGCCCGGCCAGAAAGGCCAGCAGGTCGAACTCCCGCATGGTCAGCGGCAGCGGACGGTCGGCGACGCTGGCCTGGCGGGCGGCGGAGTCGATCACCACCGGTCCGAGCGTGATCGTCGACGTCAGCAACGGGGTGCCGGCGAGCCGCTCGGCCCGGCGCAGCAGCGCCTCGACCCGCAGCACCAGCTCCCGGGGAGAGAACGGCTTGACCACGTAGTCGTCCGCGCCGGTCTCCAGCCCGACCAGCCGATCCTCCTCCTCGCCGCGGGCCGACAGCACGATCACCGCGGCGTGGTCGCCGGCCCGCCGGCGCCGCCGGAGCACCTCGAGGCCGGACAGGCCCGGCAGCATGATGTCCAGGATCACCACGTCGGGACCGGTGCGTTGCCAGAGCTGCGCCGCATCCGTGCCGTTCTGGGCCCAGTCGAGTTCGTACCCCGCGCGGGAGAGGTAGGCGATCAGCACTTCCGCCACGGTCACGTCGTCCTCGACCACCAGTACCCGTGCTGCCATGATCGTCAGCCTAGGGCCCCGGCCCGCCCGGGCCGCTGCGCCGGATCGGGGTGTAACTGAGCCGAAAGGATTAAGGTCGTCGGGTGCCGTCGACCCTGCCGCCGGGAGAGCCCGCGCCCCCTGACGGCGTGCTTCCGGCGACGGCCCGGACGACGGTCGGGCAGCGCCCGCTGAGCATCTACGTCCATGTGCCGTTCTGCACCACGCGCTGCGGATACTGCGATTTCAACACCTACACGGCGACTGAGCTCGGTACCCAGCCGGGCGCGAGCCAGGCCGGCTACATCGACACCGCAGTTGCGCGAACTCGACCTCGCGGCCGGCGTGCTGGGTCCCGGCGCCGGGCCGGTGTCGACGATCTTCGTCGGCGGCGGCACCCCCACGTTGCTGCCGGCCGATGATCTTGGTCGGATGGTCGCCGCGATCGGTGATCGTTTCGGGCTGACCGCCGACCCGGAGATCACCACCGAGTCCAATCCGGAATCGATCGACGCCGCGGGACTGGACCGGCTCCGCGCCCTCGGCTTCACCCGGATCTCCTTCGGCATGCAGTCGGCGATACCGCACGTGCTCCGCGTGCTCGACCGGGTCCACTCGCCGGGGCGCCCGCAGCAGGCCGTCGCCGAGGCCAAGGCGGCTGGTTTCGAGCACACCAGCCTCGACCTCATCTACGGCACACCGGGGGAGTCGATCGCCGACTGGCAGGCCAGCCTCGACGCCGCGATCGCCGCGGAGCCGGACCACCTCAGCGCCTACGCCCTGATCGTCGAGGAGGGCACCCGGCTGGCCACCCGGATCCGCCGCGGCGAGCTGCCGATGACCGACGACGACGATCTCGCCGACAAGTACCTGATCGCCGAGCAGCGGCTGACCGCCGCCGGGTTCGCGGCGTACGAGGTGAGCAACTGGGCTCGTGGCGCCGGGTCGGAGTGTCGGCACAACCTGGCCTACTGGCGCAGCGACAACTGGTGGGGTATCGGGCCCGGCGCGCACAGCCATGTGGGCGGGGTGCGGTGGTGGAACGTCAAGCATCCGCAGGCGTACGCCACGCGGCTCGCGGACGGACTTTCGCCGGCGTACGCCCGGGAGGTCCTCGACCCGGCCGATCGGCGGGTCGAGCGGGTGATGCTCGAGCTCCGGCTCGCCGACGGGCTGGACGTCTCGGTGCTCACCGGGACCGAACAGCAGCGCGTCCCCGACCTGGTAGCCCGCGGCCTGGCCCGGCGCGACGGGCGGCAGTTGATCTTGACCCTGAGCGGACGGCTGCTCGCCGACGGGGTCATCCGCGAGCTGCTGGACTGATGATCTTGCGTGATCAGTGATCTTGGGTGACGAAGTCGATCAGCTGCTCGACGGTGGTCAGCAGCGGCCGCTCCAGGTCCGACCATGATCGGACCTTGCTCAAGATCAACTGCCAGGCGCGGGCGATGTCGGCCTGGTCGGCGTGCGGCAGGCCGAGAATCTCGCAGACGCCGTGCTTCCACTCGACCGTGCGCGGGATCTCCGGCCAGACCTCGAGCCCGACCCGGGCCGGCTTGACGGACTGCCAGATGTCGACGTACGGGTGTCCGAGCACGAGCACGAACTCCCCACCCGGGCCGCGGGCGACCTGCTCGGCGATCCGGCTCTCCTTGCTCCCCGGCACCAGATGATCGACCAGCACACCGAGACGACGGCCGCGTTCCGGGCCGAAGTCGGCCACCACCTCGGCCAGATCGTCCACGCCGCCGAGATGCTCGACCACCACGCCGACATGGCGCAGGTCGTCGCCCCAGATCTTCTCGACCAGTTCGGCGTCGTGGCGGCCCTCGACATAGATCCGGCTGGGCAACGCCACCTTCGCCCGTTCGGCCGGTGCGACGACCGAGCCGGAGGCGGTGCGGGTCGGACGGGCCGTGCGCGGCGCCGGGGCGATCAGCTTCACCGGTCGGCCCTCATGGTGGAAGCCGGGTCCGAGCGGGAAGCTCCGGCGCCGTCGATGGCGGTCCTCCAAGATCACCAGACCGTTCTCCCAGCGGATCACCGCGCCGCAGAAGCCACTGGTCGGATCCTCGACGACGAGTCCGGGCGTGACCACCAGATCGGTGCTGACGATCTTGTTCCGGCGCTGCCAGCCGCCGGCGAGGACATCGGTGCGGTAACGGTCGCCGGGGGATGCCATCCCGGCAGAGTAGGCGACGGCGCGGGTGATTGGCTGGACCTCGTGCCCGAAGTCGCGATGTTCCCGCTGGGCTCGCCGCTGTTCCCGCACATGCCGCTGCGCCTGCAGGTCTTCGAGCCGCGCTACCTGCAGATGCTGGCGGAGTTGATCGAGGCCAGAGCGGTGCGCTTCGGGGTGGTGCTGATCGAACGGGGCACCGAGGTGGGCGGCGGCGAGCAGCGTTTCGCCGTCGGCACGATGGCCGAGGTGGACGACCTCGACGCGCAGGACGGCCTGGTCCGGCTCATCGCCCACGGTGGATCACGCTTCCGGGTGCACGAGTGGCTGGCCGACGCGCCGTACCCGCGGGCCGAGGTGGTGGAGCTCCCGGAACTGGAATGGTCGGCGGATCAGCAGCCGCAGCGCGAACAGGCCGAAGAGCTCGTCCGCCGCACCCTCACCAAGGCCAGCGAGTTCGCCGACAACCTGTGGCCGTCCGACAGCGAACTGTCGGACGACCCGGTCGCCGCGGCATGGCAGCTCGCGGCCATCGCCCCACTGACCGCACTCGACCAGCTCAAGCTGCTCGGCGCGTCGAGCATGGCCGAGTTGCTCGGCGACGTGCTCGAGCTGACCAGGGATGCGGCGGCTGGTTACAGCTGACCGCAACCCCGGAGCAGGTCAGCGGCGCTTCTTGCGCGGCTTGCCCTGATTCCACGCCTCGCTGCCCGGCGTCCAGTTGAGCACGCTGGCGCGTTCCATGAACTCGTCGCTGGTGATGTCGCCGCGGGCGAAACGCTCAGCCAGAATGCGCTTGGCCTCGCCCTCGGGCGAGCGGTGCTGGGCGATCCAGGATGGTGGACCGAGGTGTCCGTGGCGGACCAGGAAGAACGCGGTGGCGACCAACAGCAGGAACAGGAAGAACATCGAGGCTCCGATCAGCGGGAAGAAGGGCGGCGGCGCCGCGCCTTCGTGGATGAATGGAGGGCCGTGGTGGCCGAAGCCGCCCTCCAACGGGATGAGTAGTGGTATGCCCATGACTCGATGGTCCGCCGATCCCCGCTCTTCCACATCGGTCCTGGAGCGACACTTGGACTACGTCGGCTGACGTAGCCGCCGATACGTCTCGTGCTGGACGTGCTGGCGGCGGCGGCGCTCTAGGCTCGAAGACACGAAGCGAGTCGGGTCGAGAGAGAGTGGGTGCGATGCGCTCGCGCGGGCTCGTGGTGGACATCGTGCTCGGACTGCTCCTCGGCTGGGCCGGATGGACCAGCGCGCACCTGGCGTGGGACCGACCTCCGCGGATGGGCCGGCGGGGGCCGTGGGAGAACGACGAGTTCGATCTCCAGCCCGTGCCGGACATCTCGCCGGCGATCGACGTCTTCCTGGTCCTGCTGGTGGTCGGGGTGGCCGTACGCCGCCGCTGGCCGCGGACCGGCTTTGTCCTGGTGCTGGCCGGACTGACGGGCTATCGCGCCCTCGGCGCCCCGGCCGGACCGGTCTACATCGCCTTGGCCCTCGGCGTCTTCGCGATGGCGTCGGCGCTGCCACTGCGCCGCTGGGTGCCGCTGACCGCCGGTCTGCTGGTGATGGTACTGGCCGGGCACTGGCGGGAACCGGACCTCGGGCTGCTCGAGTCCCACCGTGTACGCCGAACTGCTGGGCGCCATCTCGATCGCCATCCTGCCCGCCATGTTCGCGCTGCTGCACCGGGCCCGGCGGGAGAACGAGCGGCGGGCCCGCGAGCAGGACCGCCGCCGGTACGCCGACGAGGAGCGACTGCGGATCGCCCGCGAGGTGCACGACGTGGTCGGTCACAGCCTCTCGGTGATCACCATGCAGGCGGGAGTCGCGCTGCACGTGCTCGACAAGCGGCCCGAGCCGGACGCGCAACTCGCCGAGTCGCTCGAAGCGATCCGCCGGACCAGCAAGGACGCCCTGGCCGAGCTGCGGACCACGATCGGCGTGTTCCGGGAGCCGGACGGCGGGGCACCGCACGGTCTCCGACCCGGCCTGGACCGGCTCGACGACCTGGTCGCTGCGCTGGTCAGCGCGGGCCGAGAGGTACGCGTGGTCCGGGAGCCCGCCGAGCAGCCCGCGCTGCCCGCCGCGGTCGACCAGGCCGCGTTCCGGATCGTCCAGGAGGCGTTGACCAATGTGGTCCGGCATGCCGGATCGTCGGCGGCCCGGGTGCTGATCAACAGCCGTCCGGAGGAGTTGATCGTCGAGGTGTCCGACGCCGGGCCGGCCACCCGGGCTCCGGTGGCCGGTAACGGCATCGCGGGCATGGTGGAGCGGGCCCGCGCGGTGGGCGGCCGGGTCGAGTTCGAGCCCATCGCACCGCACGGGCTGCGGGTCCGCGCCCTGCTGCCGGTCGGGGACGACTCATGACGATCTCCGTCGCCGTCGTCGATGATCAAGCCCTGGTCCGGATGGGTCTGCGGGTGCTGATCGAGTCCGAGGACGATCTCGCTCTCGCCGGTGAGGCCGAGAACGGTCGGGCCGGGATCGACCTGGCGCGCTCCCACCACCCCGACGTGATCTTGATGGACATCCGGATGCCGATCATGGACGGGATCACGGCGCTGCGCGTGCTGACCGCCGACCCGGCGCTGAACGCCGTGCGGGTGATCATGCTCACCACGTTCGAGCTGGACGAGTACGTCTTCGAAGCCTTGCAGGCCGGGGCGGCCGGTTTCCTGATCAAGGACAGCGAGCCGGCCGACATGCTGCGGGCGATCCGGCTGGTGGCGGCGGGGGAGTCGCTGCTGTCGCCGTCGGTGACCAGGCGGGTGATCGAGTCGTTCACCGCGAGATCGCCGCTCCGCAGGCCGCACCCCCAGCTCAAGGAGCTGACCGATCGGGAGCGCGAGGTGCTCGCGCTGATCGGCGAAGGCCTGAACAACGGCGAGATCGCCGAACGGCTGGTGGTCAGCCCGGCGACCGCCCGGACCCATGTGAGTCGGGCGATGATCAAGCTGGGCGCCCGGGACCGGGCCCAGCTGGTGGTGATCGCGTACCAGTCCGGCCTGGTCCGCTGAGCCGGCGAGCTGGGTCAGCCGATGAGGGGCAGCGACGGCCGGTCCTGCTGCAGGCCTTCCGCGGCCCGGGCGGCGATCCGGCCCCGCTGCTCGAAGACGAACTCCCGGTCGACCGGGTCGCCGTGCCCGGGCACCAGCACGGTGGTGGCCGTCATCAGCCCGATCACGCCGTCGAGGGTGGCCGCCCAGGACCCGGGTACGGCGTCGTCCCCGAACGACGGCGGCCCGGCCGACTCGATCAGATCGCCGGCGAAGACCACACCGGCGTCCGGCACCACGACCACGAGGTCGCCCTCAGTGTGTCCTTCGCCCAGGTGGGCGATCTCCACCCGACGGTCGCCGAGATCGACTGCGGTCGCCACGGCGAGTTCCCGGCCCGGTGCGACCAGGTCGGCCGCATCGACGCCCAGTCGGGCGGCTTCGGCCCGGGCCTCGACCGAGCCCAGCCGCCCCCGCACGGACTCGTGCCCGATGGTCAGCAGATCGCCGAACGCCGCCAGGCCGAACGCGTGGTCGTAGTGCCAGTGGGTCACCGCGACCGCGGTCAGCGGGCGATCGGTGACCGTCGCGATCGACGCCCGGACGGCCGCTCCCTGGACCGGACTGGAACCGGTGTCCACCAACAGCGCGCGCTCCGATCCGACCACCAGCCCGAGGTTGACCGACTCGGGCTCGGCCACCGCCCGGAAGACGTTCGGCGCCACCTCCTGCCAGGCGCCAAGTGCGAAGGTGACCGCTGTCTCGATCGGGTCGGCCGGCTGGCTCATCAGGCTAGACTCGCACTCTGCCTGGGCGAGTGCCAAAATCCTGTGCCGGGCACTCATGATTCGGCTGATCGGCCCGGACCCGGAGGAGGGAAATGGACGAGCGCAAGCTCGAGGTATTGCGCGCGATCGTCACCGACTACGTCTCCAGCCAGGAACCCGTCGGGTCCAAGGCTCTGGTCGAGAAGCACGATCTGGGCGTCTCCCCGGCGACCGTGCGCAACGACATGGCCGCGCTGGAGGAAGAGGGCTACATCACCCAGCCGCACACCAGCGCCGGACGGATCCCGACCGACAAGGGCTACCGGCTGTTCGTCGACCGGCTGGGTTCGGTGCAGCCGCTGTCGGCGGCCGAGCAACGGGCCATCCAGACCTTCCTGTCCGGGGCCCTCGACCTCGACGACGTGCTGCATCGCACCGTCCGGCTACTCGCCCAGGTCACCCAGCAGGTGGCGATCGTGCAATACCCGAGCCTCAGCCACTCGACGGTGCGGCACGTCGAGATCGTCTCGCTGTCCACCTCCCGGCTGTTGTTGATCCTGATCACCTCGACCGGGCGGATCGAGCAGCGCTCGCTCGAGATTCCCGAGCAGGCCGACGAGACGCTGGCCGAGTTGCGGGCGCACCTGAATGCGGCGGCGGTCGGCCAGTCCTCCTCGCAGGCGGCCGTGCGGCTGAGCCGACTGGCCGACGAACTGCCGCCCTCGCTGGCGGTGATGGGCCAGGCCGCGATCGCCACCCTGCTGGAGATGCTGAGCAGCGAGGCGTCCAGCCGGATGGTCGTCGGCGGGGTGCCCAACCTGACCCGCTACGGCTCGGAGTTCGAGACCACGGTCAAGCCGGTGCTGGAGGCCCTGGAGGAACAGGTCGTGCTGCTCAAGTTGCTGGGCGAAGCGAGCACGGCCGACGTCGTCACGGTGCGCATCGGCCAGGAGAATCCCTACAAGGAGCTTCAGGCGACCTCGGTCGTGGCCAGTGGCTACGGCAGCCAGGTCGACACGTTCGCCACCCTCGGTGTGCTCGGCCCCACCCGCATGGATTACCCCTCGACCATGGCGTCGGTCCGCGCCGTAGCCCGCTACGTCGGCCGGTTCCTCTCCGAAGGATAGAAGAGAAATCTGAATGAGTACTGACTATTACGAGATCCTCGGCGTATCGCGCGACGCGTCACCCGAGCAGATCAAGAAGGCCTACCGCCAGCTCGCCATGAAGCTGCATCCCGACGTCGCCCAGGAGTCCGACGCGGCGGACCGGTTCAAGAAGGTCGCCGAGGCGTACGAGGTGCTGCAGGACCCCAAGAAGCGCGACATCTACGACCGTGGCGGCGACCCGCTGGGCGGCGGGATGGGCGGCGGTTTCAACGGCGGCTTCGGCGCCGGCGGCTTCGACTTCACCAACCTCGTCGACGCCATGTTCGGTGGCCAGACCTCCCGCGGCCCGCGGTCGCGGGTCCGCCGCGGCCAGGACGCCCTGGTGCGGCTGGACCTCGAGCTCGCCGAGGCGGCCTTCGGCACCACCAAGCCGCTCCGGGTCGACACGGCCGTGCTCTGCCCACGCTGCAGCGGTTCGGGTGCGGCCGACGGCTCCAAGCCGGTGACCTGCTCGACCTGCCACGGTCAGGGCGACGTGACGCACGTGCAGCGTTCCTTCATCGGTGACATCCGGACCACTCAGCCGTGCCCCACCTGCCGCGGCTACGGCGCGGTGATCCCCAACCCCTGCCCCGAATGCTCCGGCGACGGACGCGTCCGCTCGGCGCGGACCATCAACGTCAAGATCCCGGCCGGCGTGAGCACCGGGAACCGGATCCACCTGGCCTCCCACGGCGAGGTCGGCTCCGGCGGCGGTCCGGCCGGTGACCTGTACGTCGAGCTGCAGGTGGCCCAGCACGAGGCGTTCCGCCGGGAGGGCGACGACCTCGAGGTCGTGGTGCGGATTCCGATGACCGCGGCCGCACTGGGCACCGAGGTGACGGTGGCCACGCTGGAGGCCGACCTCGAGGAGGCCGAACCGGAGACGCAGTCGGTTCGCGTCGCGGTGCCGGCCGGCACCCAGTCCGGCACCCGGATCGCGATCGACGGCAAGGGCGTGCCCCGACTGCGGGCCAGTGGCCGCGGCCAGCTCGGCGTGACCCTGCTCGTCCAGACTCCGACCCGGATCGACGACGAGCAGCGGGAACTGCTGCGTCAGCTCGCCGAGCTGCGTGAGGAGACCGCGCCCGAGGTCAGCGTGCAGAAGCACGGGCGCGGCGTGTTCGGGCGGCTCCGGGACGCGTTCGCCGGACAGTGACCGACCCGCTGTTCCTGGACGAGACCCTCGGAACTCCGCTCATCGGTTCCATGATCACGCCTGGACGGCTCCGAGGGCCGGCATGCCTCTGTGGTGCGGCGGATCGGGCCGGGCGAGATGATCATGATCGGCGACGGGCGGGGGACCGGGATCCGCGGGCCGGTCGTCTCGGTCGACAAGTCCGGTCTGGTCGTCGAGGTGCGCGAGCAGCTGTCCAGCCCGGAGCGGCCGACCCGTTATCTCGCGGTGCAGGCGCTGGCCAAGGGCGATCGGTCCGAGCTGGCCGTCGAGATGCTGACCGAGCTGGGCATCGACGAGATCATTCCCTGGCAGGCCTCCCGGTCCGTCGTCCGGTGGTCGGGGGAACGGGCCGAGAAGTCCTTGCAGCGTTGGCGTTCGACGGTACGTGAGGCGGTCAAGCAGTCCCGGCGGCTCCGGCTGCCGGAGGTCGAGGGACTCTGCTCGACCGCGCAACTGGTGGCCAGGATCGCCGAAGTCGATCTTGCTCTGGTGCTACACGAGGACTCGGCCCAGCCGATCGCCACGGTCCCGCTGCCGGCGTCGGGCACGATCATGATCATCATCGGCCCGGAGGGCGGCATCACCGACGCCGAACTCGACGCCTTCGCCGCCGCCGGCGCCCGGCCGGTGTCCATCAGCGACGGTGTGCTGCGCACCTCGACCGCCGGCGTGGTCGCGCTGGCCGGACTTCTCCAGCGGTGACCGGATTCGGCTTCGCGGTCGGCACCCGGCTGCCGGATCGGCTCGGGCGAACCGGCACCATCAGCACGCCGCACGGGGTGATCGAGACTCCGGCCTTCATCGCCGTCGGCACCCAGGCGACGGTGAAGGCGGTGCTGCCCGAGAGCATGGCCGCACTCGGGGCGCAGGCGCTGCTGGCCAACGCGTACCACCTGTACCTGCAGCCCGGCCCCGACATCGTCGACGCCGCCGGCGGACTCGGTCGCTTCATGAACTGGCCCGGTCCGACCTTCACCGACAGCGGGGGATTCCAGGTGCTGTCGCTCGGCGTCGGCTTCAAGAAGGTGCTCGCGATGAACACCGCCGGTCTGGGCAACGACGACGTGATCGCCGAAGGCAAGCAGCGACTGGCCCACGTCGACGACGACGGGGTGACGTTCACCTCGCACCTCGACGGGTCCAAGCACCGCTTCACCCCGGAGGTCTCGCTGCAGATCCAGCATCAGTTGGGCGGCGACATCATGTTCGCGTTCGACGAGTGCACGACGCTGATGAACACCCGCGCCGTACCAGGAGCGGGCCGTCCGGCGCACCCAGGCGTGGGCGGCGCGCTGCCTGGCCGAGCACCAGCGGCTCACTGCCGAGCGTGACCGACATCCGTACCAGGCGCTGTTCGGGGTGATCCAGGGCGCGCAGTACGAGGACCTGCGCCGGCAGGCGAGCCGCGATCTCGAGCGGCTCGCGGTGGACGGGCGCTCGTTCGACGGCTACGGCATCGGGGGCGCGCTGGAGAAGGAGAATCTCGGCACCATCGTCGGCTGGTGCAGCGAGGAGTTGCCCGAGGACAAGCCGCGGCACCTGCTGGGCATCTCCGAGCCCGACGACTTCTTCACCGCGATCGAGAACGGTGCCGACACGTTCGACTGCGTGTCGCCGTCGCGGGTCGCCCGCAACGGCGCGGTCTACAGCTTCGACGGCCGCTTCAACGTCAACACCGCCCCGGCCCGCCGGTCCTTCGTGCCGATCGAGGCCGAGTGCGACTGCTACACCTGCGCGCACTACACCCGCGCCTATCTGCACCACCTGTTCAAGGCGCGTGAGATGCTCGCGTCGACGCTGTGCACCATCCACAACGAGCGCTTCATCGTCCGGCTCGTCGACGACATCCGGGCCGGCATCGAGAACGGCACGTTCGACGACTTCAGGCGCGACTTCCTCGGCCGCTACTACGCGGGCCGCTGACTCCCAGCCGCCGGCGCTGAACTCGATTCGGGCCCGTCGCCCAGTTCGGTGAAGATCGTCAACTGCAGCCCGGCGGGCCCGTTCAGCCGCGCGTTGAGTGAGTTCCACGGCGTCCGGGTCGGTGGGGCGACGAGTTCGGCTCCCGCCGCGACCAGGCGTTGCGTCACGCCGGCGGCGTCGTCGGTCTCGAACGCGATCCGGTACTTCCCGCTGACCCCGGTCCGACCGACCTCGACCCGATCGATCAGGTCGATCTGGGCGGGGTTGGACAGCTCGAGGGTGGCCCGGCCCGCGTCCAGGATCATCACCTGGGCGCCGCCGGCGGAGCTGAAGGTGTCCTCCTGGCCGAGCCCGAGCTGGTCGCGATAGAAGCCGACCGCCCGGTCGTAGTCCTCAGCCGCCACGACCAGCCGCAACTGCCGGACGGCCGGTGAGCCGAGGGTGTGGGCCGCGTAGCCCGGTTCGTGCCTCTTGATCGCCGCGATCACCCGGTAGGTGATCGGCAGGAAGATCACCTCCACCAGGACCTTGTAGACGTAGCCGGTCACCGTGAAGCTGATCAAGGAACCCCAGGTCGGGAAGACGCCGACGAAGGCGATGAAGCAGAACAGCGCGGTGTCGGCGAACTCCCCGACCACGGTCGATCCGATCAGCCGGACCCACAGCCGCCGTTCGTGTGGTCCGCTCCTTGATCTTGACCACCACGTACGCGTTCAGGAACTGCCCGGCCAGGTAGCCGCACAGGCTGGCCAGGACGATCCGCGGCACGAAACCCAGCACCGCTTGGAAAGCGGCCTGGTTCTCATACCCCGGCCCGGGCGGGGCGGCACCCACGATGAGGAAGGTCACCGAGGCCAGCGCGGCCAGCGCGAAGCCGACCCAGATGGCTCGCCGGGCCTGCCGCAGGCCGTAGACCTCGGCCAGCACGTCGCCGATGATGTAGGTCAGCGGGAACAGCAGCGCTCCGCCATCGGTGAAGATGCCACCACCGACGAACGCGGGCAGCCCGTCGACCACGGTGATCGTCTTGGTGGCCGCCACGTTGGAGATCAACAGCACGCCGCAGAACGCAGCGACCACGATGGCGTAGATTCCGGACGGCGCGGTCGCAAAGGCGGGGCCCTTGGCCGCCGAGCGTGGGGCCGCTTCGCTCAATGTCACGTGGAGCGATCCTAGTGCTCCATGGCAGGCTGTTGCCATGAGCGACTACGTGAGCGACGCCCCCGACGACCGGTCCGAACAGTTGGATCAAGACCAGCTGCAGCCGGGCTACTCTCTCAACGACCGCGGAGTGGAGGACGCTCTCGACGAGGGCTACTCGCCACCGGAGAAGCCTTCGGTGCTGCTGCGCGAGGGTGAGCACGACACGATGGAGTCGCGGCTGGCCGAGGAGGATCCGGAGCCCGATCCGTACACGGAGCCGGAGTCGGAGGACAACCTCACCGTCCGCGACGAGCTGGAGAACATCGACGACGGCGAGGTGGGCGACCAGCGGGCCGGGCGGCTGATGGATCCCAATCAGGGCATCGGCCCGGACATGGACAAGGACCTGATCGGCGAGGACGTCGGCATCGACGCCGGAGCGGCCAGCGCGGAGGAAGCGGCGATGCACATCGTTCCCGACGACGAGTACTGACCGGGCCGGCGTGCCGTTCGACCCCGCCCCTGGTCCAGGCGACGGATCGTTATCGGTTGGGTGCTGTGGGTGTGGTTGTCTAAGATGAGTCACGAACTCATCCACATTCATCTGCGAGGAACCAACTGAGTAGGTCAGAGGTCTCGGCCAGCGCTCCCCAAGCGGCCACCGTGCCCGTCAAGCGATCCACCGACGGGGGCATAGAGGAACTGCGGAGAGTGACGATTCCCGCCTCGGTGGAGATGGTGAACGTGCTGGGCCCGCGAGACGAGTTTTTGCGGATCCTGGAACGTGACCTCGAGGCCGGAATCCATGTCCGGGGCAACGAGGTCAGCCTGACCGGTTCTCCCGGTCGCCATCGACCTGGCCGTCGACGTGATCACCGAACTGGTCACCGTGCTGCGCACCGGGCAGGGGCTCACCGCCGACGCCGTCGAGCGGATCGTCGGGATGCTCACCGCCCGCGAAGAGGCCCGGCCCGCCGACGTGCTGACCCACAACATCTTGTCCTCGCGCGGCCGGACCATCCGGGCCAAGACCTTGAACCAGAAGCGCTACGTGGATGCCATCGACCAGCACACCGTGGTCTTCGGCATCGGCCCGGCCGGCACCGGCAAGACCTACCTGGCCGTGGCCAAGGCGGTGCAGGCGCTGCAGAACAAGCAGGTCAACCGGATCATCCTGACCCGGCCGGCGGTGGAGGCCGGCGAGCATCTCGGCTTCCTGCCCGGCACCCTGAACGACAAGATCGACCCCTACGTCCGGCCGCTGTACGACGCGCTGCACGACATGGTCGACCCGGATTCGATCCCCCGGCTGCTGACCGCCGGCACCATCGAGGTCGCCCCGCTGGCCTACATGCGCGGCCGGACCCTCAACGACGCCTTCATCATCCTCGACGAGGCCCAGAACACCTCGATGGAGCAGATGAAGATGTTCCTCACCCGGCTGGGATTCGGATCCAAGATCGTGGTCACCGGCGACATCACCCAGGTCGACCTGCCCGGCGGCGACCCGCAGCGGCCTGCGGGTCGTGCAGGGCATCCTGGACAACGTCGACGACATCGCGTTCTGCCATCTGACCAACCATGACGTCGTCCGGCACAAGCTGGTCGGACGGATCGTCGCCGCCTACGACAAGTTCGAGGCGCACGACTCGCCGCGATCGGCCGGTGAGAGGCCGGACATGCCGATCGACATCAACAACGAGTCCGGTCTGGAGGCTGACAGTCCCGGCCTGGTCCGGCTGGCGACCTTCGCCCTGGACCAGTTGCGGATCCACCCGCTGGCCGAGCTGTCGATCCTGCTGGTCGACGAGGACACGATGAGCGCGTACCACGAGAAGTACCTGGGCGAGCCGGGCCCGACCGACGTGCTGAGCTTCCCGATGGATGAGCTTCGCCCGCCGGCCGACGACGACGAACCGCCGGCCGGGCTGCTCGGCGACATCGTGCTGTGCCCGGCGGTGACGCAGCGGCAGGCGCGGGAGCACGGGCGATCGGCCACGGCCGAGGCGGAGTACCTGCTGGTACATGGCCTGCTGCACCTGCTCGGCTACGACCACGCCGAGCCGGACGAGAAGGCCGAGATGTTCGGGCTGAACGACAAGATCATCGCGGGCTGGTCCGAACGTCGGCCCGAGACCGCACGGCGCGCCTGATGACGCCGACCGACTGGCTGCAGCTCGGCATCGCCTTGGTCCTGGTGATCTTCGCCGGACTCACGGCGGCGGCCGAAGCGGCCCTGTCCTCGTTCTCCAAGGCTCGGGCCGACCGGCTGGTCGCCGAGGGGATGCCCGGCAGCAGCCGGGTCCGCAAGATCGTCGACGACCCGCCGCGCTATCTCAACACCGCCCTCTTCCTGCGGACCATGATCGAGATCTCGGCCATCACCCTGGTGGCCAAGGTGGTCTTCTCCCTGGTGCCGGTGACCTGGCAGGCAGGGGCGATCACCGCCGGTTCCATGATCATCGTCTCCTACGTCTTCTGGGGCGTCGCGCCGCGCACCCTCGGCCGGCAGCACGCCGACCGGGTCGCCTGCGCGTTCGCCGGACCGATCGTCGCGATCACCACCGTGCTGGGTCCGTTCCCGCGACTGTTGATCATGATCGGCAACGCCCTGACCCCGGGCAAGGGTTTCACCGACGGCCCGTTCGCCACCGAGGCGGAGCTGCGCGAGCTGGTGGACCTGGCCGAGGCCAGCGAGGTGATCGAGTCGGGCGAGCGGAAGATGATCCACTCGGTCTTCGACCTCGGCAACACCATCGTCCGCGAGGTGATGGTGCCGCGCACCGACATGGTGTTCATCGAGGAGTACAAGACGCTCCGGCAAGCCGTGTCGCTGGCGCTGCGATCGGGTTTCAGCCGGATCCCGGTGATCCGTGAGGGGCTCGACGACGTGGTCGGCGTGCTGTACCTCAAGGACGTGATCAAGCGGGTCTACGACAAGCCGGATGCGCAGTCCACCGAGCGGGTCGGCTCGATGATGCGGACGCCGATCTGGTGCCCGGACTCCAAGCCGGTCGATGAGTTGCTGCAGGAGATGCAGGCCAAACGCGTGCACCTGGTGATCGTGGTCGACGAGTTCGGTGGCACCGCGGGCATGGCCACGATCGAGGACATCCTGGAGGAGATCGTCGGCGAGATCACCGACGAGTACGACGAGGAGAACAACGACATCACGTCGCTGGGTGAGGGCCGGTTCCGAGTGTCGTCACGGTTGCCGGTCGACGAGCTCGGCGACCTCTTCGGCCTCGAACTCGACGACGAGGACGTGGAGACTGTCGGCGGTCTGATGGCCAAGCAGTTGAACAAGGTGCCGATCGCCGGCTCGGTGGTGAAGTACGACGGCCTGGAGCTCGTGGCCGAGCGTTCGACCGGTCGCCGGAACCGGATCGGCACGGTGATCGCCACCCGGATCTCGACCGATTCCGATGACGACGACGGCGCCGACCTGCCCAGCCGGCTGGCACCAGAGCCGGAGATGCGCGCTTCATGACGCATCCGCGCCCTGAGCCTGTCGAATCGCGCCCTGACCCTGTCGAAGGACCGAGCGACCCGGAGGATCTCAAGATCATCACCTTGGCCCGGTCGGCGGCCGCGCGCACCCCGACGGGCCAGGGAGCCTGCGTGCGCGACACCGACGGCCGGACGTACGCCGGCGCCGGCGTGCACCTGGAGCACCTGAGGCTGTCCGCGATCGCCGTGGCGGTGGCGATGGCCGTCTCCTCCGGCGCCCCCGGCCTGGAGGCCGTCGCCCTGGCCGGCGTCGACGGCCCGACCGACGGCGACCTGGCCATCGTCGGTGACCTGCCCGGCACCGGCGTGGTGGTCTGGCACGTCGACCCCCGCGGCAACCCGCAGGCCCGGATCGAGCTCTGATGGCGCGACCAGACGATGCTTCGGCAGGCTCAGGACACGTCTCCACGCCGCCCGAAGGCTTCCGCTCCGGCTTCGCCTGCTTCGTCGGCCGCCCCAACGCGGGCAAGTCGACGCTGACCAATGCGCTGGTCGGACAGAAGGTCGCGATCGCCTCGTCCAAGCCGCAGACCACCCGGCATGCGATCCGCGGCATCGTCAACCGCCCCGACTCCCAACTGGTGCTGATCGACACGCCCGGCCTGCACAAGCCGCGGACCCTGCTGGGCGAACGGCTCAATGATCTTGTCCGTACCACCTGGGCCGAGGTGGACATCGTCGGCGTCTGCCTGCCGGCCAACGAACGGATCGGACCGGGGGACACCTACCTGGTGGGCGAGATCGCCGCCCTGCCCCGAAAGCCGATCCTGGTGGCCGTGGCGACGAAGTCCGACCTGGTCTCACCGAGCCGGATGGCCGAGCATCTGATGGCCATCGCCGCGCTCGAAGATCAACTCGGGGTCAGCTGGGCCCACATCATCCCGGTCTCGGCCGTCGAAGATGATCAACTCGACGTGCTGGGCGACACCCTGGTCGATCTGCTCCCGGCCGGCCCGGCGCTGTATCCCGACGGCGAGATCACCGACGAGCCCGAGGAGACGCTGGTCGCCGAACTGATCCGCGAGGCGGCGCTCGAAGGAGTTCGCGACGAGCTTCCGCACTCGATCACGGTGGTGGTCGAGGAGATGGGCCTGCGCGACGGCCGCTCGGCCGACCACCCGCTGATGGATGTCTACGCGTCCATGATCGTCGAGCGTGATTCCCAGAAGGGCATCATCATCGGCCACCGCGGGGCCCGGCTGCGTGAGATCGGCGCTGCCGCCCGGCGCCAGATCGAAGCCCTGCTCGGCACTCCGGTCTACCTGGACCTGCGGGTCAAGGTGCTCAAGGAATGGCAGCGCAATCCCAAGCACCTCAACCGTCTCGGGTTCTGACCGGGATCGCGGGGTCTTCCCGACCGAGGACGGCATGATCAAGCTCGCGGAACGGATCTCCGGGCAGGAACTCGATCATTTCGTCGACGAGCGGTTGTTCGCCGCCGCCAAGCCCGGCCAGTCCGGATGGCGGCCGGTCGAGCTCCGCGCTCAGCGGCGCACCGCGTGGGCCGCCGCTGACGCCCGGTCGGCGAGTCGGTGGTCAGAGCCGGCGTTCGAAGGTGGCGAAGACCCGGGACAGCCGGTAGCCGAGCGCCTCGTTGACGTTGATCATGAACGTGTTGTCGACGTTGTTCCAGGTCTCGATCACGCTGAGCTGCGGCTCGGCCTCGGCCATCCATCGCATCATGTTGATCTTGAGCAGCAGGCCGAGTCGGTGACCGCGGTGGCTGCGCGCGACCGACGTGTCGCCCTGGTGGCCGAATTCCGGCTGCTCCGGGTGCACGGTGAGCTCGGTGTGCCCGCCGATCTCACCGGTCTGCCGATGCCGCGCGACGATCCGGTACATCCGGCGGCCGCGTGCCCGTACGGGCGGTCTCGATGTCCCGCATCCGTTGCAGGTCGAAGATCTCGTCCTCGTAGGTCAGTGCGCCCATGGGCGCGTCGTTGATCGCCGCCGTCACCTCGATCATCTGCTGCAGCAGTCGGTCGGTGATCGGCGGCCGCACGCGCTCCAGCCGGTAGTCGGCGGCGGCTGCCTCGGCCTGGTCGGCGAGCCGCCGCACCTCATCATGATCAATCTCGGCGATCAGCTGCCGGCGGCGGGCGTCGTGACTGGCGTAGTGGAAGCCGCAACCCTCGATGAAGCGACGCACGCCAAGATCATCTTCCGCGGCGCCGCACCAGATCGTGTTGCGGCCCGCCTGGGCGGCCCGGCACCGCATCTCTTCCATGATCAACCGTCCGTGGCCGCGACGGCGATGCTCGGGATGCACGGTCAGTCCGGCCCAGACCAGATGGCGGTTGTCGCGCGTCGGTATCGCGAGTTCGAGTACGCCGATCGCCTGGTCGGTGTCGTCGGGGACGTAGAGGTAGTACTCGTCCGGCTCGAGATCCCAGCCGTAGCGCATCTGTCCGGCCAGGATGGCGGGCACCGTGGGGAACGCCTCCGGGTCGTCGACGAGCCGCGCGGCCTCGAACAGGTCGGCCACCTGGCCGACCTGGCTGGGGTCATCGGGGGATACGCGTACGAACGCCATCCGTCCAGGGTGCCTGAGGTGGAACCCACGCCGCCACATATTTAGGCTGCGGGCCGAATGAGCGCGTCGCATTGCCGCAGCCGTGACGGTGGGGTTACAGTGACCGCATGGCTGGCATCGAGCGACGTATGGCGCTCCTCCTCCTTAGCTGCCGCAGCGAGGCCCACTAAGGGCCGGCGCCCTCGCTGCGGTGTTTGGCGTGCCCGGTCCGCCTACCGTTCCAGCAGCGAGGACATCATGATTGACCGCATGACCCCCAGTTTCGGTACCCGGCCACAAGCCGTTCCCGTTCAGCAGCCGAGCCCCATGCCGTACCAGCGCTACCGCGCCTTCACCCCCATCAAGCTGCCCGACCGCACCTGGCCGGAGAGGCAGATCACCAAGGCCCCACGATGGCTGTCGACTGATCTGCGCGATGGAAATCAGGCTCTGATCGACCCGATGACCCCAGCTCGCAAGCACAAGATGTTCGACCTGCTGGTCCGGATGGGTTACAAGGAGATCGAGGTCGGCTTCCCCTCCGCCAGCCAGACGGACTTCGACTTCGTCCGCCAGTTGGTCACCGGGGGCCGGGTGCCCGACGACGTCACCATCTCGGTGCTGACCCAGGCTCGCGAGGACCTGATCGAGCGCACGGCCGAGTCGATCGTCGGCGCCAAGACCGCGACCATTCACATGTACAACGCGACCGCGCCGCTGTTTCGGCGGGTGGTCTTCCACGTGGACAAGGCCGAATGCATCGCGCTCGCCACCCGGGGCACCGAACTGGTGATGAAGTACGCCGAGGAGCACCTCGGTGACGTGGAGTTCGGTTACGAGTACTCCCCGGAGATCTTCACCGGGACCGAGATGGAGTTCGCCGTCGAGGTCTGCAACTCGGTGATGGACGTCTGGCAGCCCTCAGCCGGCCGGGAGATCATCCTCAACCTGCCGGCCACGGTGGAGATGTGCACGCCGAACACCTACGCCGACCAGATCGAGTGGTTCTCCCGCCAGGTCAAGAACCGCGAGCACGTGGCCGTCTCGCTGCACCCGCACAACGATCGCGGCACCGCGACCGCGGCGACCGAACTGGCCCTGATGGCCGGCGCGGACCGCGTCGAGGGCTGCCTGTTCGGCCACGGCGAACGCACCGGCAACGTCGACCTGGTCACCTTGGGGATGAACCTGTTCTCCCAGGGCATCGACCCCAAGATCGACTTCTCCGACATCGACGAGATCCGTCGCACGGTGGAGTACTGCACCAACCTGCCGGTTCACCCGCGCCATCCGTACGCGGGCGATCTGGTCTACACGGCCTTCTCTGGAAGCCACCAGGACGCGATCAAGAAGGGTCTGGAGGATCTGGACAAGAAGGCTGCCGAGCAGGGCATCAGCGTGCGGGAGATCGCCTGGGAGGCGCCGTACCTGCCGATCGATCCCTACGACGTCGGGCGCACCTACGAAGCGGTGATCCGGGTGAACTCCCAGTCCGGCAAAGGCGGCGTGGCCTACATCATGAAGACCGAGCACAACCTGGATCTGCCGCGACGGCTGCAGATCGAGTTCTCCCGGGTGGTGCAGGCCCACACCGACGCCGACGGCGGCGAGGTCAGCCCGCAGCGGCTCTGGGAGATCTTCACTTTCGAGTATCTGGAGGCCGGCACGCCGCTGAAGCTCGTCGACGTCGCGGCGGCGTCCGGTGGTTCCGGCAACACCTTCTCGGTCACCGCGAACGTGGTGATCAGGGGCCGGGCTCAGCAGATCAGCGGCGAGGGCAACGGCCCGGTGTCAGCCTTCGTCGACGCCATCGCACCGCTCGGCTTCCCGGTCCGGGTGCTGGACTACCACGAGCACGCGCTCTCCGCCGGCGGGGACGCACTGGCCGCCGCGTACGTGGAGTGCGAGGTCGGCGAGGGTGAGACCAGTTCGGTCGTCTGGGGGGTCGGGATGGACTCGAACATCGTCACCGCCTCCCTCAAGGCCGTGGTCTCCGCCGCCGATCGCGCGCGGGTCACCTAAACCCATTCTCCGGGGTTCGAGCCGGAGCCGTTGGCGCGTAGATCCAGGCCCGGAAGAACGGGCCGAGGTCGACGGTGGTCTCCGACTGGGCCATCACCATCCACTCCTCGAGCGTCCGGCTACCCGGTGACTGGGCCCAGTCCCGGGCCAGCTTGAAGAAGGCGTCGTCGCCGATCACGTTGCGCAGTCCCTGCAGCGCCATCGGGCCGCGCAGGTACACCGCGTCGAACAGGTGCTCCCGGCTCGGATCGATCATCGTGACCTGCCAGAACTCGGGCTCGTCCTTGCTCGCTCGTAGGCGGCGTTCATCGCCTCGTTGGCGCTCCGTCCGCCGGTGCGCTCCGCGACGCCCCACGGCGCCCAGGACGCGTACGCCTCGCTGTTGAAGATGTCGTTCCACTGCCGAACGGTCACGTTGTCGCCGAACCACATGTGGGCGAGTTCGTGGTTGAGCAGGACGGAGGCGAAATCGGGGTCGAGGATCGCCTTGGCCACGTAGATCGGTCGGGTCTGGGTCTCCAGCCCCTCGAACCAGAGCGGGTGGGCCGGCACCAGGCCCCCGAGCTCGGTGAACGGATAGGGACCGAACATGGTCTCCAGGGTGCGGACGCGCTCGCCGGAGGTCATCAGCACGTCGAAGGCCTGCTTACGCTGCGCCGCCGAAAGCTGCTCGGAGACCGCATAGACGTAGGGCAGTCCATGGTCAATGCCCTGCTTCAGCTCGAACTGGCCGAGGGAGATGAAGTTGGCGTAGGTGGTCATCGGCTGGCGGGCGACCCAGTGCCAGGTGTCGAAGTCCTTCTCCGTGCCCGTGTCGGCCGACTCCAGTCGCCCGGTGCTGATCGCCTCCATCCCGGCGGGCACCCGGATCGACGTGTCCATCAAGGCCGGATCGCTCGGATGGTCGTTCGACGGGAACCACCAGGCCGCGCTCTCGGGCTCCCCGGCCGCGGTCCACTCCGAACCAGTCGTCCACCACGGATGCACCCTGCCCTGCCGGAGGTCACCCGGCTTGCCGGCGTAGTCGACCGTCACCGTGAAGGTGCTGCCCGCGGCGACCACCTGGAGCGGCTGCACCCGGACGTCGGCGAAGCCCTGGTGCTCGAAAGTCGCCGGCTTTCCGTTCACCTGGACCCGGTCGGTCGGCAACCCGAGGTCGAAGTAGAAGGAGCGCAGCGTCTGGGTCGCCCGGGCGCTGATCGTGGTGGTGCCCTGCAGGATCTGCGTCGCCGGGTCCCAGTTGATCATGATCTGGTAGCGGGTGACGTCGTAGCCGCTGTTGCCCGCGGACGGATAGTACGGATCGCCGAGGCCGGCGCCACCGTCGGTGATCGTGCCCGGTGACGGCAGCGGGGCGGTGACGCCCGACATCTGGCGGAGCCGGGGGAGCATCGTCCAGACCACCACGAACGGCGCCGCCAGCAGGGTGATCAGCACCAGCGGCATGACGACCGCGAACAGGTAGACGATCCGGCGGGGCCGGTGAACCTGCGGCTGCGGCGGCGGCCAGCGCGGGTCAGCGCTCCACATGGGCCAGCGATCGAAGGTTGCGCTCGAGATGCCAGGACACGAAGGCCGCGGTCAGACCGCTCGCCTCCCGGGCCACGGCGGGGCTGACGCCACGGGTGTCGGTCCACCGCCCTTCCAGCAGCGCGCCGAGCAGCGTCAGCGTCTCGGCGGCCGGCCGGGCCGATCCCGGCGGCCGGCAGTGGTCGCACACCACGCCGCCGGCGGCCGGCGAGAAGGCCCGGTGCGGGCCGGCCAGCCCGCATCGGGCGCAGTCCAGGAACGACGGTGCGTAGCCGGCGACCGCCAGGGCCCGCAGCAGGTAGGAGTCCAGGATCACCGTCGGCGGCCTCGGGCCGTCGCTGGTGCCGCGATTGAGCACCTTGAGTGCACCGACGAGCAGCAGGTACTGCTGGACGGCCGGTTCGTGCTCCTCGACCACCAGCCGGTCGGCGGTCTCCAGCATCACCTGTCCGGCCGTATAGGCCGGATAGTCGCCGACCAGCGGCTCGCCGAAGGCATCCAGGGACTCGACCTGGGTGACGATGTCGAGGGTCCGCCCTTCGGCGAACTGCAGGTCGACATGGGAGAACGGCTCGAGCCGGGCGCCGAACTTCGACGAGGTGCGGCGCACCCCCTTGGCGACGGCCCTGATCTTGCCGCGCCGCCGACTCAGGAACGTGATGATCCGGTCGGCCTCGCCGAGCTTGTGCGTCCGGAGCACCACGGCTTCGTCGCGGTAGGTCGGCATGTCAGTAGTCTCCCTGACATGGCAAGGAAGCAGCGCAACGCGCCCGAGCCAGGGGCCCGGCCGGCCCCTCGGCCGCCGACCCCGCACGTCAGCGGGGCCCGGCCGCCGCAGATCCCGGCCGATCGGCTGCCCCAGCACGTCGCCATCGTGATGGACGGCAACGGCCGATGGGCCAAGCAGCGCAACCTGCCCCGCACCGACGGGCATGCCCGCGGCGAGGAATCGCTGTTCGACGTGATCGAGGGGGCCATCGAGGCCGGCGTCCGCTACCTCTCGGCGTACGCGTTCTCGACCGAGAACTGGAGCCGGTCGCCCGACGAGGTCCGGTGGTTGATGGGGTTCAACCGCGACGTGATCCGGCGGCGCCGCGACCAGCTGGATGCGCTGGGGGTCCGGGTCCGCTGGGCCGGTCGGCGGCCGCGGCTGTGGCGGAGCGTGATCTCTGAGCTGGAGGACGCCGAGCAGCGCACCGTTGGCAACGAGGTGCTGACCCTGCAGTTCTGCGTGAACTACGGCGGTCGGGCCGAGATCGTCGACGCCGCCCGCCGGATCGCCGAGTTGGCGGCGGCCGGCCGGCTCGATCCGGCCAAGCTGACCGAGCAGCGGTTCCGGCAGTATCTCGACGAGCCCCAGATCCCCGACGTCGACCTGTTCGTCCGATCCTCGGGCGAGCAGCGCACGTCCAACTTCCTGCTCTGGCAGAGCGCGTACGCCGAGCTGGTTTTCCTTGATCAACTCTGGCCCGATTTCGACCGTCGGGACCTGTGGCGGGCGTTGGAGCTCTACGCCGGTCGCGATCGTCGATATGGCGGTGCAATACCGAACCGGACGGCCGGCGGGGCGGGCGAATCGGGGTCCAGCGCTTGATCCGGTGTGACACAGCCACCCCCCTTGAGGCAGGATCTGGACTTAGCTCTCGAACCGGTTTCTGTGGATCTGGAGCGCACCGACTGGGTAGAGGGCAACTATGGATCGCAACGCGACATATCGACTGAACAACACCAGCGTCCTATCGGTCTGCGGGGTCGAGGCGCCGGTCATCGCCACCTCGGCGCAGTTCGACGAGCGGCTGGCCGCGACCTATGAGCGGGTCGGGATGCGGGCGGGGATGCTGGAGCAGTTGGCCGGGGTACGCGAACGCCGGTGGTGGCCGGCCGATGTGACCTTCGTCGACGCCGCGGCGATGGCGGGTGCGAAGGCCCTGGCCGAGGCCGGCGTCGACCCGTCCCAGATCGGGGTCATGATCAACACCTCGGTGTCGCGGGCCTACCTCGAGCCGTCGTCCGCGGTGGCGGTGCACCATCAGCTCGGCCTGCCGGCCGGCTGTCTGAACTTCGACCTCGCCAACGCCTGCCTCGGTTTCGTGAACGCGATCCAGCTCGCCGGCACCATGATCGACGCCGGCCAGGCCGACTACGCCCTGCTGGTGGACGGCGAAGGCTCGCGCTACACCCAGGAGCGGGCCCTGGAACGACTCGAGTCGTCGACCGCGACCGCCGAGGAGCTGCGGGAGCAGTTCGCCACGCTGACGCTCGGCTCCGGATCGGCGGCGATGGTGCTGGGCCGGTCCGACCGGCACCACGAGGGACATCGGGTCGTCGGCGGGGTCAGCCGGGCCGGCACCGAGCACCACGACCTGTGCGTCGGCGATCTGGACT
This sequence comes from uncultured Actinomycetota bacterium, assembly GCA_963723815.1. GTDB lineage: Bacteria > Actinomycetota > Actinomycetes > Propionibacteriales > Propionibacteriaceae > Microlunatus. Next base: position 34,840 of record CAVRSH010000008.1, on the reverse strand, counting down.
TCATGCGGACCGACACCAAGCGGCTGTTCGAGGCGGGTCTCGAGCTGGCCATCGCGACCTGGCGGGACGCCCAGGCCGACTTCCACTGGGCCGACGCCGACTGCTTCATCGCCCACCAGACCTCGGTGGTGCACATCCGGGCCATGGCCCGGGCGCTGGGCGTCGACGAGTCGAAGTTCCCGCTCACCCTGCCGACCTACGGCAACATCGGCCCGGCCGCGGTGCCGTTCACGCTGGCGCAGTATCTGGACGACCTGCGCTCCGGCATGCAGGTGATCCTGCTCGGCATCGGCTCGGGCCTGAACACCTCGTACGCCGAGCTCGCCTGGTGATCGCGCCCGGCGAAGCGCCGCCGGGCGGCGGCGTTCGCTCCGTTCTGCCGGGACTCGATCCGGCCTGGTCGCGCACCGTCCGGGTCACCGACGGCGACGGCGTGCCGCACCGCTGGCACCTGCTGGACAACGGCGCCGACGGCGCGCGTGGAGTCATGCTGTGCGTGCACGGGAATCCCACCTGGTCCTACCTCTGGCGGCGCTTCCTCACCGAGGCACCCTCGGGCTGGCGGGTGATCGCGGTCGACCAGCTCGGCATGGGCTGGTCGGAGCGCACCGACGCGCCGCGCACGCTCGCCCAGCGGATCGACGACCTCGGCACCCTGACATCCGCCCTCGGGCTGACCGGCCCGGTCGTCCTGGTCGCCCACGACTGGGGCGGCCCGGTCGCCCTCGGCTGGGCCCTGGCACACGCCGACCAGGTGGCGCGGATCGTGCTGGCCAACACCGGCGTGCACCAGCCCGCCTCCGCCGCTCCACCCGCGTTGATCCGGCTGGCCCGGTCGGCCGCGCTCCGCGAACTGGTCTGCGTCCGCACACCGACCTTCGTCCGGGGCGCCACGGCCGTCTCCCGGCCCGCAGTGCCGGCGGCGATCCAGCGGGCGTTCGCGGCCCCGTACGGCCGGCCCGGACGGCGCCGAGCGGTGGGTGACTTCGTAGCCGACATCCCGCTCGAAGCAGACCATCCGAGCCGGATGGCGCTGGATCGGGTGGCGGCCGGCCTGACCGCTTTCGCCGACGTCCCGACATTGCTGGTCTGGGGCGCCCGCGATCCCGTCTTCACGCCGCGCTATCTCGAGGACCTGCTCGACCGGCTGCCGCACGCCGACGTCCAGTGGTATCCGCGGGCCAGCCACCTGGTCACCGAGGACGAGCCGGATGCCGCCCGGACGGTCTGGCGCTGGGTGCAGCACGAACCGACCGGACCAGGCTCGAACAATCGGTCCCGGACCGGCTGTGGGACGGGCTCACCGCCCGCGCCGGAGACACGGCGACGGCCGTGGTGGAGCTGCACCACGGACAGCGTGACGTCGGTCTCCTTCGCGGAACTCGACCAGCGGGTTCGGGATCTGGCCGCGGGACTGCGGCTGGACGGCGTCCAGGCCGGGCAGCGGGTCGCGCGTGCTGGTGCCGCCCGGAGTCGAGCTGATGGTCGCCGTGTACGCGTGCTGGCGGGCCGGGGCGACCATCGTGGTGGCCGACGCCGGTCTCGGGCTGCGCCGGATGGCCGCCGCGCTGCGCAGTGCCGGGCCGGACCACGTGATCGGCATCCCCAAGGCGCTGCTGGCGGCCAAGGCGCTGCGGCGTGCCGGGACGGCGGATCTCCGACCTGGCCGAACTGGAGGCCCGCGGCCGGAACGAGCCGCTGCCCGAGCTGTCCGACGCCGACGGCGAGGCGGCCGTGCTGTTCACGTCCGGCGCGACCGGCCCGCCCAAGGGCGTGGTCTATCGGCACAGCCAGCTGCTGGCCCAGCTGGAGGCGGTACGCGCGACGGTGGGCCTCGGCCCCGACGACCGGCTGGTCGCGGCCTTCGCGCCGTTCGCCCTCTACGGCCCGGCCCTCGGCGTCGCGGCTGCGGTGCCCGACATGGACGTGACCGCACCCGGCACCCTGACCGCCGGCGCGCTCGCGGATGCGGTCGCCGCCGTCGAGGCCACGGTGGTGTTCGCCTCGCCCGCGGCGCTGCGCAACGTGGTGGCGACCAGCCCGGCCCTCACGGCGGAGCAGCGGGCCGCCCTGGGCACGTCCGCCGGCTGATGTCGGCGGGCGCACCCGTCCCGGTCGGGCTGCTCCGACAGGTCCAGCAGCTCCTGCCGGGCGCGGAGCTGCGCACCCCGTACGGGATGACCGAGGCCCTGCCCGTCGCCGACATCTCCCTCGCCGAGATCGAGGAAGCGGGCGCCGGCAACGGGGTCTGCGTCGGCCGGCCGGTGCCCGGTGTCCAGATCCGGCTGAGCCCGCTGGCGGCTGATGGATCGGCGGACGGTGCGCTCACCGACGCAGCCGGATGTGACCGGGGAGGTCTGCGTCGCCGGGGCGCACGTCAAGGACCGCTACGACAAGCTCTGGGCGACCGAACGGCTGAGTTCCCGCAACTCGGGCTGGCACCGGACCGGCGACGTCGGCCATCTCGACACCGCGGGGCGGCTCTGGATCGAGGGCCGGCTGGTCCATGTGATCACCACCGCCGACGGACCGGTCACCCCGGTCGGCATCGAGCAGCGGGTCGAGTCGTTGGCCGAGGTCCCTCTGGCGGCCGTGGTCGGCGTGGGTCCGGCGGGCACGCAGCAGGTCGTGATCGTGATCGAGACGGGGTCCGATGGTCTCGCCGACCCGCAACTGACGGCCGCGGTGCGGGCCGCGGCGGGCCGCTCACGTCGCCGCCGTGCTGACCATCCGCAGCCTGCCGGTCGACATCCGGCACGCGTCGAAGATCGACCGGACCCGAGTCGCCCGATGGGCCGATCGGCTGCTGGCGGGGGAGCGCGGCCGGCTGTGAGGGTCCTGGTCACCGGGGCCAGCGGGATGCTCGGCGCGGCGACCGCCCGGGCGCTCGCCGCCGGTGGCCGCCGGGTCACGGTCCTGCAGCGCCGTCCGGCCGGTCTGGGGCTCCCGGAGGTGCTCGCCGACGTCGCCGACCCGGACGCCGTGCGCGATGCCGTGGCCGGCCAGGACGCCGTCATCCACCTGGCCGCGAAGGTCAACGTGACCGGGCCGTGGGCCGGGTACGAGCGGACCAACGTCGGCGGCACCCGGGCGGTCGTCGACGCCTGCCGAGCCGCCGGCGTCGGACGGCTGATCCACGTGTCGTCCCCCTCGGTGAGTCACGCCGGCCGCTCCCTGGTCGGGGTGGAGGCAGGGCCGGCCGATCCGGACGCCGCGCGGGGGCCCTACGCCCGCAGCAAGGCGTACGCCGAGCGGCTCGCCCTCGCCGCGGACGGCGACGATCTCGCGGTGGTCGCCATCCGCCCGCACCTGGTCTGGGGGCCCGGGCGACCCGCAGCTGATCGCCCGGATCGTCGCCCGCGGTCGAGCCGGCCGGCTGCCCCTGATCGGTCCGGGAGCGGTGCTGGTCGACACGACGTACGTCGACAACGCCGTCGACGCCCTGCTGGCGGCTCTGGACCGGGCGCCCGCCGCCCATGGCCAGGCCCTGGTCGTGACCAACGGCGAACCGCGGCCCGATCCGCGACCTGCTCGAATCGATCTGCGCCGCGGCCGGCGTACCCGGTCCGGGCCGGCGGATCCCGCCCGGGCTGGCGGCCGCCGCCGGCCTGGCCGCGGAGGGGGTCTGGAGCCTGCGCCAGCGCCGCCGGCCGAGCGAGGACGACCCGCCGCTCACCCGGTTCCTCGCCGAGCAGTTGTCCACCGCCCACTGGTTCGACCAGCGGCGTACCCGCGAGGTGCTGAACTGGCGCCCGCGGATCACTCTGGACGAGGGGTTCGTCACCCTGGCGGCCTGGTTCGCCGGCTCCGCTCGTACCTGACCGCGGTCAGCAGCGGTCGCAGGTACCGAAGATCTCCAGGTCGTGGCTGACGTCGCGGAAGCCGTGCTGCTGGGCGATGGCACTGGCCCAGGTCTCCACCGCCGGGCCGGAGACCTCGACGGTGCGACCACAGCTGCGGCAGACCAGATGATGATGGTGCCCGGTGGAACAGCGCCGGTACGCGGTCTCGCCCTCGGTGGTGCGGATGGCGTCGAGCTCGCCGGCATCGGTCATCGCCTGCAGGGTCCGGTAGACGGTGGTCAGCCCGACGCGATCCCCCCGCTGCCGCAGGTCGTCGTGGATCTCCTGAGCGGTCCGGAACTCGTGGCGCCCGGCGAGGATCTCGTCGACCGCCGCGCGCTGCCGGGTGCGCCGTTGTGCGGGGGCGGTCGTGTCAGGTGAGGTCATCGCGGTCAGTGCTCGTCGTAGTGGTCGGCGTGCGCGGCATGGCGGTGCCCCTCGTGGATGAAATCGCTGTGGTCGCCGTGCTGGACCTCCAGGTGGCCACAGCCGGGATGGTGGCGGTGCGGATGGCCCTCGGTGACCACATGCAGGGCGACGAGGTCCTCGTCGTCGATCGCCGCGGGCAGCACCGGGACGGGCCGGTGCCGGCGTCGCAGGATCGCTCCGGCCGGCCAGCTGAGCGCGAAGACGGCGATGGCCAGCAGCACGATGAAGGCACCCGGCGCGGCGTCGGCGTAGAAGGATCCGACCGCGCCGCCGACCGAGACGAAGACCCCGACGATGATCGCGCAGACCAGGGCGGCGAGAAAGCCGCGCACCAGGTTGCGGGCGGCCGCGACCGGCACCACCATCAGCGCGCTGACCAGCAACAGTCCGACGGTGCGCATGGCGAGCGTCACGGTGATCGCGGCCAGCACGACGATCAGCACGTTGTACGCCCGGACCCGCAGTCCCTGGGTACGGGCGAAGTCCTCGTCGGTGGAGACCGCGAAGAGTTGCGGAGCCAGGCCCAGCGTCGGAACCAGCACCACCACGGCCAGCACCGCGATCAGTCTCAGGTCGGCCGTCGAGACGGTGGTCAGGGAACCGAACAGGTACTGCGACAGCCCGCCGGCGCCGACGCCGGCGATGCCCGACATGAACACGCCGGCGGCCAGTCCGCCGTAGAACAAGATGGCCAGGCCGACGTCCCCGGTCGCCTTGCCCTGCTGTCGCAGGATCTCGACGATCACCGCTCCGGCGACGCAGACCACGACGGCGATCGGCACCGGCGCGAAGCCGGTCAGGAACGCCAGGCCGACGCCGGCGATCGCGACGTGGCCGAGGCCGTCGCCGAGCAGGCTGAGCCGTCGCTGGACGATGTAGGTCCCGATCGCCGGGGCGATCACTCCGGTCAGCAGGGCGGCGATCAGCGCCCGCTGCATGAACGGAAAGCTGAGGATGTCGATCATGGTCCGACCGCTCCGTCCAGCCAGCTCGGATCCGGGCGGTAACGGTCGGTCGGCGGTTCGTGATCGACGTGCTCGTGTCCGCCGCCGCGGCGCTGGTGCCCGAGTTCGCTCGAGCGGACCGTCGTGGACGACGCGGCCGTCGCTCAGCACGATCGCGCGATCCAGCAACGCCTGCAGGGCCCCGATCTCGTGCAGGACGACGAGCACGGCCGTGCCGCCGGCCAGCAGAGTGGCCAGCAGGTCGGCCAGCACCCGCTGGTGCTCGAGATCGACCCCGGCGGTCGGCTCGTCCAGCACCAGAAGTTCGGGCTCGCCGGCCAGGGCCCGGGCGATCAGCACCCGCTGATGCTGACCGCCGGACAGAAAGGCCATGTCCTCGCCGGCCCGGTCGGCCAGTCCGACCAGCGTCAGCGCCCGGTGTACCGCCTGGTGATCAGTCCGACTGGCCGGGACGAACGGCCGGCGCCGGGCCAGCCGCCCCGAGGCGACCACCTCCCGGACCTTCGATCCGGCCAGCGGCGCGGGTGAACGCTGCGGGACGTAGCCGATCCGTGACCACTGGCGGAAGCCCCGCAGCGGCACGTCGAAGAGCCGGACCGTGCCCGCGTTGGCTCGGGATCAGGCCCAGCAGTGTCCGGACCAGGGTCGACTTGCCTGAGCCGTTGCCGCCCATCAGGGCCACCGCCTCGCCGGACTTGACGCTCAGGCTGATCCCGCGCAGCACCGGCAGGCCACCGAGCTCGACCGAGAGGTCCTCGGCCGCCAGAACGGTGACCGGATCGGCCGGTCTCTGGCCTAGGAGCATCCGTTGGCCTTCTGCAGGGCGGCGAGGTTGGCGTCCATCACCGCGAGATAGTCCTGACCCCGGGACTCCGGCGTGATCCCCTCGATGGGATCGAGTACGTCGGTGCGCAGGCCGAGGTCACCGGCGATGGACTCCGCGACGGCGGGTGAGACGAGGGTCTCGGAGAAGATCGTGGTGATCTCGTACTCCAGGGCGATGTCGTGAGATCTCGGCGATCCGGGCGGGCGACGGCTCGGCATCGGGACTGATGCCGCTGATGCCGATCTGGTTCAGGTGATAGCGACTGGCCAGGTAGCCGAAGGCGGCGTGGGTGGTGATGAAATCCTCACGCTGGCAGGATTTCAGGCCCGCGGCGAAGGATTGATCGAGCCCGGTCAGATCTTGGGTCAGGCGCCGCAGCGCGCTCGGTGTAGTCGGCCGCGTGGCCGGGATCCACGGCGGCCAGCTTGTCGCGTACCGCATCGGTGATCTTGATCATGTTCGTGGGATCCAGCCAGACGTGCGGATCCAGTTGATCATGTCCTCGCTGTCGGCGAGCGGCTGCAGCGGGACGACGGTGGCGGTGTCGATGACGTTCGGGTTGCCGCTCTGCGTCACCGCCTCGTCAACGGCCGCCTGGAACGACTTCTCGTACACGACGAGGTTCGCTTCGGCCAGGCTGGCGACCTGGCTCGGCTTCAACTCCACGTCGTGCGGTTCCGCGCCGGGCTCGGTCAGGCTGGTCACGGTGGCGCGGTCGCCGGCGACCCGCTCGGCGATGAACTGGAACGGGTAGAACGCCGCCACGACGTGCAGCGGCGGCGGCGTCGGCAGTGCCCGGCTCGGAGCTCGGCTGGGCCCTCCCGCACGCGGCGGCCAGCAGGAGAGGCAGCGCACAGGCGAGCGCCGACAGCCGACGGGCGTTAACCAACATGGGAATCATTTTCAGTTAGCCCGTCTCGCGCTGTCAACTCGCCGCGCGGCCGGGCGCGTCCGGAGCTAAGCCACGGAGAGCTCCGGCTGGGTGATGGCGGCGATCCGGTCCAGCAGCAGGTCGAAGACTCGCATCCGGTCGAACTGCAGCGCGTGGTCGCGGGCTCGCTCGGCCATCGCCATCCGCTCCTCGCAGGGCATGGTCAGCGCGAGGTCGAGGGCCGCGGTGATCGACGAGGGGCTCTCCACCGGGACGATCAGCGCCGTGTCGCCGACCGCTTCGCCGATTCCCCCGGTGTCGGTCGTGATCACCGGACCGCCCCCGGCCAGCATCTTCTCCACCAACGCGATGCCGAAGGTCTCCACGAACTCCGGGCGCGGCTTGCTGGGCAGCACGAACGCACTGCAACCGGCCATCAGGAAGGGCTTCTCGTCGTCGTCGACGTCGTCGAGGAAGACGATCCGGTCGGCGGCCGAGGTGCCGGCCGCCAGCGCACGCAAATCACCGGCCTGCGGACCGTTGCCCGCGATCACCAACCGCTGGTCCGCGCAGGCCGCGCTAGCGGCGAATCCCTCGATCAGTTCGTCGACACCCTTGGCCTGGGCCAGCCGGGAGAGGAACAAGACGTAGCCGTTCGGGACCAGATCGCGACGGGTGAGCGCCCGGCTCATCAGCTCGGGGTCGAGGCCGAGATAGTCGGCCGTGTTGATCGCCGGATAGGAGATCGCCACCCGCTGCCGACAGCGCTCGGCGAAATCCGTGCCGTGCCGGGCATCGACGTCGGCGGCCGAGGAGATGATCAACTCCCGGGTGTAGTCCGAGACGGCGACCGGTACGTCGCTGTCCAGGTAGGCGACCAGCACCTGGGCGGCGGCGCCGAATCGGCCGTCGGCCACGCAGGAGCGGACGACGTTGGTCACGTCGGATCCGACGGCCTCGGCGATCGTGATCACCGGCACCGGCAGGCCCGTCGACTGGGCGACCCGGAGCGCGTCGGAGACGGCGATGGTGTGCGGGCTCAGATAGAGCGACATGCACACCGTGGGCACGCCGTCGGTGAACAGCTCGACCAGCCGCCCGGTCATGCCGGCCAGGTAGCGGCCGTCGACGACCTTGTAGTCGCCCACCGGCTCGGGCCGCTCGACCTCGATGCCCTCGCTGTACTGCGTCATGCCGTCCAGCGGCTTGAGCGGCAGCCCGGAGGCCGCGAGCAGATCGAGCGGCCAGGACAGGATGCGCACCTCGGTGAAGCCGCGCTGCAGGGCGGCCTCGGCGAGGTTCCTCGCCTCGCCGGAGTGGCCGCAGATGACCGGGTCGGCCCGGACCACGATGACCAGCCGGCGGCGCTGGAGTTCGGCACTGAGCTTGGCGTGATCGGCGAGCTTGGAGTGATCGGAGAACGTGCGGTTCTGGCGGCTCATGCGGTCTCCATGTCTGATGCGTCGAGGACGATCTCCGGAGTCGGCGAGATCGGGCTGTACGGTCGGCGCCGTGGGAAGGAGGGCGGCGGACGCGCTCCGGATACCCCTCGCCGGGATTCGACACCGAGGGCGGTCGCTCGCTCGGTGGCCCAGGCGGACGGCTCGGGGCCGAGGCGGAATCGCAGCGGCCCGCCGAGGTGCAGTTCGCGGGCCGTCAGCCAACTGCGTTCCAGCGCCGCGCCGTTGAAGCTGACCGACTGCACGTACTGGGCTGGCCGGTCAGGCCCGGGCTCGACGAAGCCATCGGTGTCGATGACCAGCTCCCGTGTTCGCCGAGCTGCACCCGGGCCCGCGCGAACGAGGGGGCGTTCAGCAGGTAGATGCCCTGACCGGCGACGGGGAAGATGCCGAGCGAGGCCCAGACGTACCACGAGCTCAATCCGCCGGAGTCGTCGTTGCCGGGCAGGCCGCCCCGGCCCAGGCCGAACATGTTGTGCACGCCGGCATGGACCACCTCGGCGGTCCGGTCCGGTCGCCCGGCGTAGTGATAGGCCCACGGCGCTTCCATGTCCGGCTCGTTGTTCAGGCCCTCGAAGCGATTGAGGGCATACCCGGCGCGCATCTCCTCGATGCTCGGCCGCTCACCGACCTGCTTGACCGGGTCCGCGCCGTAGCCGAAGAAGGAGTCCAGCAGTTCCATGAACGCCTGATCGCCGCCGGCCAGTTCGATCCGAGCCTGCATGTCGTGGAGGATCCGGAACGAGTAGTTCCACTTGCCGCCCTCGTAGAACTCAGAATCGACGAGCAGGCCGGTGTCGGCATCGAACGCGTTTCGCCACTGGGTGGCCAGGCCGTCGAACTGTTCACCGAGATCCTGGTCACCGACCGCGCGGGCAACCTTGGCCGTGCAGTGGTAGCGCGAAGGCCAGGTCGAGGGTGTGGGTGATCGGGTGGGCCACGCCGCGGAGCAGGAAATCCTCCCCGTACGCGCGGCGCAGGTCGTTGTCCATGTGGCACAGGGCCCAGTCCCAGTCGACGCCCGGCACGCCGAGCTCACAGAGATCGGCGAGGAAGGTCTGGGCCAGCCCGCTGCCCTGACGGGAGAACCGGTCGGCGCCCTTGGCCATCCGATAGCCGATCGGCAGGTTGCCCTCTTCCTCGCAGATGTTCAAGATCGCGTTCGCCAGCTCGGCCGCCCGCTGCGGGAACAGTGCGGTGATCAGTGGCAACTGGGTCCGGTAGATGTCCCACATGGTGCAGATGTCGAACGCGAACGGACCACCGTTGACCCAGAACGGGCTCTCCCCGTACGCGAAGCAGGGCTTGATCAGCGAGTGGTAGAGCGCGCTGTAGAAGACGGTCCGGCGTTCGGCGGAGGGGGTCTCGACGCTGATCGGAGCCAGGTGGTGGCGCCAGGCCTGTTGGGTGTCATGCCGGCGGTGTTCGAACGCCGCCGGACCACCCACCGGCTGCAGCGGGTCCTCCGCGGGTAGCTCGATCGCCAGCGGCGGCCGGTGACTGGGCGGGCAGTTCGCCCGCAGGTTCTCCCGCGCCTGTTCCACTCCCCGCAACGAGAAGCCGAACCGCAGTTCCAGCACCTGGCCCGGCTCCGCCGCCCCGCGCCACATCAGCCCGAACGGCCGCAGGGTGGTCGGCCGGATCCGGTCGAAGTCCAGCCGGGTGCCGCCGGGCATCAGCCGCCGGTCGTACCAGAGCAGTTCACGCCAGTCGCCGGCGTCGCACTCGACGTGCACCGCCAGCGGGGTGCCCTCGACGACCAGTTCGCCCTGGGCGACGCCGGGGGTGATCTGCCGGAGGTGGGCGCGCAGCGGGACCGTCGCGCCGTACGGGATGCCGATGCCGCCCTGGGAGAAGTCGATCACCAGTCGGGCGTCGCGGTGGGCCGGGAACGTGTACCGGTGCACCGCGCTCTTCGGGCCGACGGTGAGCTCGCAGCGGATGCCCGAACCCAGGGTGGCCGCGTAGTAGCCCGGCTCGGCCCGCTCGTCGGTCAGCTCCCAGGTCTGGCCCAGCGCGTCCAGCGGCTCGAGCATCGGGGTGACCCGGAAGTAGTTGTAGTACTTGCGGATCGCTCCGGTGCCGGACTGCTGGAAGTGGGTGAAGCCGGAGGCGATGTTGCCGTCGTGCAGCAGCGGCGGGAGCGCCCTCGGTGTTCAGTTGGTAGGGCCCGTAGCCGGTCGGATAACCACCCGAATAGGCGCAGGCCGACACCATGCCGAACGGAAAGGTTGCGCCTGGATGGGTGTTCCCCACCTGCGGTTTCGGCCACCACCAGGTCTCCGCGAGACCCCTCGGCTCAGGCAGGTCGGTCGCCGCACTCCCGATGAACGGGTCGACATCTTCGATCACGGTCGGCCTCCTCGGTCAGCCCGGCCCCCTCGCCGCAAGTTGCTCACCAAAGCTAGGACAGCCGAGTTTCAAACAGATTTCGCGCAGATGACGACTTGCCCGCGCCCGTAGTCCGATCCGCGGCGGGGCGTCGGTTTCCCAGATCGGGAACGCCGACCGGATGCAGCGACCTCCGCGGCCGGAACCGGTGATCGTGTTGGTTCGATTCCGGGTGCCGGCGGGCGATGTCGACTTCGCCGAGCAGGCGCGGACGGCGATCGCCGTGCTCGCCGAACGCGTCGGGTTCGTCTCCGCCGACCTCGGCCGCAACATCGACGAGCCCGAACTGTGGACGATCACCACCCGCTGGCGCAACGTCGGCTCCTACCGCCGCGCACTGCAGGGCAACGAGTCGAAGATGGTCGTCGTGCCGCTGCTGTCCCGGGCGATCGACGAGCCCACCGCGTACGAGGATCCGGACCTGCTCGGCGAAAACGTGGGTCGCGGCCATGATGATGGGCGATAACCTAGGACGCTGACTCCATCCCAGCCGGGGATGGGCGCGTACGCATGTTTGGAGTACGACCGTCGTGGCACCGACCAGCCGACTGCCCACCGCCCGACTCGAGAGTGTCATCAGCCTCTGCAAGCGCCGGGGCTTCGTCTTCCCCGCCGGCGAGATCTACGGCGGCACCCGTTCGGCCTGGGACTACGGGCCGCTCGGCGTCGAGCTCAAGGAGAACATCAAGAAGCAGTGGTGGCGCTCGGTGGTGCACGGCCGCGACGACGTCGTCGGCCTCGACTCCTCGGTCATCCTGCCGCGCGCAGGTCTGGGTCGCGTCCGGCCACGTCGGCGTCTTCACCGACCCGCTGACCGAGTGCCTGTCCTGCCACCGGCGGTTCCGCGCCGACCACCTCGAGGAGGAGTTCGAGGCCCGCAAGGGCCGCGCGCCCGAGCGGCCTGGAGGAGATCGCCTGCCCGCACTGCGGCACCCGCGGCCAGTGGACCGAGCCGCGCGACTTCAACATGATGCTGAAGACCTACCTCGGCGCGGTCGAGGACGAGTCCGGCCTGCACTACCTGCGGCCGGAGACCGCGCAGGGCATCTTCGTCAACTTCGCCAACGTGCGTCCAGGTGACGCGCGCAAGAAGCCGCCGTTCGGCATCGGCCAGGTCGGCAAGTCGCTTCCGCAACGAGATCACTCCCGGCAACTTCATCTTCCGCACCCGCGAGTTCGAGCAGATGGAGATGGAGTTCTTCGTCGAGCCGGGCACCGACGAGGAGTGGCACCAGTACTGGATCGACGAGCGCACCCGCTGGTACACCGACCTCGGCATCGTCGCGGACAACCTGCGGCACTTCGAGCACCCCAAGGAGAAGCTGTCGCACTACTCCAAGCGGACCGTCGACATCGAGTACCGGTTCGGCTTCGCCGGCAGCGAGTGGGGTGAGCTGGAGGGCGTCGCGAACCGGACCGACTTCGACCTGTCGACCCACACCCAGCACTCCGGCACCGACCTGTCCTACTTCGACCAGGCGCACGGGCGAGCGGTATGTGCCCGTACGTGATCGAGCCGGCGGCCGGCCTGACCCGCTCGCTGATGGCGTTCCTGGTCGAGGCCTACGCCGAGGACGAGGCGCCGAACACCAAGGGCGGCGTCGACAAGCGGACCGTGCTGCGGCTCGACCCCCGGCTGGCCCCGGTCAAGGTCGCGGTGCTGCCGCTGTCCCGGAACGAGGCCCTGTCGCCCAAGGCCCGCGATCTCGCGGCCGAGCTGCGCAAGACCTGGAACGTCGACTTCGACGACGCCCAGGCGATCGGCCGCCGCTACCGCCGCCAGGACGAGATCGGTACGCCGTACTGCGTCACCGTCGACTTCGACACCCTCGAGGACGGCGCGGTCACCATCCGCGAGCGCGACTCGATGAGCCAGGAACGGGTCGTCCCTGGACAAGGTCGCCGACCTACCTCGCGGCGCGTCTCCTCGGATGCTGAGGCTGCCGACCGCGACTGACGGCGCTGGCGATGCTGACGCTGGGATCGAGTCCGAGGTCGCCATCCCGGTGGTGCTGGCGCCGATGGCCGGGATCACCAACGCGGCGTACCGGCAGCTGTGCCGCGAGCAGGGTCGCCGGGCTGTTCGTCTGCGAGATGATCACCTCGCGCGGGCTGGTCGAGCGGGATCCGAAGACGCTGTCGATGCTGCAGTTCGATCCGGGCGAGACCGTCCGGTCGGTGCAGCTCTACGGCGTCGACCCGATGATCATGGCGCAGGCGACCGAGATCCTGTGCAACGAGTACGCGCGTCGGCCACGTCGACCTCAACTTCGGCTGCCCGGTGCCGAAGGTGACCCGCAAGGGTGGCGGAGCGGCGCTGCCCTACAAGCGGGACCGGCTGCGGATGATCTTGGAGGCCACGGTACGCGCCGCGCAGCCGTACGGCGTGCCGGTCACGATCAAGACCCGGATCGGCATCGACCGACGATCATCAGACCTACCTGGACGCCGGCCGGATCGCCGAGCAGTCCGGGTGCGCGGCGATCGCGCTGCACGGGCGTACCGCCGCAGCAGGCCTACTCCGGCCAGGCGGACTGGGCGGCGATCGCGGCGCTCAAGGCGCATGTCAGCATCCCGGTGCTCGGCAACGGCGACATCTGGGAGGCGTCCGACGCGCTGCGGATGATCGCCGAGACCGGCGCCGACGGCGTGGTCGTCGGACGCGGCTGCCTCGGCCGGCCCTGGCTGTTCCGCGACCTTGCCGACGCGTTCGCCGGGCGGATGCACCCGTACGCTGCCGACGCTCGGTGAGGTGACGATCATGCTCCGGCGCCATGCCGAGCTGCTGGTCGGACTGATGGGCGAGCCGCGCGGCTGCGCCGACCTGCGCAAGCACATGGCGTGGTACTTCAAGGGTTTCCCGGTGGGTGGTGATCTTCGCAGCCGGTTGGCCATGGTCGGTTCGCTGGCCGAGCTCGATCGACTTCTCGATCAACTCGATCCGGACGTGAGCTATCCGGAGACCGAGCTCGGCCGACCGCGGGGCCGACAGGGTGCACCGCGGGCCAAGGTGGCGTTGCCGGACGGCTGGCTCGCCGACACGTCCGGCCGCGACCTGGAGCTGGTCGGTGCCGAACTGGGAATCTCGGGTGGCTGACCAGCCGCAGATCGCCCCCCGGGCCGAGGCCTGGGCGAAGACGATGGCCGGTCACACGGTCGACGGCTTCGTCCGCGCCCACGAGGAGTCTCGCGGCCGCGGTCGGACCGGGTCCGCGGATGGATCGGCAGCGACGCGAGCAGCGGGAGCGGGAGACGCTCCGACCAGGAGCGACCCTCGCCGATGGCGCCGGGCACCGCGATCGCGCCGAGAAGCCGGATGACCAGCGCACCTGCTTCGAGCGGGACCGCGACCGGATCGTGCACTCCACCGCCTTCCGCCGGTTGGCCGGCAAGACCCAGGTGTGGTCTACCCCAACGACCACCAGCGCACCCGGCTCACCCACGCCCTGGAGGTCGCCCAGGTCGCCACCTCGATCGCCCGCGGATCCGGGGTCAACGTCACGCTGGCCGACGCCATCGCGCTCGGGCACGACTGCGGCCACGGCCCCGGCGGGCATGCCAGCGAGGATGCGTTCGACCCGTTCATCCCGAGGGGTACGACCACGGCCCGTGGGGCGCGAACGTCGTCCTGCGGCCGCTCAATCTCTGCGCCGAGACCTCCGACGGGATCCGCAACCACTCCTGGTCACGGCCGGCGCCCAGCACCGTCGAGGGGGAGATCGTCAGCTGGGCGGACCGGATCGCGTACTGCGCGCACGACCTCGAGGACGCCGTGCACGCCGGGATCGTCGACCCGCGCGACCTGCCGGCCGAAGTGACCGAGATCTGTGGCCGGACCCGCCGCGAGCAGTTGAACACCTTCGTCCGTGCCGTCGTCGCGGCCGTCGACGCGCACGGACAGGCCGGGATGTCGCCGGAGCCGGCCGGCGCGCTGGCCGCCCTGCGGGCGTTCAACTACGAGCGGATCTACGTCCGGCCGGCGTCGTTGGCCCAGTCCCGGGCCGTGGTCGACGTGCTGCGCGCGCTGGTGGAGTTCTACGCCGAGATGCCGGGAGCGCTGCCCGACGCTGACCCGGCGACCGAGCCCGGCACCGAAGCCGCCGTCCGCGCGGCCGTCGCGTACGTCGCCGGAATGACCGACCGGTACGCGTTCGACATGGCCGTGCACCACCTCGGCTGGGCGCCGGAGCGGCTGCCCCGGGGCATCGATCGCGAGCTCTGAGCGAGCGGCCCAGGCGAGGTCAAGGATTTACCCGCTCGAGGCCTTGCCACCCTCTCCGCCCGCCGACCATAGTGAGCTAGCCACCCTCTCCCCCTGAGGAGTAGCCATGCGCCCTCGATCACTCATCGCCGCCTCCGTTCTCGGCCTGGTGGCCAGCGCCGGACTCGTCAGCTCGACCGCCTCCGGCGACCCGGGCAGCGGAACGACGCCCTATCCGGTGCCGCCCATCGACAGCACGCTCGACGGCCCGCTCCGCGCGAGCGCGGACGGCATCAAGCTCAAGATCGACGACGACGCGACCGTCCGCAACTTCGTCCTCACCTACGGGCCGGGCGCCTTCTCGGGTTGCCACGAGCATCCGGGCATCGTTCTCGCCGTCGTCCTCGAGGGCGCCGTGGAACGCCGGGTGCCGCACCGCCGACCGGAGACGTTCGCCGTGGGACAGGCCTTCACCGAGGTCGGGCCGCACTACGTCCGCAACGTCAACACCGCCACGACAGGGCCATCGGCCAAGCTGCTGATCACCCAGATCGTGCCGAAGGGCACGACGGCGTTCCGGCAGGAACTTCCGGAGCGGACCTGCCGCCCGCATCGGCATTCGTGATGCCGGCGATTGTGCTGTAATCGGGCCGTGGAACAGCGGGCGATCAGCCGAGTCTCGTTGGGCTGGCGGATCGCCGTCGCGGTGCTGGGTATCGGCCTGCTGCTCAACGGCTCGTTGCGGATGAGCGACGACGTCTGGCCCTTCGGGCCGCTGTCGCAGTACGCGTTCTCGCCCCCGAGGGATGCCACGATCGTGATCACCCGGGTCGAAGGACTGCTGAGTGATGGCCGGCGCATCGATCTGCCGCTGCGGGTCGGCACCGCCGGCATCAGCCGGGCCGAGATCGAGGCGCGCATTCCGCAGATCACCGCCGACCCCGCGCTGCTGCGGTCCGTGGTCGACGGATGGACGCGCGCGACATCCCGGCGCGCCGCCGCTGGTCCAGGTGTGGCTGGTGCAGGACGAGACCCGACTGGTCGACGGCCGCAAGGGACCGACCAGGCTGGTCGAACTGACCACCTGGCCGGTGCCGCGATGAAGAAGGTCATCGGATGGTTCGCCCCGGTCCTGCCCGAGGCTCGAGTGGCCATCCTGCGCTCGGTGCTCTACGTCTTCGTGATCGTCGACATCCACCTGATCGTGCGGGACCCGATTCCGCTCAGCCGCAATGCCGAGCTCTATCAGCCGCTGATGCTCGCGCGCAGTCCTGCATCTGCCGCCACCGAGCGTGCCGCTGACCATCACGCTGTACGTGATCTTGCTGATCGGCTGCCTGATCGGCGCGGCCGGGCGGCTGCCCCGGCTCAGCCGGCTGGATCGTCGCCGCGGCCTTCACCTGGTGGACGGCGATCGGCATGAGCTACGGCAAGGTCGACCATGATCATCTCGCGCTGGTGGTCGCGCTCTGGGTGCTGCCGACGGTCGGGGTGATCGACGACCGCTGGCGCAGCAGGCAGCGATCGGCGCAGGCCGGCTGGGCCCTCAAGTGCATCCAGATCGCGGTGATCTCCACCTACTTCCTGTCGGCGCTCACCAAGATCCGCAGCGGCGGCTGGAGCGTGACCAGCTGGCCGGAAAGCTCGATCCTGCTCTGGGCGATCATCCGGCGGCCGCACGGCCTCGGCCAGTTCCTGATGCCCTATCCCGGGCTGCTGCACGTGATGCAGTGGATGTCGTTCACGGCCGAGCTCACGTCGGTGGTCGTGCTGTGGCTGCGCGGCCGGGCGCTGCTGGCGGCGGCGCTGTTCTGGATGGGCTTCCACGTGTTCACTGCGGCGATCCTCTACATCCACTTCGCGCCGACGGCGATCTGCTGGCTGGCCTTTGCCCCGCTAGAGCGCCTGGGTCCCTGGTTTGCCCGGGTCAAAGCCCGGCGGCGGCAGCGCGCAGGCGGGCGAGCCGCCCGGCATCCGGTGCCGGTTCTTCGCGATCAGCCGATAGACGGCGGCGGCTAGCGGGCGGATCGGCCAGACCTCCATCAGCCGGCCGAGGATCGCGTACGGGTTGCCCCGGAACTGCAGCCAACGGGCGACCGCGCCGGCGCCGCCGTAGATCTCGCCCGCCGGCGTGACCCACAGGACTTCGCGCCGGGTGCGGTCCTCGGTCGTGCCCAGTGCGGCGAGATCGGTGAACTGCCACGGCACCAATCGGGCGTTCGGACCCTCCGGCCGCCTCAGGCGCTCGGCGATCCAGGTCGCGCTGGAGGTGCAGAACGCGCAATCCCCGTCGAAGATCAGCCACGGCACCTCGCGCTCGTCCACGTCGGTATTGTCCCCCGCTCACGATGCCGCGCCGCGGCCCGCCGCGACTACACTCGCCCCCGTGGCCGGCCGGATCAATGACGAGGACGTCGCCGCCGTCCGCGATCGGGCGCGGATCGAGGAGATCGTCGGCTCGTACGTCACCCTGCGCACCACCGGGGCCACCATGAAGGGCCTCTGCCCGTTCCACGACGAGAAGACCCCGAGCTTCCAGGTCACCCCGTCCCGCGGCTACTGGTACTGCTTCGGCGCCTGCGGCGAGGGCGGCGACGTGATCAGCTTCATGCAGAAGATCGACAATCTGTCGTTCGTCGAGGCGGTCCAGCGGCTGGCCGACCGGGTCGGCATCCAACTGCGCTTCACCGACGACGGCGGGGCGCGGCCGGAGCCGGGGATCCGGATGCGGCTGATGGAGCTGATGGGGCAGGCGGCGGAGTTCTTCGCCGAGCAGTTGGGTACCCCTGACGCCGTGGCCGCTCGTCAGTTCCTCAGCGAACGCGGCTTCGACCAGGACGCGGCGGAGAGGTTCGGGGTCGGGTTCGCGCCTCGCGACGGACGAGCGGCCCAGCGCCACCTGCGCGGCCGCGGCTTCACCGACCGGGAGCTGGTGGCCGCCGGCCTCGCCCGGGAGAACGGCTGGGACTTCTTCCAGAGCCGGGCGCTGTGGCCGATCCGGGACTCCGGCCGGCAGGTCGTCGGCTTCGGCGCCCGCCGGCTGTTCGATGACGACCGGATGCCGTCCAAGTACATCAACACTCCGGAAACCGTGCTGTACAAGAAGTCTCAGGTGCTCTACGGACTTGATCTTGCTCGGACGGCGATCAGTAAGAAGAGCCAGGCCGTGGTGGTCGAGGGCTACACCGACGTGATGGCGGCCCATCTGGCCGGAGTCGACACGGCGGTGGCGTCGTGCGGCACGGCGTTCGGCGATGATCATGCTCGGCTGCTGCGCCGGCTGATGGGTGATCATGACGCGTTCCACGGCGAGGTGATCTTCACTTTCGACGGCGATGCGGCCGGGCAGGCGGCGGCGGTCAAGGTCTTCTCCGGTGATCAGAACTTCGTCACCCAGACCTACGTCGCGATCGAGCCGACCGGACTCGATCCGTGCGACCTGCGCCTGCAACACGGCGATGCAGCGGTACGCGAACTCGTCGCCCGGCGGATGCCGCTGTATCGCTTCGTGATGACCAACCTGCTGAAGCAACATGATCTTGATCGCGCGGACGGGCGGCTCGCCGCCCTGCGCGCGGCCGCACCGCTGGTCGCCAGCATCCGGGACAACGCGCTGGTGTCCGGCTACGCCCGGGAACTCGCCGGGCTGCTCGGCATGGACGTCGACGAGGTACGCGCTGAGGTGATGCGGGCGGCATCCCGCTCGAGTCGCCGGCCGGCCCGAGCCGCCGGTGAGCCGCCGGTCGACGACGCCGCTGTCCAGCCGGCCCAGCAGTTGCCCAGACCGAATGACCGGCTGCTGGCCACCGAGCGGCAGACGGCCAAGTTGCTGATCCAGAATCCGGAGCTCTTCGGCCCGGAGTGGGACGGGCTGAGCGCCGCCGACTTCACCCATCCGGCGTACGCGGCCGTCTTCACCGCTGTGCAGCGGGCGGCGCTCGGCGGCGCCGACTCGGGGGTCAGCGGCGAATGGGTGCGGCGGATCGCCGACGCGACCGAGAGCGAGGAGATCCGTTCGTTCGTGGTGTCACTGGCCGTGGAGCCGCTGCCGGTCCAGGGCGACGTGACGAAGCGGTTCGTCGTCGCCCACTCGGCCGGACTGCGGCTGTTGACGGTGATGCGGGCCATCGCCGAACTGAAGTCGCGGCTGCAACGCACCAACCCGGTCGAGGCCCAGCGCAAGTACAACCAGATGTTCTCCGAGCTCGTCGTCCTCGAGGCCCGGCGGAAGGAACTCCAGACCCGCAGCATCGGCGCCGAGGACTAGCCGGCGCTGGAGTTGGTTGCCGATGTAGGCCGCGAGGTGTTGTCCGTTTTCCGACTTGTCCACAGATTGGCGTCCGGCCACTGCCGGGCCGTGGTCGCCGCCCGCACAGTGTCGGCATGACCGGAACCCGCGACACCGATACCACCCTGCTCAGTCCGGCGGAGGTGGTCAGTCTGCAACGCCAGATCGAGGCCGGCGTGCTGGCCCGCGCGGCTCGCGAGGCGGGTCGAACGGTCGGCGACGCCAGCGTTGCCGAACTGGCCATGCTGGAACTCCAGGGGGAGGAGTCCCGGCAGCGATTCATCTGCGCCAACCTCCGGCTCGTCGGCATGGTGTGCCAGCAGTTCGCCGGCCGCGGCGGTGTGTCCCAGGCCGACCTCTTCCAGGAGGGTTGCGTCGGCTTGATCGTCGCGGTCGAGCGGTTCGACTATGCCCGCGGCTACCGGTTCTCGACCTACGCGCTGTTCTGGATCAGGGCCTACGTCGGGGCCGCGACGGCCCGGCAGTTCGGCGCCATGAACCTGCCGACGAGCCGGGCGGAGCGACTCCGGGCCGCTCGGGGCGTGGAGGCCGAGCTGGCCCAGTTCCTCGGCCGGAATCCGACCCTGGCGGAGGTGGCCGCGGCGCTCGGCCGGACGCAGAGCTGGACGGCCGATCTGCTCGCCCACCAACGCCCCTCGTCCATCGATGAGCTCGATGGCCCGGTCCTGGACGACCTGCGGTCGGTCGAGGCGTTCGACGCCGTGGGCGACGACCAGTTCTCGGTCCGCGACCTGCTCGGGCACCTGGATGATCTGGCCCGCCGGGTGCTCGAGTTACGCCTCGGGTTCGCCGACGGAGAGCCGCGATCCTTCGCCCATACCGCACGCGAGCTCCACCTCTCGGTCAACAAGGTGCGCCGGGTCGAGCAGCGAGCCCTGGAGTCGCTGCGGGCCGTCTGTCCGCAGCAAGCCTCCGAGTTGTTGTGAGAACCGCTTTTCACCGACGCCGGGAACGGGGCCGGTGGGGAAGAATGGCCGGATGGCCCGAACCGCTGCGACCCGCTCACCCTGGTGGTCGCGGTCGCGCGGCCTGCCCGTCGCGACCCACAGGTCGTGGGTCGCATCGATGACCGACCTTCGCGGTGGACCGGCACGGATCCTCGCCTGGGCCCGGATGCCCGACGGCTACTGCATCGGCAGCCCTGCCCTGCTCTCGTACGGCGACCAGAACGGCTGGCAGCACGTTGGCTGGCACGAGATTCAGCGCGGCGGCTGGAACGCCGAACTCGGCGAGCTGAGCTGGACCGAGGTCGCCGACCCGGATGAGATCGCCCGCCGCCGGACCATCCCGCTGACCGAGCCGGGCCGGCTGCCGGAGTTGTTCCGGGAGCGGGTCGCGGCCACCATCGCCGTCGAACGGTTCGTGCCGATCGCCGGCGAACGCGGGGTGATCGTCACCGCTCGACGCGACCTGGGCCGGGACGGTGCGATCAGTTGGCACAGCAGCCTGACCCGCGGCTTGACCTGGCAGACCGAGGGCGTCCGCGACGCCGCCGATCGCGCCGTCAGGGACCTCAGAACGGAATACGACTTCCACTGAGATGGCTGCTAAGGTACGTAGCCGCGCATCCTTCCAGTCCCCTGTAGCTCAATTGGCAGAGCTCTCGACTGTTAATCGAGCGGTTGCTGGTTCGAGTCCAGCCGGGGGAGCGATTCACCGAATGAGGAAGCGCTGCGTCACCGCGGACGGAAGCTCGCGGCGGAGCAGCCTCTCTCCGGCCCGACGCCGCGAGCCAGGGGGAGACCTACGGACGCCGATCAAGTTCAAGGTCTACGCGGTGGCTTCGGTACCAGCTGCGGCAGCGCTGTCATCCCAACCCGGGAGACGAGCAGGACGTGGTCTCGACGGTGAGAGCGACTTCCCCGAGGGCCGGTCCGGCCCCACCCGGCAGATCTTCGGCTTCCACCACACGACACCTGCAACCGGTTGCCAGCCGTCGATCCGGCCCACCGGCTCACCCTTCATGGAGACGACACCCGCCGGTGGACGCCTCAGGCGTGAGCTCTACGGGAGGCCGAGCTCACACGATCGCCGACATCTGCCATCGGTGACCATCGGTTCACGTGCAGTCCGTGCTGACGTTCCGGGCCCAGTACCGCTGAGGTGACTCGGCCGAGTGGAGCGGGCCGGATAAGGGCCGGCCGAGCGTCAGGTGTTCGACTCGACCGGGGGATGTAGCTCGCGATCCTGCGCCTCGGCTCCGACCTCGTCCATGTCGTTCAGGAAGGTCGACGCCCAGTGATCGATGTCGTGCTCGACCACGTAGCGGCGCATCAGCCGCATCCGTCGACCCTTCGCACGGGGCGTGTCCTTCATGGCCTCGACCAACCGTTCCTTCAAGCCGTCGATGTCGTGCGGGTTGACCAGGTACGCCTGGCGCAGTTCCTGAGCCGCCCCGGCGAACTCGCTCAGCACCAACGCGCCGTGGTCGGCCTGGCGGCAGGCCACGAACTCCTTGGCCACCAGGTTCATCCCGTCGCGCAGCGGCGTGACCACCATGATGTCGGCGGCTCGGTAGAGCGCCGCCATCTCCTGCCGCGGATATGACGTGTGCAGGTAGACGATCGGCGGCCGACCGATCCGCCCGACGTCCCCGTTGATCCGACCGACCATCCGGTCGATGTCGTCTCGGAGCTGCCGGTACTGGTCGACTCGTTCCCGGGACGGGATCGCGAGCTGGACCAGAACCGCGTTCTCCGGGCTGATCTCGCCCTCGGCGATCAGCTCGCCGAACGCCTGGATCCGTTCCAGCAGTCCCTTGGTGTAGTCGAGTCGATCCACGCCGAGGAAGATGAAGTTCGGATCCCCGAGGTCGCGCCGGATCTCCGCGGCGCGGTCCGCCGCCTCCGCGGTCGCCGACAGCTCGTGGAACGCCTTCGCGTCGATCGCGATGGGGTAGGCCCGCGCCAGCACCTGACGACCGTCGGGATGGTGGATGCGATCCCGACGGGTTTCCAGGTGCAGGCGCTGCCGGACCAGTCGGACGAAGTTCTGGGCGCCGCCCGGCAGCTGGAATCCGACCAGATCGGCGCCCAGCAGCCCCTGCAGGATCTGGTTCCGCCACGGCAGCTGGTTGTAGAGCTCGGTGGGCGGGAACGGGATGTGCAAGAAGAAGCCGATCTTCAGATCGGGTCGCTTCTCGCGCAGCATCTGGGGCACCAGCTGAAGCTGATAGTCCTGGACCCAGACCACCGCATGAGGCGCGGCGATCTTCACCGTCTCGTCGGCGAAGCGCTGATTGACCTTGACGTACGCGTCCCACCACTCGCGACGGAACTCCGGGCGGACGATGGCATCGTGGAAGAGCGGCCACAACGTCGCGTTGGAGAATCCCTCGTAGTAGTCGGCGATCTCCTGTGCGCTGATGCGTGATCGGTACGAGTTGCAGGCCGTCGTTCTCGAACGGGTCCAGATCCTCGTCGGGCGCGCCGTGCCAGCCGACCCACGCCCCGTGGCGGCTGTGCATGACGGGCTCGAAGGCGGTGACCAGGCCGCCGGGGGAGGGTTGCCAATCGACGCTGCCATCGTCATTCTCGACCCGATCGACGGGGAGCCGATTGGCCACCACGACGAACGTCGCGGTCTGGGCGTTGCTGTGCTGTTGGGCTGGAGTCACTGCGCGGTGCCTTCCCTCGCTGATTCTTGACCTTAGTCCTCACCGGAGTGGATCCCTCGGAGTCCGGCCTGACCTACACCCTGTCAGACCGGTCTGACAGGCTCTGCGCATGACCTCGTCGGCACAGTCCCGCGATGCGAGCGCCGATGCGCTGCGTGCCATCGTGGCCAACCCCGGCGCAACCTTGGTCGGACTGGATTTCGACGGCACCTTGGCGCCGATCGTCGATGACCCAGAACAGGCCTACGCGAATCCGGCCGCCGTGCGAAGCTCTGGGCCGGCTCGGACGGCGGGTGGGCGCGGTCGTGGTGATCACCGGGCGCCCGGCGCGGACGGCGGTCAAACTCGGCCGGTTCACCGAGATCGACGGCCTCCAGTCGATGGTCGTGATGGGTCAGTACGGCGTCGAGCGTTGGGACGCGGTGACGAACGTCTATCAGGTGCCGCCCGAGCCGCCGGCGATCGTCGCGGTGGCCGAGGAGCTGCCGGGCATCCTCGCCTCCTTGGGTCTGAGCGACGCACCGGTGGAGCACAAGGGCCGCGCGATCGGCGTGCACACTCGTACCCTCGACGAGCCCGCCGCGGCGTTCGAGCGGTTGGCGGACCCCTTGTCCGAGCTCGCCGACCGGCACGGTTTGAAGATCGAACCAGGCAAGAACGTCTGGGAGATCAGGGCACCCGGCATCGACAAGGGCGCGGCGCTGCGGGCCGATCGTGGCCGAGACCGGCGCCCGCCAGGTGATCTTCGCCGGAGATGATCTCGGAGACCTGCCCGGCGTTCGAGACGGTTCAGGAGCTGCGCACCGAGGGCATTCCGGGCCTCCTGGTCTGTTCGGCGTCGCATGAGGAGGATGCGCTGGCGGAGATCTCCGACGTGATCGTCGACGGCTCGGCGGGCGTCGCGACCTGGCTCACCGCAGCTGGCCGAGGCGATCGAATCAGGATCGGGAAGCGATTGAACCCGGCGGGTATCGCGCTCAATTCGCGGCCCTTCGACGCTCCCCCTGAGCGTCGAAGCGCCACTGCCGTCAGACGCTACCGAGAACGCCGACCCGTGCGCGCCGCATTGTCACCGATCGGCCGTGACCGAAAGTGGACAAATCCGTGGTTTGACTGCCGACAGAGCGGGTACGGGCTAGCTGAGCGGCGATCAGATGTCTCCCCCGGCCACCTGTTCGCCGCTCGGCCATGATCCGAGCCTGCGGTGCTACGGAGTCTGCGTTCACCAGAGGCTTGTAATGATCTGGCCGCGAGAAACGATGTGGTGAGTGAGGCCCACGGCTTACCTGAACCCCCGAGCAGGCAAACCGTGGGCCTTGCTTTGCCCCCTGGGTCATCCGGGCGGCACGACGACCTGTTTGACCTCCGCCATATAGCGTCCAGCGGCCACGGCGGCCTCGTCCGGGGTGCTTCCGCTCTGCCGAGCGTGCAGGTACGCCGCGTACCAGTCCCACCAGTCGTGCGGCGCGGCGACCGCCTCGAACACGCCATGCTGCTCGGAGGTCTCGTGCAGCAGCTCCGCGAGTGTGGCGACCTCCATCTCAGTCGTCCCAGGTCCGGCCCGGGAGCCGGTCCGTGACCTCCTGGAGCACCCAACTGTTGCCGTCCGGGTCGCTGAATGTCGCCTGTGCGAAGTACGAGCGTCCGGGCGCATCGAGCCCCGGAGGTCGCCGAACTGCCACCTCGCTGACCTCGACGCCGCGGCGGATGAGATCCTCGCGGGCCGCGTCGAGGTCCGACACCACCAGGAACAGGCCCTGGGCCGATCCCGGCTCAGCCGTCGTGCGGCCCCGGCCGAACTGGATCGAGCACTGCGAGTGCCGCGGCGTGAACTGCACCGTCCGGACCTCCTCGCTGACGACCAGGTCGATGTCGAACCGCCATCCCAGACTCTGATAGAAGCGCTTGGCCCGGTCGATGTCGGAGACGGGCAACTGGACGACCTCGAGCGCCATGTCGATCGTGCTCGGTTCGGTCGTCTCGGTGGAAGGGCCAGGGGCGGCGTCGCTGCTGTTCATGGTGAACCTCCTCGTTCGGGCAACAATCCTTCTCTCGGCTGACGGCGGAAGTCAACGAATGCTCACGGCGCTGTCGGCGTGGGGACGGTCACCACCGGTCGTCTCGGGTCAGTTCGAGCGCTCGACGCGGGTGCGCCACTCGGCGAGGAGGGCGCGCAGGAGTTCCGGTTGCTCGTGGGGCAGGGCGTGTCCCGCGTCGTCCGACCACGGCGAGCGAGGCGTGCGGGTAGTGGTCGAGCAGGTCGGTGGCGGCGGCATACCCGACCGTCGAGTCCAGCCGCCCGGCCACGATCACCGTCGAACCGGATATGCCGGTCCGTGATCGGGAGTCAGTTCCCACCGTTCGCCGATCCGGTCGAGCGCCGCCTCGTCGACGAGCGCGGCGGCCGGCGCGACGTACCGCTCGTACCGTTCGAGCATCTCCGGGGTCTGGATCACGAAGTAGCTCCGGAAGACCTCGTCACCGATCTCACCTGATCCGGCGACGACGCGGTGCTCGGGGACGTCGCGCAGTCCTGGCAACAGCGGACAGACGAGTGCCAGGCCGGCGACCTGCGCCGGGCGCCGCGCGGCCATCGCCCGCGCGTAGTACGCGCCCGCCGAGTGACCGATGAGGAGGTACGCGGTCCCACCGCTGACCTCGTCGGCGAAGTCGAGCAGCGTGTCCAGGACGTCGTCGGCGCTGCGCAGCGTTTCGGGAGCGCTTGTCCGGCCCATTCCCGGGAGGTCGGGATAGATCCGCCGCAGCCCCGCAACGCCGTCGAGAACCGGCTCGAAGCAGGCCTCCGCCTCGCGGTGGTCGACGCCGGCACCGTGGAGTACCAGCACGGGTCGGCCGGTCCCGTGCTCCACGTAATGGAACACCACCGGACCAATTCGGATCTCCATCCCGGCAGGCTAACCGCGCCCGGGCCGTCGCGACGACGCGACGTGATGGTTGGCGAGGACGCCACGGCCGTGTTTGAGTAGTCGTGTGCCCCGCCGTGTGGACGTCGACTACCTCGTGGTCGGCGCGGGCGCCATGGGCATGGGTTTCGTCGACGCGCTGATCGACCATGCCGACGTACGGGTGGCCATGGTCGACCGGCGCGACGGCGTCGGCGGGCACTGGCGCCATGCGTACCCGTTCGTGCGACTGCACCAGTCCTCGACCTTCTACGGCGTCGCGTCGCGGGTGCTCGGCGGCGGTCGGATCCAGACCACGGGGCCGGAGGCCGGGCTGCACGAGCGCGCGGACCAGCCGACCATCTGCGCCTACTACGAGCAGGTACTGGCCGAGCGGATGGTCGGCCCGGGACGCGTCGAGTTCTTCCCTGGTTGCGAGTACGTGGGCGGTCGCGCCTTCGTCGCCCGGGAGTCCGGCGAGCGCTTCGAGGTGCCCGACCGGTGCCGGGTCGTCGACGCCCGATACCTCGCGCCCGACATCCCCGCGGAGACGCCGCCGAAGTTCGAGGTAGCCGAGGGCGTCGCGTTATTCCGGTCAACGACCTTCCCGCGTGGGAGGGGACGACCAGCCAGTACGTCGTCGTGGGCTCGGGCAAGACCGCGACGGACGCCTGCGTCTGGCTGCTGGGCCGTAGCGTCGACCCCGACACGATCTGCTGGGTGCGGCCGCGCGACCCGTGGATGTTGAACCGGTCGCTGATCCAGCCGGATCCGGCCATCTACCTCGGCATGGTGGCCGAGATGATGCGCCTGGCGGCCGACGCCCGGTCACTGCCCGAACTTTTCGGGCAACTCGAGGACGCCGGGATCATGCTGCGGATCGACCGATCGGTGACCCCGACGATGGCCAAGGCGCCCACGCTGGGGAGGTGGGAACTCGACCGGCTGCGCAGCATCGCCCATGTCGTCCGACGCGGCCACCTCCGGGTGGCCCGGCGCGGCCGGCTCGACCTCGAGGAGGGATCGGTCGCGCTGGCCGACGACGCGCTGGTCGTGAACTGTGCCGCCGACGGTCTGAAGAACCCGCCGCTGGTCCCGATCTGGGGTTCCGAGAGGATCACGTTGCAGCCGGTCCGGGCCGGATTTCCCTGCTTCGGGGCCGCCCTGGTCGGTTACGTCGAGGCCACCCGGGACGACGACGCGGAGAAGAACCGTCTCTGCGCACCGTCCTCGTACGGGAACTCGCTGACCGACTGGGCCCGGATGAACGTTCGGGGCGCACGCAACACCGCCGCCTTCTCCGCCGAGCCAGACATCAAGCAGTGGACCGACCGGATCGCCGTGAACCCCGCCCGGATCCCGCCCGAGTACCCGGGTTCCCCCGGTCTGGACGACGCCGTGGGCCGGCTGGCCCGCTACGTCGGCCCCGGAGTGGCCCGCCTGGCCGCGCTGGGAGGTCTCCCAGGCTGAACGCGCGGCCTCTGTCGAACCCGGCCCGCGGACCCCTGTGCTGCGTGGGCGGGTGGGGCTCGAACCCACGACCCAGGGATTATGAGTGCTACCGGGCCGAGCGGTGTGCTTCCACGCTTAGCGGGCGGCCGTTCCACGAGCGTAACGGGCCGAATCCCTGGGTGCACGACGGCGCTCGCAACGCAAGATCAACTTCATCTTAGTGCCGGCGCACGTGACGAGCCAGGCCTTAGTGACCGCTTCGATGTGAGAGTACGGGAGTGCCCGGTCTGGTCACCGGCGGCGCAGCCATTGTCAGGCAGCCGGCTGGGCTTGCTAAGCCCACAGATCAGGCTCTGAGTGGTCATCCCCTCGCGTCGGCAGGCTCGCCCGAAGTGCTGCCTCGGCCCACGCCGTCAAGGTCTGGCGAAGCCACCCGGAGGGCTTGGGACTGGACGGGTGGGCTCAGGTGCCGCTAAAAGCCCCTGGGTGACGCGAGGGGAAGATGCCCGGGATTGACGAGATCCAGGCGACCGCCCGGCTCGTCGCGGGACGGCCCGAAGGCGAGATCTTGATCTTGACGACTTTCCCTGCGACGAGTACATCTCCGGCGCACTGCGTGGTGGCGCCAGCGGGTTCCTGCTCAAACGGGCCTCCCCGAAAGGGTCCTCGACGGTCCGAACCGTGGCAGCCGGCGATGCGCTGCTCGACCCCTCGGTCCCCGATCCACCACCCCGCCACCCGCGAAGGGACCCCTCCCGCCCCGACGGGCGCGACCCGCCGCCGGCTCGATCCGCTCGCTGACCGGGAACGCCAGGTGCTTCACCGCATCGCCCAGGGCCGTTCGAACGCCGACATTGCGACCTCCTAGTGATCGTCTAGTCCACGGCGAAGACCCACTCAAACGGGTGCTCGCCAAGGTCGATGTCCATGATCGGGCGACAGCCTTTGCCTGCAGAGCGGACTGCCGGGCAGCAGCAAACCACTTCGGGTAGCAGCTGTCGACAGGGCGGCGAGCGGGACGAAGCGTTCCACCACCTCGTAAGGCTCGACGGCCGGTGCCGGCCCGCGTAGCATCGAGCGTTCAGTTCCCGATGAAGGGGGTCATTGCCATGATTGGTCAACGCGGGCGCAGGATCGTGTGGACGGGGGCGGCGGCGTTCACTGCTGCTCTGATGGTGAGTTCGGGTGCGGCCGCCTCGACTCCCAGCGCCGATGTGCTCTCAGCAACGATGCTCCTGCGACGTCGGGTTATGTGAGCGACTACACGATCACGACCGGCACGCCGTATACCGACGCGACGCTCGGCGAGTGCTCCCGCTCGCGGGGACGGGAGAACGAACCGTCGGTGGCGGTGAACCCGCGCAACACTCAGGTCATCGTCGGCAGCTCAAACGACTACTGCGGCGTCTACAACGACGGCGTCGACGCCTTCGGCGCCCCGATCCCCTCGGGCCCATCTGGCTCGGCTACTACCGGTCCCAGAACGGCGGCGCGTCGTTCACCAGTTCCCTCGTGCCCGGCTATCCGGAGGACACCTCGCCGTATGCCGCCCGCGCGCAGATCCGCACCGCCACGGCGGGCGACCCGGTGTTGGCGTGGGACGCCGAGGGACGGCTGTTCGCCGGCGCCGAGGCGTCCGGCGACCCGGCTGGCACGAAGAAGACGTTCGGCGACGTCTGGGTCGCCACGTTCGTCAACCCGCAGGGCACGGCGGGGCGACGATCAACGACGGCAAGGAGTTCGCGCGCAGCGTCATCGTGGCGCGGGGAACTTCGGCCCCGAACCTGCTCGGCAAGTTCCAGGACAAGACCGCGATCGAGGCCGACCGCACCATAGCGCCTGCCGAAACAACGTCTACTTCGCCAACTCACGCTTCGTCGGCAACGGCGGGTCGAACATCTACTTCTACCGGTCGACCGATCACGGCGCCACGTTCTCGCACGGCACGTCGCTGACGACGAGCGTCGAACGACGTCCAAGACCCGGAGATCGCCGTGACGCCAACGGCCATGTGTACGTCACCTATGACGCCACCCTGCATCAGGGCAATCGGACCTTCGATGCGATCCTCTACAACAAGTCGACCGACTGCGGAGCGACGTTTTCTCCATCCCGGCTGCTGACGACGTTCAACAGGTTCACTACGTCGACCGGTCGGCGGCGAGACCCGAGCCCGATCAGGTCGGAGCCGAGGATAACGTCGGCGAGGACGAGACCGACGCCCCAGCCGGTACGCGTCGGGACTGCGGTGACTTCGCGGAGGCCTGCACCTCCGGCTACACCTATCCGCGGGTCGACGCCGTCCCCGCGGGCGACGGCCGACCAGTACGCCGCAACGTCGGACGAGACGATCTATGTGGTGTTCGAGCAGTCGATCCCGGGGACGCAGACACCGACCGGAACGACGTTCGGCACGATCGCAGCCGGGGACCGGTGGGCAGGGTGGCGTCTACTTCATGCGGCTCAACGGCGCCACCGGGGCCACCACGACGCCAAGGCTCATCGACCCGACCGACCGGAACGCCGGCAGGGGCCACCAGTTCTGGGCGGACGTCTCCGCGGACGGCGGCGTGCTGCACTTCATCTGGTACGACAGCCGCAACGACCCGTGCTACTCGCCGACGCGGCCGGTCGGCAACTGCGCGAACCGCAGCGTGGTGCCCTCGCTCGACGTGTACGCGTCTCGGTCGCCGACCGGGGCACCACGATCGCCGCCGCCACGCGGATCACCGATGTCAGCTCCAACCCCAACTTCGAGCAGTTCAGCGGGCGCACGGTGCCGTTCCTCGGCGACTACATCTGGGTCAGCTCGCTCGGGGATACGTCCTTCGGCGTCTGGACCGACTACCGCAACACCGTCGCCGGAGCGGACCTACGTGAGTCCGGCGACGACGACAATGATCCTGGGGCCGACGTCCGGCAATGCCGGACCGAACTTGCCGACGGCTCGATCACCGGCGACCGTGTCCGCGCGCCGGCGGCTTCGATCAGGACATCTACGGCGACAAGACGCCTTAGTCGCCTGTCAGCGGTGCCCATGGCTGACATTCGGACTGTTCACGATGCTGTCAAGGGTGCGGCTGTGGAGGGTGGCAGTCCCGCTCAGCGTTGCCGATAAGTGGGCGGCTCGGTCTTGAGTTCAACCGGGATTGGCCCACTCACCAGTTGCCGAGCTGGCCAACCTCGATCACCTGGATCACCGCGGTACCCTCGGTGTCGCTGCGGGACAGATCGACTTGGCGGTGATGCCCCAGTCGTGGTGCCCGGCTGGATCGTGGAGGACTGTCGGACGGTCCAGACGCGCTCCCCGGGCTCGCTCGTCCCCCGGATAGCGCTTCGCTGGTCAAGCCACTGACGCGGCAGTCATGGTCGGTCGACATGCCGCCCAGAGTGGCCGGTCATGGAGTGTGCCCTGAGCGTCATCGACCGCCTGGGCGCGACGCCGGGTCCACCACCTCCACCGGCGCCAACCATCGAGCGCAGGTGCGGTCAGCAGGTTGTTGGCATGCCCGGCCGCCACTCGTGCCCGCTTTCCAACCCGGCTACCGCGTCGTTCCCAAGTGTTTCCGCCGTGCGCTCCCGGAGGATCATGGCGACCGGGCACCTCGGCAATCGGCGGCAACAGGTGGCAAACCGGTGGCAACCGAGGAAACTTAGACGGAGAACTCAGACGACGAGCCGCCTGTGCTCGCCCTAGACGCCTTATGGGCCAAGGCGGCCTGGGAATGTCTCCCGATGGCGAGCACGAACTCGCGGTTGTCGGCGAGCCTGCTCGTTCTAGCGGCGAGGCGCGGCGGGCCCGGATCTCTGTTGTCGAGGAGGTTGTCGATCCTCGTGGCGGCGGGGCGAGCGATTGACCGTTATCGCCGGTTTTGCTGGCTCTGCAATGTTGTGCGGTGATCGGATGGCTTGGGCGACGGCGCGATCGAGATGGTGTTGCCACTTGGACAGTGTCGTGTCGAGCTGGGGTCGTCCGGTCGGTCGTGAGTCAAGGGGGTCGACGCCTGTGGTCGGCCCGCCATACGGCGATTTCGCCGCGGAGTGAGGCACCCAGTTCGGTGTCGCGGTCGGCCCACGCAGGCTGTGCGTTGGCTTTGGCAGTTTGATCTCGCACGATGCTGGAGAGGTCGGTGATGAGCTTGGATCTCTGGGCAAGATAGCTGGCCCAGGTCGAGCTGCCTTTGACTCTTGTAGGAGGGCCCGGTATCCAGGGCAGTGGTCCACCGCCTTGTGTCGTACTGGGTGGTGAGTCGCCAGTCGAGGACGGCGGCCATGTCGCCGGCGCTGGTGAGGTCGCGTCCGCGGGTGGCTTGGTGGAGGTGGTGAAGCGGGTGGTCGCCGGTCTCGGCGGCGAGGTCGAGGAGGTGGGCGCGGAGGGTGGGCCAGGCGGGTTCGTCGGTGAGGCCAGGGATGTGTTGGTCGATGTGGTCGAGGTCGGCGACAGCTTCGGGTCCGAGGAGTTGTTCGGCGGCGATGGTCAGGCTGTCGGTGTAGCGCTGGCGGCGTCGAAGAGCCGGGTGGCTGGATCGTTGAGTTCGCGGAGTCGTGTGGTGGCGGAGGTGGGGGCGTCGTCGCGGGCGAGGATCCGCTCGAGGAGCGTCGGTCGGCGGTGCTGGGTGTGATGGTTCTCGGGTCGGATGACGGTGTGCGGGTCGCCGTCGCCGACGACTTGGAGGTAGAGGTGGTTGGCGTGCCGGCCGCGGGTGAGCATCGTGTAGAGCTGCTGCCGGGACTCGTGCGCCGGTGGCGAGGCCGTGCATGGTGTCGGCGGTGACGCCCTGGGCGCCGTGGACGGTGGTGGCGTAGCCGAGCTCGGTCGACGCTGCGACGTAGCCGGCGGGGAGGCGTGACGGTCGGCCGGTTGCGGGTGTGCTGGACGGTCAGGCCGCCGTCCGGTGCGACCTGCGGTGACGGTCCAGCGGTCGCCGTTCTTGACCCAGTCGGTGGCGGCGAGGCGCAGCCGGCGGTCGTTGGTGCGGGTGATGATCATGTCGCCGGCGCAGGCGTGCGTTGCCGTCGGCCAGGTCGACCTCCGCGCCGCGGATGCGCGTCGGCCGAGGCGGTGGGCGCGGGCGCGGCTGGTTGAGCTGGGCGACGAGGTCGCGGGTGGGGGCGAGCATGATCGCGTCCAGGCCGGCGGCGCGGTCGGCGCCCAGGCGGTGAAGAGCGTCGTCGGTGTCGGTGGCGAGGTCGCCGACGTGGATGCGGTCGTGGTCGAGGTAGAACCCCAGCGCCTCGGATCTGCCCGTCGCGCAGGGCGAGGGAGGCGGCGGCTTCGGCGGGGTCGGTGAACCGGAGCAGCTCGGTCAGGTGCAGGGCGCCGTGGGTGGCGGCTTGATGTCGCGCAGGACGCCGCCGGCGCCGATCGCGGCGAGTTGCTGGTCGTCGCCGATCAGCCGGACGCTGCCGCCGCGGGCGATGACGAACTGCGACGGCGGTGGCCAGGGACGAGGGTGTCGGCCATGCCGGCCTCGTCGATGATCACCAGGGTCGCGGGCCGATCGTGGCGCGCCCAGTCGGGCAGGTCGTCGTGGTTGATGGACCAGGTGAGCTTGGCGAGGGTGTCGGTGCGGACGCCGGTCTGCTCGCGCGAGCACGGCGGCCGCGGCGGCGGACGGGGCGAGCCCGATGACGGTGCCGCCGTCCTCGGTCCAGGCGCGGCGAGGGCCCGCATGGCGGTGGTCTTCCCGGCGCCGGCGGGGGCGATCGCGAGCTGGAGCCGGGCGCCGGAGGTGGCCATCTGCGGACCAGGGCGGCCTGGCCGGCGTTGAGGGTGGTGCCGTTGGCGGCCGCTCGAGCAGTGCCAGATCCGACCGCGTCGGGTCGGACGGTGTGCCGGTCCGCGCGGCCGGCGGCGGCGACGAGGCGCTGCTCGGCGGCCAGGATCCGCGGCGAGGTGTACAGGTCGGACGCCGGCGACGTGTAGACGCTGGATCCGTCGACGCGGCGCAGCAGCGTCGGGCTCGTCGATGCCGTCGTCCGGGCGGTCAGGGCGCACCGAGCGGTGCTCGAGGACCTCGTCGACGACCAGGTCGACGACGCGTCTCGACGTCGCTGCGGCGGGCAGGTCGCGGCGCGGACCTGGCGCTGGGCCTCGGCGCGGACGTGCCAGATCTGCCAGGTCGCCCGGCGTTGCCTCCAGGGCGGTCAGCGACCTGGTCGGCGGTCGTCGCGCACCCACGCCGCATCGGCCGTCCGTGGTGGCCTGCGGCGGCCGGTGGCGAGGGCGGCGTGCGACCATGGCCGCGACCGCCTCGCGGCCGCCGAGGACCTCGTGCGGCTTCGCGCGCCAGGTGGCGCGCTGCTCGGCCAGGGATGCGGGGTTCGTGCTTGGCGTCGCGGGTCTCCAGGGTGGCCTGCTGGGCCAGGTGGATCGCCTCGACCGGCGGTCGGCGGGCGGCCGTGGTCGGCCTGGAACGCGGCTGGCCAGCTCGCCGCGGCGGGCCTCGATGCGCGGCCCGGCGGGTCGACCAGCGCTGGTTCAGGCGCGGGTCGACGCCGACGATCTCGCGGACCGGCCGCTTGGCCGGGTCGGTGCCGGGACGTTCGGCGAACCGCACCCCGAGCGTGTCGCGCAGGTGCTTCTCGAGGGCGGTGTTGTAGGTCTCCGAGGCGGCGACGTTGGCCTTGAACAGGACCCGCCCGTCGATGCGCGAGCCACCGCCCGTCGAGGGTCTGGACCTTGTTCGCGACCGCGACGTGGGTGTGCAGGTCGGGGTCGCCGGCGCGGGAGTCGCGGTGGGTGAACGCGGCCGCGACCAGGCCGCGGACGTCGACCTGCCGGACCCCGTTGCGTGCCCGTCGCGGGTGAACAGGGCGTGCTTCTCGATGAAGCGCAGCGCGTCGGCGACGGCGGCCTGGTGGGCCCGCTCGATCGCCGCCGCCACCTGCGGGTGCGGCGACCGCCCACAGGGTGCTGACACGACTTCACCGGGGAGAAGGTCAGGTCGTAGCCGGCCACCGCCGTCGTCCTGCGGCCGGGACAGTCCTTGGCGATCGTGCCCGGCCAGCTCGCGGGCGTCGACCGGGTCCCGGCCGTGCTCGGCGCGGAAGAACTCGCGGCGCCACCTCGGTGCGGATCCGGGCCCGCTCGGCCGGCGGCGACCGGCAGTCGCGCGGAGTGCCCAGCGGCGTGCATGGTCCGCGATCCGCTTGGCGACCTCGACCTGGAACGCTGTCGCCGTCGTCGTAGACCTTGAACGGGACCCCGAGCCGAGTCGACCGCCCTGACGTCGCCCTCGGTCAGGTCCGGCCCGTCCAGCCGCTGCAGGCGCTGCTCCGCCAGCGGGTGCAGCCCGGAGCCGAACAGGGCCCGCATCTGCTCCGCGGTGACCGGGTCGCCGGCGCTCCAGACCGTCGATCCCGGCCAGCCCGGAGCCCACCCAGACGCCCGGGTCTCGCCCTCGCTCGGTGTAGTACGACGCCAGCCCGATGTGGCCCTTGTCGGTCGCGTCCAGCGCGGCGACCTGCCGGGTCAGGTAGTCGTACCCCGACCCGGCCGTGAGCTTGTGCAGGCTCATCGTCACACCTACATAGGCCGATTCGGCGCTCCCAGCCGGTCACGCGGGCGGGGGT
>CAVRSH010000007.1:0-47602 GCA_963723815.1 uncultured Actinomycetota bacterium | reverse complement strand
TCGAATTGCTCGGCCAGCTCGGGACTTCGGCGCATCACATCCAATGACAGGCCGCATCGACCCCACGGCACGAGTTGCAGCAGCGCGACCAGACGGCCTTCGGCGTTGCGCGCCGCCACCAGGACGGCGCCGGGATCGTCGTCTCGGGTCAGCCGCGAGAGGGTCATCGAGAAGCCTCGCTCGGCGGCCCTACCGCGCCAGGCCCGGCTCTGCCGGTCGAGATCATCGCGGGCCTCGTCGGTCAACGAGTTCGCTTCGGCGATGACGCTGTGATGACCAGCCCTGCGGGCCCGGGCCACCGCTTGGCGTACCGAACGCATGGCCCGTCCGCTCAGCGTGAAGTCGTCGACCTCGATGATGGCCTCGTCGCCCAGCTCGAAGGCGTCGAAGCCCACCCGGCGATACACCTCGGCCCCCCCTCTCGGTCGTGGCCAACACCGCCGGGATCCAGGCCTGCTCTCGGACCAGTTCGAGCCAGGCGGCGATCGCCCCGGGCCACGCCTCGACCTCGCCGAGCGGATCCGCGGCGGCGAGGCAGACCCCGGAGACGACGCGATACGACACGGCGGCCTTGCCCGAGGGGGAGAAGACGTACGACCGGTCTTCGCGGAGGGCGAAATACCCCAGGGAGTCGGTCCCGCCGTGGGCCGTGATCAGCGACCGCACCGCCCGGTGATCCTCGGCGGTGGCGGGCGGTGACACCGCACTGCTGCGCAACACGGTCGCCAGCACGACGACGATGGTCATGACGCTGAGACCGAGGAGTTGCCCGGCGGTCCGGTCGGCCGCCTCCGCCGTGGTGAACCGCATCGGCCCGGTCAGCCCGATCAGGCCGAGTGCTGAGTGGGCGAGCAATTGAGGGACGGTCCAACCGGGAACCAGCTCGTCCCGGTCCGCCTGGGTCAGCAGTGCGCCGACCAACCAGCAGGACCCCGCCATGGCCATCAGCAGCACCGGGACTGCCCATCGGCCGCGCGGGTCACCCCGGCCGATGACTCCCTGCGGCTCGCGACCAGCACGAGGACGACCGCGGTGCTGATGAGGGTCTGGACGGGATCGGTCCCCCGTGCGACGTGCACCACGATGCCGGTCACCAGCAGGACCACAGTCAGTCGCCAGGCGCGACGCTTTCGTCGTCGCAGTCCCCGGGCCATCAGCAGCAAGCCGAACCCCACGGCGATTCCCACCACCGACACCGTGGCCCGGCCCAGCGGAGGCAGGAGGTCGATGGGCCAATCGAGCAACCGACGGTGTCCGCCCTGCGCTCCATCGAGGATCGCCACCAGCCCCAGCACCCAGATCAGCCGAGAGGCCCAGCGGGGCACTCTGCTGGTCGCCTTTCGGAGTGCGCTGAGGGCAGTCCGGGCCGCCTCCCATGGCGCGAGCGTACTGCGCGGAACTCCGTCCGACGGGACCTGGGATACGGCCCCCCGGTCGGCGGACAGCGAACCATCCGCGACCCGCCTCCCCGGCTTCACCTCGACCACTGGCATCCAGACCTTCTTCGCACTGGCGGGCGAGTGCCCGCACCGGCTTCGTGATTGTTATCCCAGTGTTCTACGCCGCGGCTGAGACGAGACTGAACCGACCGCCGATCGCCCGACCGCCCGACCGACCGCCGGTCCGGTCCGACCGGCGATCCCTCGGCGACCGGCCGGCCACAGAATCGGCGGATACGATCGCGGCGTGCACCGGGGTCCAGTGACGGCAGCGTTCCTCGCCGGCGTGCTGATCACGAGCCTGCTCACCGCCTGTGGCACGGTGCCCGTCCCTGATCGGTCGACCTCGGCCCCGACTTCGGCCCCGACCTCGGGTGCCGGCGTCGGGTCCACCGCGCCGGCGCAGCCCACGTCGTCCAGCACGCCGCGGAGTCACGTCCTGGTGGTGGGGCTGGGTGACTCGGTGACCTCGGGGGAACACTGCGCCTGCGCCGACTACGTCACCGGCTTCGGTCGCCTCGTCGCGGCCCGGGACCGCGTCCGGGTCCAGATCACGAACGACGGCGACAGCGGCGCGACCAGTGACGATCTCGACAACCGCCTGGGCGAGGACCGCGACCTGCGCTCCGACGTCGCGCACGCCGACGTCGTGGTCCTCACGATGGGCGCGAACGACCTCGGCCCAGCCCTTCGCGCGTGGCGCTCCGGTTCCTGCGAGGCGAGCTGCTACGAGCCGGAGGTCACGCAGATGCGTCAGGACCTCAACCGGGTGCTCGGCACCGTCGGTGGGCTGACCGGCGGCCGGGCCCGCGTGCTGGTCACCACCTACTGGAACGTCTTCGCCGATGGCGATGTCGCGCGGACCGCCGAACGCGCGGGCTACCTTGCCTGGAGCGACACCGTGACCCGGCGAGCGAACGCGGTCATCACCCAGGTCGCGGCGAATCACGGCGCCACCCTGGTCGACCTCTACGCGCCGTTCAAGGCCGACGGAGATCACGACACGACCGGTCTACTAGCCGCCGACGGCGACCATCCGGACCCCGCCGGCACCGCAGTGATCAGTCGGGCGGTCCTGGCGGCCTACGAAGCCGGTCGCTGACCGCTCGGCGATCCTTCTCCTCGAGGCGGCCGCTCGTGTTCAGGTTCAACGTTCAGGTCCAACTCAGCTGAGGTGACGACCCTGGAAGCAGGCCGACGGTTCGGTCGGCCCCAGCCATCGGTGCACTCCATGCACCCGGAAGGAAGCTCGTCATGATCGGTCTCGGAGTCATCCTCATCGTCCTCGGACTGTTGTTTCCCCATTTCAGCATCTTGGTGACCATCGGCATCGTGCTTCTCGTCGTCGGTTTGGTGCTGAACTTCGTGCCGTTCAGGGGTCGGCACTACCGCGTCTGGTGAGGGCTGACCACCACACCGGAGGGCGATCGGCATCACCACTCACGAGCCGCCCTACATGGTGGAAGGCGAGACGCATCATCGTCCAGCCGGGCATGTGCTTCTCGATCGAACCGGGCATCTATCTGCCCAACCGATTCGGCGTGCGCATCGAGGACATCGTCACCGTCACCAGCGAGGGCGGACGTCGGCTCAACCAGACCCCACATGAGATGCGAGTCGTCACGTAGGCACAGGTTCAGCCGCCGCCGGCTACATCGTTCCTGACCACATCGACCGAGATCTCCACCGCCGGAACCGCCCCCCTGTTCTCGAGCCAGTGGACGGTGTTCCGGTCCTCGGGCCAGCCCACACCCGGCCCGTAGTCAGTGGCGACCCCATCTCGATGGTCGGTGATCGTTCCCTGCAGCACGTAGACGGTTCCCGGTCTGCCCTTGTGGTCGTGAACCGGGCCGAAGACTCCTCCGGGCTCGATGGTCACCATCCGCATCCGAAGCTGGCGTCCTTCCATGCCCTCGATCTCGGGGCCGAGATCGACGGTGGCCAGCAGCTCCACCGCGACACCCCTCGTCTCCGGTGCCACCGTTCATCGCTCATCGTGCTGTCCTCTCGGTGAGGCCGACCTCCGCCGCCGGCCGGGTCCCCGCCAGGTTGGCTCATCGAGGTGCCAAGCCGGCAGCATGAATGGATTGTCCATCCTCACGGACCTCTCGTCTGCGACGCGAGGGTTCGATGTGGGCCTAGATGCGGGTGTTCTCATCGGGATGGGCGACGTCGACGACCTCGGTGAAGTGCGCGACGCGGCGGGCGAAGAAGATCATGGCCACGATCACCCCACAGATCACCCCGTAGGCCAGATTGTGGGTCGCCACCGTCACCACGACGGTGGTGAGCATGATGGCGGTGGCACTGAACGGCATCCGGCGCAGGGTCGCCGGGTGGATGCTGTGCCAATCGAACGTCCCGACCGAAACCATGATCATCACCGCCACCAGAGCGGCCATCGGGATGATCGCGACGAGGTCACCGAGACCGACGACGAGAATGAGCAGAAAGACGCCGGCCAGGAAGGTGGAGATCCGGGTCCGGCGCCGGACACCTTGACGTTGATCATGGTCTGACCGATCATCGCGCAACCGCCCATGCCGCCGAAGAAACCGGTGACGATGTTCGCGACGCCCTGCCCCCACGCCTCCCGGGACTTGGGGGAATGGGAGTCGGTGATGTCATCGACCAGCTTGGCTGTCATCAGCGACTCCAAGGTGGGGCAGCTGAGAGGTGAAGATCAAGATGGCCAGAGCGTTGACGAAGCCGACCATCACGCTGCGAGGCACGAACCGCATCAGCTTCGCCACCCCGAGCAGACTGAGCGCAATCTGCAACACCCCTGCCACGATGACGGTGGCCACCAGATAGTCGAGGCCATATTCGCGCACCAACGGGGCGATGACCAGAGCCACCGCACCCGTGGCGGCGGAAATCATCGCCGGCCGACCGCCGACGATCGAAATCGTGACCGCCATCGTGAACGACGCAAACAAGCCAACCCGGGGGTCGACCCCGGCAATGATCGAGAAGGAGATGGCCTCGGGAATCAACGCCAGCGCAACGACCAGACCAGCCAGCACCTCCGTCCGCAGCCGCCGCGGCGACCGGAGCGCCTCTCGCACCGAGAAGTCGATCTCAGATTCCCGGACCATTCCCCGGTGCAGTCATCGAGGTCATCGATATATCCGTTCGAGAGCGAGAAGGGCAGCCCCAGATCAGACTGCACTGGGCGCCAGACTCTACCGTTACGAAAGAGTAGGTCCCGTTTAAGCGGGCGATTGGCTCCAGTGATCTTGTCGCCGACCTGGCCGAAGCAACCAGGCTGGCGGCGGACCCTCAGCTGGGGAGCACGAAGTATCGGAGCCAGAGGTACGGGGCGGCGAGCAGGATGGTGACGACGGTGACGACAGCGCCCTTCTTGGTGAATTGCCAGAACGAAATGGGGAATCCCGACCGCTTGGCGATGCCCAGGACGACGACGTTGGCGCTGGCCCCGATCGCGGTCAGGTTGCCGCCGAAGTCGGCGCCGATGGCGAGTGACCACCATAGGGCGTCGGCTTGGACCGGGTCGGCGATGCCCTCGGTCAGTTGTTGGACGATGGGGCTCATGGCGGCGACGTAGGGGATGTTGTCGATGATGCCGCTGAGCAGTGCGGAGACGAAGAGGATCAACATGGTGGCGGTGAGCGGGTCACCGCCGGTGGCGCGGGCGGCGGCGTCGGCCAGTCGGCCGATGACGCCGGTCTTCACCAGGGCGCCGATCATGATGAACAGGCCGGCGAAGAACAGCAGCGTCTCCCATTCCACGCTGGCCATGAAGTCGCGTGGCTTGGAACCGGGACAACAACACGAGGATGCCGGCGCCGAGCAGCGCCACGACGGACGGCTCGATGTGGAACACAGCATGACCGATGAAGCCGGTGAAGACGGCGGCGAGCACCGCTCCGCAGATGATCAGCAGCCGGCGGTCCTTGATCGCCTCGCGTTCGTTGAGGCCCATCACGTCAGCGACCCGATCGGGGTCGACGTGGAAAGAGCCGCGAAACAGCAGGGGGATCATGGCGACGAAGACCGCGAGCGCGAGTGCGGCCATCGGGGCCATGTGGAGCAGGAAGTCGTTGAACGTCAGCCCGGAACGGCTGGCGATGATGATGTTGGGCGGGTCGCCGATCAAGGTCGCCGCGCCGCCGATGTTCGACGACAGCACCTCGGCGATCAGGAACGGAACCGGCGACACTCCGAGCCGGTCGCAGACCAGCAAGGTCACCGGCGCGATCAGCAGCACCGTGGTCACGTTGTCCAGAAATGCCGAGGCCCCCGCGGTGATCAACACCAGCAGGACCATCACCCGCAGCGGTGAACCCTTCGCTCGCTTCGCCGCCCAGATGGCCACGAACTCGAACACCCCGGTCCGGCGCAGCACGCCGACGATGATCATCATGCCGAGCAGCAGGAAGATGACGTCCCAGTCGATCCCGATTTCGGCAGAGTAGAAGGCGTCGTCCGAGGTCGCCACCCCCAGACCCAGGATCACCCCAGCTCCACCGAGAGCGATGATCGTCTTCGGCAACCGTTCGGTCGCGATCAGGACGTAGGCCACAACGAACACCGCGACTGCAACAACGGCGGTCATGGCCGACTCGCTGCCTGCTGGAGAAGCCGTGCGGTCTCAGAGCAGGTTGGATCAGTGGGGCTTGAGCGCCAATTCCAACAGCCGGGAGGCGCTGATCACACCGATCAACCGACCGTCCTTCATCACCGCCGCCAGCGGGCAGCGTAACCGGGCCATCACGGCGGCCACCTCGATGATCGTGTCGTCGTAGTTCACGGCGGCCAACTCCCGAGGTTCGCTCGGCAGCAGGTCGCGAACCCGTTTGCTGCCGAGCTTCTCCCCGGCCCGATCGGCCATTGACTCGTTCATCACCCGCGCCAAGGACGGGTCGTCCTGGACGTAGCTGGGAACCAAGAACCTGACCACCTGAGACGCCGGCAGGATCGAATGTGGCGAGCCGTCGGTCTCGGTGACAACCAGCGCGGGAAGTCGTTGCTGCGCGAGCATGGTGGCCGCCTCGAGCGCACTCGTGTCCAGATTGACCAGCGGCATCTCCTCCGCCATCTGCTCGGCATGCACCCACCCACCGTACGCCGCCATGCCATGGGGTCGTCGTGAGCGCAGTGCTGGAGTGAACGGTCAAAGGAGGAATCATCGGCCAGCCATTTCGACAGGCTCAGCGCAGGCTGAGCGAAAGTGCCGACCAGACTTCCCGGCGCGCCAATAGCTATCCAAGCAGAAGTGCTGAGCTTAACCGGTCGCGATGCCGCTCCGGCCGGTGGACTAGCCAGATCGAGACCAACGCCAATAGCAAGATTGGCAGGAGCGGCGGCCGGCACTGCGAGAGTCAGAGGGTGCTAGTGCGGCTGGCGCGCTCGATCGACTCGAGGACCTCGACCGCCCTGCCGACGCCATCCTCTGACCGGAGTCGTCGAGCGATATCGGCGGAGCGGTCGGCGTAGCTGTGAGTGGAGACGAGTGCACGAATCCGTTGGGTGAGTCGATCGGTGTTCAGTTGCCGTTGGGGCAGGGGTTTCGGGCCGACACCGAGTCGCTCGATCTGGTGGCCCCAGAAGGGCTGATCGCCGAGGAACGGGCAGATCAGGGTGGGGCGGCCGGCGCGCAGTCCAGCAGCGGTTGTCCCGGCGCCGCCGTGGTGCACGACCGCCGCCACCCGTGGAAACGTCCAGCTGTGGGGCACGTTGTCGATGGTGAGCACGTTCGGGTCGGCGGCGGCGGAGGGGATGGCGCCCCATCCGGTGGCGAGCACACCCCGCACCTCGGCCCGGGCCAGGGCGGTGGTAATGGCCTCCCGGCGCCGGTCGGCGTCCTTGGCGAAGCCCATGCTGCCGAACCCGACGTAGACCGGGGGGTCCCCGCGGTCGAGGAACTCGAGCCAGCTCAGCCGGCGGCTGCCACGAGTCGTCACCGTCCAGGAACCAGTAGCCGGTCACGTGAGCATGCGAGGGATAGTCATCCGGAACTGGCCGGACGTGCCGGCTGAAGCAGTACAAGATCGGCACCGGTGAGCCGTCTGAGTGCTGGAGGCAGTCGTCCCACCGGCGCAACGGCGCCAGCCCGAGTGTGCGTCGGCGGAAGGTGTTGATCATGCCCCCGTACGCCACGGCGGTGAACCGGTTGAACTGATAGCTGAGGGCGTCGGCGCGGCCGCTGAGCGGCCAGTGGCCGATGAGCGGGATGGGGAACGCCTGGGTCGGGGTGAAGAAGGGCAGGGGCAGGGACGCCACACCGACCACGTCGAGCCGTTCGGCGATGTGGAAGCCTCCGAGAGCCTTCGGGTGGTAGACGATCACCGTCGGCTCCACCTGCTGCGCACGCAGCCCACTGGTCCTCCAGGGATAACCGCATGGCCGCCGTCATCCGCCTGATCAGCGGACCGACGTCGCGCGGTCCACGCATGACCGGCATCGCCCCCTGGACCAGCTCCAGCATCTCGTCGCCCATGTGGACAAAGGCGACTCCGCGAGCCTCGACCAATCCTCGGAAGCCTTCGGCGGTACACACGACCGCCTCATGGCCGGCCCGGACCAGCCCGCGAGCCAGCGCAACGTACGGCAGGATGTCACCTTGGGTGCCGAAGGTGTAGATCAGCACCCGCATCAGAGGCAGACCTTCGACACGAGCGACCTCCCGGCGCGACAGCAGCAGTGCCGACCAGGCTTCCCGGCTCACCGACGCTCAATGTACTGCCTGGGGCAGGCTGCACTCCGGGTGCACGCAGCGTCAGGCACCGATCGCCCGCCACGCCCTTGTCGTTGACCAAGGAGGCTAGGGACTTGAAGTTCGGTGACCTGATCAGCTCGGGCGCTCAATCGTCGCTCCGCACAACAATGCAGCCTAGGATGAGGTCCTGGTGTGCCGGGAAGTCTGGTCGGCGACTTCACTGCCGACCAGATTTGGGAGCACATCGTGGGTAGCAAGCCGTCCGGATCGACGTTGTTTCCACGCGGGACGTGGCCCGAGGCGGCGCGGATCACCGCGGTGCTGCGTAAGGAGACGGTGGGTGGCGCCCTGCTGCTGGGAGCCACCGTGGTCGCCCTGGTGTGGGCTAACTCGCCGTGGTCGGCCGGTTATGCGGCGTTGCGCGATTTCACCGTGGGTCCGGAATCGCTGCACCTCAGCCTGAGTCTGGGTGACTGGGCGGCCGACGGGTTGTTGGCGATCTTCTTCTTCGTGGCTGGGTTG
The DNA here is from genome assembly GCA_963723815.1 of uncultured Actinomycetota bacterium. Lineage (GTDB taxonomy): Bacteria > Actinomycetota > Actinomycetes > Propionibacteriales > Propionibacteriaceae > Microlunatus. Next base: position 38,959 of record CAVRSH010000007.1, on the reverse strand, counting down.
GAGTTGAAGCGCGAGTTCGTCGCCGGCGATCTGCGCGATCCGCACCGGGCGGCTCTACCGGTAGTGGCTGCGGTGGGCGGGATGGCTGTACCGGCTGTGCTGTTCGTGATCGTCAACCTGGGCGGCGAGACAGGCGCCTTGCAGGGGTGGGCCATACCGACGGCGACCGACATCGCCTTCGCGCTCGCCGTGCTCGCGGTGATCAGCACCCATCTGCCGGTCGCCCTGCGCACCTTCTTATTGACGTTGGCCGTGGTCGACGATGTGTTGGCGATCACGATCATCGCCATCTTCTACACTCGCGATCTTCACCTGGTCTGGTTGGGGCTGGCAGTACTCCCGCTGGCCCTATTCGGTCTGCTGGTGCAGCGACGGGTCCGATCATGGTGGTTGCTGCTGCCGCTGGCGGCTGTGACCTGGGCCTTGGTGCACGCCTCCGGGGTACACGCCACCGTGGCCGGGGTGCTGCTGGCCCTGACTGTGCCGGTGGTCCGTAGCCAGCACGCCGGCGGCCCGGACGCCGGTCCGGGTTGGCTGAGCATTTCGAGCATCGGATGCGCCCGATCTCCGCCGGTTTCGCCGTTCCGGTCTTCGCGTTCTTCGCCGCCGGCGTGACCATCGGCGGCGGCTCCGCCCTCGTGGAGTCCCTGACCGACCGGGTGACGCTCGGCATCGTTGTCGGTCTGGTGGTCGGCAAGACCGTCGGCATCTTCGGCTCGACCTACCTGGTCGCCCGGTTCACCCGCGCCCGGCTCGATGATGATCTTCGCTGGATCGATGTCTTGGGGATCTCGATATTGTCCGGCATAGGGTTCACCGTCTCGTTGCTGATCGGTGATCTGGCCTACGGTGCCGACGGAGCGCGGGACGAGCACGTCAAGCTTGGTGTGCTGTTCGGGTCCCTGATGGCCGCGCTGCTGGCGGCGGTGCTGTTGCGGGCCCGCAACCGGGTCTATCGACAGCTCTGCGAGGCCGAGGAGCGCGACAGTGATCACGACGGCACCCCCGACGTCTACGAAAGCGTCCAAGTCACCCCGCAGCAGGAACGGCAGTGATCGAATAGCCGTCTCGTGTTAACGGCCTCCCATCCCCTGCCATGCTCGTGAGTAGATCGCGTTAGTCGCCGCTTTCTCGACTCGGGCGCCGTTGTCGGTGTTCGATGAGCCAACCATCGGTTTCGACCCCCTGATGGAGCAGGCGTTTCGCGAGTGCCTCGCCGAGGCCCAAGACCGCGGCCAAACCGTTTTTCTGAGCTCCCACCAGTTGAGCGAGGTGGATTCGGTCTGCGATCGGGTTGGCATTCTGCGGCGCGGCGTTCTGGTGGAAGTCGCGGGCCTTGCGCGATCTGCGCCGGCTGCGCCGGGTCGAGAGTCGGGCTGCTGTCCGGCTGGTCCGGCGGGGTGGGGTCATCGTGATCATCGTGGCCGCTGGACTGTCCGGACTTGTCGTGTGGCAGTACCGCAGTCTGTACGGCGAGTCGTTCGATGCCGGATCCCTGCAAGCGCTGACCGACAATCCAGCGATCCGGATCCTGTTCGGGACCCCCGTCGCCCTGGATAACGCCGGCACCATCGCCACGACCGCAACCGCTCGGCTGCTCACGCCCGCGAACGCACTGCGGCCGCTAACGTGGCGGCATGCCCAGGCAGCCGTTGCGCGTCCTGATCTCGGGCGCGAGCGTCGCGGGCCCGATGGCGGCGTACTGGCTCTGCCGGCAGGGATTCGCGGTGACGGTCGTCGAGCGGATGCCGCTGGCCCGGGTGCGGACCAGCGGCCACGCCGTGGACCTGTTCGGGCCGGCGATGGATGTGGCCGAATGGACCGGCGTGCTGCCCGCGGTGATGGATGCCCGCACCCGCACCGAGATCGTCTCGTTCCAGCGTCACGACGGCCGAGGCGTCGACATCGAGATGCGCCGCCTGGTCGCGGGCATCTCGGGGCGACACGTCGAGATCATGCGCGGCGAGCTGGCGAGCATCCTGTACGAGGCGACACGAAGCGACGCGCAGTACCTGTTCGAGGACTCGATCCACACGATCGTCGAGGATCCCGACGGCGTCGCGGTGACGTTCGAGCACGCCCCCGCCGACCGGTTCGACCTCGTGATCGGAGCAGACGGACTCCACTCGATCGTCCGCCGCCTGGTGTTCGGACCCGAGGACCGGTTCCGCCGATTCCTCGGCGGCTACCTTGCGGGCGCCGCCCTGCCCAACTACCTCGGCCTTGAGGGCCGGATGGTGGTCTGGAACGCCCCAGGACGGCTTGCCGCGATCTACCCCGTGCACGGAACGACGACGGCCAGAGGAGGCTTCCTGTTCCGCCGCAGCGAGGAGTTCGCAGCTCGACCACCGCGACATCGACGGACAAAAGCAGCTGCTGCACCACATCTATGGAGGGGACGGGTGGCAGGTTCCTCAACTGCTGGCCGAAATGGACGCCGCCGACGACTTCTACTTCGACTCGATCAGCCAGATCGTGATGGACAGCTGGACCAAGGGCCGTACCACTCTGGTCGGTGACGCCGGCTACTCCCCTGGCCCGGCCGTTGGCGGCGGCACCAGCATCGCCATGGTCGGCGCCTACGTCTTGGCGCAAGAACTCGGCCAGGCCGGGAGAAGCTACCAGACCGGGCTCCGTACCTACGAGGACCGGATGCGCGAGCTCACCGCCAAAGCCCGCAGCATCGGCCCCACCACCATGTCCACGCTGATCCCGCGGACCGGTGCACAAATCCGGCTGATACCCGAACTGCTACGCCTCATCACACGGATGCCGCCGCGCCTCCAACAGCGCCTGTTCCAGTTGCAGGCAACACCCGCCCGGGTTCTCGACTCCATCCACCTCACCCGATCAACAGTCGAGACGTAGCGCCGCACACTGCTCGCTTGATCCCGGTGGGCCGACCACACCCAATTGCTCGAGCAACGTAGCGCCATCCTGCCGAGCCAAAGCAGGTGACTCAGCCATGGTGCCGTGGATCACTACTGACGAAAGTAGTGCGAGTGGCACGGCGGATTGGCCAGTCGGCGCGGTCAACTCGGTCCTGCGAGTAGCGCCTTGGGATCATGTGCGGGTGACCACTTCGCCCGCCCCGCACCGTACGGCGCGTCAGATTCGCCGCTGGCGGCAGTACCTGGCCGATGAGCGCGCCGAGTCCGCCGGCTACCGCGAGCTCGGCGAGCGCCGGAACGGTGAGGAACGAGAGATCCTGTTGGCGTTGGCCGACGCCGAGAAGCGGCATGAGTAACATTGGCTTGACCTGCTCGGCGCCGCCGCCGAGCCGCCACCTCGAAGCAGCCTGCGTACCCGACTGCTGGTCTTCTTGGCCAGCCACTTTGGCGCCGTGTTCGTGCTCGCCCTGATGCAGCGGGCGGAGGGGCGCTCCCCGTACGAGACCGACGCTGATGCCAGCCAGACCATGGCAGCCGACGAGCGGATCCACGGCGAGGTGCTGCGCGGCCTGGCGACGCGCGGCCGGCAGCAGCTGTCCGGCACGTTCCGGGCGGCGGTTTTCGGCGCCAACGACGGCCTGGTCAGCAACCTGGCGCTGGTGCTCGGCATCGGCGCCACTGGCGTCGACCCGCGCACCATCTTGTTCACCGGCATCGCCGGCCTACTCGCCGGAGCACTGTCCATGGGCGCCGGGGAATACGTCTCGGTACGGTCCCAACGCGAGCTGCTGCAGTCCACCCAGCCGGACCCGCGATCCCACTCGGCGCTGCCCCATCTCGACGTGGACGCCAACGAACTCGCGCTTGTCTACCGGGCCCGGGGCATGGACCCACCGCAAGCCGAGGAGCACGCCCGAACCGTGCTGGCCACCCTGCACCTGGATCCCGACCCGACCCAGACGGCCGAGGTCGATCCACACGAGGCCGTCGGGTCGGCCTGGAAGGCGGCGATCTCCAGCTTCTGCTTCTTCGCCTCCGGCGCGCTGATACCGGTACTGCCCTATCTCTTCGGCGCCACAGGTTGGACAGCAATAACGGTCGCCGCAGTACTCGTCGGCCTGGCACTACTCGGAACGGGCGCCGTCGTGGGCATCCTCTCCGGCGCCTCACCGCTCAAACGCGCCCTGCGCCAACTCGGCATCGGGTACGGCGCCGCGGCCGCCACCTATCTGCTGGGCCTCACCTTCGGCGCGACCACCGGATGACCGCGACTCCATCGAAAGGTGCTCACAGCTCACTGCCTGGCGACATCTGACGACGGTTGGGAAGGACTCGGACCGCCAAGGCGTCGATCCGGCGGTCACGTTCTGCGCAGCTTCTTGAGCCGCGCTTGGACCTGGTCGACGCCACGCCGTTCGCCAGTGGCATCGTCGTCCCGTCTACCGACCCCAGCACGGCTGAGATGGAGGATCCGTGAGCATAGTGCAGGCGCAGGCCATCATGTCTCTCGATGGGTACGTCGCCAAGCCAGACAACACCATCGGCCCGCTGTTCGATTGGTTGCAGAACGGCGAGGTGGCAATCCCGACCCCCGCTCGGAGACTTCACCGTCCACCTCACCCCGCCGAGTGCGGAGCATTGGCGGCGGTGGGTGTCCTCGCTCGGTGCGCTGGTCTGTGGCCGGACACTGTTCGAAGTGGCCGAGGGCTGGCAAGGCCGGCACACCCTGGACGTCCCTGTCGTCGTGGTGACGCACCGGATCCCCACCCACTGGGTCGAGGCCCACCCCGACGCCCCCTTCTCCTTCGTGACCGACGGGGTCGAGGCCGCGATCGCCCGGGCGCAGGAACTCGCCGGGGATCGCGTCATTTCCGTCGCCGGAGGGACCATCGCGCGGCAGTGCCTGGACCTAGGGCTGCTAGACGAGGTGGCCGTCGATTTAGTGCCGGTGGTGATGGGCGCGGGCAACCGGCCCTTCTTCGGCGACCTCTCCTCACAAGACGTACTGCTAGGCAACCCAACGGTGTGCGTCGAGGGAGACCGCGTCCTCCACCTCGTCTTCCCGGTCCAGCGGTGACCTTGGCGACTAATTCGCGCGATCGGATCGCCCGCAGGTGCAGAAGCCCAGCGGCCGAACAGACTGGTAAAGTCCGAAGTTCAACGCTTGGATGTCGACCAGCTGCATGATGGAGACACCAAACCCTGGGCACACCAGTTGGTGTGGCACCACCAAAGGACGCGCGGTGGCGAAGAAGCGGCCGACTGCCAGCAGGCAGTCAGCCGACCGACGTGTCCGGATTCCAGCTCACTTGCGGCCTCGCCCGGCCCTCGACTACCAGCTGGACAAGAGGCCCGAGCACCGAGTCCGCTCGCTGCTGCGCGGTCTCACGCCCGGCCTGAACTATTTGGCCAAGAGGTATTCCCGCCGGTGGCTCCGCGTGGACTGCATCGCGGGGGTGGCCGTGGCGGCATACCTCATCCCGCAGGTGATGGCCTATTCGGCGATTGTCAACGTCCCTCCGGTGGCGAGCCTGTGGGCTGCCCTGGCCGCGATCGTCGCCTATGCCGTGCTCGGCAGTTCGCGCATCCTCTCGTCCGGGCCCGAGTCCACGATCGCGCTGATGACCGGCGTCGCGATTGCCCCACTGGCCGCGCAGAACCCTGAGCGCGCCGTCGCCCTGAGCGCCACCCTCGCCCTGATCGTCGCCGGCTGGTCCCTGCTTGCTCGGCTGCTGCGGGCGGGGATCATCGCCGAACTCTTGTCTACTCCACTACTCGTCGGCTACCTGGCCGGCGGCGCCGTGCTGATGATCGTCGGCCAGCTCGGCAAAGTGACCGGGACCTCTTTCGCGGGCGACACGATTGTTGAGCAGGTGCGTGGTTTCATCGGCGTGGCGGCCGACATCGATTGGCTGACGCTCGCAGTCGCCGCGACCACACTGGCGATCATCCTGCTGCTGCGCCGGCTGGGCCCGTCGCTGCCCGGGCCGCTCATCGCCGTGGTGCTGGCCACCGTGGCATCGGTCGTCCTCGGCCTTGAGTCACGCGGAGTGGCGGTGGTGGGTCAGGTCCCCTGGGGCTGCCCGTGCCGCACCTGCCCGAGGTGACGTTCGAGGACGTGAAGATGCTTCTGCTGGCCGGCCTGGGCATCACGATCGTCGGATACAGCGACATCATGCTCATCGCCCGGGGATTCCCGCTCACCCCCGCCGACGGGGAGACCGCGTCCGACCTTCGCCCTGATCCGCAGGCCGAGCTCGTCGCGATGGCGGGTGTGCACGCGGTGGTCGGCGTCTTCAGCGGCTATCCCGTCTCATCGTCGGGGTCGCGTACGGCCCTGGCGATCGCCGGTGGCGCGCGCAGCCAGGTCTACTCACTCGTCGCCGGGTTGTGCGTCGTCGCCGTCTTGTTGTTCGCCGGGCCGCTGATGGCACCGCTGCCCTGGGCGGCCCTCGGCGCGGTGGTCCTCTACGCGGCGGGCAAGCTCGTCTCGATCCCGGAGTTCCGGCGGCTGTGGCGGTTTCGACGGAGCGAGTTCATGCTGGCCGTCACCACGCTGGTCGGCACGGTTCTGATCGGCATCCTGCAAGGCGTCGGCTTGGCCATCGGACTCAGCCTGATGGAGATGCTGTACCGCCTGGCGCGTCCGCACGAGGGCGTCCTGGGGCGGGTGCCGGGCGTCGACGGCATGCACGACGTCGCCGACTACCCCGACGCGCGGACCATCCCCGGATGCATGTTCTATCGCTACGATGCGCCGCTGTTCTTCGCCAACATCGGCGACCTGCGCGAGCGGGTCGTCAAGCTGATCGCTCTAGAGAACGAGGCCTACCCGGACTCCCCGGTGCGGTGGTTCGTGCTCAACGTCGAGGCCAACGTCGAAATCGACATCACCGCGGCCGACGGCCTGCGAGAGCTGGCCCGCGAGCTCGCCGATCGCGACATCCACCTGGGCCTGGCTCGAGTGAAGAACGACGTTTACGAACCGCTAGTCCGAGCCGGGGTGATCGAGGTCATCGGCAAAGAGATGCTCTTCGCCACCCTGCCGGTCGCGGAAGAGGCGCTATCTGCGGTGGGCCCTGGCGCACGAACCGGCGCAGCCCATCGAAACGCCCCAGCAAGCTATCGACGGCGAACCCGCCGCCAGCACGCTGCCCTGGCAGCGGCCCGACTCCGACGACAAGCCCGCCGATTCGCCCGACCCAGCCACCGACGCCAAACCACCACCCTCCTCGTTGCTGCGTCACTCTCGGCCATCGCCTCCGATGCCGTATCCCGCTAAAACGGGCGAAGTCGATCCGACCGGCCAGCCCCCGGCCGGCTCATGAAAGAAACCGTCCCGAGCCTCAAGTCCGGCAACGATCGCCGACGCGTCCTGATCAACTCACTGGTCACTTGGCGCTGAGCACCCCGGACGCTGTGGCGTGAAGGGCTGTCAGTCGCGAAAGCTGGTCATCCGCTCGGTTGACCAGTTCGTCGATCTCGCCGGGATCGATTCCGGGGGTCGACTCAACGGTGGCTAGAGCGTGCCACCCGGCCCTTTTGGCCGCTACGGAATCGAGCAGGCCTTCAACCTCGATGAGGTCACTGAGCGGGGCCCGCCGGATCAGCCGACCGTTCGGCTTCATTCGTCCGATGCGTTCACCAAGACGAAGGGCCAAGCCGAAAGGAACGTTGGGTCGGACGCCGACCTTACTCATGATCATCCGCAGCCGGCGATGATCTTCATTCACATCGGCGGCGAGCGCACGCAGCTCATCCCCGTACTCTCGGCTGCCTTGGTTGACCGCGGCCCGATGAAATAGGGCCGAGCCGGCTTGAGCCGCGGCTTCATGGTTCTGCAGGTAGATCTCAAGCGATGACGCCATGCCAAGACCGTACGACAGCGAGGCTCGGGGCCAGCCTGCGCATGGTTGGATCCGAAGAATTACTCGCGGCGCTAGGCTCGTTCGCCGTCAACCTTCTTCGCCGGTGGCGGTGTGGGCGCTGCCGACCGGCTTCGACTCCGGCGAGCCGCGTTGGCGGAGATAGATCGAGAGGGCGGCCATGGCGGCGACGGCGAGGAACTCCGATTGCCAGTTCTGCAGAGAGCGGCTCCAGAAGTCCGCTGAGCCGAGATAGCCGACCCAGCTGACCGGGTCCGCGTGCTGGCTCAGTTGCTGACCGTTGTAGGCGGCCCGGCCGGCGATCGACTGCGCCAGCCACGCCAGCAGGAAGATGGTGCCCATCACCAGGCCGAGGGATCGGGAGTAGATAGCCAGCCGGAACCCGGGGGCGCGCGCCCAGGCCGGGGCGTCCGGAGGAGCGTGCTCACCCACCTTCTGGTCCTCATCGGACTCCCGGCCAGCCTTGCCGAGCGCCTTGGACTCCGTCGACCCCCGCTGCACCAGCCAGACGGTGGCCAGAATGAACACGAAGAACTGAAGGAACTCCGACTGCCAGTTCTCAGCGACATCGACGGCGAAGTCGGAGCTGGTCACGTACTGCAGGTAAGACAGAGTCTCCTGGCCCTCGGCGAGTTGCTGGCTATTGAACTCCGCTCTCCCGGCCACCGACTGGCCCAACAGGGCGAGCAGCAACAGCAGCCCAAAGAACAAGGTCAGCCCGTTCTCCCGCACGAACCGCTTCACACCCTCACGCTGCCCTCACCGTTGCAGCAGCCCGATGGTGATCATGTAGGCCAGGCCGACGGCAATGAACAGCAGCGTCCCGACGAAGACCGCTCGCATGGCTCAGCCCTCCACATCACAGTCGTAGGGCATGTCCGGCCGCGGCTGACAGCCCGCCGCGGTCACCTTCCAACCCCCCCGAAACTCCGCGAGGAACAACACTCCCGGATCCAACCGGACTTGGGCGTTGTCCCCCCACACCTCGATCGAGCTCGCCGTGCCCGTCGGCAGGTCCACAGCCGCGAGAGCGGACGGGCACGGTTTGCCGCTACCCGATTCAAGCTTGTCGCGCGCCTCATCGGACAGCAGCTGACAGGCACCAGTCAGGTCGTCGTCGCGCAGCGCCGTTTGGAAGCGGTCGCCGGCCATCCGCGCGGCGGCCTCCCCGGCGGGTGTACAACCGCTCAGCAGCAGGGCCATGGGCAGGGCTGCGACTGCCGCGCAATGCACCAAGCGCCACCTACTCACAATTCGAGCATGTCACAGGTTGGCGGGAGCCGTTCAGGTCAAGCACCGTCGACTGACACCGTGGTCGCCGACGTGGTCGATTTCGGGCAGAGGCCGGCACCGCTTGTTACCACGAACGAGAAATCCGGTCGGCCGCCCTCCGGCACATGCAGCAGTCCCCCGTCGGGTGCTCCGGCGACGGCGGCGATAGCTTGGTTGGTATGGCCGATCAGACGACGAAAACCGATCCCACCGACCAGTACGAGCAGCCGGACAGCACCGATGAACAGCAGGCCCATCCCGGGCTGACCAAAGACATGCAGGACCGGCCCGACCACGGCGAGGACAGCTACCGGGGAAGTGACCGGCTCGCCGGCAAGCGTGCGGTCGATCACCGGCGGCGACTCCGGCATCGGCCGCGCCGTCGCCCTGGCCTTCGCCCGGGAGGGCGCCGATGTGGTACTCAGCTACCTCGACAGCGAACAAGCCGACGCCGACGAAACCGTGCGGCTGGTCGAGGCCGCCGGCCGCAAAGCGGTCCGCTGCCCCGGCGACATCCGCGACGAGGCGACCTGCCAGAAGATCATCGACACCGCGGTCGCCGAACTCGGCGGCCTGGACATCCTGGTCAACAACGCCGCCTACCAGATGGCCCAACTGGGCGGCATCGCCGACATCACCACCGAACAGTTCGACCGGGTGATGAAAACCAACCTGTACGCCATGTTCTGGCTCTGCAAGAAAGCCATTCCGCACCTGAAGCCCGGCTCGACGATCATCAACACCTCCTCGGTGCAAGCGGTCAACCCGTCCCCGGACCTGCTGGACTACGCCACCACCAAGGCCGGCATCCACAACTTCACCAAGGGCCTCGCCCAAGAACTCGCCGAGAAGGGCATCCGGGTCAACGCCGTCGCCCCCGGACCGATCTGGACCCCGCTCATCCCGGCAACCATGCCCCCCGAACGCGCCGAAGGCCACGGCGAGAAATCATCCCTCGGCCGCGCTGGACAACCGGCCGAAGTCGCCCCCGCCTACGTGTTCTTCGCCTCCCAGGAATCCAGCTACATCACCGCCGAAATGCTCGGCGTCACCGGCGGACAACCCGTCACCTAGGCCCGCCCGACAGCCCGGCGCCGCCGCGTCAGATCGGCCGGCGACATCGCAGCGATGGAGAACTTCTCGACTACTGAACCAGCCACAGCCGCCTCACCAATTTGCTTACCCACTCGGACAGCAGAACTGTTGAAAGGGATCCGGATGCTCGACGAGGCCTTCCGCCACCAGGTGTGGACCCAACTTGAGCCGCGCCTTCGGCAGAGCACGACGATCGATGGCTACCTGCAAGCCGCGGCCGACATGGCTGCGGACGTGATCGAGGTGGTGGGCTCCTACAGCATCAGCACCAGCCTGTACGGCCATCCAGCGACCATCGGCACCAGCGATCGCGCGGCGTGGGAGGCCGATCAGGTCGAGTTCGACACCGACGACGGCCCCTGTGTGGAGGCCCTGCGGACCGGTGCGGTCTTCACCGGCATCGATCTGGCTGAGGAACACCGTTGGCCGGCGTGGTCAGCGGTAGCCACGTTGCTCGGCTTCGCCTCGGCAGCTGGCATTCCCGCCGAGGTCAGTCCAGGTCACCGGATCGCCGTCAATCTGTACGCCCCCGCACCCGAAGCTTTCGACGAGGTGACGTTGCGTCGGGCGACGCTGTTCGCCGAAGAGGTCGCCCGCACCATCCCGGCGGCGGTCCGGATCATTGAGGCCGACGAGCGGGCGTCCCAACTGGAACAGGCACTGGTCGCCCGGTCGATCATCGACCAGGCCCTCGGCGTCTTGATGAGCCAGAACCGCTGCACCCGGGAGGCCGCCTTCGGGATCCTGCGACGAGCATCGCAAAACCGCAATGTCAAACTCCGCGACGTCGCCGCCACCATCATCGAACGCTTCACCGGCCACCCAGCCGCCGACCCCCCGCCCTTCCGACCGCCGACCCGCCCCACCACACCGCCGAAGCCCCCGAAGAAGCAGTAGCTCAGGTCAACCGAGCACTGAGCAGCTGTCACCGGAGCAACGGATCCGCGGGCGGTCGATGAATTTTGCGCCCGCACCGGTCTACCTACCGACAACACTGGATTGAAGGGATCACCTCATGGCGAAGCTCATCTCAACCCTGTTCATCGCGGCCGACGGTGTAGCCGAGATCGACCCCGATTGGCACTTTCCGTACTTCGACGAAAACATGGGCCGTGCCGTCGGCGAGGACTACGAAACCTCAGACGTCCTGCTCCTCGGCCGCGAAACCTATGACAGCTTCGCCGGGGCGTGGCCCGACCGCGAGGCAGCGGGCGGGGAGGACGCATCATTCGCCAAGCAACTCGGCGACACGCGCAAGGTCGTCGTCTCGCGCCGGCCCCGCCAATTCTCCTGGCGTAACTCCGAGCTGATCGACGGCGATCTCATCGAAGCCGTCACCGCGCTCAAGGCCGATGCGGGCACCACCGGCATACTCATCCCGGGCTCGATCTCGGTGGTGCAGCAGTTGCTCGCCGCAGGGCTTGTCGACGAACTCCGTCTACTGGTGCACCCGGTGGCGGCACGCAAGGGCCGCAAGCTCTTCGACGACGGCGACACGCCGTACCACTTGAAGGTGACGACGACGGAGACGTTCCCGACGGGGGTGATCCGCGTGATCTACTCACCGAGTCCGGCACCGGCCAAGGTCGGCTACGACGCGGTCAAGGATCAGGTGCCCGAGGGAGGATAGCGGACCGCCGACCGCCCCAGTCCGGCGTCGAAGCCCTGCCTCGATGGTCACCGTTGCGCCAATGGGGGGACCGACGATGATCAAGAATTGTCGGCGGCGGCGTGGTGCAGCCCGAAACGCGCACATCGTTACCTCCTCGAGCGTATGGTCGGTTTACGTGGTAAACCCAACGAACTGGTAGGAGGAATGCATGGAGATCATCGGTGTCCTGGTGGCCGGCATCATCATCGGCTTGCTGGGCAAGTTCGTCGCCCCGGGCAACCGTGACAACATCCCGATCTGGCTGACGATCCTCTGCGGGATCGGCGGCGTGCTGATCGGCTGGTACATCTACACGGCGTTCGGCGGAAACGGCAGCCCGGGGATCGACTGGGTGCGATGGCTCATCGCCATCGCCGTCGCGGCCGTCCTCGTGATGATCGCTTCCGCGGTCACCGGCCGGTCCCGGTCCCGGGCCCTGTAGCGGAGCAGCGGGCCGGGACCGCCTTCGGGCAGTCCCGGTCTGGAGCCCCGGTAGGCCCGCGCCGATTCGACGTGAATCGTTGTCGACCAGTGGGTGTGAGACGCACGCTCGAGGCCGATGGATCTGGACGTTGTCGATCGGCGGGTGCGAAACGTACGAGAGGGCAAGACGACCAAAGCCACGCGTTCTTCGGGACTTGGGCATTCGTGAGGCCGTTGATCGCAACTCAGCGTGATCCAAGGTCCGTGGAGTTGCGTACGGAGATGACGACATCGTGAATAGCCTGGCTGGCTGCGACCGAGTCGGTCTGGTCGTCGAGAAGGGATTCGTGGGTGGCGTCAGCGTGCCGGTGGACACTGTTGGTCGACAGGGTGGCCAGGTGGTCCTGCTTGGCCGGCCATTGATCATCATTGCTGCCCCGGTCGGCGGTCACGACAATCATCGGCTTGCCGTCGAGGCTGGTCAGGGTTGACGCCTGCTGCATCGCCGCGTTCGCCTCGACGAACTCCTCGATGAAGCTGGCGAGGTGGGGGGCGGTCGACGCATTCGCCCGCGCCTCGCCTCGGGAGCGGGGCGGGCAGACTGCCGTAGGACGACTGTGCGATCAGGCGTCCCACTCCAAAATGGGCCACCGCGGAGAAGAGTACGGTGACCCGCCTGAGTACGCTGTCCGGCTGCGCTGCCGATTGGCACGGCCGGACCCGATTTGGGTGCGGTGGAGTCCAAGAGCACCAGGCCGGCAACCTGATCGGGGAACATTGCGGCGAAGCGGAGGACGTACAGGCCACCGAATGAGTGACCGGCCAGCACGTACGGCCCAGGAACGTGCGCCCGATCCAGCAACGTGTGCAGATCCGCGGCAATACGGTCACCGTCCTGGGGAACGTCAGTGGCGTCGCTCCACCCGCGGCCGGGGCGGTCATAGACGCAGACTGTGCTGTCGCGGGCTACGGCCGGCGTGATCCACCCGAAGTCCGAGGAGACTCCTCCCTGACCCGGTTCCAGAATGACTGTGGGGCTGCCCGAGCCGGTGCAGTGCAGGTGCAGTCGATACCCACCGACGTCGACCAGTTGGCCGGGCATCGGAAAGGTCCTGGCGTCCAGCGATTCACGGACGGTCTCGTAGCCGCCGCCCATCGAGGCGATCGCCATCACGGCTAGCACCGGGTAAAGCAGCCATCGGCCGATTCGGCTGCGCAACTGCCGTCGTATCCGGACGAACATCCAGACCACCAGCCCGAGAAGGGCTGGTGGCCAGACCCAGCTCAGCACATCATGCACGGCGGCCGACCCGCTGAGTGAAGCGAGACCCATCACCGCCATGAACGCGGCCGGCGCGGCGGCCCACCGCTGCGGCTGGTCGCTGAACCGCACGGACAGCACGGCCAACAACGCCCAACCAAGCGCAAACCCGAGGAGGACCAAACCGGTCACGACGTACTCTTCCGCCGGACCAACCGGGACGACCACCAGAACCGCGGCAGCAATCAGGCCGGCGGCCAGCGATGTCGCGACGATCAGCCCGATCCTGCGATTGGCCGTCGGCGACGGCTGTTCGGATTGCTGGGTCTCCTGGGTTGTCGGGATCATGGCGCCCTCGTCCGGCATGGAAATACGCCGGGGCGACGGAGACTGGAGCCTGAGTACAGAAAGTCCTCGGTTCCTTGACCGTACGCCGCACAGTCCCTTGAAGTACAGGGAATGTGGTCCGGCTCGAGCACTGGTCGGATGAGGGTCGGCCGACAACCGATCTTCGATAGCCCGTTCCGCGACCCAATGGTTAGGCTCGTCCCGTGCTGGTGGCCGGTCGGATGGCGAGCGTCGTCCTGGTTCACCAGGGCGAGATCATCGGCCTGCTGCCGCCGGTGTCGCTCGAGATGCCATGGTGGCCGGAAGTGCACGACCTCGTGACAGCCGTTCGGGAGCGGGACGGCATCGAGATCACGGTGCTCCGCTTGCTGCAGGCCACCTCGGACCGGATCTCCGGCGGAGAGGTCACCTACCTGGCCGAGACCAACCGACCACCACAGCGGGCGCTGGCATCAGTCATTGGCAACCCGCTGGCCGAGCACCCGCTACGCCAGACCTGGGCGCGGCCGGGTGGGCCGGCCGAACTCCTAGCCTGGGCCGAGGATCGACTGACCGACCGTGGATCGTCCAGGTCGGGTCCGGCTCAGCAGATGAGGACCTGGAACCTGTCCGCGTTGTGGCGAATCCCGACCGCGGCGGGCCTGGTCTGGCTCAAGGCCGTGCCCGGTTTCTTCGCGCACGAAGGCGCGGTGATCGATTGGATCGGTGTGCCCGTGGCGCCGCGGCTGATCGACTTCGCCCCCGGTCGCGCTCTGATCGCCGACATCGCCGGCGCGGTCAACCACGAGGTACGAGAGCCGGCGGCGTTGCGACCGATGGTCCAGTTGTTGACCGACCTGCAGCAGCGCAGCCTCGACCGCCTCGGCGAGTTGACGGCCCTCGGCGTTCCGGACCGCCGGCTGTCGACGATGGTCCCGCAGATCGCGTGCCACGGTGGAGCAGTGGGGCACCGCGCTCGACGCTGCCGGAACGCCGGTCACTAGCGGTGCTGGTGGCCGGCCTGCCGGCGCGCTTGGCGGCCATCACCGAATGTGGCATTCCCGACTCGCTGGTACACGGTGACTTTCATCCCGGAAACGTGGCCGGTCCCGTCGGTGGCTACGTCATCTTGGACTGGGGTGACTCCTTCGTCGGCCATCCGCTGATCGACGAACTGGCGTTCGTCGAGCGACTCTCCCCGTCGGCTCAGTTCGCCGCTCGCGAGTGGTTCGTCTCGGCCTGGGAACGGATCGTGCCGGGTTCGGACCCCGCCCGGGCGGCTCGCCTCTTGGAACCAGTGGTCTCCCTGCTCGCCGCGGTGATGTACGCCAATTTCTGTGCGGGAATCGAACCCGCAGAACGCATCTACCACGAGTCGGACGCACTGCGAATGCTTCGACAGTCGGCGACTCACTTCCGATGATGGCACGCGAAAAGGATGAGTAGCCATGAACCATCGACCGGATAGCTATCCGTGCGAGTCAGGTGCGCACACCCAGCCCGTGGCTGATCTGGGACGACCGACTCGATCGCCGGAGCCGGGTGCCGACTGGTTGGTCACGGTGCGCCCGATGAAGCTTTCGGCAGCACGCAAGATCGGCGGCTGGTTCCTCGACTATTGCTATCTGGTGTACTGGATGATTCGAGGCCATGTTCTCGCGGAAGACTCCTGATCAGCTTCTTCACCCACCCAGAGCATCCGGCGCTCCGATCCTGCTGATCCCGGGAGTCTACGAGAACTGGAAGTTCATGCAGCCGGTTGCCGACCACCTGTTTCGTGCCGGTCATCCGGTGTACGTCTCGGACAAGCTCGGGTTCAACACCGGGGCCGTCGAGGCCATGGCGCTGATCGTCAGTGAATATCTGGAAAGCCTGAAACTCCGAGATGTCGTGGTCATCGCCCACAGCAAAGGTGGGCTGATCGCGAAACATGCGCTCGCTAATCCCGATACCTCTCACCGGGTGCGCCATGTCATCGCGATCAATACGCCTTTTTCGGGATCGCGTTACGCAAACCTGTTCCTGATGCCGAGCGTGCGGATGTTCATGCCCAAGGGGGTCATGATCACTCAGCTCGCCCTCAACATCACTATCAACGCCCACATCAGCTCGCTCTACAGCGTCTTTGATCCGCACATTCCCGAGACGAGTCACCTGGAAGGCGCCGAAAACATCATTCTTCCGGCCATCGGTCACTTCCGGCCCGTCGGCGACCCGAGAACGCTGGCGAGGATCGACCAGATCCTGACCCGCCTGGCCATCAGCGGTTGACAGCGGCGCTCCGCCATTCGCGCGTGCCGTCGTGAGAGAGCACCCGGTGATCGCATCTCGGTGACGCCGGCGATCACACTATTATTCGGCTCGTGCAGATAATTCCTTCTGACATTCCCCAGCACTGTCGTGACTCTGTCCGGGGCTATTTCTCCCGATGACCGCGATCCGGAGTTCAACGAAAGGACTCAGTTCGGGCGTGGCGGGCCTTTGGCAATCCCCTAAAGTAGAGAACTGGTTGCTATAGTCGATACAACTGCCCCTACAACCGTCAGGAGACACATGGCTCAGCGCACCATCATCAGACTTGTCGATGACCTCGACAACAAAGAGATCGAAGACGACGGACAGACCGTCAGCTTCTCGTACAACGGCGTTCAGTACGAGATAGACCTTTCCGAGAAGAATGCCAAGAAGCTCGACGACGCACTCGCTCCCTTCGTCTCAGCAGCGCGGCGAGTCGGTGGCCGACAGGCTCGTGGCGCAAGCTCGACCAAGACAGACAAGCACCAGCTCGGCGCTATGCGCGAGTGGGCCAGGCAGCATGGCATGAAGGTCAGCGACCGGGGCCGAGTGAGCCAGGAAGTCCAGAACGCGTACAACTCGGCTCACTGAACACAGTCAGTTAAAGAGTCCCCATACCCGCTGGCCCAGGCATTCACTGCCCTGGCCAGCGGATTGGTTATGGGGGCTACGTGAACAGGCATGGAGGATGCGGCACATGGGCCCACCGACCGGCTTCTGCTGAGCACCTACTCGCGGACTGAGTGCCGGGCATCGACGAGTTCCTCATGTCAGCGAATCGTGAACCCTCCGTCGATCAACAGATCAGCACCGTTGATCATCCGCGCGGAGTTCGAGGCCAGGAAGGTGACCGCCGCCGCGACCTCCTCGGGCTCGGCGAAGCGCCCCGTCGGGATCTCTTTGCGGAACGCGTCACCCTTTGGACCGGCCCACGCGGCGGCGCCCAAGGCGGTGAGCACGACCGTTGGGCTGACGCAGTTGACGGTGATCCCCCGGCCACCCCATTCGGAGGCCAGCACCTTGGTCAGGCCGATCAGGCCGGCCTTGGAGGCACAGTAGGCGGCATGCCCGTCGAGGGCGACCGTGCCGGCTTGCGAGGCGATGTTGATGATCGCTCCCTCCCCCTGCCGCAGCATCACCCGCCCGACCGCCCGGCAGGTGTGGAAGCTTCCGGTCAGGTTGATGAGCAGGGTCCGGTTCCAATCCGCCGATCCGAGATCCTCGGCCGGGGCAAGTGCGACAACTCCGGCGCTGTTGACCAGGATGTCGATCCGTGGGTGCCGCGCCGAGATCAGTTCGATGGTCTCGTCGACCCTGATCGGATCGGTGATGTCGCAACTCACGAACTCGGCCTCGCCCGCGGCTGACTCACCGGCCAGGTCGACGACGACCACCGTGGCTCCTTGTGCGGTGAACGCGCGGACCACCGCGTGGCCGATCCCGCCCGAGCCTCCGACCACGACCGCGAGTTTTCCGTCAAGGCGAAAATCGATGTCGGCTTTGACCTCTGAATTCATATCCCTCTCCGTCGTCGTCGAACGATCTGCCCTGGCGCTGGATCCGAGTAGCTCACCAGCAACGGACCGCTCCGTCAACCAGGAGAGCGACACCATGCCGTAGCCCGACACCCTGGCTGCGACGCGGTTGCCTGGAGTGGTGTGCTTCTCGGGATGCTGGTCGAACCAAGGAGCGACAGGGCCTTCGGCATGATCGTCGTGAGAGCCATCAATTGAGTGGACCGCAGGGGTTCACGCCAGAGAGGAGCAGCAATGACCACGTACCGTGTCGGCTATTTCGTCGGGAGCCTCTCGTCGAAATCCATCAATCGCATCCTGTCCAGAGCGCTGGTCCGCCTGGCGCCGCCGGACCTGGAATTCAGCGAGATACCGATCGCGAACCTCCCGCTGTACAGCCCGGACTTCGACGACGACTACCCGCCGGAGGCGCTGCTCTGAAGGAGGCGATCGGCCGCGCCGACGCCGTGCTTTTCGTCACGCCGGAGTACAACCGGTCCATTCCCGGAGCATTGAAGAACGCGATCGACTGGGCATCTCGGCCCTGGGGGCAGAATTCCTTTCACCACATTCCGGCCGCCGTCATCGGGGCGTCGATCGGTGCGATCGGCACCGCGGTCGGCCAGCAGAGCCTGCGCGCAGTCCTCAGCTTCGTCAACGCCCGCCAGATGACCTCGCCAGAGGCCTACATCCACTACTCACCTGAAGTCTTCAAGGAAGACGGGGAGGTCACCAACGACTGCGACCGCGGCGTTCCTGAGCAACTTCCTGGTCGAGTTCCGCGACCATCTCGCGCGCGTCCTCACCGTCCTGCCGCGGCAGTAGCGCGGCCGGGCGCCGGCGACCCGATCAGAGCGGGAAGGGCACCCCGGTCAGTTCCTCCGAGGCCGTCCACAGCGCCGCGGCCAGCCTCGGGTCGCTGGCCTCGGCCGACCGCCCGACCAGGGTCGGGTATCCGCGCAGTTCCGAGCGCCCGTCGGGGCCGACATAGCTGCCGCCGGGCAGGTCCTGGCTGACCGCGTAGACCGTTGGCAGGGCGCCCATGTCCTGGCTCTGGGCGACGATCCGATTGGTCAGCTTCATCATCCGGTCGATGATCGGATTGCCGGAGTGCGACTGCAGGTTGGTCGCGGCGTATCCGGGATGCGCGGCCAAGGCTCGGATCGGCGAGCCAGCGGCGGTCAGCCTGCGTTCGAGTTCCAGGATGAACAGCAGGTTGGCCAGCTTGGACTGCCCGTACGCCGCCCAGCGCTCATAGCGGCGGCGATTCCAGTTGAGATCGCTCAGGTCGATGTGCCCACGGCGGTGCGCACCCGAGGCCACCGACACCACCCGATCGGTGATCATCGGCAGCAGCAGGTTGGTCAGCGCGAAGTGGCCCAGATGGTTCACCCCGAACTGCGTCTCGAAGCCCTGCGCAGTCCGACCGAGCGGCGTGGCCATCACCCCGGCGTTGTTGACCAAGACATCGATCGGCTCGGTGGTAGCCGCGGCGAACGCCCGGACGGAGTCCAGGTCAGCGAGATCAAGCGGGCGCACTCCGACATCGCCGCCGATGTCGTCGGCCGCCTGCTGACCCTTGGCCTGGTCCCGGACGGCGATGATCACCTGCGCACCGGCGCCGGCCAGTAGCCGGGCGGCCACCAGTCCGATGCCGCTGTTGCCACCGGTGATCACGACCCGGCGGCCCTGCTGATCGGCGAGGTCTGCGGGAGTCCAAGTGGGCACGCGCCCAACATAGTGCGCCGCCCCGAAGGTTCGCGACCGCTGGCGGTCAGTCGAAACTATTCGGCGAGCGCCGGGCGAGCAGCGACTGGATTCCGGTCGTCAGGTCGATCTCGGCGCGCCAGCCGAGGACGCGTTCGGCGGCGGAGCAGTCGGCGGTGACATGCCGGACGTCGCCCAGCCGATATCGCCCGGTGATGGTCGGTGCCGGTCCGCCCAGCGCGGCGGTCAGGCCCTCAGCCATCTCACCGATGGTGCTGACTCGCGGCAGAACCGATGTTGAGCGGTGTCACGCCGGGCGGCAGGTCCGCGACCGCGGCGGCGACAACGGCTCCGGCCACGTCGTTGACGTGGACGAAGTTGCGGCGTTGCCGGCCGTCCTCGAAGACCTGAGCCGGCTGTCCCTGTTCCAGACTGGCCCGGAACAGCGAGGCCACCCCGGCGTACGGAGTGTGCGCGCGGCATCCCGGGTCCGTAGACGTTGTGGAAGCGGAGCGCCGCCACCTCACCTCCGGTTTCCCGGCTCCAGATGGCCGCGAGCCGTTCCCCGTGGGCCTTGGTCGCGGCGTAAACGTTGCGGGGATCCAAGGGCGCGGACTCCGGCACCAGCCCGGCACCAACTGCTGCCGCAACGGGGGCACGAGGGCTCGAACCGGCCTCGGGCCAGGTCTGCCGCAAGGCGCGGCGGCGGACCGACCGGACCATGGTCCGGACAGGCGTACGCCCCTTCGCCGTAGACCACCATCGACGAGGCGTAGACGATCCGGCACACCCCCGCCTCGGCGGCCGACCGCAGCACGACTGCGGTCCCGAGATCGTTCTGGCGTACGTAGTCGTCGATGTCGCTGAGCTCGACGCCCAACCCGACTTTGGCGGCCAGGTGAACGATCACCGAGCAGTCAGCCGACGCCGACCGGACCCGATCGAGGTCGGTGACGTCATCCCGAGGGTCGCCGGCCCGGTCGAAGACAACCACATCGGCCCCGACCGCCTCCAGCCGTTCCTGCACCACCGAGCCGATGAATCCGGCGCCGCCGGTCAGCAGGACCTTCATCCGTCCCGTCCGGCGATCAGTCACAAGTCGCAGCCTAGGCAGGCCAGCCCAGCCGAGGACGATCGGCGGGGCCACCCAGAGGCGGACCGTAACCGAGGCGAAAGCGTTCCGCCCTGTCGAGGCAACCGTTTCGCACTTAGCGTCGGACCATGAACTCCCGGCCGGTCGTCGATGTCATACTTCCGTGCCTGAACGAGGTCGAAGCGTTGCCGTGGGTGCTCGCCCGAATCCCCCAGGGCATGTCGCCGATCGTGGTCGACAACGGCTCGACCGACGGGTCGGCGGAGCTCGCCGCCCGGTGGGGTGCGCAGGTGGTCCGTGTCGAGCAGCGGGGTTACGGTGCCGCCTGCCACGCCGGACTGCTGGCGGCCCGAGCGCCCGTCGTCGCCGTGATGGACGCCGACGCCAGCCTGGATCCGCGGCAGCTTCCCCGGCTGGTGGATCCGGTCATCGCCGGTGACCGTGATTTGATGCTGGGCCGCCGGATGCCGGTCAGCCGTGGCGCGCACCCGTGGCACCTGCGAGCGGCGAACCATGCACTGGTCGCGCGCCTCCGGCGCCGGACCGGCGTACGCCTCGCCGATCTGGGACCGATGCGGGCCGCACGACGAGAGGACCTGCTCGGCCTGGGAATCATGGACCAACGGTCCGGCTATCCGGCCGAGACCGTCGTCCGGGCGGCTGATGCGGGATGGCGGATCGGTGAGATCGGGGTGGACTACCTCGCGCGCCGCGGACGCTCCAAGGTGACCGGCACTCCGCGCGGCGTCTGGCACGCCATGCGCGACATGAGCGCGGTGATCTCCCGATGAGTGCGCCGACCGATCGGGCGCAAACCGTTGTGGTGCTGGCGAAGGAGCCCGTTCCCGGGCGGGTGAAGACGCGGCTGCAGGTGGACTTCTCCCCCGAGGAAGCCGCCGGTCTGGCGGCGTGCGCGATCGAGGACACCCTGCACGCGGTGCGGTCGAGTCGCGCGGCCCGCAAGGTCCTGGCCTGGGACGGCAACCCGTACCCGTGGAGCCTCGAGTTCGAGACGGTGGCCCAATCCGGCAGAGACCTCAACGAGCGCCTGGCCTCCGCCTTCACCGCGCTGTCGAACCATGATCGACGACATCCGGTGCTGTTGATCGGGATGGACACCCCCCAGGTCACGGGTCGGCTGCTGGACAGCGACTGGGGCGGCGCCGACGCGGTCCTCGGACTGAGCGAAGACGGCGGCTTCTGGGCCATCGGGCTGCGCGCGGGCGATCCGCGAGAGGTGTTCGATGGCATCCCCATGTCGACCCATCGGACCGGAGCCGCCCAGTTCGCCCGACTGAGCGCCCTGAACCTGTCCGTGCGCCTGCTGCCGCCCCTGCGCGATGTCGACCTGCCCGCCGACGCCCAGCACGTGGCTAGTCGCTATCCCTGGCTCGGCTTCTCCCGACGCCACCGCGAGCTGATGGACGCCCGGCACGAGCAGTCGGCCGAGCGGCTCTTCGACCGGGCCTTCAGCGGCGACCCGACCCTGGTGTGCTCGGCCGTCGACGCCCTCGGCCTGGACGTCGCCCGCTGGTCCAGCGATGCCGACGATGTCGACCTGACAGTGGTGTCGCGGTGCGAGCCGCCCGTGGTGGACCTCGGCTGCGGTCCCGGCCGGATGGTCGTGGCCCTCAACCGTTCCGGTCGCTCGGCCCTCGGCGTCGACATGTCCGCGGCGGCTGTCGACGCCAGCATGACCCGCGGTGGGTTGGCCCTGCACCGCCGGATCAGCGATCCGCTGCCGGCGGAGGGACGCTGGGGTACCGCGCTGCTCGTCGACAGCAACATCGGCATGGGAGGCGACCTCGAAGCGCTGCTGAGACGCTGCCGGGACCTGATCGGCGCCGGAGGGCTGGTCATCTGCGAAGTCGACCCGGCGCCCGATCGCGATGAGGTTCACCAGGTGGTGCTCGCCAGTCACCGGCTGACCTCCACCCCGCTGCCCTGGGGCCGGATCGGGGCCCGAACGTTGGCCCGGGTGGCCTCGTCCTTGAACCTGCTGGTGACCGAGGAGTGGTCAGCCGGCGGGCGAATCTTCGTCACCCTGCGGAAGAGTCGGCACCGATGAGCACCGCCAGACCGCGGCAGTGGCCCAGCTTCAGCAGCACCTTGCGGTCGACCGCCGTCACGGCCCGGGTGGGGCGCGCGGTCGGTATCGCCATCGGCCTCTGCTTCCTCACCGGCCTGCTCAGCCACTATCAGTACGCTCCCTGGGCGTGGCTGCCCGAGCCGGCCAGCCCGATCTGGGCCTACCGCGTCACCCAGGGCCTGCACGTCGCGACCGGAACCGCCACGATTCCGCTCGTGCTGCTGAAACTCTGGACGGTGTACCCGAACCTGTTCCGCTGGCCGCCGATCAGGTCGATCAAGCATGCGGTCGAGCGGGTCACCGTGGCGATTCTCGTCGCCTCGACCCTGGTGCAACTGATCACCGGATTCTTCAACGCCCTCAACTGGTATCCCTTCCAGTGGTATTTCCCTCCGGTCCACCGCTTTCTCGCGTACGTGGTGGTCGGCTCCATCTTGTTGCACATCGCGGTGAAGCTGCCCGACATCGTCTACGGACTGCAGACCAAGGTCGCCGACGGTGATGTGCTCACCGAGATCCCGTGGAGTGAGAACCCGAACGCGCACAGCAACGCCGGACCGCTGCCGCCGCCCGTCACTCCGGGGTTGTCCCGGCGCGGCGTGCTGACCGCGGCCGGCGCCGGGATCGGCGTGGTCCTGGTCACCTCCGTCGGACAGACGCTGACGCCGCTGGAACCGCTGGGACTGCTCGCCATCCGGCAACCGGGCAAGGGCCCCCAGCGGGTACCGGTCAACCGCACGGCCGAACAGGCCAAAGTGACCGACGCCGCCACGGCGGCGGACTGGAGCCTCAAGGTCAACGGGCCGACCCCGTACGCACTGACCTTGGCCGACGTGGAGGGCATGGCCGACCACGACGCGCACCTGCCCATCACCTGCGTCGAGGGTTGGAGCGTCGGCGCCCAGTGGCGCGGCCTCCGGCTGATCGACGTGGTTCAGCGGGCCGGCGGGAATGCCGACTCGCGGGTGCGGTTCCACTCGCTGGAGTCTGAGGGCTACAACCACTCCGAGATGTTCGGGCCGCAACTCTCCGCGGCACTGCTCGCGACCCACCTGAACGGTGAGCGGCTCAACGTCGACCACGGCTACCCGCTGCGGCTGATCGCGCCGAACCGTCCCGGGGTGCTCAACACCAAGTGGCTCGGCATGATCGAGGTGCTGTGATGGGCCGCTGGCGAGTCGTCCTCGCGGTCGCCGGCATTCTGTTGGGGCTGTTCGGCCTCGGTCGGCTGCTGACCGAGATCCCGGGCTACAGCCTGAAGTGGCTGGCGGTGTGGCTGGTCGCCGCGCTGCTCATCCACGACGGCATCTTGTCGCCGGTGGTGATAGGGGTCGGCTGGTTCCTGCGGCAGCACGTGCCGGACCGGGGCCGGCGCTACCTGCAGGCGGCGCTGATCATGGCGGCGATGGTGACCGTGATCGCCGTCCCGATGATCTACCGGCGTGACAGCCAGCCGGTGAGCAAGGCCATCCTCAACCAGAACTTCGGGGCCAACCTGACGTTGTTACTCGGCATCATCGCCGGCGCCACCCTGCTCGGCTACGCGATTCGGGTGGCGCGGGATCAATCCGGATCGGCCGGGGCTGCGACCGGGCCCGAGCGGCATGACGACCGTGGATCATCGCGCGATGGGTGACCAGATCGTCCTCGACGACCTCCAGGTGCACCGACAGCAGGCCGGGCCCGACGATCCGCGCGCACTGTCCTGGCGGCGAAGCGACCCGATCGCTCTCGCCGTCGCCCTGGCCCTGATCGCCATCTCGGCAGTGGTCGGCCTCGGCCTGAAGCGCAGCGGGCTTCCGATCGTCCTGCCCAGCCCGCCGCTGCTCGCCCACTGGGACCCGCATCTGGGCTGGGGTACCCCGCTGGCTCTCGGCTCCGTGTGGGTGGGGCTTCAATTGCAACGGGCGGTCGGGGTCTTGTCCTGGCGCCGACTCCTGGCGGCGGGCTGGTTGCTGAGCCTGGCCTGGATGTGTTCCCTGGCACTCGTCGACGGGCTGCAATCGGGGTGGATCGAGGTGCTGCAGAACCCGAACGAGTACCTGCACGACCTGCCCCGGATCAGCGACCCGGCCACGTTCTTGTCGACCTTCACCCACTACATCGCCTTCGGCGACGCCGTCGACGGCACCACGGTGTGGACCACCCATGTCGCCGGGCACCCACCCCTGGCCAGCCTGGTGTTCTGGCTGCTCGCCCGCGTCGGACTGGGCGG
Source organism: uncultured Actinomycetota bacterium (assembly GCA_963723815.1). Classification (GTDB taxonomy): domain Bacteria; phylum Actinomycetota; class Actinomycetes; order Propionibacteriales; family Propionibacteriaceae; genus Microlunatus. The sequence continues at coordinate 14,240 of CAVRSH010000007.1, read as the reverse complement.
CGGGTTCTGGGCCGGCGGGCTGTGCATCCTGGTCGCCTCCACGGTCAGCGTCGCACTGCCCGTCGCGGTGCGCGAACTTGGCGCCGAGTCGGCGGCGCGACGGATCGTGCCCTTCGTTGCACTGTTCCCCGGCGCGGTGTGGATGGCAGTTTCAGCTGACGGCCTGTTCGCCGGGGTGGCCGTCAGCGGATTAGCGCTGGTCTGTCTCGGGGCCGCCCGCGGTCGGCTGGCCGCCAGCCTGGCCGGCGGCCTGCTTCTGGGAACCGCTGTGTTCCTGTCCTACGGTCTGGTGCTCTTCGGCGTCGTCTGCCTCGTCGCGGTCGTCTTGACCACCCGCCGACACGGTGTGCGGCGTACGCTCGCGCCCTGGCTCGTCGCGGTAGCGGGAGCGGCCGCCGTCGCGGCCGCACATCTGGCGTTCGGCTTCAACTGGTGGACCGGCCTGGCCCAGCTACGTATCCGCTACTACCAGGGGATCGCCGCCCAGCGACCGTTCTCTTACTTCGTCTACGCCAACCTCGCCGCCTGGTTGATCAGTTGCTCGCCGCTGCTCGCGATCGGGGTGTCGCGGGCGATCGGCACACTCGCCGAGCGCCGCAGGCCGTGGTCGCCGGACCGCGCCCTGGCAGTGCTGGCGCTCTCTGGGGTGCTCGCCGCACTCCTCGCCGATCTCTCCGGCCTGTCCAAGGCCGAGACGGAGCGGATCTGGCTGACCTTCGGGGTGGTCGCCTGCTCCGGTCTCGCCCTGCTCCGCGGGCGAGCGGCGTCCTGGGCGCTGGTCGGAACCGCGGTGTCGGCGTTGCTCGTGAATCACCTGTTCGACACTGGTTGGTGACTCAGCCGGCCCGAGTCCGAGGAGTCAGCCCGTGGGCTCGGGAATCGATCGGGCGAGACCGTCGAGGATGAGGTCGAGGCCGAACTCGAATTCGCTGCCGAAGTCATAGCCCGGCTTGAGGATGTGCTTGACCGAGAACTCGGCCAGGTACGGGTAGTCGACGGCGAGGTACTGCATCATCATCTTCTCGGCCACCTCGGTGACGGTTTCCGGGCCGTTGATGGGCAGCGAGGCCTCGGACAGCGCGAATCCGTAGATATAGCTGTCGAGCAGGGCAAAAGCGTGGGCGGTCATCTCGACCGTGAAACCCGCCTCTCGCAATGTGCCGATGACGGCATTGTGGTGGCGCAGCGTCCCCGGACCGGGGGCGGTTCGGGATTGCAGGATCTCGATCGCCCAGGGGTGCCGCCCCAGCACGCTGCGGGCCGATATCGCCCGTCGGCGCATCTCCGGGCGCCAACCGTCGCCCGGACGCGGTAGGTCGATCTCGCTGAAGACGAGATCGACGATGCCGTCGAGAATCGCGTCCTTGTTGGCGACGTAGTAGTAGAGCGACATCGGCTTGACGCCGAGGCGCTGCGCAAGCGAGCGGATGGTCAGGGCTCCGACGCCCGCCGCGTCGGCGACCTCGACGGCACCGCGCAGCACCCGCTCGCGGCTGAGGGGAACCCGTTCCGCGGGCCCCTCGGTGATTGATTCAGACATCTTGCTCCCGAACGCTAGCAGTTTCGTACTTAGTATGGTAGTTTCGTACTTAGTACGAGAGTGTACCAGCCACCGATGGGAAGGACGCAGTCATGAGATCTGTCGAGCAGCAAACCGCGAGGGGCGGACAACCCGTAAGCCGGACGGAAGGCACCATGCGGGCGATCGTGATGGACAGGTACGGCTCCCCGGAGGTCCTCGAGTTGCGGCAGGTGAGCAAACCTCGGGTCGGGGATGACGACGTGCTCATCCGCGTCGCGGCGGCCGGCGTACATATCGGTGACTGGCACCTGATGACCGGTCAGCCGTACCTGATGCGGCTGATGGGGTTCGGGCTCCGGGCGCCCAAGAGGCATACGCAGGGCACCGACGTCGCCGGGACGGTCGAATCGGTCGGCAAGAACGTCACTCGATTCGCAGCCGGCGACGAGGTGTTCGGCACCTGCGACGGGTCCTTCGCGGAGTACGCGACCGCCCGCGTCGACACGATCGCCGCCAAGCCGGCCAACCTCACCTTCGAGCAGGCCGCCGCCGTTCCCACTTCGGCGAGTACCGCCCTCCAGGCGCTCCGCGCCGGAGGCGTCGAGTCGGGCCAGCAGGTCCTGATCGTCGGAGCCTCTGGTGGTGTCGGTATGTTCGCCGTGTCGATCGCCAAGTCGTTCGGTGCCGCCGTCACCGGCGTGTGCAGCACCGCAAAGCTGGACCTGGTCCGCTCCATCGGCGCGGACCACGTCATCGACTACACCCAAGACGATTTCACCCGCAGCGGGCAGCGATACGACCTGATCCTCGACATGGGCGGAAATCGCTCTCTGTCTCAGCTTCGACGTGCGCTCAGCCCCACCGGGACGCTCGTACTGGTCGGCGGCGAAGGGGGCGGCCGGTGGATCGGCGGCGCGATGGGACGCTCGCTGCGAGCGGTCGGGCTGTCGCCATTCGTGAGCCAGCGACTCCGGATGGTTTTCGCTCGGGCCCGGAACGACGACCTCCGGTTCCTGACCGGACTCATCGAGGCCGCCGACGTCACCCCGGTCATCGACCGGAGGTATCCGCTGAGCGAGGTCCCTGACGCCGTCCGCCGGCTGATCGAGGGCCGCAATCGGGGAAAGATCGTGATCACCGTGTGACGCGCGAGCGTAGCCACTCGAAAGCCGTCAAGGACGGAATTCTCCGTGCCACACACCCAAAGGAGCCAGGACGTGCAAAACCTTACCCAAACGACAAGCCGAGACCGATTCAGCCGCAATAACCATCGAACGACCGCGCGGGCGGTCGGCATCCTCTACCTGGCGGGGATGGTCGTCGGAATTGGCGGCAACATCCTCATCCAGTCCATCCTCACGGCCCCGGACGCCGTCTCGTCGATCGCCGCCAATCCCACCGTGCTGGCCGTCGGCGCTGTGCTGTGGTTGATCGCCGTGGCCGGCGATGCCGCGCACGGGGTGCTGATGTTCCCCGTCCTCAAGCCGCACAGTGAGCGGATGGCCCTTGGATATCTCAGCGCCAGGCTGATCGACGCGACCTTCATCGGCGTGATGATCCTGTTGATCCTGATGCAGATACCGGTGGGCATCGAGTACCTGAATGCGGGGCCAGCCGATACCTCATACCTGCAGGCGCTGAGCGGCGTGCTCACCCACGGGAATCTCTACGCCTACGAGATCGGCATGAGCGCAGTCGGGGTCGCCGGATTAGTTCTCAACGCCATGTTCTACCGAGCCCGACTTGTCCCCCGAGCTCTGGCCGTCTGGGGCCTCGTCGGGTACGCGGTTCTGCTCGCTGGATCAGTTCTGCAGGTACTCGGGCTTCAATTGAATTCGCTGCACGCTATTCCGGGCGGCTTGTGGGAGGTGTTCATCGGCGTGTGGCTGATCGTCAAGGGCTTCAACACTCCGGCCGCCCCGGCCGAGCCGACCACGTCGTCGGCGCCGCTGCTCAGCAACTCGACCCTCGTCGGCAGCAGCGCCACAGCCTGATCCGCGTTCGAAAGGACCTCTCATGACGGACGTGACTCCCACCGGGCCGATGGCCGGAAAGACCGTCCTGGTCACCGGTGGCACCACCGGCATCGGCCGAGCGACCGCCGTCGGCCTGGCCGCGATGGGTGCGCACCTCGCCATCGTCGGACGCGACCGACGGCGCACCGAAGACGCGGCTCGCGAGATCCGCGCAGCCGGCGGGTCGGCGGACGCATTCGTCGTCGACCTGTCGGTGCAGTCGGAGGTCAGACGGCTGGCTGCTGAGGTGCTGAGCCGAGATCTGAGGATCGACGTGCTGGTGAACAATGTCGGGGGCTTCTGGAACACCCGGCACGTCACCGCCGACGGGCTTGAGCGCACCTTCGCCCTCAACCACCTGGCGCCCTTCCTGCTCACCAATCTGCTCCTCGACCGGCTGCGGCAGAGCACTCCAGCGCGGGTAGTCACGGTCTCGTCCAACGCCCAGGCGATGGGGCGCATCGACTTCGATGACCTCCAGGGCGAGCGGTCGTACTCGGGCGCCCGGGCCTACAACCAGTCCAAGCTCGCCAACGTCCTCTTCAGCTATGAGCTCGCCAAGAGGCTCCGCGGCAGTGGAGTCACGGCCAACGCGCTGCATCCCGGCGTGGTCCGGACGTCCTTCGGAGCCGAAGATCCCGCCGGCGTCCAGCGGTTGCTGGTACCGCTCATCGCGCCGTTCATGAAGACACCGGACCAGGGCGCGGCCACGTCGATCCATCTGGCGTCCGCTCCCGAGCTCGAACACGTGACGGGCGGCTTCTTCGCCAACCGCAAACCCAAGAAATCGGTCAGGCACAGCTACGACGAAGCCACTTGGTTGCGGCTCTGGCAGGTCAGCGCCGATCTGGTCGGCATCCCCGGCAACTGAGACCTCCGCGGCTGCGGCCTGGCGATGGCATGCTGGCCGGGTGACGACGACACAAGAGACGACCGTCGGCGACGAGCGGCAACGCTTGTCGTGGGGTCTGCTGCCTGCCGCCGGCGTTTCGGCTTCGGCCTTTCTGATGTTCGGAATCCAGCATCTACCGTCGGCGTACATCGTTTTGGCGGTGAGTCTCGTCGCGGGCTTCCTGGTCGACCGCGATCTCGGAAAGAGCCTGGCCCTGATCGGCTTCGGCATCGGCATCATCGGGCTCATCTCGCTCAAGGCTGACATCAGCTGGGCCAATATCGCCCTGATGAGCAGTGTGCTGATCACCGCGCTGGTGATTCCCTACGTCGTCGACCGATTCGTCCTGCGGCGGCACGTGATCCGGTTTCCGATCAACACCGGTCGGCGCTGGACCCGGGGCGAGCGCTGGTATCTGGTGAGCGTGGTGGCGCTGGCCTGGCTGATCATGCCGTTCTACTTCATCAGATCCGGCACTTACCTGAACTGGCCGGCCGTGAGTGAGCCGAGCGAGATGACGCGGCTCTTCATCGGGGTGAACGCGGTCGGACTCTGGGACGAACTGTTTTTCATCTGCACCGTGTTCGCATTGCTGCGCCGCCATTTCCCACTCTGGCAGGCCAATCTCCTGCAGGCCGTGATCTTCGTTTCCTTCCTGTGGGAGCTGGGATATCAGAGCTGGGGTCCGCTGCTGACGTTTCCCTTCGCGCTGGTGCAGGGCTACATCTTCAACCGCACCCGGTCGCTGCCCTACGTGGTGTGCACGCATCTGATCTTCGACTGCGTGCTGTTCCTGGTGCTGCTCCATGCCCACAACCCCGGCTGGCTGCCGATCTTCCTCTACTGAACCATGGCAGCGGGGGTGGCCCGTGATGAGGCCGGACGGCGCTATCGCCACCGCGAGCGGCCGTCCCCGCGCACAACGGACCAAACCGCCCCAATCGCACCTCGAGCGGCCGTCTCCGCGCACAACGGACCAAACGGCCCCCAGAGCCGCAGGGCCTGACCCCCGGCGCACACCTGATGAGGCACGGATAGGTTCCGGCAGGTGAGGACTGAGCGGCCCGGGCGACGGCAGTTGCCGGCCAATCCGGGGTGGCGAGACCTCGCCGTGCCGGCGTACGGGCCGACGCTCCTGGTCTCCATCGGCCATGGGGCGATCGTGCCGCTGATCGCGCTGTCGGCCCGTGATCTGGGCGCCAGTGTCGGAATGGCCGCGTTCATGGTTGCCCTCACCGGTATCGGCCAGCTCATCGGTGACCTTCCCGCGGGTGCGCTCGCGGCCCGGATCGGTGAGCAGCGAGCATTGGTCGCGGCCTGCAGCCTCGACGCGCTGGCCATGCTCGGCGCGTTCCTCGCCCAGTCGCTCCTCCTGCTGGGTGTCGCGATCTTCGTCACCGGCTTGGCGGCGGCGGTGTTCAGCCTGGCCCGCCAGGCCTATCTCACCGAGGCGATCCCGTTCCGCTGGCGGGCCCGCGCTCTATCCACGCTGGGCGGCACGCTCCGGATCGGCTTGTTCATCGGCCCGTTCGTCGCCGCCGTGATCGTCTCGCGCTGGAACATCGGTGCTGCGTACGGATTCGCCGCCGTGATGAGCCTGGCCGCCGCGGTGTTGACCGCGTTCCTGCCCGACGTGACGCAGCACCGCCGCACCCGGCATGCACAAGCGGGCCGCCAGCATCGCTCGGTGCGCTCGGTCCTGGCCGAGCACCGCCGAGTGTTGCTCACCCTCGGGGTCGGTGTCGGCATGATCTCCGCCGCCCGCTCGACCCGGCAGTCGATCGTGCCGCTGTGGGCCGAGTCGATCGGCATCGACGCCGCGACCACCGCCGCGATCTTCGGCTTCTCCGCCGCGGTCGACATGCTGTTGTTCTATCCGGGCGGCGCCATCATGGACCGCTTCGGCCGGATCTACGTCGCACTCCCCGCGATGATCATCCTCGGCCTCGGCTTCGTGCTGTTGCCGCTGACCGACGGGCCCGTTAGCGTCGGTGTGGTGGCGGCGATCATGGGGCTCGGCAACGGCATCTCGGCCGGCATCGTGATGACGCTCGGAGCTGACGCCTCGCCGAAGGAAGCACGCGCGCAGTTTCTCGCCGGCTGGCGGTTGTGCAGCGACATTGGCAACGCCGCCGGTCCGCTGCTCGTCAGTGCCATCAGCGTGGTGGCGTCGCTTGCCGTTGCTGCCTGGACCATGGGCGGACTGACCTGGGCGAGCGCGGGCTGGTTGGCCCGATGGCTGCCGAGGAACCCGAAAGCGGAGGAACGCACGTGAGCTCGAATGATCTGCTGGTCTGGGTCGACTGCGAGATGACCGGCCTCGATCTGGCTCACGACGCCTTGATCGAGGTGGCCGCGCTGGTCACCGACGCCGAGCTCACCATCCTCGGTGAAGGCGTCGACCTGGTGATCAAGCCCGAGCCGGCGGCGCTGGCTCAGATGGGCGACTTCGTCCGAGCCATGCACGACGAATCCGGCCTGCTGGCGGCACTGGACAGCGGAATGAGCCTGGCGGAGGCGGAACGGCTGGTGCTGGACTACGTACGCCAGTTCGTGCCCGAGCCGCGCCGGGCGCCGCTGGCCGGCAACACCATCGGCACTGATCGGATGTTCCTGGCCCGGGACATGCCGGGCTTCGAACACCATGTGCACTACCGCAACGTCGACGTGTCGAGCATCAAGGAACTCGCCCGACGCTGGTATCCCCGTGCCTACTACCAGGCCCCGGCGAAGTCCGGGAACCATCGCGCGCTGGCCGACGTGCAGGAATCGATCGAGGAACTGCGTTACTACCGGGATGCCGTCTTCGTGCCCCGGCCGGGACCCGACAGCGCGACGGCCAAGGAGATCGCTGATCGACACCAGGGCGCGCTGACCGGCGCGATCGTCGACCGCGCATCGTCGGAGAACTGATCCCGCGGGCGCGAGCGGGAAGAGGTTTGATCCCGCGAGCGTCGGGTAGCGCGGGCCCGATCGTGTGGCGCGACCGAGTGAGCACGGCAACGCTTTTCCGCCGTGCGAGTCGAGGAAGCGGCTCACGATCTTCAGGCCCGCGCGGGCGCGAGCGGGAAGAGGTTTGATCCCGCGAGCGTCGGGTAGCGCGGGCCCGATCGTGTGGCGCGACCGAGTGAGCACGGCAACGCTTTTCCGCCGTGCGAGTCGAGGAAGCGGCTCACGATCTTCAGGCCCGCGCGGGCGCGAGCGGGAAGAGGCGTTTTCGCCGTGCGGATCCCGGCCGGTACACTTCACGCTGCGCGGGATCGGGCGAGAGATCGGTCGAGATGTGCGCATGGTGGGTGTAGCTCAGTTGGTAGAGCTCCTGGTTGTGGTCCAGGCGGCCGCGGGTTCGAGTCCCGTCACTCACCCCAGGATTCGTGCCGGTTACCCGCGTTCCCGGCGAGGAGCGGTGCCGGACCTTTGGCGGACCGGCAACAATGGCCTTCATGTCGACTGACGCCGATCACCCGCAAACCGGCGGGCGAACCGACCAGCCCCGGCCCGAGGCGCGGCTGATGTCGCCGGACGGCCGGCAGCGGTTACGCCCGGCCGCTCGGTTCCGGTTGGCCGCGGCCACGTGGGTCGGTCGCGCGGCCGCCGTCGCGTCCCGGCTGGCCGGCCGGGGATCCGGCGCCTCGATCCGCGGCACGGTGATGCTCAAACTGGATCCGGGTGCGCTGTCCAAGTTGTTGGCGGGCAAGCGGATCGCGATGGTGTCGGGCACCAACGGCAAGACCACGACGACCCATTTCCTGGCCGAGGCCGTACGCGCGTCCCTCGCCAATGGCGGCATCGGACCACGGGGCGATCGGCTGGTGCACAATGCCGACGGGGCCAACCTCCATCACGGCATCGCTTCTGCGCTCAGCGAGCATCCGGCGGCCGAGATCGCCATCCTCGAGACCGACGAACGGGTGGTGGCCGACATGATCCGGCTGGGCAGGCCCGAGGTCCTGGTGCTGCTGAACTTCAGTCGCGACCAACTCGACCGGCACCACGAGATCAAGGGACTCGGCCGGAGTTGGCGGGACGCCTTGACCGCCGCCGGTGCCGACGGCCCGGTCGTGGTCGCCAACGCCGACGAACCCTTGATCGTCTGGGCCGCACAGACGGCCCGGGAGGTGGTCTGGGTCGACACGGCGACCACCTGGACCCAGGACGCTTCGCTGTGCCCGAACTGCGGATCCAACCTGGCCCGCGAGCAGCCCGACCACACCGCCGGCTCGGGCGGGGACTGGCACTGCACCGGATGCGACCTGGCCCAGCCCACAGCCGACTACCGGGTGGTCGACGGCAAGATCATCGACCGCCGGCAGCAGGTCTGGGATCCCGAACTGAACGTGCCGGGCGCCTTCAACGTCAGCAATGCGGCGTGTGCGTTGGCCGCGGCCGAACTGATGGGCGTCCGGCCCGATGTCGCATTTGTCGGCATGCGGAGGGTGAGCGCACCGGCGGGTCGCTTCGCCACCGCCCATTTCGGCGACACGACCGCGCGGCTGTTGCTGGCCAAGAATCCAGCCGGCTGGGCCGAGGCCCTACCGCTGGCGCAGACGCCGACCGTCGTGCTCGCCATCGACTCCGCAGCGGCGGACGGCCGGGATGTGTCGTGGCTCTGGGACGTCGACTACGAGCGGCTGGCCGGACGCACGGTGATCGCCACCGGTCCTCGAGCCCAGGATCTCGCCGTCCGGCTGAGCTACGCCGATGTCGACCACCGGTGCATTCCCGACCTGGCCGCGGCGCTCGCCGGCCACCCGGAGCCGGTCGATGTGATCGCCACCTATACGCCGTTTCAGCGGCTGCGCAAGATGGGCGGTGTCTGATGGGAGAGCGGGTCGAGATCGTCCTGGTCTATCAATCACTGCTCGGCATCTACGGGGATCGCGGCAACGCCACCGTGCTCGTCAAGCGGCTCGCCTGGCGAGGGTTCGACCCGGTGCTGACGGTGGTCGAGCCCGGCGATCCCCTTCCCGACAGCGGCCGGGTCTACCTCCTCGGCGGTGGTGAGGACGCCGCCCAGATCTCGGCGGTCCGTGCGCTGCGGGCCGACGGTGGTCTGCACCGGGCAGTCGACCGGGGCGCCGCCGTGCTCGCGGTGTGCGCCGGCTACCAGATCGTCGGCCGATCCTTCACCGTCGGTGACAACGACGACATCATCGAGGGCCTCGGACTGCTCGACGTGACCACGACCCGTGGTCCGGTACGGGCGGTGGGCGAGATCCTCAGCCGCTGGCGGCCGGCCGTCGACGACGGCCAGCAGACCGTCATCGACGGCGATGACCGGTGGCTGACCGGTTTTGAGAACCATGGCGGTTACACCCGCCTGGGGCCGGATGCGACGCCGCTCGCATCGGTGGAGATCGGGATCGGCAACTGCGATGACGGAACCGAAGGCGCCGTCGCCGGCACCGTGATCGGCACCTATCCGCACGGTCCGCTGCTGGCGCGCAACCCGGCCCTCGCCGACCATGTCCTCGAACTGGGACTCGGCCGCAAACTGGACCCGCTGCCCCGGCCTGAGGTCGCTGAACTGCGCCGGCAACGACTCGCGGCGGTCCGACGATCTGCACGCTGACCTACCTCTCGTATGCGGAACCGGTGGTTGCCGGACTCTCCGAGGTGCGACGTCGTGCCGCCCGGGTGTGCGTCGCGGCGTACGCGGTGCTCTCGATCGTCGACGTGGTCGGCGAGGCTCGGGCGATCCCCGTCCTGGTCTTCGCCCTGCCGTTGATCTTGATGCCGCTGCTCGCCGCCTTCACGCTGCTCACCGTCCGCCGGTCGCAGATCCGGTCGCTGTTGTTGGTGGCGTTGATCTTCGCGTGGCTCGGCGACTGCCTGGGATTCTCCGTTCTGCTCAAGATCATCTTCTTCCTCGGCACTCAGATCGCTTACTGCGTGGCATTCTGGCCAATGCGGAGTCGGAGCCTGCTGGCCAGGCGCGGCCCGCTGATCGGCTACGCGCTGCTGATGATCGCGGTGGTGATCTTCGTCGCCACGCGGTCCCAGGCCCTCGCGTTGCCAGTGATCATCTACGGTCTGCTGCTGAGCCTGATGGTCGCGCTGGCTTCGGGCGTCGGCCGGTTGGCAACGGCGGGAGCGGTGTTGTTCCTGATCTCCGACCTCATCCTCGGCTACGACTTCTTCCTCAGCACGACCGACAGTCCCCTGCTCGGTGCGCTGGTCATGGGCACCTATCTGCCGGCCCAGTTGCTGATCGTGCTCGGCGTCGTGCGGCATGCAGCAATCGAGCAGCCGCCTGAGGGGGCGGCATCGGCAGTCTCCTAGGGTGGCCCGCATGCAGACCCGACAACTCGGACCCTTCACCGTCTCGGCCATCGGCCTTGGCGCCATGCCGATCTCGATGAACAACGACAACAAGTTCCCCGAAGAGCCGCAGGCGATCGCGACCATCCACGCCGCACTGGACGCAGGCGTGACCCTGATCGACACCGCCGATGTCTACGCGCCGCCTCTGGTCGCCATGGGCCACAACGAACAGATCGTCGGCAAGGCTGTGCGCAGCTATGCCGGCAGCACCGATCAGGTGGTGATCGCCACCAAGGCCGGCATCGTCAGAGGCGAAGGCGACGAGCGCAGACGCGACGGATCCCTGCCGTACCTGCGGTCTGCGGTGGAGAAGTCGCTCCGAGCGCTCGGCGTCGACGTGATCGACCTCTACCAGTGGCACCGGCCCGACCGGTCGATGATCTACGCCGACGCGATCGGCGAACTTCCGCACCCTGCGTGACGAGGGCAAGATCAAGGCGATCGGCATCTCCAACGCCAACGTCGAGGAGATCGAGATCGCCGTGCAGGTGCTCGGCGACGGCGGACTGGCCAGCGTGCAGAACGAGTTCTCGCCGCGGTTCCGCTGCAGCGAGGACGAGCTGAAGTACTGCGACGAGCACGGGATCGCGTTCCTGCCGTGGAGCCCGCTGGGTGGCACCGGCGGCGGTGGCCGCAAGGTCGGCGACGAGTTCGCGGCGTTCGGTGAGATCGCCGCTGATCATGGAGTGAGCCCGCAGCAGGTCGTGCTGGCCTGGGAGTTGTCGCTGAGCGAGCACCTGATCCCCATTCCGGGCGCGCGGCGACCGGAGTCGATCATCGACTCGGCCAAGGCGGCCGACCTGGTGCTCAGCGACGAGGAACTGGCCCGATGCAGCGCCACCGTCGGGCGCCGGTGAGCCCAGCCGGTGAGCCGGTGATCATCGTCGGTGGTGGTCACAACGGTCTGGTGGCAGCGTCCTACCTGGCTCGGGCGGGTCGTCGCGTCATCGTGCTGGAGGCCCGCGCCACGCTGGGCGGGGCGGTGGCCAGCTCCGCGATCTTCCCGGGCGTCGAGGCCCGGCTATCGCGGTTCTCCTACCTGGTGTCGCTGCTGCCCGACCTGATCATCGACGACCTCGGACTCAGGCTCGAGCTGCGGTCCCGGCGGGTGAAGTCCTACACCCCGTCCGGCGGATCGGGCCTGCTGGTCGAGCGGCCGGAGGGTCCGCGTACTCGTGAGTCGTTCGCGGACCTCACCGGTGGGCCGACCGAGTTCGAGTCCTGGATGGCCTTGGAGCGTGAACTGGCGAGCGTCGCCGCAATCGTTGCGCCGACGCTCACCGAACCCCTCCCCCGGGCTGACGATCTCCGGCGCCAGGTCTCCGACGACGTCTGGACGGCACTGGTCGAGCGGCCGATCGGCGAGCCTGCTCGAGGCTCGGTTCAGCCACGACGTCGTACGCGGGATCGCCCTCACCGACGCGTTGATCGGCACCTTCACCACGGCCCACGACCCGACGCTGCGGCAGAACCGTTGCTTCCTGTACCACGTGATCGGCAACGGCACCGGCGAGTGGCGCGTCCCGGTCGGCGGCATGGGAGCGGTGGCGGCGGAACTGACCCGAGCCGCGGCCGAGGCCGGTGCCGAACTTCGAACCGGTGCGCCGGTCACCGCCCTCCGACCGCTCCCGGCCGGTGGGGCGCGGGCGATGCTGGCTGACGGCGACGCCATCGAATCCGAGGTGGTGCTGGTCAACTGCGCCCCGGCGTCGCTGCAGCGGCTGCTGGGGGAACCGCACGCCGATCCGGTGGGCAGTCAGACCAAGATCAATATCGTGGTGCGCCGACTGCCGCGGCTTCAAGTCGGGCATCGATCCGCAGACCGGTTTCGCCGGCACCTTGCACCTGGGCCAGGGCTACGCAGACCTGCAGGCCGCGTACGAGACGCGCCGAGGCCGGCCAGATCCCCGACCCGATGCCGTGCGAGGTCTACTGCCACACCCTGACCGACCCGTCGATCCTGAGCCCTGCCCTGGGGGCGGCCGGGCTATCACACGCTGACCGCGTTCGGACTGCACACCCCGGTGGGGCTGTTCCGGGACGATCCCGACGGTGCTCGCGATCGTGCCGGGCAGGCGGCTCTGCGGTCCCTGCAAGCGGTGCTCGCCGAACCGCTGGAAGACTGCTTCGCCCGCGACGCCGACGGACGGCCGTGCGTCGAGGTGATGTCGCCACTCGACATCGAGGCGGCGGTGGGCATGCCCGGCGGCCACATCTTCCACGGCGATCTGGCCTGGCCGTGGCTGAGCGACAGCGCTGCGCCGACGACCCGGCCGAGCGCTGGGGCGTGGCGACAGCGCATCCTGGACTGCTGTTGTGCGGTTCGGGTGCGCGTCCGGGGCGGTGCCGTCAGCGGCCTCGGCGGCCACAACGCGGCCATGGCCGTGCTGGAGGCTGACCTGAGCCCGGCGATCAAGTCGATTTCGCCAGCGGTAGGCGGTTTGCTAGTGTTTCTCCTCGCGCGCCGCTAGCTCAATTGGCAGAGCAGCTGACTCTTAATCAGCGGGTTGGGGGTTCGATTCCCTCGCGGCGCACCATAGGTCCTAGTCAGAGCCAACTTCGGCTGGCGTGAATCCGTGTTCCTGGTCCCCAGGGAACACTTTATGCACAGATCAGCCAGGGCCGGCGCCTATATGCGCTCGGAGGGCTTGTTCTCGTCTCAGATCACTGAGTGGCGCGAGCTCCGCGACGCCGGCGTGCTGGCCGGTAAGCAGGTCGGGAAGCCGTCGGCGGAGCAGGCCGAGATCGCCCGGCTCCGCCGCGGAGTTGGACCGGGCCGAGCGGCGGTTGGCGTCCACGAGACGGCGTTGGTGATCATGGGAAAAGCACATGCGCTCTTGGAGCAGATCTCCGAGAGCGCGGATACCGACGAGCCGTCCAGGAAGCGTTGATGGGCGCGTACCCGGAGCTCACCGAGGCTGGGGTGCTGACCCGAGATGCGGCCCGGCCTGACCGGGCTGCTGCGCTCGGCCGCGACTCGTCGGCGGCCGGCGCCGGCGTCACCGCACTGATTTCCTGGCCTCACTTGCCTTGGTCGCAGCGCGAGGGACGATCCGCAACGCAGTTATGAACAGCCGCCCACGATCAACGTGATGTTCGACGTGGACGGTCACGTTCGCTACCTAGACCAGCGGAAGCGTCCCCACCGAACAGCCCGTCCTGCGGTAACCAACCCGCGCATATCAGCCTGACCGCGCGTCGCACCTGACCCGCTGACCAAGAACAAAAGACGCCAGGAAAGAAACGGGCCGGTCGCCTTGCAGCCAGTGAGGCGACCGGCCCACCCATGCCCTCTTGACAAGGCCTACCTACATATCAACTGCACAGTCCAGGTCCGCAACAGTGTGCCCACACCGCCGGGCGCCCGAACGTCGTCGAAGTCCCGTTGCACTATCCGAGACCAACCCTCCGCGCCGTCCGGCTAAGCCGTGCGAAGCCGGCCCGGCCCCGCGACGAGCTGCTGTCCAAAGCGTTAGTCTCATCCGTC
>CAVRSH010000006.1:0-121864 GCA_963723815.1 uncultured Actinomycetota bacterium | reverse complement strand
GGGCGCGTTCCCGGCGGCACACGTAGGTCTCCACACCATCCAGGCTGGAGATGGTGTTGCCGTCGGCGATCACGTCGCCGGCATCGAAGAGGTAGGTGGCCGTCGAGTGCAGCAGCGCGGCGATCTCGGCCGGCTCGCGATCCCGGAAGTGGCACTGCACGTCGGGCAGCCCGAAGATGTGCAGTCCGAGGCTGTCCATCACCAGCGCGCTCTCGTCGCCGGCCACGGTGAACAACCGGATGTTGATCACCCCGTCAAGATCATCGGCGGCACGCTCCGGATCGACCACCCGCTGGCTCAGTGGCCAGTTGATCAACACCGGGTGGGTCACCCGGCACAGCACGCGCAGCACCGCCGTCATGGCCGACACCCGCTCCTCGGCGTCGAAGCCGTCGGCGAACATCTCCGAGACCAGCACCGCCGATCGGCAACGGTCGAGGGCCTCATCGGCGCCGGGCCAGTCCCAGGTCTGCGAGACCTCGGGCAGTTGCTTGCCCCCCTCGCCCACCGGACTCGCCGCCACGACAGCGGTGAGCAAAGGCGGGACACCCTCGACTGCCGTCCCGTGCGGCACAGCGAGGGAGCCCGCTTGCCGTTCGGCGGCCGGCGCGATCACTCGCAATTCGTCCAGCAGCAGCGGGTCAGCGAGATCGGGCGCCTCGGCGTACCAGAGTTCGACGACCAGCGACGGGGATTCAGCCACGGTCGGCCTCCCTTCCGAGCAGCGACCGGATGGCGTCGACGACCACATCGGGTCGATCCAGCATGACCAGATGGCGCGAGTCGTCGATCACCACCTGCCGAGCCCCAAGCAGTTGGGCCAGACGTCGCTGATCCGCCACCCAGCGCCGGAGCCCGCCACTGGCTGCGGTCAGGACCACGGTCGGGAGGCCCGGCCACGGAATCGACTCCCGCAGCCGCGCCAGATCCCAGACCTGCTGCGCGTACGCGGCGTGCTCGGCGATCACACTCGGCAGCGCATCGCGGCTGCGGAAGATCTTCGTGGCGATCGGTGAGCCCGCATCCGCGAGCCGGCGCCGACTCTGCGCCGCCACCAGCACCCGGTGGCCCAGCGATGCCAACCGCCGCAACGGCGGGAATGCGAGCGCTCCGCGAGTCAGCCGCGCCACCCGAAGCCAGCCGCGCCCTGATCGCGGCCGGCGGGCCCGCCAGTCAACGCTGGAATCCACCAGCAGCAGCGCAGCCACCAGGTCGGGTCGGCGACGGGCCAGCGCCTCGGCGTGCAGCCCGGCCATCGAGTGCGCGACGAGCACGGCCGGTACCTCCATCCGCTCAATCAGTTCGATCAGGGTCTGCACCTCGGCCGACAGTTCGGGCAGCACCCCTGGCCACGGCGTCCGCACCAGTCCCGGCCGGTCCAGGCGCAGGACCGAGCAGTCGGGCAGCAGGTCCACCACGTCGTCCCAGGAGTACGACGGCACGCCGCAGCCACCGAGCATGATCACAAGTGGCCCGGGAACGGTTTGCGCGATGACGTGAACGTCACGGCCACCGAGGCTCAGCACGCCGTCGGCCGGCAGCGGCCGGCTCACGTCAGCGCTCTCATGCCGACCGGCCAGGCTGACATCGGCGGCACCGGCGTGCGGGTCGGCGCCAGCCGGCGGCTCGCTGTCTCCGACCAGCCGGAAACCGATGGCGGCGAACCAGCCGGACGCGACCAGCACCATGATCGCCTGAGGATAGCCGAGTCCCGGCAGGTCGAGTACGAGCATGATCATCATCACCGTCAACGCGACCACCTCGAACACCGAGATGATCAGCACGATGCGGCGCCGGGTCTCGGCTCTGCCGGGGCGATCGCACCATGGCGATGTAGGTCGCGATCATCGAGGCGACGATGCCGACCTGCGCCCCGACACTGGTGAACGTGTGCGCGTAGTGCACGGTCGACAGCCGTCCGGTCTCCTCAGCACCTTGCAGCTCGCGCTCAGCGTCGGTGAGCAGTCCATGGCGAAGAAGGCGTCGAAGAACGTCGCCGTGCCGAAGATCAACAAGGCGGCGGAGGCGACCGCCCACCAACGTCCCGAACGCGTGCCGCTACCCAGTTCGGCCAGGGCATTGCGCCGTCGCCAGAGCCACAGAGCCCTGATCCCCATGGCCAGCACGATGATCGCGGTGATCAAGTCGCCCGCGCGGAACACGAGGTTGTGCGGCTGGTCGGATGCGGAGAGTTCGGAGAGGTAGCCGTTGAAGATCTCCGCGTTGCCGTTCAACGGCTTCCACAACATCCAGGTGTTGTAGGTGAAGACAGTGAGCACGCTGAGCGAGGGCCACAGGTGCCCGGCACGGAACTCCCCCGAACTGGTGGCGGCGGTCATTTGCGTGGCCGGACCAGCGGGAAGGCGATCGTCTCGCGGATGGTCGCCCCGGTCAGCATCATCACCAGCCGGTCCATCGCCCATCCCCAGGCCGCCGGTCGGCGGCATCGCGTGCTCCAGCGCAGCGAGGAAGTCCTCGTCGAGTTCCATCGCCTCGGGATCGCCGCCGGCCGCCTGCAGGGACTGCGCCGTCAGCCGGCGGCGTTGCTCGACCGGGTCGACCAGCTCGGAGTACGCGGTGCCGATCTCGGCCCCGAAGGCGACCAGGTCCCAGCGCTCGGCCAGCCGCGGGTCGGCGCGATGGGCCCGGGTCAGCGGCGACACCTCGGCCGGGAAGTCGGTGTAGAACGTGGGCGCGATGGTGGTGTCCTCCACCAGGTGCTCGTACAGCTCCAGCACCACCGCACCTCGGGTCCACCGCTCGTCGACGATGATCTTCAGCGATCGCGCCAGGTCGATCAGTTCGCGCCGCGGCGTGTCGGCGGTCACCTCGACTCCGGCGGCCGCCGAGATCGCGTCGTTGACCGTGATCACCCGCCACGGCTCGCCAAGATCGACATCGTGCCAGGCGCCGTGCGTGATCGGTGCCGCTGACGACGGTGCCGCCGGTCGCCGCCCGCGCGGCCTGGATGATCAACTGCTGCGCCACCGCGCGCATCGTGGTGTAGTCGCCGTAGGCCTGATACGCCTCCAGCATGGTGAACTCGGGATTGTGGGTGGCGTCAGCGCCTTCGTTGCGGAAGTTGCGGCCGATCTCGAAGAGCTTGTCGACACCGCCGACCATCAGCCGCTTGAGATAGAGCTCCGGGGCGATCCGCAGATAGAGCTCGAGGTCGTAGGCATTGATGTGGGTGCGGAACGGCCGCGCGTTCGCGCCGCCGTGGATCGTCTGCAGGATCGGCGTCTCCACCTCGAGGAAACCGAGGCCGTCCAGGGTGTTGCGGACCGCCCGGATCACCGCGGACCGGGTGATCAACCGGCGGCTGCGCGCGCCGGATTGACGGCAAGATCAAGATATCGCTGGCGCACTCGGGTCTCCGGATCGGAGATGCCGCGATGCTTGTCCGGCAAGCGGCCGCAACGACTTGGCCGTCAGCAGCCAGGAGGTGGTACGCAGCGAGAGATCACCGCTGCGCGACAACACCATGTCGCCCTCGGCACCCAGATGATCACCCAGATCGACGACGCGCCGGAGCCGATCCATCGCCGCCTTGCCGATGTGGTCCTCGCTGAGCAGCAGCTGGGCATCGCCGCTCCAGTCGCGCAGCTTGACGAAGATCACCCCACCAAGATCACGGACGCCCAGCACCCGGCCGGCGATGCTGGCCGTCATGCCCAGCCGGAGCTCGCTGATCGCCCGGCTCGGCCGGAACGACGGCGGGTACGGATCCACCTCCTCGGCGAGCAACGACTCCCGGACGTCCATCCGGAGCCGGATCTGCTCGGGCACCCGGCGACCGTCGCCGCTGCCCGGCCGAACGCCAGCTGCCGGCTGCGGTGCGAGCATCCCGGCCGGGGCTCCGCTGGTCAGCGCCCGGACGTCGGTGAGCCGCGGCTTGAGGAACGTCGGCAGATCGATGAACCCCTCGGCGAGCCCGGACGCCGCGCCGACCAGAGCGATGTCCCGCGTCTCGGCGAAGCACAGGAAGCGGGGCTGCCACTCCGGCCGGTACTTCACGTTGGACCGGTACAGCGACTCGATCTGCCACCAGCGCGACGCGACCAGCAGCAGTCGCCGCCAGAGCCGCACGATCGGGCCGGCACCGATCCGCGCGCCCTCCTCGAACGCCGATCGGAAGACGGCGAAGTTGAGCGAGACCCGACGGATACCGAGCTCCCGGCCGGCGGCCATCAGACCGGTCACCATGAACTCGGTCACGCCGTTGTCGGCATCGGGATGCCGGCGCATCACGTCGAGGGAGAATCCGTCGGTCCCCCAGGGCACGAAGGACAACACGCCGGCGACATCGGCCATCGGGCCGACCGCCGGCCGGCTGGCCGGGAACAGCGCCTCCACCATCAGGCAGTCGGCATCGCTCGGGTCGCCGAGCCGGCCGAGCGCCATCGAGAAGCCGCGCTCGGTCTCGGTGTCACGCCAGGCGTCGACCTTGCCGATCAGTTGCACCAGTTCGGCGTCGGGGATGTCGGCGTGCAGCCGGACCCGGGTCCGGTAGCCCATCCTCTCCAGCCGCTGGACGGCCTGCCGGACCGGCCGCATGTCCCGTCCGTCGAGATGGAACTCCCGGGTCTCGAGGATCGCCTCGTCGCCCAGCCGGATGACCCGCAACCCGGCTCGCGCGTAGGCGGTCGCGCCCGCCTCGCTCGCCCCGATCACCGCCGGCGTCCAGCCGTAGGTGTCGACCAGGTCCTGCCAGGCCTTGATCGCCGCCGGCCAGTGGTCCGGCGGCCCGATCGGGTCGCTGCTGGCCAGACACACGCCAAGATCCACCCGGTAGGTGATCGCCGAGCGGCCGTTGTCGGCGAAGACCACCGACTTGTCCCGCCGGGTGGCGAAGTAGGCCAGCGAATCCTCCGGCGACTCGGCGACCAGTGCGCGGACCCGGGGCTCGTCCTCGGCCGACATCACCGACGCCCGGCGCTGCGAACGCATCAGGGCGATGATCGCGGCCAGCAGGGTCAGGCCGAAGAGCAGCCCGACCACAGTGTTGATCCAGCTTGGCGGGACGCTCACCGGCTGGGGTACGAGGTTGACGTCGGGCCCGAAAGCCGCCAGTTCCAGCCGTTTGGCGATCCACACCAGCCGGCCGCGCGGACCAACGAGTTCGTTGGGGAAGACCGTGACCAGCAGCATCGCCACGCCGAAGGTCACGGCCAGACCGATCAGCAGGGTGATCAGGGCCTTGCGCACGCTGCCTGGTTGGCGGCGCGCGGTGAACTCGGCGCGATACACGACCATGCACGCGGTGATGGAGCCGAGCGCGGCCAGGTTGAACCCGAATCGAGCCAGCAGCGGCAGGGACGGATAGTCGGCCTGCTGGGTCACCACTCCCCAACCAAGCACACCGACCAGGAACAGATCGCCGAGCAGCGACAGCGCGAAAATGACCATGGCGATCACCCAGCCGGCCTGCTTGCGCCGGGCCAGGGCGCCACCGAGGATGATCATGAAGATGGCGAAGCCGATCGTGCCGCCGTCGATCGGGATGAAGAGCGTCGAGTAGGCGTCCACCACCGAGGAGATCCAGTAGACGCCGGGCAGCAGTGCCTGCGCGATCAGCACGATCGCCCCGATGAAGAACAGCCGCGAGACCAGGAACGGCAGTTTCGGGAAGCGCTGCGCCGGGTGCTGCCGACGCGATCCGGGCGCGGTGCGACTCGGCGCCTGGGGTTCGATGTCGGCGGCGGTGGCCGTGATGCTCACAAGGATTACTCTTCCAGATCCGTCCTAACCTCCGGAGGTACGCGCCGCCAGGGTGAGCCACGAGAGGGCCGGGCCCGCCGGCCGGCCAGTGATCTCGAACAGCACCTCCGCCTCGGCCCGCTGCACTAGTTCGCGGGCAGGACCGCCCCAGCGGCGGCGCAGCCCGATCGTCAACTCCTCGTCGGCGAGCCCTGAAGACCGCCGCCAGGTACGCGGTGTCGACAGGAGTCAGGGACCGGACCGCGCGCCCCTTCAAACCGGCGCCCAGCCAACCGCCCACCGCGATCGCGGCCGCCAAGCGCTCGTCTCTCTGCCCCGGCTCGTGGCGGAGCGCCGCGATCGCGAGCCGCTCGAGGCGGGCGGCCGCGCCGATCGGCCCGGGAAGGTCCGCGGGGCCGAGCCCGATCAGCCAGTCGATCAGCGGCTGCACCTCGAAGCCGCGGAGCACCCGCAACAGGCTGGCCTGGCTGACGGCCATCCCCAGACCCGGGATCGGCGCCTGCTGGTCCCGTAGCCAGCGCGCCGTGCGCGTCGAGCGGTTCGTCTCCACCGGTCCGACCGAATTCGGCGCAGGCGAAGCTGATCAGGAACGGGTCGCCGGACGGGCTGATCCAAGGTACGGGCCAGGAACAGGTCGAGCGCGTCTTCGGCCGGGTCCGGGTCGTCGACCCAGCCGGCCAGCAACGCCTGCTGGACGGCGAGCGCGGCATGGACGTCGGCCAGCCGGACGATCCCGGCGGGACTGGTCGGCCCGTTCAGTGCGTCGCTCCGCCGCGGCGGTGACGATCTCGTCGTACGGCCGGGCCGCGTGCAGGTCGTACCGGGTCGACTCCCCGGGCCGACACCAACTCGACGGTGAACCCGCCTTCCTCCCAGCAGGAGAGCTCGGTCTGCCCGCGTTCCCGCTCCTCGGCGACCCCCGCGCGGGAGGACGAGTGCCGTGTCTTCGTCGGCGACGATGCTCACCGGCTGATCGACCGCCAGGAACAGGCTCCACGGCACCTCGAGATGCTGGTTCCGGGCGAAGCCCTGACCGGGGCGATACCAGTCCCAGGTCCACTGGACGACGAACCGCCCGCGCGGCGGCACCGTGAGCCGGCCGAATCCCAGCGCCTCAGGGGTGACCCAGCCGAACGCGCCGAGTGCGAGCAACCCACCCAGCACCGGTCCGGTGCCGTCCGGCGACGGTACCGCGTACGCGCCGCTCGCTCCGGCGGCGAGCGCCCAGGCCGGTGCGTCGGGATCGGCGACCCAGCTCAGGCCGGCGTCGTCGACTTCCAGTGGCTCGTCGACGAGATTGGTCAGGGCGACCCGGACCCCCCAGCCGGCCGCGAAGCTGTGCCGGACCACGACGCGGACCGAGCCGCTCCGGTATCCGAACTCCGCCTCGTCGCTATCCACGAGGACTTCGGGCGCCGACCACGGCAGCCAGCGCACCGCCGACGTTGACCAGCGGCCGGCCGCCTCCGGTCAGATAGCTGGCCATCGGCCGCTCGTCGTGGACGACCGTGACCAGCGAGCCGTCCGACTCCAAGGTGATGACGGCCGGACCGCAGCGATAGCTCAGCCTCGGCGCTGGCACCGGCCGCACCAGAACAGATTGCGCCCGGCGAGGACCTCGGTCCGCACCTTGGATCCGCACACCCAGCACGCCATGCCGGCCCGCCGGTAGACGTAGACCTCACCGCCATGATCGTCGCTGCGCGGTGGGCGACCCATGGCTTCGGGGGTGTGCTCCGGGAGGACCGTGTCGATCCGGTTGTCCCGGACGCCGATCGGCATCAACTCGACGAGGTCGGACCAGATGCCGAGCCAACTCTTCCGGCTCAGTTTCTGGCCGGGCCGGTGCGGATTGACCCGATTGCGGAAGAGCACCTCGGCCCGGTAGACGTTCCCGACTCCCGACAGGATGGTCTGGTCCATCAGCAGGGCTGCGATCGGCCTCGTCGCGCGGCGGATCCGGCGCCAGGCAACCTCCGGATCGGCGTCGGCCCGGAGCGGGTCGGGGCCCAGTTCGGCGATCTGGGCGTCGATCTCGGCGCGGGTCTGGACCTTGCAGAGCTGTGGTCCGCGGAGGTCGGCGGCGACCTCGGCGGTGGCGATCCGCACCCGCACCTCGCCCCACGGCGGGTCGGGCGGGCCGAGGCTCGAGTTTGCCGATCAGCCCGAGGTGGACGTGCAGGAATCGGTCGTCGTCGAACTCGCAGAACAGGTGCTTGCCGTGAGCGGTGGCCTCGATCATCAAGGATCGGTCGAGTAGCGCGGCCGACTCGGCGAATCGGCCCTGCGGGCTGGTCACTGAGACCGGACGGCCACCGAACGCCTCGGTGAGGTCCAGCGCCAATCGGTGGAGGGTGTGACCCTCGGGCATCGAGCCGCTCCTGATGTTTGTGCCAACACGGCAACACTTTGCGCCGGAGGCTGCGGCAGCCGGCGGATCTGTCTTAGCGTGTCAGCATGACAGGTGCGTCAACACCTGGGGCTCGTCCCTCAGGAGCGCCCGGCGGGGGAACTCACCACGCTGGATCCCCGCACGACAGCCGCGACCTCTGGCCGCGTGATTTCGGCCGGGACGGGGTTTCGGGACTGGTGACCGTCGATCGGGCGATGCGGGCACGGGATGCGTCCCGCCCGACGGCCGAGGACGACCGGATGGCCGCCGAGGTGATCGAGGAACTGCTGGCCCGGGTCGACGGCCGGCGCCGCTAGAAGACGGGTTTTCTGAGCCGCCCGTACGCGCCCTGAGCCGGTGGAAGGACCGCAACGCAAACCGGTGGCTCAGTGCGCTGCTTCGTAGTCGGCGAGCAACCGGATCCGGCGCGCGTGCCGCTCGTCGCCACTGAACGGCGTGGCCAGGAACATCCTGACCATTTCCAGCGCCTCCTCTTCGGAGTGCATCCGGGCGCCGATGCTGATCACGTTCGCGTCGTTGTGCTGCCGACCCAGCTTGGCGATGTCGATGTTGTACGCGAGTGCGGCCCGGGTGCCCTTCACCTTGTTGGCCGCGATCTGCTCGCCGTTGCCCGAGCCGCCGATCACCACACCGAGCGAGCCTGACTCCGCGACCGCTGCCTCCGCGGCGGGGATGCAATAGACCGGGTAATCGTCCTCGGCGTCGTACTCGGCCGGACCATGATCAACAACGTCGTGGCCGTCTTCTCGCAACGCCATGGCCAGGAAGTTCTTCAGATCGAATCCGGCGTGGTCGCTCCCGATGTGTACGCGCATACGAGCACTATCTCAGACCCGTGCCGAGCGGAGATCGGTGATCTTCTTCGGCTGACCCGGCTCGGCTTCGCCATGCCGAACGTGGCAAGACGCCGCTGCACAAGGGGTTCGGCTCGGCGTGCGAGGATCCACGATATGTTTCCGAACAACCTGACGCGCGCCGAAGCCCAGGATCGTGCAGCGTTGATCGAGAGCGAGTCCTACGCGATCGAGATCGACCTCTCCGGACGCTCGGTGACCGAGCCGACCGAGCAGTTCCGATCGACGGTGACCCTGAAGTTCACCGCGCGGGCGGCCGGATCGGCCCATCTGGATCTGATTGCCGACGCCGTCACCGAGGCAAGCCTGGACGGCGACCCGCTCGAGGTCGGCACGTTCCAGGACTCGCGCCTCCCACTGCAACTCCGGCCCGGCCCGCACGAGTTGACGGTGACCGCGATCTGCCGCTACAGCCGCAGCGGCGAGGGCCTGCATCGCTTCGTCGATCCGGTCGACGGACGGACCTATCTGTACACCCAGTTCGAGGCGTCCGACGCGCGCCGGGTCTTCGGTTGCTTCGAGCAGCCCGATCTCAAAGCCCGCTTCGCGATCTCGGTGATCGCGCCGGAGGCGTGGACCGTCGTGTCGAACGGCGCGGTGATCGAAACCACGCCGGCCGGCGACGGGTGGGTACAGACCAGGTTCGCCGAGACGCTGCCGATCTCGACCTACCTCACGGCGCTGATCGCCGGCGAGTACGCGGGAGTCCACAGCAGCTACGACGGAGTTGCGGGCACGATCCCGATGGCCCTCTTCTGCCGGCAGTCCCTGGCCGAGCACCTCGATGCGGACCGTCTCTTCACGATCACCGCCGAGGGCTTCTCCACCTTCGAGGAGCACTTCGACTTCCCTTACCCGTTTGGAAAGTACGACCAGATCTTCGTGCCGGAGTACAACGGCGGGGCGATGGAGAACATCGGTTGCGTGACCTTCCGGGACGAGTACATCTTCCGCAGCAAGGTCGCCGACGCAACCGTCGAGTACCGCCGCGACACGATGTTGCACGAGCTCTCGCACATGTGGTTCGGCGATCTGGTCACCATGCGCTGGTGGGACGACCTGTGGTTGAAGGAGTCCTTCGCGACCTGGGCCTCGACCTTCGCCGTCAGCCAGCACGTCCCCGATCCGAGCATTCCGTGGGCGGCCTTCACCAACAGCTCCAAGACGATGGCCTACCGCCAGGATCAGCTCCCCTCGACCCACCCGATCGCCGCCGACATCGTGGACCTGGAGGCGGTGGAGTACAACTTCGACCAAATCACCTACGCGAAGGGTGCGTCGGTCCTGATCCAACTGGTGGCGTTCGTCGGACTCGAAGCTTTCCTGGCCGGCGCCCGCGACTACTTCCGCACCCACGCGTACGGCAACACCACGCTTCTCGATCTGCTGCAGAGCCTGGAGCGGACCTCCGGCCGCGACCTGTCCGACTGGTCGCGGCAATGGCTGGAAACCGCCGGCGTCAACACCCTCCGGCTCGAACTCGATGTCGACGACGACGGATTGATCAGCTCTGCCAGCCTGCTGCAGATGGCGCCGGAGGAACTGCCGACACTGCGCCAGCACCGGATCGCGTTCGGCGTCTACGAGCAGCAGGACGGCAAGCTCGTCCGAATCGAGCGGATCGAACGCGACGTCGACGGTCCGCGGACGCCGATCGATGAGCTGGTCGGTCTCCGGGCGGCGGCGATCGTGGTCAACGACGACGACCTGACCTACGCCAAGGTCCGGACGGACCCGCGTTCCACCGCGACCTTGATCTCCGGGTTGTCCACCATTGGCAGCGCGGTGAGCCGGGCGGTCGTCTGGGGGTCGTTGTGGGACGCCTGTCGCGATGCCGAACTGCCGGCGGGCGACTACGCCGATCTGGTGCTCCGCAACGTGTCGAGCGAGACGGGATCGACCGCCGTCCGCGCCTTGCTCGGTCAGGCCGGGATTGCGGCGTTCGGCTACACGCCGATGACCCAGCGGGCCGAAGTGACCACCCGCTGGCGGCAGGGTCTGCACGATCTCCTGGCGGCCGCGCCGGCCGGGTCGGATCTTCAGCTCGCGCTGGCCCGATCGTTCGCCGGCGCAGCGGACCCGGGGTGGAGCGCGGATCTGCTCGCGGACTGGCTCGCCGGCAGCCGGGTGCCCGACGGACTGACGATCGACACCGATCTTCGCTGGCTCCTGGTCAACAACCTGGCCCGGGTCGGGATGATCGACGAGACGGGAATCGCGGCCGAAGCAGAGCGGGACACCTCGATCACCGGAGCCGAGAGGGCCGCCGGCGCTCGGGCAGCGCGGCCCACCGCCGAGGCGAAGGCCGAGGCATGGCGGCTGGCGGTCGAGGACGACAGCCTGACCAACAGCGCGCAGGCCGCGATCTGCCTGAACCTCTGGCAGCGCGGGCAGGACGACGTGCTGCTGCCGTACGTCGACCGCTACTTCCACGCCGCGGAGGACATCTCCGCCGTCCGCGGTGCCTGGGCGACCAAGGGCATCGCTCTGCGGAAGAACGTCCTGCGCAACCTGTTTCCCTGGCCGCTGGACAAGCGCGCCTTCCTCGAGCGGCTCGACAACTGGCTGGCCGATGTCGACCTCTCCCCGACGACCAGCCGGGCGATCATGGAGCGGCGCGACGATGCGTGGCGGGCGCTGCGCTGCCAGGAGGCGTTCGGCTGAAGAGAAGCCCGGCTCGGGCTGTTCGGTCCGTTGTGCGCGGAGACGGCCGCCGAATCCGGCGAATCGGGGGCCATTTGGTCCGTTGTGCGCGCAAAGGGCCGGGGGCCCGCGTCGTGCGTCAGGTGCCTAGTTGAGGTGTGCGGTGTGCAGGGTACGGGGGTGGCGCGCCGCTTCGCCCAACTGCTGGACCCCAAGCGCGAGGCCGCCGACGATGTCGCCCGCCATGAAGGAACTCTGCATGGATGCCGCGGCGAGCCGGCACTCCACATCGTCCAGCGAGCGCCGGGCCTCGCTGCCGGTCACGATCTCCAGCGCGTGGAAGCCGGGGTCGCACAGCACCAGCACCGAATGAGCAGGATCGTCGAGGACCCTGTGCAGGCGTTCCGCGTACGCGCGCGAGTCTTCCTCCGACACTCCGACGAAGACCGAAAAAGTCAGTCCGGACAGCTTCTCCGCGTTGGCGACGGCTCGCTCGATGTCCTCCCGCTCGCCGATCGTGAACGCCTCACCAGCGGGCACCCGCACCGCCAACCGGGTTCGAGTCGCCTTCGCCGACCTCGGCCGGACCGGAGGCTTCGAGCTCCCCCTGGGCGCGCCCGCCGACCCAGAGCGGATCGCCGACCTCGGCTGTCGTGGTCCGCTTGGCCTTCGCCGCATTGCCGATGAAGGCGGCGGCGAACACGATCACGATGACCACGGCCGGCAGCACGATCAGCAACCCCACCGATTGCAGAACCGTCGGATCAGGAGCCGCGGGCCAACCGGGGAGAGTTTCGAGAAGCACTACCATGCTCAGGGGTTCGCTCACGGCCCTACGGTATCGCTCCGCGGGCTGTGCCGTGGGAGCGGTCAGAAGAGGAGGATCGGTGTCCCTGACACCTTCGTCGCCGGCCAATCCCAGCGATCCGCTGGCGACGGCGTCCCGTCTGGTCCTCGATGCTGATCAGATCGCCCGCGCCTGTGCCCGGATGGCCCACCAGATTCTCGAGGCCAATCGTGGCGCCGAGGGCCTGGTGTTGCTCGGCATCCCGACCCGCGGCGTGACGCTCGCCCATCGGCTGGCCAAGGCGATCCTCGATGTCGAGCACCGCCGGCTCCCCGTCGGCGCCCTCGATGTCACGATGTACCGCGACGATCTCCGGCGGCACCCGACGCGCGCAGTCGGCCGGACCGTCCTGCCGGTCGAGATCGACGACAGCGTGGTGGTCCTCGTCGACGACGTGCTGTACTCCGGGCGGACCGTACGCGCCGCGCTGGACGCGCTGGGCGATCTCGGTCGACCACGCGCGGTCCGGCTCGCCGTGCTGGTCGATCGGGGACACCGCGAACTGCCGATCCGGGCCGACCACGTGGGTAAGAACATCCCGACCAGGTCCGGCGAGCGGGTCAGGGTTCGGCTGGAGGAGGTCGACGGATTCAACGAGGTCACCATCGTCCCCGATCCGACGCCCGAGGAGGCAGTCTGATGCGCCATCTGCTCTCGGCCGCCGACCTGGATCTCGATCAGATCGGCGGGATCCTGGACCTCGCCGAGGAGATGTCCCTGGTCCAGGGCCGCCAGGTGAAGAAGCTGCCGGCGTTGCGCGGCCGCACCGTGGTCAACTTGTTCTTCGAGGACTCCACCCGGACCCGCTCGTCCTTCGAGATCGCCGGCAAGTGGCTGTCGGCCGACGTGATCAACGTCAGCGCGAAGGGTTCCTCGGTGTCCAAGGGCGAATCGCTGCGGGACACGGTGCTGACCGTCGCGGCGATGGGAGTGGACGCTCTGGTCATCCGGCATCACGCCTCCGGCGCGCCGTGGCAGGCCTCCCAGTGGATCGATTGCCATGTGCTGAACGCGGGCGACGGGACCCACGAACACCCGACCCAGGCCCTGCTCGACGCCTTCACCATCCGCCGGCACCTGCGTGGCGCCGAGCCCGGCGTCACCGACTTCAGCGGCAAGACCGTCGCCATCGTCGGCGACATCACCCACTCCCGGGTCGCCCGGAGCAACGTGCTGCTGCTGCAGACGCTGGGCGCGGAGGTGATCCTGGTTGCGCCCCCCACTCTGCTGCCGGCGGGGGTGGGCAGTTGGCCGGCCACCGTGTGCACCGACTTCGACTCGGCGATCGGCCGGGCCGACGTGATCATGATGCTGCGGGTGCAGCGGGAGCGGATGTCGGGCGGCTACTTCCCCACCCCGCGGGAGTACACGGTCGGCTACGGCCTGACCCGCGCGCGACTCGCAGCCATGCGTCCCGGTGCGGCGATCTGCCATCCCGGTCCGATGAACCGCGGGCTGGAGATCTCCGCCGACGCGGCCGACGCGGCCAACTCGTTGATCCTGGACCAGGTCGCGGCCGGCGTCTCGGTGCGGATGAGCGTGCTCTATCAGCTGCTGGGAGGCGAGGAATGACCGACCTGTTGATCACCGGCGCCGATAGGGCCGGCGAAGGCCGTGGCGACCTGGCGATCCGCGACGGCCGGTTCGTCGACCCGACCGACCTGGGACCAGATCCGCAGCGCATCGACGCCGCCGGTCTGGTGGCGCTGCCCGGACTGGTCGATCTGCACACCCACCTCCGCGAACCCGGCCGGGAGGACGCCGAGACCGTCGCCACCGGCACCCGGGCCGCGGCCCGCGGCGGCTTCACCGCCGTGCTGGCGATGGCCAACACCGATCCGGTCACCGACACCGCCGAAGCGGCCGAACACCTGGCCGACATCGGCCGGCGCGACGGCGACGCCCAGGTGGTACCCGTGGGTGCGGTCAGCAAGGGACTGGGCGGGACGGAACTGGCCGAGCTCGGCCTGATGGCCCGGTCGCGGGCCGGCGTACGGGTGTTCTCCGACGACGGACGGTGTGTCGCCGACGCCCGGCTGATGCGCCGGGCGCTGGAGTACGTCCGGGCCTTCGACGGCGTGGTCGCCCAGCACGCGCAGGACCCGAAGCTCGCCGGCCCCGACGCCTGCTGCCACGAGGGTGAGATCTCCGGCAAGCTCGGGCTGCCCGGCTGGCCGGCGGTGGCCGAGGCGAGCATCGTGGCCCGGGACGTCCAACTCGCCCAACTCACCCGGTCCCGGGTGCACGTCTGTCACGTCTCCACCGCCGAGACCGTCGACGTCATCCGCTGGGCGAAGGAGCGCGGGATCGACGTGACCGCCGAGGTCACCCCCCATCACCTGCTGCTCTCCACGAGCGAGGTGCTCGGCTACGACCCGACCTACAAGGTGAATCCACCGCTGCGCCCGGACGAGGACGTGATCGCCGTCCGCGACGCCCTCTCCGACGGCACCATCGACGCGGTGGCCACCGATCACGCCCCGCACGCCCGGCACGACAAGGAGCACGCGTTCGCCGAGGCCGCATTCGGCATGATCGGCCTGGAGACCGCGCTGGCCGTGGTGCTGGAGACCATGATCAACACGGGCCGATTCGGCTGGCGCGAGCTCGCCCTGCGGATGTCGGTCGTACCGGCCCACATCGCCCGGCTGGCCGACCAGGGCCACCCGCTCGCGGTGGGCTCACCCGCGAATCTGACCCTGGTGGACCCCACCGCTCGCGCCGTCGTCGACCGTGACGCCTCCGCCTCGCTGGCCCGCAACAACCCCTGGCACGGCCGCGAACTTCCCGACCCGGTGGCCACCACCATCTGGGCCGGCCGGATCACCTACTCCCGCCCCTAACCCCGGCCGTCTGCGCGCACAACGGACCAAACGACCCGGGCGCACCGATCGTCGGCCCCACCGAGCGCAGGCACCGCCAGTCAGGCGACCGGAGCGGGGGCCTTGATCTTGACCGGGCGGCGGGCGATGGCCACACCGATCAGGGACAGTGCACCGCCGAGAATGGCCAGCGGCACGGGCACTTCGCCCAGAAAGAGCCAACCGAGCAGGATCGCGATCGGCGGGACTGCGAAGGTCGTCACTCCGAGCTTGCCGGCCGAGGTCCGGCTCAGCGCGTACGCCCAGGTGGTGAAGGCCAGCGCGGTCGGGATCACCCCGAGGTACACGATGCCACCGATCGCCGGAGCCGGCGCCGCGGCGAGATCGGTGACCAGCGAACCGACGAACGGCAGACAGGCGATGGTGCCGATCAGGCAGGCGAGCCAGGTCACCTGTAGGCCGGGGATCCGCCGCAACACGACTTTCTGCGCCACCATCGCGATTGCATAGACCACGGCGCTGAGCAGCACGAGCAGTACACCGGCGATATCGGCCTGCCCGGTGCTGGTCGCGACGCCGATGATGATCGTCCCGGCGAACGCCACCAGTCCGCCGATCACCAGCATCCGGGGGAAGCCCTCACCCAGGAGGAATCCGGCCAGCACGCCGATCAGGATGGGCGCGAGTTGGATCAGCATGGCAGCGGTGCCGGCATCGACGTGCTGCTCACCGGCGTTGAGCGCGACGTTGTAGACCCCGAACCAGGCGACCCCGATCAGCGCGACCAGTCCCCATTCGCGACCGGTCATCTTGACCCGTTGCTTGCCGATCATCAGCCCGCTCAGCACCACGGACGCGATGACCAGCCGGCCGAGACTCAGCGCGCCGGGCGAGACATCGCGAGCGACGAACCGGATCACCACGAACGCCGACGCCCAGGCCAGCACGGTGAAGGCCGCCGCGCCCACCACGAGCCAATCCGTCGCGCGCTCGCTCTTCGTTGAGTGCTTGTTCTCGATCGCTGGAGTGGTGGTCACTGGACTACTATCGCCCGCATGAGGCTTAAGCACCAGCAAGTTGTCATACGCTCTACCGTTAAGCGTTACTGAAATGTTGAGTCTCGAACGTCTCCAGGCCCTCCGGGCAGTCTCCACCTTCGGGTCGGTGACGGGTGCCGCCTCGGCCCTGCACCTGACCCCGTCGGCGGTCTCCCAGCAACTGGGCAAGCTGCAGCGCGACGTCGGTCAGCGGCTGATCGAGCCGTACGGGCGCGGCGTACGCCTGACCCCCGCCGGATCGCTGCTCGCTGACCGGGCGCACGCCATCCTGGCCGAGGTGGAGCAGGCCGAGAGCGAACTGGACCGGCAGCGCGACCAGGTGTACGGCGACCTGGAGGTGGCCGGCTTCGCCACGGCGGCGCGGGCGATCCTGCCCCGTGCGGTTGCCCGGCTCAAGGTCGACCATCCGCAGCTCAAGATCAGGTTGTCGGAGCGCCAGCCCGAGGAAGCGATCCGACTGGTTGCGGCCGGGCACCTCGACCTGGCGTTGGTCAACGACTGGATGAACGCCCCACTGCTGCTGCCGGACGGCCTCGACCGGTTGTTGATCATGAACGATCCGGTCGACCTCGCCGTGGCCCTTGATCATCCGCTCGCCGCCCGCCCTTCGGTCGAGCTCACCGAACTCTGCACCGAGCACTGGATCACCTGGCCGAACGGTGCCACCTGCCACGAGTGGCTGACTCAGACCCTACGCCAGCACAACCTCACGCCGGAGATCACGCACACCGCCGAGGAGCATCAGACCCAGTTGGCCATGGTCGCCGCCGGGCTCGGGATCGCCGTGATGCCCCGGCTGGGCCGCGGCGCCGCCGACGGCGTCAAGATCATCACGTTGCGCCCCGATTTCAGCCGCCGGGTGTACGCGGTCTGGCGGTCCCTGGCCGCCGAGCGTCCCGCCGTCGTGGCGGTGGTGGCGGAACTCCGCGCCGTCGCGATCGAGCTCAGTTCGCGCTGACGCCGGTCACGGCGGATCGATCCCCCGGGGCCGCGGAGCGTTGAGCTTCAGTCTGACGCCGAGCATCCGGATGCCGAAGCAGAGTGCGGCGGCCACCAGTCCGGATACCAGCGCCCCGGCGCCGAGCCTTCCTAGCACGATCGCCGTGGTCGCCCCGATCAGGGCCGGTACCGCGTACAGGCCGCTGTGCAGCACGCTCGGCACCCGCTGAATGAGCACGTCACGCAGCGTGCCGCCGCCGACCGCGGTCAGCGCGCCGAGCAGCACGGCCTGACCGACCCCGGCGCCGGAATCCAGCGCCCGGGTGGCTCCGGTCACCGCGAACAGCCCGAGGCCCGCGGCATCGAGCACGATGATCGCCGGCAGCAACTGAACCCCCCGGCGGCCGATCACCGACGCGAGCAGACCACCCATTGCGGCCGCGGCCAGATAGCGCCAGTCGCTGAAGGTGACCGGCGGCAGGTGGCCGAGCAGGATGTCGCGCATCATGCCACCACCGAGCGCGGTGATCATGCCGAGTGTCACCACTCCGACGATGTCGAGCTTGGCGACCCGGATCGCGGTCATCGCCCCGTTCACGGCGAACGCGAACGTACCGGCCAGGTCCAAGATCAACAGCACCAGTGCATCGGTGAACACGGCTGATCACACTACGCTGTTGCCCATGCCGGATTGGTTCCCAAGCAACGCGGCCGAGGTCGTGGCGTTCCCGCCACTGCGGATCATCTTCTTGATCATCGCGGCCGTGCTGGCCCGGTTGATCATCAGACGCCTGATCAACCAGGCCGTACGCCGCGCGGTCGCTGAACGCCCGCGGAACCGGTTTGGTCCCGCGCAAGCCCTGGTGGAAGCCACCAGCCTCCCAGCGGCCCGGCGGGAGCAGCGAATCAGGGCGCTCGGCTCCCTGGCGTGCAGCGCCGTGACGGTGCTGGTCTTCGGGTTCGCGGCGGTGATGATCATGGCCGAGATGGGCTTCAACGTCACCACGATCGTGGCCGGTACGTCGGTGGTCGCGGTCACGCTCGCGTTCGGAGTCCAGAGTCTGGTGAAGGACCTCGTCTCCGGGGTCTTCATGCTGGTCGAAGATCAGCTCGGGGTCGGCGACTTCGTCGACATGGAGAAGGCGTCGGGCGTGGTCGAGGCGATCGGGCTGCGGGTGACCCAGATGCGCGACGACAACGGAACCGTCTGGTACGTCCGCAACGGCGAGGTGATCCGGGTCGGCAACTTCAGCCAGGGCGGCGCCGGGCGCCCACCGGAGGTGGATCCGGCCGCTTCCTGAGCCAACCTGTCGCGGCCTGAGCTTGTCGAGGGCCCTTCGACAGGCTCAGGGCACCCGTTTCGACAGGCTCAGGGCACGAGTTGATCAACAGTGCGGCGTCACTGGTCGAGCGATGCTTCCACGGTGATCGTGGTACCGGCCAGCGCTCGGGAAACCGGGCAGCTGGACTCGGCTTCCTGGGCCGCTTGCTCGAACTGCTCCGCGGTGATCCCGGGCACCACTGCGTGTGCCGTGAGCTTGATCCCGGTGATTCCGGTACCCGGCTGGAACGTCACGTCGGCCCGGGTGTCGATGCTGGTCGGCGGATTGCCGCCCTTGGTCAGGGCCAGCGACAGCGACATCGAGAAGCAGGTCGAATGCGCCGCCGCGATCAGTTCCTCCGGGCTGGTCTTGCCGTTGGCCTGCTCCGCGCGCGAGGGCCAGCTGACCTCGAAGCTGCCGACGCCGGACGAGACGAGCTCCACCTCGCCCTGGCCCTCGAGCAAGGAGCCTTCCCAGTGGGCTTCCGCGGTCCGAACTGTTGCCATCGCTGTACTCCTCTTGAGTGGTTGTTGCCAGGTGTCGGACCCATCCTGCCAGCCGGTCTTTGCCGCGCGGACGGTACCGGCGGGGAGACAATGGCGACTGATGTCCAGCTCACCGGTCCCTGCAGACCTTCTACGACGCCGTCGGCGGTCACGCGACCTTCGTGGCCCTGGTGAAGCGGTTCTACGAGGGCGTCGCCTCCGACCCGCCGCTGCGCGCGCTGTACCCCGAGGAGGATCTCGGACCCGCCGAGGTGCGGTTCCGGATGTTCCTCGAGCAGTACTGGGGCGGTCCCACCACCTACAGCGAGCAGCGCGGGCACCCACGGCTGCGGATGCGGCACATGCCCGTTCGCCGTGACGCCCCAGATGCGCGGATCGCTGGCTGACCCACATGCGCGACGCCATCGACTCCCTCGACTTGGCGCCGCAGCATGACCAGGAACTCTGGAGCTACATGGAGCGCGCCGCGTACTCGATGGTCAACACCTTCGACGAACCTCCAGGTGTCACGCCCGGCCTCCAGCTCTGAGCGATCTCAGATCCGGGCGATTCCGGGATAGACCATCGGCTTGAGGGTGTGCGGGTCGGTCTTCGAGGCCGACAGCGCTTCGGCGACCTGTTCGAGGCCGAACTTGGCCGTGACCAGCCCGTCCAGATCCACCGCTCCACTCGCGGCCAGGGCGATGGCCGCCGGGTAGCAGTTGGCGTAGCGGAAGGTCCCCGGTGACGACCAGTTCCTTGATCTGGATCGTGCGCCACCGGAAGCTCCATGGTGGGCGATCCCATTCCGACCATGACGATCCGGGCCGCCGGCGCGGCCGCGTCGAACGCCGCCTGCACCGCCGGCGTCGCCCCGCTGCACTCCAAGATCACGTCGACCGGTTCGATCTGCTCGGTCAACGGCCCGGCCAGGCGTTGATCGCCTGGCTCGCCCCCCGTTCGGTCGCCACCTGCAACCGATAGTCGTTGGTGTCGCTGACCCCGACCCACGCTGCGCCCCTGGCCCGGGCGACGTCGGCGCACAACAGGCCGACCGGTCCGGCTCCGGTGACCAGGACCCGGTCGCCCGGCTGCACCGCGGCCTTCCGAGCGGCCCAGACCCCGACCGACAGCGGCTCGATCAGCGCCGCCGCCTCGTCCGACACCGAGTCCGGCACCGGATGCGCGCGGTGCGACTCCAGGACGACGTACTGCGCGAAGGCCCCGTGAATGGGTGGAGTGGCGAAGAACCGGACGTCGGGGCACAGGTTGTAGCGGCCGGACAGGCACTGCACACACCGGCCGCAGGTCTCCTGCGGCTCCATCGCGACCCGCTGCCCGACCGACCGATCGGTGACCTCCGAACCGACGGCCCGGATGGTGCCGGAGGCTTCGTGACCCAGGACCAGCGGTTCGCGGACGACGAAGTCGGCGATCCGGCCGTGGTCGAAGTAGTGCACGTCGGAGCCGCAGATGCCCGACCGTGGCGACCTCGATCAGCACCTGGTGCGGACCCGGTTCGGGCACCAAGGCCGGCTGGACGGCCACCTCTCCGGCACGGATCAGAAACGACTGGGTCTGCTCGCTCGGCAGTGACAGGGTCGGCATGATTCGTCACCCTAGCGAGCACCGCCGGCGGTCTGCCAGGCACCGAGGGCTGATCGCTGGGCGTCGGTCAGCGGGGCCTGCCCGACCACGACGGTCCGGGCGGTGGCATAGGTGGTGCCCACCTCCGGATCACGAATCTCCGCCGCGAGGGTGAACGACCGGGTGCCGATCTGGGCGACCAGTGTGGCCACCTCGTACGGGCTGATCCGGAAGTCGATCGGCTTCAGATATTCCAGATCCTGCCGGACGATCACCCAGATGTCCTCCGACTGCCAGTCCAGCGAACCTTTCATCAGCGCGATTCGCGCCTCCTGGACATAGTCGTAGTACTTGACGTTGTTGACGTGGCCGTAGGAGTCGAGATCGGACCAGCGAACCGCCAGCGGGAACCGATGATGATCAAGCTCGGCGATCCGCATCTTCGCCACGGTCCGCAACGGCTCAGCGGGCGAGACCTGGCGCTGCAGCACGTCGCGCTCGGCATCGCTCAGCCGGCGCAGCGCGTCGCCGGCCAGATCGAACGGCACCGCACCGGTACGCGCCCGGGCCGCCAACTGATCCCCGTCGAAGACCTCGTAGCCGATGGAGAACCGGCTGCCGCCGACGCTGTCCACCCAGAGCTTGATCGACAGCGGACGATCACTGAAGCCGATCGGCCTGAGGTACTCGACCTGGTGACTGACCACCAGCACGCCGGAGTCCAGCAACTCCTGCATCACCGGCGGCCCGCTGAGCAGGAAGTGCACTCGGGCCTCCTGGAGGTAGTCCAGATACGCCGCGTTGTTGATATGTCCCTGGGCGTCGAGGTCGCCCCAGCGAATCGGGCACTGGAAGAGATGAGGCTGCACGTGGCCTACAGTCTCATCCGTGACTGTGGCCATCGTGACGGGTGCGGCCCGCGGCATCGGCGCGGCGATCGCCCGCCGGCTGGCCGACGATGGCATGTCCGTCGCGGTTGTCGATCTTGACGAGAACGATGCGACCGGTACGGCAGACGCGATCATCGCCGACGGCGGTCGAGCGATCGCCGTCGGAGCGGATGTCGCCGACGAGGACGCCGCCACGGCCGCGGTCGAGCGGACGGCCGATGAGCTCGGGCCGGTCGGCGTCTTGATCAACAACGCCGGGATCATCCGGGACAACTTGATCTTCAAATGAGCGTCGCCGACTGGGACGCGGTGCAGAACGTCCACCTGCGCGGGGCCTTCCTGATGACCCGCGCGGCCCAGGCGCAGATGACCCGGGCTCGCTGGGGACGGATCGTCAACCTCTCCTCGACCTCGGCGCTGGGCAATCGCGGTCAGGCGAACTACGCCGCCGCCAAGGCGGGCCTGCAGGGATTCACCAAGACGCTGGCCTTGGAGCTCGGCAAGTTCCAGATCACCGCCAATGCGATCGCGCCCGGGTTCATCGAGACGGACATGACCCACGCCACGGCCGACCGGCTCGGACTTGACTTCGGCGACTGGATGGCAGCGGCCGCACGCGACATCCCGGTCGGGCGGATCGGCCAGCCCGCCGACATCGCTGCGGTGGCCAGTTTCCTGTGCAGCGAGGAGGCGGGTTTCGTCTCCGGCCAGGTGATCTACGTCGCCGGCGGCCCGAAGGCCTGACGACCTCAGTCCTTGTCGTACATGCCGTCGAGCAGGTCGGCGTACTTCTCCTCGACGGCCTTCCGGCGGATCTTCTGGCTCGGAGTGACCTCGCCCTCGTCGACGCTCAGCTCGCTCGGCAGCAGCTCGAACTTCTTGATCGTCTCCCAGCGTTCGAGTTGCTGGTTGGCCTGCGCGACGTAACCCTCGATCAGTTCGCGGACCTCAGCGGCCGAGGTCAGCTCGTCGCCGGATCCGGTCACCTGGTGCGCGCCCGCCCATTCCTCGATCGCCTCGGGATCCAGCGTGATCAAGCGCGGTGACGTACTTTCGGCCCTCGCCGTGCACCACCACCTGGCTGATGTAGGGACACGCGGCCTTGAGTGTGCCCTCGACCTTCTGCGGTGCCACGTACTTGCCGCCCGAGGTCTTGATCAAGTCCTTCTTGCGGTCGGTGATCCGCAGGTATCCATGATCATCAAGCTCGCCGATGTCACCGGTCGCGAACCAGCCGTCGGCCAGTGCGTCGGCCGTCGCATCGGCTACCGCGTTGTGATACCCACGCATCACCCCACCGCCCTTGATCATGATCTCGCCGTCGTCGGCGATCTTGACCTCGGTGCCCGGAATCGGCGGACCGACCGTTCCGAAGCGCACCGCCCGAGGATTGTTGACGCAGCTGGCCGCGCTGGTCTCGGTGAGACCGTAGCCCTCCAGCACCAACAGTCCGGCCGCGTAGAACCACTCCTGCACCTCTCGGTTCAAAGCCGCTGAACCGGAGACGAAGAACCTGATCTTGCCGCCCATCCGGGCCTTGATCTTGCTGAAGACCAACTTGTCGGCGATCGCGTACTGGGCCCGCACCGGGCCGGGCAGCGGCTGCCCGGCCAGCCGGGCGGGCATGGTCCGCCGACCGACCGAGAACGCCCAGTCGAAGATCTTGGCCTTCACCCCCGACGAGGCCGTCTGCATCACCCGGGCCCGCACCTTCTCGAAGATCCGCGGTGCCCCGGCCATGAACGTCGGCTGGATGACGGCGAGATTCTCGACGATCTTGTCGATTCGGCCGTCCACCGCCGTGGAGAATCCGATCCGCACCTGGATCGCGATCAGCGCCTTGCCGAACACGTGGACTGAGCGGCAGCCACAGGTACTGGAGGTCGGTGGGATAGATGATGTCGTACGCCTCGATCGCCGACCCCGATGTAGGTCCAGCAGTCATGGACCAGCCGTACGCCCTTGGGTCGGCCGGTCGTTCCGGAGGTGTAGATCAGGGTGGCCAGATCGTCGGGGTTGATGGTCGCGATGAC
This sequence comes from uncultured Actinomycetota bacterium, assembly GCA_963723815.1. Taxonomy (GTDB): domain Bacteria; phylum Actinomycetota; class Actinomycetes; order Propionibacteriales; family Propionibacteriaceae; genus Microlunatus. The sequence continues at coordinate 98,250 of CAVRSH010000006.1, read as the reverse complement.
GTCCTCGACCGCGGTCGGATGCTCGGCGAGATGTGCGCGGCCCTTGGCCTCCAGATCGGCCCAGCTGATCACTTTCTCGTGCTCGTACGCACCGTCGAACGCGACGATGGCGATCAGCGAACTCAGGTCCCCCAGATGATCAAGAACCTTGGACACCTGGACCTGGTCCTCGGCGAACACGACCTTGGCCTGTGAATCGGCCAGGATGAACGCGACATCCTCGTGCTGGGTGCTCGGATACACCGTCGTGGTGGCTGCGCCGGCGGACATGATCGCCAGATCGGCCAGGATCCACTCGATCCGGGTGCCGGACGCGATCGCCACCCGATCCTCGCGCTGGACGCCGAGCGACAGCAGGCCGGCAGCGATCTCGAAGGCCTTGTCCTTGGTCTGCGTCCAGGTCAGCGAGACCCAGCGTTCCCCCTCCAGATAGCGGAAGGCTTCCTTGGACGCGGAGGCCTTGACCTGCTCCAGCAGCATCGCACCTACCGACGCCGGTCGCGCCAGCACTGTTGTCTCGGTCACACCCCGAGGGTATCCGTCCGGGCCGGATGCAACCTTGGTGCCGAGAGACTTTCGGTCAAATATCAGCGAGAGCGGGGCGGCGAGCCCGATCGGTGCTACAGACCGAGATCGCGGCCGATCAACTCTTTCATGATCTCGTTGGATCCCGCCCAGATCTTGGCGACGCGAGCGTCACTCCAGGCTCGAGCGACCCGGTACTCGTGCATGTAGCCGTAGCCGCCCCACAGCTGGACGCAGGCGTCGATGATCTCGTTCTGCACCTGGGCCGACCACCACTTCGCCTTGGCGGCATCGACCGGCGTCAGCGTGCGGTGCGACGTGCTCCATCAGGCAGGCGTCGACGAAGGCCTGGGTCACCTCGGCCTTGGTCACCAGCTCGGCCAGCGTGAACTTGTTGGCCTGGAAGGAGCCGATCGGGCTGCCGAAGGCCTTGCGCTCCTTCGACGTAGTCCAACGTCTCTTCGAGGATCTGGCGGGCGTGGGCGACATTGTTGACCGCGGCACCGATCCGCTCCGCGACCAGCCGCTGCATCATGTAGACGAAGCCGCGGTCGACCTCGCCGATCACATTGGTCGCCGGCACCCGGACGTCGTCGAAGAACAGCTCTGACGTGTCCGCCTCCGGCTGGCCGATCTTGTCCAGCTTCCGACCGCGCTCGAAGCCCGGCATGCCGGCCTCGACCGCGAACAAGGTGATGCCCTTGGCACCCTTCTCCGGGCTGGTGCGTGCCGCGACCAAGATCAGGTCAGCGGAGTAGCCGTTGGTGATGAAGGTCTTCGAGCCGTTGAGGATCCAGTCGTCGCCGTCGCGTACGGCCGTGGTCTTCAGCGCGGCGAGGTCGGAGCCACCGGACGGCTCGGTCATGGCGAGCGCGGTGATCAACTCGCCGGTGCAGAACTTCGGCAGCCAGCGCTGCTTCTGCTCCTCCGTGCACAGATCGACCAGATACGGGGCGACGCAGTCGGTGTGGATGCCGACGCAGGAGGAGTACGCGAACGCCAGCCGGGACAGTTCCTCGGCCAGGATCATCGAGAAGCGCGGATCTCCGGCACTCGACCCGCCGTACTGCTCGGGAACGTTGAGCCCGAGCAGACCGCGCTTGCCGAGCTCCAGCCACATCTCGCCTTCCGAATTCGTGATTGGCGATGTGCTTTTCCTGATAGGGCCGCAACTCACGGTCCACGAACGCCCGGCAGGTCAGGCGGAAGGTGTCGTGATCCTCGTCGAAGATGGTTCGCTTCATGATGTCGTCCTCTACAGCTCAGCCGCTAAGTTACTCGTGAGTAACATTACCAGGTTGCCGAAGAGGCAACCGGTCGGAAGGCCGCCGTTATCGGCGACGGCCCCGACCGGGAAGCGCCCCAGAGGTCTTGACCGCAATCAGGCCTTGACGGCCTCGATCGACAGGTTGATGTCGATCTTCGGGTCCGACGAGCAGCCGGCCACCGTCGAGCGGCATGTTCCAGTCCACCTTGAAGTCGTGCCGATTGATGGTGGTGGTGGCCTCGGCGCCGAGCACGGTGCGGCCGTAGGCGTCCGTGGCGGTCCCGAAGAACTCGGCCTGGAGATCGACCGACTTGGTGATGCCGTTGATCGTCAGATCACCGGTGATCACATAGTCGTCGCCGGAACGGGTGATCTTGGTGCTGGTGAAGGTCAGGTTGCCGCCGGTCTCGGGGTCGAAGAAGTCGGCCGAGCGGAGATGCCCGTCGCGCTGCTCATTGCCGGTGCTGATGGAGGCGGCGCTGATCACGACGGAGATCGCGGATTCGGTCGGATCCTCCGTGGTGGTGAATTCGCCGGTGAACTCGCTGAACGTTCCGCGGACCTTGCTCATCAGGTGCCGAGCGGTGAAACCGACGGTGCTGTGGGACTGGTCGAGGGTCCAGGTCCCGGCCAGCAGGCCGGTCTCGACAAGATTCTGGGTCATGGATAGCTCCTAGAGAAGTGATTTAGATTTCAACTACATATCTCAAGACTACTCCAGAAAGTTGAAATGTCAACTTCCGAGGGGCTACTGTTGGCTCATGTCGAAGTCGAGTACGCCGATCTGGCTGACCGAGGAGCAGCAGCGTGTCTGGCGCGCGTACCTCCTCGGGAGCGCCCGGCTGAACGAGAAACTCGACGCCGACCTGCGCCAGTTCGGCCTCGACCTGGGCGAGTACGAGATCCTCGTCACCTTGTCCGAGGCCGAGGACCGGCAGAGCCGAATGTCGGACCTGGCCGACGCCGTCCACCAGTCACGGTCACGGCTCACCCACACCGTCAGCCGGATGGAGGGCCGCGGGCTCGTCGAGCGGGTGAGTTGCCCGACCGATCGGCGCGGGGTCTGGGCTCGACTGACCGACGAGGGATTCGGACTGCTCGAGGAGGCCGCTCCCTGCCACGTCGCCGCCGTTCGCGAGAACTTCGTCGAGGCGATGGACGAGGCTGATTACGTCGCCCTGGGCCGCGCCTTCGCCGCTGTGCTCGCCGTCGACTCCCGCTAGGCCTCCCGCGGGACCATCGTCGGCCGGGCTTCCGCCTCGTCTGGGCCGTCTGGTCCGTTGTGCGCGCAGACGTCCCTGAAAGTCGCCGAATCCGCGCCGTCTGGTCCGTTGTGCGCGCAAACGGCCGCAGTGAGCGCATCGGTGCCGGCCGGCTCGCGGCCACTACGATCGGACCCGATGCCGAACGCGACTGCGCTGCCCACCGAGATGGCCGAGCTCACCCTGCAGCTTCGAAGGCGTGGGGTCGAGGATGTCATCGACTCTCCGACCTCGCGCGGGCGCTCTACTCCTCCGACGCCTCGCTCTATCGCGTCCTGCCCCAGGCGGTGGTCCGGCCCAGGTCGACCGACGAACTGCTCGCTGTGCTCGACGCGGCGCGGGCGGCCGGCACGTCCGTCACCACCCGCGGTGCCGGTACGTCATGTGCCGGGAACGCCGTCGGGCCCGGACTGATCGTGGACACCTCACGGCACTTGACCAAGATCCATCTCCGTCGATCCCGATGCCCGGACCGCCCAGGTCGAGCCGGGCGTGGTCCAGGCCTCGCTGCAGCGGGCCGCCGCGCCCCACGGACTGCGGTTCGGACCCGACCCCTCCACCCACAACCGCTGCACGATCGGCGGCATGATCGGCAACAACGCCTGCGGTCCGCGGGCCCTCGGCTACGGCAAGACCGCCGACAATGTCGTCGCCCTGGATGTCGTCACCGGATCGGGCGAACGGCTGCGGCTGGGTGCGGCGAGTCATGATCAACGCACCGCGCTGGAACCGCTGAACGCTCTGGTGCAGGGAAATCTGGCCACCATCCGGACGGAGTTCGGACGCTTCGGTCGGCAGGTGTCGGGCTACAGCCTGGAGCATCTGCTGCCGGAGAACGGCTTCGACGTCGCCCGCTTCCTGGCCGGCACCGAAGGCACTCTCGCGGTGATCACCGGAGCGACCGTGCGGCTGGTCGCCGATCCGCCGTTCAAGATCATGATCGCGCTGGGCTACCCGACGATGGCCGACGCGGGTGATGCGGCGTCGTTGATCGTCGAGCACGATCCGACCGCCGCGGAAGGGCTGGACCGTCGCATCGTCGAGGTGGTACGCCGCACCCGCGGTGACGCCGCCGTGCCGCCGCTGCCCCGCGGCGACGGCTGGATGTTCGTCGAACTGGCCGGCGAGGACCCCGGCCAGCTCCGCTCGCGGGCCGCCGCACTGCTGGCGGCGGCGGGTGCGCTCGACGGTTTCGTGGTGGACGACCCGGTCCAGGCACTCGCCCTGTGGAAGATCCGCGAGGACGGCGCCGGGCTGGCGGGCGTGAGCCTGGCCGAGGCCGCGTACCCGGGCTGGGAGGATGCCGCGGTGCCGCCGGAGCACCTCGGCGCCTACCTGCGGGATTTCGACGCGCTGCTTGCTGATCATGGACTCGACGGCTTGCCGTACGGCCACTTCGGCGACGGCTGCGTGCACTGCCGGATCGACTTCCCGCTGGCCCGGCCCGGTGGCGCGGCGAGCTATCGCAGTTTCGTCGAGCAGGCGGCCGAACTCGTGGCCGGATACGGCGGTTCGATGTCGGGCGAGCACGGCGACGGCCGGGCTCGCTCGGCCCTGCTGCCGTCGATGTACTCCCCCGCGGCGCTAGCCCTCTTCGGGCAGGTCAAGGCCGTCTTCGATCCGCAGAACCTGCTCAATCCGGGTGTCCTCGTCGACCCCCGTCCGGTCAACGCCGATCTTCGTGCCGTCGCCCTGATCGGCCGAGTTGATCATTTCGCCGATGCGGTGCACCGGTGCAGCGGAGTCGGCAAATGCCTGGCCGACACCACGGGCGGTCTTGGCGTGATGTGTCCCTCGTACCAGGCGACCCGGGAAGAGAAGGACTCCACCCGCGGCCGGGCCCGGGTACTCCAGGAGATGATCAACGGCGAACTGGTCCACGGCTGGCGGGCGCCCGAGGTGCACGAAGCCCTCGATCTCTGCCTTTCCTGCAAGGGATGTGCGCGCGACTGTCCGACCGGCGTCGACATGGCGGCGTACAAGGCGCAGGTCCTCGACCATACCTATCGGCGACGGCTGCGGCCCCGCAGCCACTACGCGCTCGGCTGGCTTCCGCGCTGGGGGCGGATGATCACCCGCTTTCGCGGCCTGGCTCGGTTGATCAACTTCAGCACGGCGATGCCCGGGCTGCGCAGCCTGGTGCGGTGGAGCGCCGGGGTCGATCAACGACGGTCGATGCCGCGTTTCGCCGATCGAGCGGCCCGGAGCCGGATCGAGCTGCCGCCGAGCGACGGCGCTCCGGTGATCATCTGGGTGGATTCGTTCTCCGACTGCTTCACCGGCGACGGCGTCGCCGCGAGCGTCGAGGTGCTGGCTGCGGCCGGATATGCACCGCAATTCCTGGAACGGCCCGCGTGCTGCGGATTGACCTGGATCAGCACCGGACAGCTCGATGGCGCCCGCCGTCAGCTCCGGTCAGCTCTAGACGTGCTGTACCCGCACGTCGCGTCGGGCACCCCCATTGTCGGTCTGGAGCCGTCCTGTACCGCGGTCTGGCGTAGCGACGCGGCCGAACTGCTCCCCGACGACCCGCGGGTGGCAGCGGTCGCGGCCGGGGTCTTCACGCTGGCCGAGTTGCTGGCGCGTACCCCGGACTGGCAGGCCCCGGACCTGACCGGCGTCGAGCTCGTCGCCCAGCCGCACTGCCACCACGCCTCGGTGCTCGGCTGGAACGCGGACGCCGCGCTGCTGGTCTCCACCGGCGCCACGGTGACCACCGTCGGTGGTTGCTGCGGGCTCGCCGGCAACTTCGGCGTCGAGCAGGGTCACTACGACGTGTCGGTGAAGATCGCCGAACACGACCTGCTGCCCGCCGTACGCGCCCGGCCGAACGCCATCGTGCTGGCCGACGGGTTCTCCTGCCGGACCCAGCTGGCCGAACTCGCTGATCGCCGCGCGATCACGCTGGCTGAGCTGCTCGCTCGGCCGTCCTCGCCCAAGCCTTGACCAGGCTCAGGGCTGGGCGGTGTGGCCGGGCGCTCCCGCGGTCCGCTCACTCTGCTTGAGCCGGGCCTCGTACAGATGGCGTACGCCATCGGCCAGGTCGTCGCGGGCTGACTTCTCCAGCGCGCGGAACAGTGACCAGTAGTTGTCGTCGTAGTCCTCGACGATCTGGAACGTCCAGTGACCCCGGATCACGTTGCGCCCCACCAACTCGGAATCGATCCGGTCGGCGATCTCGTCGTGTCCGGCCTTGCGCAACGCCTCGACAGCCTCGCCGAGTTGCATATCGGACGATCCGGTCAGCTGGTGAAAGGTGTACAGGTGCCCGCGCGCGCGATCACAGGTCTCCAGGGCCTCGGACAGCCTCCCGAGCGCGTCGATCGTGGCATCGCTCACCCCGCTCGGCGTCGGCCGTCCGGGCAGGTCGTCAGGCGGCACATCGGTCATGGCCCGACCCTAGAGGACGAGGACGAGGTTGGGTTGATGGCTACCCCCAGTCGGATCAGGGTGCTGCCGCCGGAGATCAGCGACCACTCGGTGCACTGGCGGATCCCGCGGGACTGGCCGCCGGACGGCGTACGACTCGAGGTCGACTGGATCCTGAACGCCGATCCGAGTTCGGCGCCGACGATGATTGGTGGGCCTATCTGACGGCCCGACCACCCGAGCGTCAGGTGCCGCTGCTGCTGACCTGTGGCGCGATCGAGGAGAACCTGGCCAACAACCAGTTGATGGCCGAGAAGTTGGCGGCCGCGGGCGATCCGACCACGTTCCTCACGGTGCCCGATGCGCACAACACGAGCGGCTGGCGGCACGCCTGGCACCGCATCTCGACCGGCTCTCGACGCGGTGAGCTGACCCCCACCCGGGATGCGGATCAAGGGCGGGGAAGATTCCGTTATGACGACATCCGCCGACAACACCACCCACCTGATCGGACTCCTGCTCGGCACCGAGGACGACTGGCCACGAGCCTTCGAAACGCTGGTCCGAAAGCTCGGCAGCGTCCGGCACAACGACGCGGACCACACGCTGAACACCGAGCGGATCACGATCGAGCCGTTCGACCTCCGGGATCCAGTCCGGCACGACGTGGTGATCGACCGGCTCGCCTGGTGGTACTACCACCCCCGGGAGTGGCTGAAGAAGGCCGCGCTGGTGAACGGCACCTACCTGCTCAACAACCCCTTCACGTTCCAGGCGATGGAGAAGCACTCCGCCTACTGCGCGATGATCCGGCTCGGATTCGACATCCCTGCCACCGTGCTGGTGCCGTACAAGAACCCCCTCGATCACGAGAAGTGGGCCTACACCGCCGGCACCTACAACCTGCCGTTCGACCTCGACGAGGTCGCCGGTCGCGTCGGTTTTCCGCTGTTCATGAAGCCCTTCGACGGCGGGGCCTGGCGTGGGGTCAGCCGGGTCGACAACCGGGATGAGCTCCATCGGGCCTATGACGCGTCCGGGCAGATGCTGATGCACCTGCAGGGGGCGATCAGCCCGTACGACGTCTTCGCCCGGTCACTCACCATCGGGCCGGAGACCATGATCATGAACTTCCGGCCCGAACTCCCGATGCATCTGCGCTACGAGGTCTCGCACGACTTCCTGGAGGCCGAGGCCGGCAGCGAGATCCTCACCCTGTCGAGGTCGATCAACGCCTTCTTCCGCTGGGAGTTCAACTCCTGCGAGGCGCTGGTGACGGGCACGGCGGTGCGGCCGATCGACTTCGCCAACGCATGCCCCGACATCGCGATCACCTCGCTGCACTACTACTTCCCGTGGGCGATCCAGAACCTGATCAGCTGGTCGATCTTCTGTGCCGTCACCGGGCGGGCCGAGCGGATCGACACCACCAGTGCGGATGGTTCGCCGTGGCCGACGACCCGGACCTGGACTTCGGCGGCCAAGCTCACGAAGTACGCCAAGCTCGCGGACGACTATTTCGAGGTCGACCGTTACCGCGAGTTCTGCGAGACGTCGCTGGCGTCGCTACCCGAGCTGGTCCACTCCTGGATCGCCTCGACCGAATTCGACGACCTGCTGATCGAGACGGTCCGCAAGACCTACCCGGCCCACGAACACGACGACTTCGCCGCCCACTTCCGCGGCCTCATGTCGCTCTGGGTCAACGACAACGCGTGATTAGGCCCTCGCGCCCGCGCGGGCCTGAAGATCATGTGCCGCTTCCTGACTCGCACGGCGGAAGCGTTGCCGCGCTCGCTCGGTGCGCCACGCGATCGGGCCCGCGCTACCCGACGCTCGCGGAGGGAGCAGACCAGAAATTACCGCGTAGGCGGCGATGGGTGGCGCGGTGCGGGCGGGCGGCCTCGGCACCGAGGCGGGAGATCTTGTTGGCCTCGTAGTCGGCGAAGTTGCCCTCGTACCAGAACCATTGCGCCTGATCGTTGTCATCACCCTCCCAGGCCAGGATGTGGGTGACCACCCGGTCCAGGAACCAGCGATCGTGGGAGATCACCACGGCGCAACCGGGGAAGTCGAGCAGCGCGTCCTCCAGTGACTGCAGGGTCTCCACGTCCAGGTCGTTGGTCGGCTCATCGAGCAGCAACAGGTTGCCACCGATCTTCAGCGTCAGCGCCAGGTTGAGCCGGTTGCGCTCCCCGCCCGACAGCACGCCGGCCGGCTTCTGCTGATCGGGTCCCTTGAAGCCGAACGACGCGACATAGGCCCGGGACGGCATCTCGAAGCTCGCCGACCTTGATGTGGTCCAGTCCGTCCGAGACCAGCTCCCAGACGTTCTTCTTCGGATCCAGGCCGGAGCGGCCCTGGTCGACATAGGAGAACTTCACCGTCTCGCCGATCTTCAGCTTCCCGGCGTCCGGCGTCTCCTCGCCGACGATCATCCGGAACAGCGTCGACTTGCCGACGCCGTTCGGTCCCACGACGCCGACGATGCCGGCCCGGGGCAGAGAGAAGCTCAGGCCGTTGAAGAGCAACCGGTCGCCGAAGCCCTTGACGAGCTTCTCCGCGTCCAGCACGTTGCTGCCCAGCCGCGGACCCGCCGGGATGTTGATCTCCTCGAAGTCGAGCTTGCGGTTGCGCTCCGCCTCGGCGGCCAGCTCCTCGTAACGGGCCAGCCGCGCCTTGTTCTTGGCCTGCCGCGCCTTGGATTGGACCGGCCCACTCCAGCTCCCGCTCCAGGATCTTGGCCCGCTTGGCGTCCGCTTGCCCTCGACCTGGAGCCGGGCCCGCTTGGTGTCCAGATAGGTCGAGTAGTTGCCCTCATACGGGTGGGTCTTGCCCCGGTCGATCTCCAGGATCCACTCGGCCACGTTGTCCAGGAAGTACCGGTCGTGGGTCACGGCGAGGACCGTACCCGCGTACGCCTTGAGATGGCCTCCAGCCACTGCACCGACTCCGCGTCCAGGTGGTTCGTCGGCTCGTCGAGCAGCAACAGATCGGGCTGCCGCAGCAGCAGCTGCACAGCGCGACCCGGCGGCGCTCCCCGCCGGACAGGATGTCGACGATCGCGTCCGGGGGCGGGCACCGCAGCGCGTCCATCGCCTGCTCGAGCTGGGAGTCGATGTCCCAGGCGTTTCGGTGGTCGAGCTGGTCTGGACGTCGCCCATCTCGGCCATCAGCGCGTCGAAGTCCGCATCCGGCTCACCCATCGCGACGCCGAGCTCGTCCATCCGGGACTGCAGTGCCTTGATGTCGGCGACGGCCTCCTCGATGTTCCCCAGCACGGTCCTGCCCTCGGTCAGGGGCGGCTCCTGGAGCAGGATTCCGACGCTCGCCCCTGGGCAGCATCGCGTCGCCGTTGTTCGGCTTCTCGATCCCGGCCATGAGCTTGAGCAGCGTCGACTTGCCGGCGCCGTTGGGGCCGACCACCCCGATCTTGGCACCGGGAAAGAAGGACAGCGTGATGTTGTCCAGCACGACCTTGTCACCATGGGCTTTGCGGACGTTGTGCATCGAGTAGATGAACTCAGGCATGGAGGGGCAGTGACCTTTGCTAGGGCGTGGCAATGATGTCCGGCGGCGATGGCGTACGACGAGGCACCGACTCTGACGGTCGGTCTCCAACGCCGGTCAAGTATGCCATCGCCGACCCCCGTGCCATGACCGCAATCTCCCCCGTTGCCACCTGAAGAGTCACGGCCGGCTCAGGCGGCTTGAGCCGCCCGCTCCTCGGCGCTCGGACCGGCGTCGTCGTGCTCATCCGGTGGCGCGTCGATCTCGCCCGGCTCCGCTGCCGCTGAACGCACCCTGCGGCGGAATGCTGCCGTGCCCCGGTTGAGGTCGTGGCCGATCGTCTCGGCCTCGAGCACCAGGCGCTCGTGGCTCTGGCCGTCCTTCTCCCAGGCGTTGGTCCGCAGCCGGCCGATCACCACGACCGGGTCTCCCTTCCGGATACTGCTCGCCACATGCTCGGCGAGGGCGCGGAAGCAGCTCACCTCGATCCAGGTCGTGTTCCCGTCCCCCCACTCCCCCTTCGTCCGCACCCGCGGCGTGCACGCGAGCCGGAACTTCGCGACCGTCCCGTTCGCCCTGGTCTCTATCTCGGTGCCGGCATAGCCGGTGATGTGTACGACGGCCTCCATGGCCTCGTCCTTTCGCTGATCGACGATGTGGTCGGGATAAGGATGCGTACTTGAGGACCGAATCGACCGGGGTGGCGAAAATCTGTGGATGACGCTTCAAGCGTCAGTTCTCCTGTGGACAACCCGGCGCGGCGACGGTCAGCCGCGGGCGCGCTCCAGCGCCAGCCGCGCGCGATCGTAGCGCTCCTGCTCGGCCTTCACCGGCGCGACGACGAGTTCGTCGGTCACCCGGCCGATGGACGCACGCAGGACCAGTCGCGCTCTGGCCGTACGCCGCCGCGCACCCACCTCGACCCCGATTCGCGCGATTCCGGCGACGAGCAGTCCGGCGAGCCTCCGCCGATCGTCAGCACGGTGGGCGCCGGGACGCCCCACCACAGCACGTCGGGCAGGGGCGGTAACTGCAGATAAGCCAGCAGGAACGCCGCTCCGAGCCAGCCGAGACCGGCCACGACCGCGAGGACCAGCAGCCACTGCAAGATCCGCACACCCTGCCACCAGCGTCGGTGCTGGGCCAGGTCGAGATCGGTCTGGGCGATCGCCCGGTCGACCCGGTCCGGCAGCGCGTCCTCGGCTGATCTCGCCGCCTGCTTGATCGCATCGGCCCAGCCTCGGTTCAGTCCCGAGCCGGCTTGGTCGGCCAGGGCGCGCAGTGCTGTGTTGACCCGGGCCTGCTCGACGCCGGAGGTCGCGGGCAGCGATGAACGACCCACTCCGGACGGATCGATCTCCCGGCGTTTGCCGCCGACTCCCAGCCGGTCCAGGTGAAGCCGGCGGAGCGGATCGGGTTTGAACTTGGCGATCCAGGCCAGCACCGGCCAGCCGGTGGCGAGACCGCCTCGCAGCCGCCAGGCCTGACCGACCGCTTCGGTGACCACCGGGACGCCGGCGGCGACCGCGACCTGCGCGTTCAACTGATCCACCGCAGCGCGGCTCACCGTGTTGATCTTGCCGGTGCCGGAGGCGCGACTGAGCGCATCGGCCGCCACCTCGACATCGGCACTCAGCCGGCGGGCCGCGGCGCGCTTTTCGGCCACCCGGTCGGCCAGCCGACCGCGCAGGTCGGCCAAGCCCTCCCCGGTGACCGCCGATACCGCGAGCACCTCGACGCCGCCCAGCCCTTCGGCACCCAGCAACCGCCGTAGGTCGGCCAGGCACTGATCCCGCTGGGCCGGGGTCAGTCGGTCCGCCTGGTTCAAGACGATCATCATCACGTCGGCGTGCTTGGCCAGCGGCCGGAGATAACGATCATGAAGGGCCGCGTCCGCGTACTTCTGCGGATCGACCACCCAGATCATCATGTCGACCAGTTGCACCAGCCGGTCGACCTCCATCCGGTGCTCCACCTCCGTCGAGTCATGATCAGGAAGATCGAGCAGCACCAACCCGTCGAGGGCCGCAGCCATTGTGGGATCAGCTTCCAGCGCATGCCGTCTCGGCACCCCCAGCCAGTCCAGCAACTCCTCGGCCGAGTCAGCCCCCCAACTGCAGGCCATCGCGTGCGCGGTGGTGGGACGGCGTACGCCGACGACGGCCAGATCGGTTCCGGACAGGGCATTGAACGTGCTGGACTTGCCCGAGCCGGTAGCTCCGGCCAACGCGACGACGGTCGCATTGCCCGAGATCGTGAGTCGTCGATCGGCTCGTTCCACCACTTTGCGGGCGTTGATCAACTTCTCGGGATCGACCCGCCCGTCACAGAGTTCGACGGCCTCGGCGAGCGCCTTGAGCTGATCGACCAGTTCTGGTCCGGAGTCGGTTCGGCTCAGCAGATTGCGCAGCCGGCCCGCCATCAGCGCCACTCCCCGTCCGACTGGGAGGGCTCGACGAGTTCTGCTTCGAGCACGTCGTCGGAGGAATTCGCTTCCCTGGCGGGGATCTGTCTCACTGTCGGCGCCCCGATCGCCTTCCGCTCCTCGGCTGACTCGATGGCCGGGTCGTCGATGATCATCGCCGGAAGACCACCGGAGCGAGCAGCCTGGACGGCCGCCGCAGCATGTCGCACCTTGACCGCCTGATCGGGCTGCACGGCCTGGCTGTCCAAGATCGCGTGATAGCGCAACAGCTCCGATGCCAGCAGGGTCTGGACCCGGGCGTCAAGATCATCTTTGGCAATCTCGGCCAATCGCCGGATGGCCTGATCGCCGAATACGGCCTCCAGCACGCGCTGAGCGAGCACCGCTGTCCCACCGGCCACGCCGACCTCGGCCCCGACCAACCCGCCGGTGTGGGCGAAGACCGCGATCATCAACGCAACCCCGACGCCGTTGACGCCGAGAGCCATGAACCGGGCTTTGGACCGCTTGCCCATGCCCTCATCGGCCACGAGATCGAGCACCGCACCCTGCCAGTCCCTGATCGCCCGGGCCGCCGCCCGCTCGAACTCCGGCGAGGACCGGGACAGGTCCAGGTCGCTGGACTCGAGCAGTCTGCGGCCCGCGGCATGGGCCTGCCAGGACGACTCGGCGCGCTCCGCGGCGGCGTCCCCCTCGCTGCGCAATAGGGATTCAAGTCCGGATCGACCGCCACCTTGAGGTTGCCGGCACCGGGTGGTTCTCCCTGAACGCCGCCACGACCCGGTCCCGCAACCAGCTGACCTTGTGCTCAAGGGCCCGGAAGAACTCGCCGGTGCCGACGAATTCGTGCCAGCGGGCCAGTACCTCCCCGCGCAGCAGGGTCCCGTCGGCGGTCTGGACCTGTACCGTGCGGACGGCCTCGGCGTAGGAGTGGTCCACCTCGGCCCGGAGGGAGTCGATCACCTCCAGCTGCTCGTCGATCGCTGCGGCGAGCCGCGGCGCCCGAGCCACCAGCGAACCGATGGCGCCGTCGAGCGTCCGGTAGACCACCTCGGCGCGGCTGGCCTGATCGTGGGCGACTCCGGCCAGCCACCTGCGGATCGGCTGGACCGCCGCGGCCGGCAGCAGGCCCTGCTGGTCGACGGCGGTTTCGGGGACGGCGAACAGCGGCGATCCGGCCAGGCCGCGCTCGCTCATCAGCTGACCGAGGTGCGGAGGCACGTCCGACATGGCCCGCGGCGGCACCCGATCGAGGACCACCGCCACAGCGGCGCTGCGTTCGGCGGCGGCCAACAGGAATTCCCACGGCACGGCGTCGGCGTAACGCGCCGCCGACGTGACGAAGAGCCACAGGTCGGCGGCGGCGAGTAGCTGGCCGCGAGTTGCCGGTTCTCTGCGACCACCGAGTCGATGTCCGGCGCGTCGAGGATGGCCAGACCCTGCGGGATCGAGTCGTCGACGACCAGGATCAGCGACCGCGAGTCGTTCGTCGATCCGCTGGACCGTGCGAGTCCGGGCAGGATCCGGTCGTCGGCGAACCAGCGGGCATCCTCGCTGTGATGAACCAGCACCGGCGCGCGGGTGGTCGGCCGGATCACCCCCGGAGTCGTGACCTCCCGCCCGACCAGCGAATTGACCAGCGTCGACTTCCCCGCGCCAGTCGATCCGCCGACGACAGCGAGGAGCGGCGCGTCGATGGTGGCGAGCCGGGGCAGCACGTAGTCGTCCAGCTGGCTGGTGATCTCGGACACGGCACGTTGCTGCTCGGTGGCGTCAGGCAGCGGGAGCGGCAGCCGAACCGGGGCGACCGCCGCACGCAGCTCGGTGAGAGCAGCCTGCAACGGCGTCTGATCGGCACTCAACTCGATCCAGGGCTGGCCATCTGCCCGCCTCCTACTCGCCGGGAGGCTTCCAGCTTGGATCGACCTCCGAATACTGGGTAGCAGTCTGCCCAACGGCACCGCAGCCGCGCTCGGGGCCGGGTAGTTGCCGCCGATTCCGGCCGGACCTGGATAGCTCGGTGGCGCGTACGCGGGGGGCGGCGGTCCTCCTCCGCCGTAGCGCGGGATAGGCCGCCCGCCCGTCAGGCTGCACGATCGCCATCGCGCGTTGTTCCCGCAGCCGGGCCAGCAACACCTTCTCCCGCACCAGTCCGGCATCGTCGACCAGTCCCCGGGTCATCGCGTCCCGTAGATAGGCGAGCTCGGTGGCCGCGCGCTGCATCCGGATGGTGGCCAGGAAAGCGTCCGGGCCGAGGAAGATCGCGTGCCACAGGGCCCGGAACCGGGTCCGCAGCCGGGAGAACGCGGCCGGGTCGCCTCCGGGCAGCCAACCAACCCGGACATAGTCGGTGAGCCGGTCGCGGATCAATCGTCCTTCGCGGAACAGTTGCCGCACGATGAAGACGATCATGCCGATGACCAGCGGCAGGGCGACGCCGAAATAGACGAACTGCAGGCTGCGGCCCTGGACCAGGCTTGCCGTGGTGTTGAAGGCCATGTGCAAGAAGGCGGCCGCACAGAAGCCGGCGAGCGGCGCGACGACCCGGACGACCTTGCTCTTGGACCGCAGGCCGACGGCCAGTCCGATACCGGTCATCGACGTGAACAGCGGGTGCCCGAAGAACGTCAGCACACCGCGGAACAAGAACAGGGACTGCAAGGCCTCGAGCGGAGGGACCTGGCCGAAGGTGCGCGCCGCGTACCGGTAGGCGCGTCCGTAGTAGAGGATGTTCTCGGTGAACGCGAAGGAAACACCGGAGAGTCCGGCCAGCACGATCCGCCGATCCGGCTGACCCATTGATAACGCATCAAGATCGCCAGCCAGAAGAGCACCGTCGCCTTGGACGCCTCCTCGACGAAGGGCGCGACGTAGATCGCCGCTCGGGCTCCGGTCGCCGGATCCCCGTCGCCAGCGATGCTCAGATGACCGGCCGCCCAGGTGTTGACCTGTGCGGATACGAAGGTGGCGACGCAGGCACCCCAGCCGAAGGTCATCAGCCACACCCAGAGCCGCTGTGGCCGGAACCGGTCCACCCACAGGTAGAGCAGGGACAGCGGGACCGCGGTGATCGCCGCGTACTTGACCGCAATTGGCACCGCCTCGGTGCCGAGTCCCGGCAGGATGCCACCCGGCACCTCACGATCGGGCACGACCTGCTGGTAGAGCAGGACGAGCAGCGTCGCGTAACACGAGCAGCATGACCACGCTCAGCCAGAAAAGCTTCGACTTGAGGAGCCGCTTGGGCAGTGGCTGGTTCAGATCCGGATCGCGCGGAATGCCGTTTTTGGCGAACGCTCGACGCAACTCACTGTCCGTGGCGGCTCCGCGGCGCGCCGGAACGGAGACCGACATGCCCACCAGGATAGGTGGGCCGGAGCACCTTACTTGGCGAACCAGGCGATGAACGGCTCGACGACGCTCAAGAAGGTGCTCGGCCGCTCCTCGTGGAAGGCATGCGACCCTTCGACCGAGGCGAACGTGGCATGCGGGATCCGCCCGGCTGATCTCCTCCACCCGGTCCTGCGGCAAGTAGCTTTCGCGGGCGCCGATCACCAGCGTGTTGTTCGGGATCTTCCCGGCGGAGATCCCACCAGTCCGACGGCGGGTTGTTGCCACAGCGGTGGATGGCGATCACCGCGCGCCAGTCGGTCTGGTCACCAGGAGTGGAGTGCCGCGGGATGGGGCGCGGCGGATCGGCCGGATCGGGTGGGCGGCATCTCGTCGAGCACCAGCAGCCGGATCAGGTCGGGACGGTTCGCAGCCATCTCGTACGCGGTGAGCGCACCCATCGAGTGACCGATCAGGATCGCGGCGAGGATGCCGAGCTCCTGCATCAGCCCTGCCACATCGTCGCGCATCGCCTCGAAGGAATAGTCGCGGGTCCATTGACTGCGGCCGTGCCCGCGCGCATCCGGAGCGATCACCCGAAACCGGTCGCCGAGGGCCGGCCCTACATGCCGCCAGCTGTCGCTGGAGGATCCCAAGCCGTGCAGGCACAAGACGACAGCACCGTCCGGCCGGCCCCACTCCTGATAGTGCAGCGCGGGTCCACCAGGGAGCCTTACGGTCGGCATGCCCGCAATCTATCGGTGTATCGCCCGCGCGCGCTTCCCCGGATCCACTGACCGTATGAATCCCCCAATGGCTACCGTTGCCGCCGCGCAGCCCGCATCCAGCAGCTCTCGAAGCACCAGATCGGCGGCCAGCGCTCGCCGAGCGCTCGCACTCGGAAGAACCACCTCGCCGATCCGCAGCACCAGACGGTTCGCCACGTCGACCCGCAGACCTCGGGTCGCGGACATGCTCAGCAGCAGGGCGGTGTCCCAGCTCACCTCGGCGCGATGACCGGCGGCGAGCTCGGCGAGTCCCTCCAGCTCACCCGCCGTGTCCCACAACTGGTCGAGCTCCGTCAACAGCGCCAGGCCGTCTTCGAGCTGACCGGCGTGCTCGGCCCACGCCTCGATCTCGGCCGACGTGCCCAGCACCGGCCTGGATACGACGAAGTTGATCAAGGGCAGTACACCGTCGCCCCTCACGAGGCGACACTCGTGCTACCGCGGTCCGGGGAGTCGCCCACGACCTCCCCGGCGGCCGCCTGGCCGAGCGCAGGCGATACCAACAACACAGCCATCAGACTGAGCGCACCGCCCGCCCGGGCCGCAGCCTGCGCAGCGAGGGAACGACGGGCGCGGCGTTCGGCGGACTGGCGATCCATCAGCGCGCTGTCCGGCGGACGCTGGTGTTGTTCGATGGCTGCTGCACCATGATCGTGTCGTCGGGGCACCCCTCCACACTCGATCGGCCGGCTGTGAGCCGTACCCGCACTTCCTGTCAATACCATGTGAAAGCCCTCGGCCGAGCGGCAGTGGCGGGATAAAGTACGCCGAGGCGGGCCGAGCTTCAACGCCCGCCTCGCCCCCGTAGCTCAGCGGATAGAGCAGCAGCCTTCTAATCTGTCGGTCGTAGGTTCGATTCCTACCGGGGGCGCCTAATATGGCTCTGACTAGGGATTCTATTTTCGCCTTATGTCCCGGAACGGCCCCGCTCCCCACATGACTCCCCACATGTGAGCTACGATCCGGTCGTGAGGAACTTGTCGGCGGGCCAGCCTGGCGAGGTCACCGCGACGGCTCAATACAAGAATTCCGCCGGCCGCTGGGTCACCGCACCGAGACCCCAGAAGGCAACCCGCTGGAAGGCGCGCGTCTATCTGCGCGGGGACGACGGCATCCGCCACGAGATCGTCCGGTTTGCCCGGACCCGACGAGCAGCCGAGGCAGCCATCGAGATCGCCATCGAGGACGCTCTCCTGGTGTCCGATGCCCCGATCAAGCGGTCGATGCCCCTCCTCGCCGCCGGCCAGCACTGGCTCGAGCAGATCGCGCGGCCAGACTCCCGTCTCAGTTCGCGCACCATCGCCGACTACACCTGGACCTGGGCGGCCTACGTCGATGCCCCAACCTCGTCGCTGCGCGGCCTCACTCTTCAACAGGCCAATGATCCGCAGCGCCTCCGCGGCTTCCTGCAACGCGTCGCCGAGGCGCACGGATCGGCCTCGGCCAAGAAGGCCAAGAGCGTCCTCAACGGAGTGCTCGCGTATGCCGTCGACAACGGAGTGCTGGCCAGCAACGCCATGCGCCAAGTTCGGACCGTCACCTCGACCACGCCCCGATCCGTCAGTCGTGACCACACGCGAGCGATGACCCGGGCTGAACGCGATCGCGTGATTCAAGCGACCTACGACGCAGCGCAAGAGCCAGGCCTCAATCCCAGGACTCGTCGGAAGCGCAGGGCGACTGCCGATTTCGTCGCGTTCCTGGCCGGCACCGGCGTCCGTATCGATGAGGCCCGCCGCCTCCGCTGGGACCAGATCGACCTCAGTAGCGGCCGCGTGTACGTCCGCGGCACCAAGAGCGAAACCTCGGACCGTTGGCTCAACCTGCCCGACTGGCTCGTCACCCGCCTTGCCGCTCGCGCCGAGATCGACGGACACAATGGTTACGTCTTTGCGTCTCCGGCATTCGTCAACAATCCGGAGCAAATCTGGGAACAGAGCAACAGCGCAAACGCCGTACGTGCAGCCCTCGACGCATCCGACCTCACCTGGGCAGTACCGCACACGTTTCGACGAACGGTCGCGACACTCCTCGACCAGGCCAACCTGCCCATTGCCAGAATCGCCGACCAACTCGGCCATGCCGATGTCAGCATGACGGCCCGGGTCTACCTCGGACGTGATCTGAAGGGTGACAAGAGCGACCTGGCGGAGGTCCTCTGAGCCATCTGGCACCGGCTGCAGATCTCGAGCTCACCGACCGACCGCGCGACCTGACGAGGTCGACCGACGCGCGGGAGGCGCATCGACCGTTTCGTCAACGATCACTGGGTGGAGACAAGTCCGGCCTGCTCGTACGCCTCGATGTCTGACCGGCGGTACCGAACCCGTCCCTCGATCTTCAGATACGCAGGTCCGCGTCCCTGAGACCGCTGATTCGCGAGCGTGCCTCGGGAGAGTTGCCAGCGTTCGGCCAGCTGAGCATCCGTGAGGAGTTCATGGCTTACCCGAATGTCATTACCGACCTCGTCGACCTGCCGAAGCAACCGGACCTTCCCGGTAACCGTCCTCGCCCTCTCGCCATCCATCACCATCTCACCCACTACCACTCCTTCTTCCCGATGTGGCTCTCTGATGCCACACGGATAGCGAGTCCGTCGCCCCAGCGAGAACCTGTGGATAATTCCTCGTCGCACGGAGGACTCTTTGCCGTCACAAGTCCTTAAGGACATCGGAGGCTGCTCGGCGGTCAGCGCCTCAACATCCTTAGGAAACGATTCGGTCGGTGCGTTCGGAGAGGTACCTCAGAGGGCTCGGGGCGGCTCACCGTCGTCAGTTCGCCGTCTGGCCGCTTTCGGAGTCTTCCGTCATCCTCGTGAACGAGAGGAGCGAAGCGTGCCCGCCCGAGCGGCCCGTTTGCTCGACCGGCTGGTCGAAGCAGCTCAGCCGTTTGGATGGGACGGAAGTGTCCTAGAGGTCGGCCTGCTGCCGGCCCTTGGGTCTGGGATCAGCAAGGCGATCAGAGCGGCGAGCGCCATTTCGCGTAACGACCGGTGGACCACCAACCTCCGGCTGCTGCAGGAGCGGGTTGGGGACCACCGAGCCGAGATCCTCCGACCAGGCATGCATGTCCACCTGTGGCAGGTACGCCCGCATGACCCACGCCGTCCGGCCGGCGACCGGTCCGGGGAGGGAGCGAGCCTGAGCTAAAGTCGTTCACCTAGCAGCAGGCCGGTCCGCTACCCGTGTGGCTGGCTCTGCGCCGAGGAGCCTGCCGATGATCGGCTGTGCGCGATGACGGCGGGCGGGCCGGTCGTAGCTTCGCTCAGTTCCAGTAGTGCGCGAGTGGCGCGTCGCTTCATGGCCACCGAGGGTCACCTTGCGTTCTGGATCGTGGCGTGGTGCATGTTCGCTTTGGCGGAGGTCTGGGTGCTCGCTCACTTCGCCATGAACGGTGCGGTAGCGCCCCTCGTGCCCGTGCTTGTCGTGTTCCGGATCGTCGGCGGGTTGTTCGCGGCATGTGGGCTGGTGGCGTGGCGGCGGCGTCCAGACAACCACAGCGGTCGGCTGATGACAGCGACCGGTTTCGCGTTCCTGGCCTCACCCCTGCTTCTTCAGTTCGAGTCACCACTCCTGCGGACAGCGGGCTTGCTGTTGCGGAACGTGTGGCTGCTCTTTCTGGTCGCCATCTTGTTGACATTCCTGAGCGGTGGACGGCTGCGGACGCGGATGGACCGGTTTCTCGTCGGTGCCGTAGCTGTGGACTTGCTCGTGGTCACGCCGCTTTCGTTGATGTTCGCCGCAGTGGACGGCAACCTGTTGTTGGTTCGGCGTGAGGCGCAGATCTCTGCTGCCGTCGACACCGTCTACCGCGCGTTGAATCTTCCGCTCTCCGTCGTCGTCGCCGGGGTGGTCGCCACACGATGGCGTAGGGCGTCGTGGCCGGGGCGGCGTGCGCTGCTCCCCAGCGTGGCCGGAAGCGTGTGGTTGCTGTGTTTCATGGCTGTGCTGACCGCGGGTCTTGTCGGACTCCGATTGCCCCAAGCTGTCTTCTGGATCCTCGCCGTGTCGGTTGTCGTGGTCCCGGTGGCGTTCCTCACCGGGCTCCTGCGCTCCCGTTTAGCGCGTGGCGGCCTGGTCGAGCTGCTCCGGGGTATGCGGGCGATGCACCCCGCCGAGATGCGGTCGGCGCTGGCCAGGGCGTTGGGTGATCCGGCGCTGGTGATCGCCTACCCGGTTGCGGGCAGTAGCGCCTTTGTCGACGCCGAGGACCGGCCGGTTGCCCTGCCTGCGGGCGGCGACCGGTCGGTGGCCCCGGTCAAGCGGGATGGTGAGCTGGTCGCCGCGCTGATCTATGACAGGTCTCTTGATGACGACCCGGAGCTGGTTGAGGCGGTGGGCGGCGCGGCCGCCATCGCGTTGGAGAATCAGCAGCTGCATGCGGAGGCCGAAAACCGTCTCGCCGAGGTGCGGGCGTCACGGGAACGGGTGATCTCCGCCGGCGACGCGGAACGGCGTCGGATCGAACGCAACCTGCACGACGGGGCCCAACAGCGGCTGGTCACGCTGGCGCTGCAGCTCTCCCTCATCGGACGGCGGATCCGCGACGATCCCTCCGACGCAGAGCGGCTGGTCACCTCAGCGAGCGACGAGCTGGCGCAGTCGCTGGAGGAGCTGCGTGAGCTCGCCCGCGGGATCCACCCGGCTGCTTTGGACCAGGGGCTCGACGTCGCGCTCGACGCGCTGGCCAGGCGGTCAGAGGTGCCAACCACGGTGTCTTACGAGCCCGGCCCCCGGCTGCCGGAGCCCGTTGCCTTCGCGGCGTACTTCGTCGCATCCGAAGCACTGGCCAATGTGGCCAAGTACGCCCACGCGTCGGCGGCGACTGTGAGCCTGCGGCGCACCGCAACCGGTGTCGTGATCGAGATCACCGATGATGGGGTGGGCGGCGCCGACCCCGCACGCGGCTCGGGGCTGCGAGGGCTCGCTGACCGCGTCGAGGCGCTCGACGGCCGCCTCACAGTGTCCAGTCCGCCTGCTGCCGGGACCGTCATTGCGGCCGAGATGCCGTGCCGGTCGACGACGGCAGACTGACCGGTGCTGCCCACCGATCAGCACCCGCCGCGCCGCTCCCTTGACGGCAACGGTCACCGTTCATCCGCGCAGGAAAGCCAGCACGGCCAGGACGCGGCGATTGTCCTCTGCACCCTGGTGGAGGCCCAGCTTGGTGAACACCGCGCGCACATAGGCTTCCACCGTCTTCGGACTCAGGTGAAGTCGCTCGCAGATCGCCTGGTTGGAACGGCCTTCGGCCATCACCGACAGCACCTCACGCTCGCGGTCGGTCAACGCGTCGAGTGGATTGCGCGCTCGTCTGCGCCCCACCAGCTGGGCCACAACCGACGGATCGATCACCAGACCGCCCCCGGCCACCCGGCGCACCGCATCGGTGAACTCGGCCAGGTCAGCGACCCGCTCCTTGAGCAGGTACCCGACACCCTGAACCCCGTCCTCGATCAGCGCCAAGGCGAACTCCGGTTCGACGTGCGCCGACAACACGAGGACCCCCACCCCCGGATGGCTTACGCGGAGTGCCCTGGCCGTATCCAGCCCCTCGGTGGTGTGCGTCGGGGGCATCCGGATGTCGACGACGCACACGTCTGGCGGATCCTCGCGGACCCGGTCGAGCAACGCCTGGCCGTCTGCGACCTTGGCGGTCACCTCGAACCCGGCCTCGGCCAGGACCCCGGACAGTCCCTCCCGGAACAACACCGCATCGTCGGCAACCATCACCCTCATGCCCAGAGCGTCCCACCCCGAAAGGACGAGCGGTAACCCGTTCCGCCCCGCCTTGACCTGCCGGGTCACGACCTTGCTGGTGGCACTCGATTCTGCATTGGAAGCAGACGGCGTACCGCCTCCCCACTCAGCTCTGCCTTGGCGATGAACCCGCGGGCGCGGCAGTCCTCGATCCTGGATCCGTAGTCGGTCCGCGATCGGCTTGATACGAGCACCACCGCGGGCGGGTCGACCCGGGCCGTGAGGACGGCGGCAACCGCGAAGCCGTCGATATCCGGCAGTTGAACGTCGAGCAGCACGAGGTCGGGGCACAGCTCGCCGCACGCGCGGATCGCCTCGGCCCCGTCGGCGGCCTCCCCCACGATCAGGAACCCGTCCGCCGTCAGGATCTGGCGCGCGATCGATCGGAAGGGGGCATGATCGTCGACGATCAGTACCCGGGTGGGCCTGAGCGGATTCTGGTTCCTTGTCGAGGCCGGCGGCTTCAGAATCTTCCGCGGTACCGAGAGATTCGATTGTCGGGAGATGGCCGGCGGTCTCAGACACGGGGTGCCGCGGTGAGTCCCACCAGGTCCGCGCTCGCCTCCCAGAGCCGTGCCGCGACCGCCTGGTCGTAGCTTCGAGGGGATGATCGCATGGGTCGCCGGTTGGCGAAGTAGCGGCCTGACACCTGCTCGAGTTCGGAGTGCCGACGCCAGGTGGACTGACGTGGCGGCGCCCTGGGCCGGCGACTTCATGACCGGTCGCAGGAGGGGGACGAGGAGTCGGTGGATGCGCGCGGGGTCCTCGGCTCCGAAGGATTTCCGCACGACGCCGGGATGGAGTGCGTTAGCGGTCACCGCGCTGCCACGCATTCTTTTGGCCAGCTTATAGGTGAACAGAACGTTGGCGAGCTTGGATTGGCTGGAGGCCCGGCCGCCGGAGTAGGACAGTTCGCCCTGAAGGACGTCGAAGTCATTGCACCCGATGGCGGGGACGTTGGAGGAGACGGTGACCACGCGGGCCGGGGCGCTCCGCTCGAGCCGGTCCAGGAGCAGGTTGGTCAGCCAGGAACGGCGCCAGATGGTTGACGGCAATGGTGCGTTCCAGCCCGTCGACGGTGACGTGGCGGGTGTCCGAGTATCCACCTCCGTTGTTGACCAATACGTCGATCCGCGGCAGGCCGTCAAGCACCTCGACTGGCCAGCCGCCGCACCTGCGCCCGGGAGGACAGGTCCGCGACGAACACCTTGACCTTCATCCCTCCCGCGGCGCAGATCTCGCGGGCCGCATCTTGGGTGCGCCCGCGGTCCCGGCCGGTAATGGCGACGTCGGCGCCCATCGTGGCCAGTCCCAGTGCGGTCGCTCGTCCGATGCCGGACGTGGCTCCGGTGACCAGCACGGTCCGGCCGGCCATCGGCCCGTCGTGGATGCGCTCCATGGTGGTGCTCCTCTGGTTGTGCGAGAACTCTGTCGTCAGTCGTGGTCGGGGACGTTGAATCCCTTGACGATGAGCCAGACCGGGAGAATGAACTCGAACAAGGCGCCCGGAATCAAGGCGACGAGGCCGATCCCCTGCGTCACGGAGACCACGTTGAACATGTCCAGGACGACGCCCACCAAAAGTGTCGGGTAGGTGACGAGGCCGAGGACGGCGAGCCAGCGCGGGATCAGTCTCGATCGGTAGAGCAGGGTGGCCATGCAGATACCCGCCGCAGCAGTGGAGATATAGATCATCGAAATGGCCACATGGTGCTGGGCCTGCAGCAGCGCGCCAAGACTCGACGAAGCAGACCCGTCGACTGTGCCGTCGCTCAGCCCGGCTCCGAGTTCGATCGCCAGGAGCGGAACCGCCAGATAGAACAGGCTCGCGGCGAGTTCGGTGACCCGGAAACCAACGTGTGCGAGTGCTAGCGACTCGCCGTGGCGTTTCAAGAGCGGAAACAGTAAAACGGCGATGCCGACCACCCCGAACTGGGCGAACAGCAGGACTGCGCTGGTGGCCAACATGGTGGTTTGCGAGGCTGCGTCGGCCAGGAAGTTCGGCTGACTCAG
This sequence comes from uncultured Actinomycetota bacterium, assembly GCA_963723815.1. GTDB lineage: Bacteria > Actinomycetota > Actinomycetes > Propionibacteriales > Propionibacteriaceae > Microlunatus. The sequence goes on along the minus strand of CAVRSH010000006.1, from coordinate 74,002 downwards.
CACCCTGGAGGTGAGCGCCTCGGCGAAGATGAACGCGGCGGTCGCAATGAGGAACAGCAGCCCAACGAAGACGGCGGTCCTTCTGGTCGATGGGGACCGCGTCCCCCGCTGTTGCATGGTCGAAGCATCAATACTCGGTGTAGTTACAGTGGACATTTGGGTCTCCTTGTTGTGGATCGTGATCGGAACGGGACGAGCGTTGATCAAAAAAGTTGCGCGATAGCTGCATCGCCACGCCGGCAAGCAACTAGACGAGTGCATGCGTCAGTGCGCGGCGGATCCGCGGATGCCAGTGAGGTCAACCCGTCACCTGCGGGGACGGTTTCACCGCAGACTGCGGGCGAACCATTGGCGGCGTGGGCGAGTGCCGATGGCGTCTGGCAGCCGACGATCGCCGGTGACTCATGAACCAGATCGTCGTTCTCGATGGCCTCCACCATGAAACGAGCGAAGTCCACCCGACGCGTGAGGTTGCTCTTGAGGATCGGGTCGCCCACATGGCGGCTCCACACGGGCAGGCCCTGTGGCTCGCCCTCCTCCAGGTCGCTGCCGCGCACGACGGTCCACCGCGTGTCGCTGGCGAAGATCCGCTGGCACGCCTCCACCTGGTCGTCGAGGTCGACAAGACGGAAGAGCCGCGCGATCCGGCCCACCACCTTTACCAGCGCCTTGACCTTCCACGAGTACACATCCCGGCCATCGCGCGTGATGTGGTACCCACACGAGAACACCAGCCGAGCCCCCGGACGGGCCAGGTCGAGCACCGCCTGGGCGGTTCCTGATGAGTAGTGGTGGACCCCACGCGGAACCAACACCGTGAGGACGGCGTCGCACCCCGCGACCGCGCGCTCGATGACCTGTCGGTCGTCCGTCGCTCCCGGAATAATCGTGATGCGCCCCGAGAACTCCTCAAGCTTCTCCACACTGACCTCGCGGCACACCGCGACCACCTCATAGCCCCGGTCCAGCGCGTGCTGGACCAGGTACCGGCCGAGCTTGCCTGAGGCCCCGATGATGCAGATCTTTGCGCCGGAAGGGCTACCGGCTTCGCTGGTGTCCTGCGCGGTTCGGTGGCTTTTCGGACATTGGGAATCGGTGTATTCATGAACGTCTCCTGTCGGGAATGCATTCAGATTCCCGCGGAATCCGAGCGCGACGTAAGCAGGCCACCCCTGCAGCTCACCCCGGGTTAACCCTGTATCGACCGAGTGGAACCCTGCTGGCCGGCATAGACACTTGATACATCGAAGAGGACTCGCGCCCATTCGAGCGTCCTGCTGACACAGCTGTCGCCGACCCATCGGTGTTGAGTTTTACGCCTGAACCTTCGGTCTGGGAGTCGCTCGGGGGCTAATCGTCGTGGAACCACGGCGGGTTGGCGAATGTTCGGCGAGCAAACCGGAGCGCCGCCCACTGGCACCCCTACATCAGAGTTCTCCTGCACGTGCGGCTTGCATCCGGGAAGTTCGTTGGCTGCGAGCAGGCTATCCGCGTCCGGCGGTTTCGGCCGCGGTTCCAAGCCGCGACGGCCGCGGCCCTTTGACTGGTTCGATGACCGGTTTCGAGACCGGGGCTCACCGGCACTCCACCAGGGGGCTGCCCGTCCGGGAGGACGCCGTTGAAGAAAACGACAATCGTCCCGAGAATCCGTGCCCTCAGCGTTCGTGTCGTCTACCTGGTCAGGCGCGCGTCAACGACGACAAGGCGATCGATTTCCTACATGTTACTTATCTGGTGGTGTTGGTATTCTGCATTTCTTGTCGCTCTGCCCTCTGCGAACAACAACGACTGCTTCTCTGCTTGGTGCTGCGCTCCTCCTTGCGGCGCGCCGCCGCCGCGCCACCTGCCGCCTCTCGCTCGCAGTTTGGCCCGACCAGGGTGCTGGCGCTGATGGCAAGGCAGCGAGGTAGTTGCACACTCGGCCGGGGTCGATGGAGCCGGTGGCGGCGATCCTGTTGCTCCACGGATGCAGCTGCTACTTGGCGGCGGCCATCTCGGCGGGCAGGGCACAGGCTGCTGCTGCTTGGGCCTGTCCACCACGTCCCTGGGCTTATCTGGGCCTGTACGCATGCAGCGGCGAGCCAGTGGACTCCCCGGCCTCGGTCACTCGACGCCGAATGCCGGGAGGGCGATGTCATCGCCGGCGCTGGACAGCTCCCAGTGGGTGCCGACAGACCGCTCAGCCACCCTGGAGACACGTGCATCAGCCGTCGCCGGAGGGCCGTGGCGTACCGGTCATTGCTGGTGGTGTTCGTGGGGTGACAGCCCCGATCTGCTGAGCGAGGTAGACGGCGTCGTTTCCCACCCAGCCCAGCAGCGCGGAGCCGCGGGTGTGTTGCCAGGTGAGGCCGAGCGTGTACAGGCCGGGAGAGGGTGTGACACCTCGCGATTGTCTGATCAGGCCCTTCTCGTCGATGACGCCGGGGATGTCGATCCATGTGTTGTGGTGGGTGAAGCCGGTCGCCCACACGACGGCGTCGTACTCGGACGCCGAGCCGTCGGCGAAGGTCACTGACCGCTCGGCCGTTCTTGTCACACGGGGCCGGACCCGGATCCCGTGGTGACGGGTGAGCTGTCTGGGCCCGGTCCCGATGATCTGATCTCGCTTGGACAGGCGTCGGCCGAGCCGGGACTCCGCGGTGACTCGATCCAGGCCCACTTCGTCGCCCACGACCACACGTCCCGGCCAAGGGGCCGCTGGGGAATCGTCGGCCATCGTTGGCCGACCGCTAGCTCGACGGTGCGTGACGTTGAGAGTTCGAGCGCGATCTGGCAGCCCGAGTTCGATGCGCCAACGACCAAGACCCGGCCGGGCGGGAGGTCATCGGGACGCCGGTAGTCAGCTGCTGTGGAGCTGGATCACGTCGGGGTGCAGCTGCGCGGAGACCGGCGGGATGTACGGCACCTGGAAGGGTCCGGTGGCGAGCACCACCTGGCGGGCCTCGATCGCGGCCTTCGCCCGTCTCGGCAACGTAGACACCGTCGGTTCTGGTCAGCGACGTCACCTCCGTGTTCAGCCGCACCGGCAGCCTGAACTCGGCGGCGTAGGACTGCAGGTAGTCAGCCACGTCCTCCTTGCCGGGGTAGGCGTCCGCGGCCGCCGGGAAGGGCAGTCCCGGCAGGTTGTCGTAGCGTCCGGAGGTGAAGAGTCGCAGCGAGTCCCAGCGTGAACGCCACGCATGACCGATCTCGGGTGCTGCGTCCACGATCTCGAACCGGCGGCCGTCCTGGGTGAGCTGGTAGCCCATGGCCAGACCGGCCTGCCCACCCCCGATCACGAGGACATCCAGTGGCGGCCGGTCGCGATGACGCCATGCTCATCGGACCGGCTCCGGCCTGCGGGCCACGTTGAAGCTGAACATCATGCCGCTCTCGGTGTGCTCGGCGATGTGGCAGTGCGCCATCCACAGCCCCGGGTTGCTGACGTCGAGCAGGATGTCCACCGTTTGCCCCGCCCGCACCAGCACGGTGTCCTTCCACACCAGGTTCGGTTCCGGCTCGCCGTCTCGGGACAGGATGAGGAAGCGGCCGGCTCCGTGGATGTGGAAGGGGTGGTGCATGGGGTGATCGGAGTCCATCTCGTTGACCAGCCGAATCTTGATCCGATCACCGACGGTGAACGCCCAGTCGATGGCGCCGTTCACGGCGCCGGTCTCCCGGTCGACGAGCTGCCAGATCATGTTGCTCGGATCCGATGCCCGGTTGATCTCAGGCATCAGGTCCTCCCACTCGAGTCCGTCGCCGTGGTCATGGCCGGCCGGTTCGGCCTCGGCGCCGGCATGGGCGAACCGTCCGTGCGGCACCAGCTTCATCCCGCACTGCGGGCAGGTGCCGGGCTCTGCCGCTGCCACCTGCGGATGCATCGGACAGACGTAGGACGACGAGCCGGGGTCATGGCCGGCACCGACCAGCTTCATCCCGCACTGCGGGCAGGTGCCGGGCTCTGACGCTGTCACCTGCGGATGCATCGGGCAGACGTAGGACGACGCGGCCTCCTCGCCGCCGTAGAGCAGCGGCATGAGGGAGAAGAAGGCGAGGACCTTGTCCGGCGATCGGTCGAGGTCGGCTGCCGAGGCGTCGGTGCTCGGCCGACAGCTCGGGGTCGGTGCGCAACGCCGCGAACGTCGCCGCGGCGGCCGGCCGCCGCCCTCGGACGTCGACGACGGTGAACGCCCCCAGGTCGTAGACCCGGTCCGGAGTCCGGTGCTCGAGTCGCACCTGTCCGGGGGTGTCGAAGAGCACGTCGATGATGGCCCTCTCGGACGGCGCGAGCAGCACCTCCTCGACGAACGTCTCCCGCTCGTACCGGCCGCTGTCGCCACCGATCAGCTTGGCCTGTGCGCCGCGGACGGCGACGTTGAAGATGCCGCGTGTTCGCGGTGTTGACCAGGTACAGGCGGACGACTTCACCCACCGTCGCCTCACCGGTGAACGCGGTTTCACCGTTGATCAGCAGCTCGTTGCCGAAACGGCCCATCGCGGTGAAGTTCGGACCGGACCGGTGGAACGGGGCGATCTGCCCGTCTTCGACGAGCAGGTCGTCCAGCGTGAGGCTCAGCTGTCGGTCGACGGCCGGCCAGTACGCCGCGTCCGCGGGCTCCACGATGATGGTGCCGTACAGGCCCATCTCCTGCGCGAAGTCCTCGCGGATGTGCGGGTGGTACCAGTAGAAGCCGGCGTCGGGGAACTGCACCTGGCAGCTGTAGCTGCCGCCGATCGGGATCGGCAGCTGGGTCTCGTGCGGGACGCCGTCGTAGCGGTTCTCCAGCCGCAGGCCGTGCCAGTGCACCGTCGTCTCCACGTCGCCGTCGTTGCGGGTATGCACGGTGATCTGCGACCCCTGCTTGACGTGCAGGGTCGGGCCGGGGACGGAGCCGTTGTAGGCGAGCATCCGCAGGTCGGCGCCGCCCAGAGTTCTTGCGGACGGGACTGATGCGGAGATCGAACCGATCACCATCCCGAAGCCGACACCACAGCGGGACTGGCCACTTCCCCCAGTCCAGCCGTTGCGGTCGTGAACACCTCCTGATCGGTCATACCGTCTCCTCCACGCCAGTGATCCCGTTGGGCTGTTGCTCCAGCGGGCCAGCACACTCCCCAGCCACGAGTCGTTGCAGAGTGGTGTAGCTGTTCAAGCATCGTCCCAACCTGTGGGCCGCCTGGCTAGGGGTGGAAGTGTCGGTTGGCAGGCTCCGGCGGCCCGTCGCGCCCACCGGGGGTGGCGGGTGCGCGAGCTTCGTTGTCGACGTCGGGAGCGAGCCTGCGCCGGCCGGCGGCGCTAACCGGTTCCTTCACCTGGTGAGGCTGAGCGGGTTGGGTCCGGGTGGGTCGGCACCGAAACCTGGCTCTTTGACCGGGGTGAGCACGGTCGGATCTGGCCAGAGTGAGTGCATCCGCATCAGATGAATGGAGCTCACCATGACGCACTCTCAGGCCCCTTCGGCGCCAGGCAGCAGGCCCCGGTGGCCATCCGTCCTCCGTCGCGTCGCTCACCTTGCGCTTGCCGTCGCGTTGGGCAGCGCCACCCTTCTCGCCCTCCTGCTCGGCGGGGTCGCCAAGGGAAGCGCCCACACCCGACCGCCGACCGCCGAAGGGGGGATCCCGGTCGGCCGCCCGAGCTCGGACGGTCCGATCGTCGTCGCCGTCGTCCTGGGCCGCTCGGGAACCGACGACGCCGACGCGCTGGCCCCCTACGAGGTCTTCGCCAGGTCAGCCAAGTTCTCGGTCTACACCGTCGCCGCCAGCCACGAACCGGCCACGATGAACGGCGGCCTCCACGTCGTCCCCACCTACGACTTCGCCGACATCGCCAACGGCGCGGCGCGCAAACCGGACCTCGTGGTCGTCCCCGCCGTCAATGACCCGTCCGGAGAGCAGGAGGCCGAGCTACGCACCTGGCTGGTGCAGCAAGCCCACGGCGGAGCTCGCATCCTCGGGATCTGCGCCGGCTCCAGACTGCTCGCCGCCACCGGGATTCTCGACGGGCACCGGGCCACCTCGCACTGGTCCCGCATCGCCCCCCTGCAGAAGTCCAACCCCCGCGTGACCTGGGTGGCGGGCCAGCGCTACGTCGACGACGGTCCGATCACCACCTCCGCCGGCGTCTCCTCCGGCATCCCGGCCTCACTGCACGTCATGCAGAAGCTGGCCGGCACCGCGGAGGCGGCCAAGGTCTCCCAGCAGGTCCGTTACCCCGGTTGGACGGTGGGCGGGTCGACCGAGATCCCCGTCCAGCACTTCGCCCGCAGCGACGCCGGCGTCGGCCTGGGCGCCGTCATGCCCTGGTTCCAGCCCACCATGGCCGTCGGCCTCGCCGACGGTATCGGAGAGATCGACACGGCCGCCCTCACCGACGTCTACAGCTACTCCTCGGCCGCGCACCTGATCCCCGTCTCCACGGGGTCGAGCATCACCACCGCACACGGGGTCGTCCTCCTCACCACCCCGGCCACCTCGCTCACCAAGCAGGCCAGCCGGCTGGCGCTGCCCGGAGCGCACTCCGACACCGAGATGGCGCCGGCGCTCCGCGCACTCGCGGCCCGTCAAGACCTTCCGGTCACACCTCTGGCGAAGGACGGCACCGCCGGTTTCGACGCCGCCTTGACCGACCTGGCGTCGAGCACGAGCGCCGCCATTAGCCGGTCGACCGCGAAGATGGTCGACTACCCCAGCCAGCCGACCGGCCAGGACAGCACGGCCGCAGCCCTCAGAGCACCTCTCCTCTTCGCGCTCGCCATCGTCCTCGCCGTAGCCGTCGGGCTGATCCCCACCCTCGTCCGGGTACTCCGCCGCAGGCACCACAACCGTCAGCAGGCGTAGGGCGAAGGCCAAGCACGGCACTCCCAACCACCCCGGCGTCTCTTCCGCCGGGGTGGCGGCCCCTCGGATGGGCTGACCATCAAGGGATGCGGCAGCCACCGGGGCGGGCTTCCAACGCCAGCTCTCCCGGCTCCCGTAGGGGAGGACAGCGTCCGCCAGATCCGGGCCACCGACGCGAACGACACCCCCAGCTCGCGGGCCAGCAGCCGCGACGACCAGTGCGTCACCCCCAACGACGATCCGCGGCGGCCGGCCCGGCCGGTCCTCATCGGCCAAGCCGGCGATCCCGCGTTCTTGGTAGCGGCTCCGCCAGCCGACCACGGTCGGCCGGGAAACCCCGACCCTTCGGGCGATCTCGGCGTTGGGCACGCCCTCAGCGGCCATAGCACGATCCGGGCCCGCTGCGCCGCTGCCGCGGTAATCGTCTGCGACCGAGCCACCGCAGTCAGCCTTGGCTCGTCGCCAACTCTCAACGTCAAGGGCGCAGCAACAGACACGTCCTATTCTCTCAAGATCACACCGTAAAGCTGATTCAGACACACGACATTAGGACGGGACACTCTCCTGTAGGAATTGCGTGATCTTGTCGGCCATGGCCTTTGATTGTGTCCAGTGCAAATAATGTTGACCCTCGAGCTCGACGATTTCGTGGCGGCTGACGTTCTTGAGCTGGTCCTTGTGCGAGTCCAGCCAGTCGGGCGTCGAAGCCACGTTGTCACTGGCGAGGAAGTGAAGAACGGGCAGGTTCTCCGGGTAGGTCACTTCGCGGAGTGCCGCGGCGTTGCTGGCCATGTGAGCGGCTTCGTCGGCGACTACCGCGTTGCCGAAGTTCCAGCTTGTCATTTGGCGCATGCGCTCTATTTCGGATGGGGTGTAGTCGTCGCTTTTCGGGTCCACCACGCTGGGCGCGACCCAGACCACGGTTCGGACGAAGCCGATTGTGGACACTATCCCGGTGATATTGATGCCGCCGCCGTTAGCCGCGGCTTCCTTCTCGAACTGGGCGGTGGGCACGGAGGAGTCGATGCCGATCACGGCGGATACTTCGCTCGGGTACCGGTTGGCATAGTCGAGTGTGTACAAGCCGCCGAGCGAGTGTCCAGCCAGGACGTATGGTTCCTTGATGTCGAGTGATGAGAGGGCCTCGTGCAGCTCAGTGCTGATATTCTCCACGGTTCGCTCACGTGCGCTCATGTCGCTGTAGCCGTATCCGAAGCCCTCGACGACGATCACGTCGTAAGCATCGAGTTCCCTGATCAAAGGGGAGAAGTCCAGCGCCGGAGCTACCGTGGAAAAGCCGCTGAGCAGGACCAGGGGTTGTCCGCCTTTGGTGCCAGCCCGAACGACGTTCAGTGCGCCTCCCGCAACCTCCACCAGGTGACCGTACTGGGCAGTGCTCGACCTCTCCTGCTGTTCCAGGACCGCGTTGGCCGCTGTGGATGCAAGCGTGATTCCTAGCGCGGTGAGTGCGATGGCACCAATCACCTTGCGAGTGCGACGGAATGGCCGGAAACGCTTTCCAGGTATTCCTTCTGTTGCGGGCTGCAATGGCTTACGAGTGACTTGCGACATGGAAATCTTCTCCAGAGGGTTGGGATGTTCGGATGAAGCGAGGGTCCGGCAGGAATTCGGTCAGTGGGGCACGGCTGGATACGCCGTGGTGCCTGACTACACCGCGAAGGCAACGCCGATGATCGACGTGTCCATGATCACCACGAATTGCGCGGCCGCGATGAGCCCCAGCGCCAGCGCCGGCGGCCGATCCTTTCCGCGGCTGGTGCGGTGGAAGACATGGGTCCCCCTCTCTCAATGTTGAGCGGCGCGGTGATGCTGCCGATCTCTGAAGGTTCCACCGGGCGCCTGTCCTCCGCCTGTCCTGTTTCTGTCGCGACGTGACCCCCCCGAGTCGCGCGGCAGTCCCCGCGTGGTTCCTGGTGCAAATGCGGACACATCAGGCGGGAACGTCGTCCTTCTCGCCCGCCAGCGGACAGCCTCCGCACAGCGGACGACCGCACGCTAGGACCAAGCACGCACGCGAAGGAGAGACCCGGATGCGGACGATAGGACTGATGGTCGGTGGCATGCGGTGCCGGCACTTGTGTCCGGGAAGTCACCGCACGGCTGCGCGACGTGCCGGGAGTTGACACCGTGACTGCGATGCGGACAGATCCATCGAGGACGGCGGGCGGGGCCCCAAGGAGCTCACCGGCATGGTCGACCTCACTCGTGGCCAGCACGGACAGGTCCACGCCCGCCTGCTGGACCTGGTGCCCGGCCGCTCCGGACAGGCCTACCGGACCTGGCTCGTCGAGCGGGGTGAGGCCTTCCGCGCCGGCGTCAAGATCGCCACCCTCGACCGTTCCACGGCTACAAGAACGCCATCGACGACCAGCTCGAGGACGCCGTCGCCGTGCTCGACGCGTTCCATGTCGTGAAGGTGCGCCATGAGGCGCTGTGTGTGCGAACGGGGGTGAGAGACCCCGTCGTTCGGCCGTCGCAGCGGCTGGATTGAAGTTGAGGGCAGCCTGACCCAGGAAGCGCTGGGGAGGGTGGGAAGCAGCCCTGACAAAGCCGGGACGGGCCAGCACTGCCAGATGGTCCGGGTCCGGCGAACAAGGCGGAAAGGTGTAACGCGAGTGAACCAGTGGTGGAACCTCCGTAATCGTGGAACCGGCTCGAATCTGGCAGATCTGGGCCGGGCTGCAGTGCACGCTGACCTCACGGATGGGGAGGCGACTTTCGGGACGGCTATTCATGCCGGTCCGGGAGGCCACGAGGAATGCCTGCGGCGTACTCGTGGCGAGGCTGTCGGAGCAGAGCTGGGCACCGACCCCGCTGATCGACACACAGTGAACATGGGAACCCTGCCCCATCTGCCCTTCCCGGCGTGCAGCCAGCACGGCGGCGGGCAGGGCGCTGTCACCCGAGGGGTGGGGCAGGGGGCGGAGCCGCCGTAGTAGTCCGGGGACGGGAAAGCCGTCCACATGGCGAAGGGTGGCAGCAAGCTGGCAATGATGTCTGGTAAGGCCAGGAGTCGCCGGTGAATACCGACGCTCCGACGTCGAGCTTCGCTGAAGCGCTGCGTCGGGTACTGGGAATGCAGGACAAGTTGCATCGATGGTCGAGCGGGATGCCACGGCCCGGTTCGCTGACCTGTTCAACCTCGTGGCTGACCCCGCTTTCCTGCTGATCGCATGGGAACGGGTGTCAACGAACACCGGGGCACGCATCGGCCGGCATGGACGGGCTGACCGTCCGCGCGATCACGGCCGCCGACCAGGTGGAGGACTTCCTTGCCGAGCTCCGGGCACAACTCAAGTCCGGCACGTTCGTCCCTTCGCCGGTGCAGGCAACGGTTGATCCCGAAATCGCCGGGCAAGTACCGACGACTCGGGATACCGACCGTGGCCGATCGGGTTGTTCAAGCCAGCCTGGTGCTGGTCCTCGAACCGATCTTCGAAGCCGACTTCCATCCGTCCTCCTACGGGTTCCGGCCCAACGGCGAGCATGGACGCGGTCGCGGAGATCCAGATGTTCGCCTCCCGCTCCTATGAGTGGGTGCTCGAAGGCGACATCCGGCTGCTTCGACGAGATCAACCATGCGGCCCTGATGGGCCGGGTCCGTCGACGGATCGGGGACAAACGAGTCCTGGCACTGATCAAGGCGTTCCTCAAGGCCGGGATCCTCAGCGAGGACCAGGTCAACCGCGAGACAAACACCGGCACCCCGCAAGGCGGGATCCTCTCCCCGCTGCTGGCCAACATCGCCCTGGAAGTGCTCGACGAGCACTTCGCCCAGCATGGCGGCGACACCCGGGTCGACCGGCCCCGCCGCGCCGCGCACGGGACGCCGATCTACCGGCTCGTCCGCTACGCCGACGACTTCGTCGTGCTGGTGTCCCGGCACCCGGGAGCACGCTGAAGCGATCCGCGACCAGGTCAGCAGCAGTCCTCGCCCCGATCGGGCTGCGACTGTCACAGGAGAAGACCACGGATCGTCCACATCGACGACGGGTTCGACTTCCTCGGGTTCCGCATCCAGCGGCACCAGAAGCCGGGCACGAACCGGCGATACGTCTACACCTTCCCGGCCAAGAAGTCGTTGGCGAACGTGAAACGGAAGGTGAAAGCGATCACCACACAGGGCACGAACCACCCCTTGAGTGCGTTGCTGGACCAGATCAACCCGGTCCTGCGCGGCTGGACCAGCTACTTCCAACATGCGGTCGCGAACGCAACCTTCCGCTACCTCAGCCACTACACCTGGTGGCGGATCGTCGGATGGCTGCGTCGCAAACACCGCAGGACGAACTGGAAGACCCTGCGGCGGCGTTACTACCCCCAACCGGTGGTGGCCGCAGGACGGCAGTGTCGTGCTGTTCGAACCCGGACGCGTCTGGTCACCCGCTACCACTACCGGGGCGACATCCCGACACCGTGGCCCAAACTCAAGGCAACCAGCTGACCATCGACGCTTGTGGAGAGCCGGGTGCGAGGAAACCCGCACGCCCGGTTCGGGAGGCGGCCCGGGGAAACGGAACGGTCGAAACACCGTCACCGCGCCCCGAGCCGACCTCACCTCGGCTTGCAGGCGATGGAGGAAACCCGGCGCCGGGTCCAGCAAGAACAGCTCGGCCACCGCGGCCGCAAACACGACCCGCTCTACCGGATCCGCAACGCGCTCGCGCCGGCGCGGACCGGCTCACCGCCCGCCAGATCGAACGGATCGAGACCGGCCTGCAAGCCGGCGACCCCGCTACGAAGTCACCGTCGCGTGGCGCTGCTATCAGCAACTACGCTCCGCATTCCACGCCCCAAGCCTGCTCGACGGCCGGGCCATCGCGGTTCAGGTCCTCGAGTCGTTCCCGAGTTGCCCAATCCCCGAGATCGCCCGACTCGGCCGCACCCTCCGAGCGTGGAAAGACCAGTTCCTGGCCTACTTCACCACCGGCCGCGCCAACAACGGCGGCACCGAAGCCATCAACGGGATCATCGAACTCCACCGCCGAATCGCCCGCGGCTTCCGCAACCCGGCCAACTACCGACTCCGAATGATCCTGGCCGCCGGAAAGCTCACCCACCCAAATCTCCGATGAGCCGCTTACGTGGTCCTTCTCTTCGCCGACGCGCGGCGCACGGCACCGAACACAATCGTGCCGATGAACAAGATGATGCCGACGACCGCCAGCCTGCCCTTCGTCAGTCGTTCCGTCGAGGTTCACTTTGTGAGATGGTCATCATCATCTTGCTGCGTCAAGCGGGCGCCTGATCGCGAAGGGACTTTGGACCCAAGTTGATCAAACTGCGCATCGGTTGGACGACGCGTAGCCGCGGACACGTTGGACGGGGTCAGGACACGTTGGACGGGGTCACGACAGGTCCTTCGACAGCCTCAGGAGGCGGTTATCGATTGCTATTCGGGAAGACGTTGCCGGCGCTGGGGTCTGGCAAGAGTGATCCTTACCGGATTGGTGGCTGCATTGCGTCGCCGGCGCGGCTTGTGCGATCCGGCTGGTGGGCCGCTCTGCGGCGGCGACTCAGTGGTAATGATCAGTACTTCTTCATCAGGTGGCTCGTATTTGATTCCACCTTTTCGGTGGTCCCAGACGTCACGCACGATGACTTGGATGATGCCGGCGAAGGGGATGGCGAGCAGGGCGCCGAGAATGCCGGCCAATTCGACTCCGACGAGAATCGCGACAATCACGGCGAGCGGATTGAGCTTGACTGTCCGGGACAGGATGAGTGGCTGGAGCACGTGATTCTCGAGTTGCTGATAGGCCACGAAGAAGATGGCGACCACAATGAGGGCGGGGACGGAATGAAAGGCGGCCGCGATCAGCGCGACGATCGCACCGAGGGTCGCTCCGATGAGCGGGATGAGGTCGGCGAATCCGACGAATATCGCGATCAGACCCGCGAACGGGACGCCCATGATCTTCAGGGCCGCGTAGGTCAGGCCGCCACAGATGACGCTGATCAACAAGTTCCCGGAGATGTAGCCGGTGATGGACTTGGCGCAATCCGCGCTCACTCGGTGAATGCGCTGCCGCCTCCGCGGGTCGGCAATCAGGCTCAGTGCGCCGTCGACCAGCTTCGGACCCTCGAGCACCATCAGCAGGGTCAGTACGAAGATCGTGATCAGTCCGGCTACCCCGGCTGCGACAGACTGCAGGACCCGCGCTGCCGGTGCGGTCAGGCCGCTGGCGTAGGCGCGGATGCGCTCCTGGTTCTCTTGGATGTAGACGAGGGCGCCCGTCCGGTTCAGCAACCTGCCGATCACTCCTCGGCCTGCCTTGGACTCCTCGAGCAGGTGCGGAAACTGTTGGACGAACAGCGCTCCCTCGCGGGCCAGTGGGATGGCGAAGAGAGTGACCAGGCCGGCGATCAGGATCAGCACGACCAGAAAGACCAGCAGCGTCGCCAGCAATCGGTGGGATCGGGTCAGGTGGCGTTGGACCCAGCCGACCAGGGGGTAAATCGCCACAGTGGCCAGGAGTGCGACGACCAGCCAGACCAGGATGCGCCGAACCTCGTAGATGAAGAGGAGGGACAGACCGGTCAGCAGGACCATGCCGATGGCGATAGCGATCGCCCGTACGGGGACTTCGTGCTTGGAGCGGCGAGGTGGAAGGGGAAGGCATGGCGTGTCACCCCTGGAAGCTGGACCGACATCGATGGAGTGGGACGGGCTGCGTCTGCCCGACTTGGCTCAGGGGGCTTGCCCTCGTGGTGGCCGAGGGAATCAGCTGCGAACTCGACGGTGCTGAGTCTGCCAAGGCTCGGGGGAAACGTCACGCATACCCGGTCGAGCGTGTTCGACAGGTGGAATCCTGGGCACCATGTCTACTCGGGCTGGGCTGTTCGACCGGATCGTGCTGATCTACAACCCGGCGAACCGGCGGATTCCGCTGACGTTGGCGAAGCGACTGCAGGGCGATCTCGTTCGGCGGCTGCCGGCGGTGCCGGTCTCTTTGGAGGCGACACAGTATGCGGGCCACGCGCGTGAACTAGCTCGCGGACTGGCGGCGGCCGGCCAGCCGCTGATCGTGGCGGTCAGCGGCGACGGGGTCTACAACGAGATCGTGAACGGCGTCATGGACGTCACCGGATCCGCTGCACTGACCGCAGTGGCAGCGGGTGGGAACGCCAACGACCATCGCCGCAGTACCCGCCGAATGCCGCTGGTCGATGCCATCGTGGCTGCCCACGCCGACGGCCTGTCACGCCATCTGGACCTGCTCCGGTTCACCGTCGGTTCCGGTGAAACCGGATGGAGCCAGTACGCGCATTCCTACGTCGGGTTCGGGTTGACGCCGTTGATGGCCGTCGGCATGAAACGGGATCGGAAAGGAACGATCGCCGAACTGGTCTCGGTGCTACGGACGTTCACCGAGCTCGCACCGGTCGAGATCGTGAGGGTGGGCGACCGACATGAGCTGTACGACAGTCTGATCTTCGCCAACGTGGCCCGGATGGCGAAGTACGGTCGGATCAGCAACTCCGGAGGGCCAGACGATGGGCTGTTCGAGGTGGTGTCCTGTCGGCACGGACACCGATGGCGGATCGCCACGATGGCGCTGCGGGCGACAACGGTCGGGCTCGGACCACAACCACGCGTCGACCGCGTTGAGTTCGCCACCGTGGATGCCGTTCCGGTCCAGCTCGACGGCGAGATCTTCCACCTCGAACCCGCGTCGGAGATCGTCATCGACTGTGTTCCGCGGGCCCTGGCCACCGTCGGCTGACCGTCCGGTCGAGACGACCGATCACCCAGGTCCGGCACACCGATGCCGGGAACTCGTTGCGTTCGTTCACCGGCATGAGCACGCCCGTCACCCCGGTGCCACGATTCAGCATGGTCCGACGATTGACCACGACGATCACGACCGCGACGATCGCGAACAAATAGTTCTCCCAGGGTTGGGCCTCCGGCCACGCCGGGCCGTTCATCTGGAAGTGGAAGATCATCGGGATGAGCAGGCTGCCCCGAGAGGCGTTGAACATCGGGGTCACGATCACGCCGAGGGCCAGCACACCGAGAACGTACGGACCGAAGGACCAGGCACTCTGCGGCGTGCCGCTCAGCAGGAAGGCCGGGAAATGCCACAGGCCCCAAGCGGCACCGAGGATCAGGCTCGCCCACAGCGGAGCGAACCGCCGCTGCAGTAGCGGCAGGGCCACGCCGCGCCAGCCGAGTTCCTCGACAGGTCCGATCAGCAGCACGATCAGCAGGGCCGGCAGCAGGTCGTACCACGGCGAGAACGGGAACGGGTCGCCGAGGTGGCCGCCGAGAGCAGCGCCCAGGTACTTGATCGCCGGGATGCCGACCATGAGCAGCAGCCACCAGACCGCGGGCATCCGCCAGAGCGTGAGTCGGCGGAAGAAGCGGCCGAGGCCGGTCACGCCGTAATGCCGCCAGACCAGCAGGACACCGGCGATGCCAGGCGAATACACCGCCAGAATGAACAGCGGGTTGGTGCCACTGATCGGTCCGAACAGGGCCTCGACTTGGTCCCTGAACAGGAGGGCTGAGGCGGCCAACCCCCACCCCAGCCCGAAAGCGAGGGCGAAGAACGGACCAAGGGACCTCATCGTCATCGGCCTCTTCGCCGTGATCAGCGGCTGGCTGTGATGGTCTTGCTGGATCTCGGTCATGGCTTTGGCCTCCCTTTTCACCGATCACGCTAGGTGGGGTCGATCAGCTGCCGACAGAGCCTTTCGTCCTGCCTGACGCGCCGAAATACCTCGGTCTCATCACCTCGTCGAAGGCAGGAAGTGTGGTCCATGCTGCATCGACTTTTGAGGGCTTTCGACCCGATGCGCTGCCGTACCGAGCACGTCACACTGTCGGCACAGTGGACAAACGGGGGGACGAAGCGTGCTGACGCGAAGGAGCTTTTTCAGGATCACCGGGGCATCGACGGTCGGCTGGTTCGTCGCGACCAAGGCGGGTTGGGTGCAGCGGGCCATGGCCCAGATTCCCGGCGGCTCGCTCGATCCGGGAGTCATCGCCAAGTTCGCCACGCCGCTTCTGGATCCCTCCGGTCATGCCGCGCGCAGGAACGATCATCCAGCCGGGCGGGAAGCCGGTCGACTACTACAAGATCTCGGTGCGCCAGTTCGCCCAGCAGATCCTGCCCGTCGGAATGCCGATGACGAAGGTGTGGGGGTACGGGGCGGTGAAGTCTGCAAGCAAAACGGGTGCCAGTCACGGTTCCTGATCTGCAAGCAAAACGGGTGCCAGTCACGGTTCCTGATCCTCGACTTCAGCGGTATCCCGGGAATTGACGTGTGGCAGATCGGCAACCAGGGCGGATTCCTCGCCGCCCCGGTCCACCTCACGGCCGACCACAACAACCAACTCCTGATGGGGCCGGCGGAGCGCACCGACCTGATCGTCGACTTCACCCAGGTCGCCACCGGTGACCACGTCATCGGCAACCTCGGTCCTGATGAGCCATTCGGCGGCGGAGAGCCGGACAAGGACTTCGACACGGCCGACCCCGACAGCACCGGCCAGATCATGCAGTTCCACGTGGTTCCGGCCCTTGCGGCCGATCCGACAACGCCGCCCGCCTTCTTGAAGCTGCCATCGATCATCCGGTTCACCGGCGGAGCGACTCGGTCACTTGCCATGTTGGAGAAGATGTCGGCGTTCTTCGACGAGGACAACGAGATGATGAGGCCGTATCGGATCGGGCCAATTCAGCCGGGCCAACCCGGCAGGTAAGTTGACCCCGCCTTGACCTCGCTGCGGCGTGGAGTCGTAGCGAGTCGTACTCATCAGCCGCCCGGTCGGCGGCAATCGCATACCCAATGACGCCTCCTGTCATCGACCTGCATTCCTGCCGGACCTAGACCATCGCGCCGGCGACCGGTTGGCAAAGAGGCGTTCGGCCCCACGCTCCCCGGTCGAAGGTCCGCCTGACGCAGGCACTTCGGTCCCCGCCGCTAAGGCCTTCGGAATCTATCCGCGGCCAGCCTCCCAGCTGAGACTCAGATGTGGCTGACACTGATGAAGGAGGCTCCAGATGTCCACCGTGTTGCACGACGCCAAGCCGCAAGGCAACCCGCGGTCGACAATCAGCGAGCCCGCCGCCGAACATCCGGGGCTCTGGTCGGTCGTGCAGCGAGCCCACCACGCAAGGCTGATCTGTTCAGGTGGGCCCGACTACCGCTCCTTCATCGTCGACTATGAGGTGGACGGGTGCGGTATCGAGGTCGAGCTACCGATGCGGGAGGTGGTCCCCGGTGATCTCGACGGGCGGGTGGTCACCATGGAGATCTTGGACGACTATCTCTCCTGACAGTCGAGCACGTGCACGTCGTCGGGCGCGTGCAGGAATGGGACGGCGGCGCAGCGGGCGCACGCCGCGCACGTGGCAGATCGGGGGTGCCGGGACGGGTTCACTTCATCGCCGTGCAGCCGCTGACGCTGCAGGCTGAAGGCTGACGAAAGCCGACGTTCGGGAGATCCGTCCCTGCGATCCAGCGCGCACGCTCAATGCGTTAACGCAGGGGCAATGACGTGGAGAACGATATCGGCGGTGAAGTGCGCCAGCATCGCGGCGAGCAGCCCGCGCTTCCAGTACAACCAGCCGAAGACGATCCCGCCCAGCCCGTTGAGGAGCAGCGCGCGGGTGATCACGAGCGGCGTCAGCGGCATCAGGGTCGCGGTCGTCGGCAGGTGACCGGCTCCGAAAAGCAGCGCTGAGGTCACGATCGCGGCCCACAGCACCGCAGGTCGGGCAATGTCGGACCGGGTCAGCCGGACACCGACCCAGACCAACAGCGTCATCAGGCCGAGCCGCAGCAGCAGCTCCTCGACGATCCCGCCGTAGACCGAGGCCAGCAGCCCTTGCCAGGCCGGTGGCTGGAGGGTGCTGAGAGAGCTGCCCGACGCGGCCAGGCGGGGCGCGAACACCCACAGGTCGAGCAGCACGATGGCTACGCCGACCAGCACGCCCAGCAGGACGGAGGGCAGAAGCAGCGCGCGCAGGGCTGAACGGGCTTCCCGGTCGCCACGCACCAGGCCGTAGATCTGGGGAGCGCCGAGGCCCACCTTGGGGCCCAGCCAGAGCCCGAGTGCGGTGGCCAGACCGATCAGAACCAGGCTTTGAGCGACCTGGAGTCGGCAGCAGCACCCACATTGAGGGCAGCGACTCCCCGACGCTCGGCGGCAGTCGTTCGAGCAGGGTCAACACGTACGGCAGGATCCCGACCACTCCGACGAGCGCACCCGCCATCAGAACTCCGAACACCCGCCATGTCACCGGATCGCTGACTCGAGCCTGCATGCGCCACGCCACCTTCGGATCGACAATTGCTCGGGGACGTTCGCCAGCACGTGCTCGCGAACCGTCCCCCGCGCGCCCATTGCAGGGGCCCTTGACCAGCAGTTGCTGGGGAAACGCCCCATCAGCCTCTCGCGCGCCCATCGACCGCGGCAGAGCACAACGTCCCGGGACGGTGGGGCCGAACGGACGTACCCGTTCCAACGCAGCCTGCCTACCCTGCTGCGATGGGACGGATCGAGGACTACCGGAAGGACCTGCGTGCCTTGTCGCGTCGGGGCTGGGAGGGCTTCATCACAGACCACTCCGGGCTGCCGGGGCCGCGGGGAAATCTCGAGTTGGCTCAAGCGGTGGCTGATGAAGGCGATCTCGGCACGTTCGACCAATTCATCGCCTCGGGTGACGAATTCCTGACGGTGTGCGGCGTTGTCGGGTTGGGACGACTACTGGGCGAACGGCCGGATCGGCGCTTGGTAGCACGACTGCATCGGCATGCGACGGACGGGCGCTGGCGGGTGCGGGAAGCGGTCGCAATGGCGCTGCAGCGGCTCGGTGACGCCGATCTACCACGGATGCTCGACCTGGTGACCGAGTGGACGGACGACCCTCACCCGCTGGTCCGGCGAGCGGCCGTGGCGGGAATATGCGAGCCCCGCCTGCTCCGCACCGACGAGGCTAGGCGATGTGCACTGACCACGTGTGGCCAGACGACCGAGTCACTACTCGGCCTGTCCGACACTGAGCGGCGAGCAGTCGACGTTCGGGTGCTGCGCCAAGCGCTCGGGTACTGCTGGAGCGTGGCGATCGCGGCCGATGCGGCCACTGGGCTGCCCCTGTTCACGGCGTTGACCGCCTCGAAAGACCGCGACGTGCAGTGGATCGTGAGGGAGAACAGCAAGAAGGCCCGGCTGGCTCGCCTGCTTTAGGCGAGCGACGGTCGGCCCCTTCTTCAGCCCCACCAGTTCGACGGCAATTCGGCAAGACTGACCCGACGGCCGCTCAGCCGATCGGGATCGACACGTACATAGTGCTGCTTGGCCCCCGATGCCCAGGGAATCAGCGGTGTCTTTTGCAGGGCGTCGATTTCTGTGATCTCAGTGACCTCTCGGAGATGACCCAGAACGACGACACTCCAGCCGATCCGCTGTTGTGTATGAATACCGTCCACCTCGAAAGCCACTGGTGCCCCGCTCAGAGCGGCGGTCAACTTCGAGCCCGGGTCGGTCCGAAAGACGACCCGTCCCTCGAAGGTCAAGTAGTTGACGGGAATGATCACCGGAATGAGTTCGCTCGGATCGACGAAGGCCAACCGGCCGAAGTGGTGCTCATCGAGCAATTGACCGCATTCTGAGATCGTCAATTCATCCATCACAGGTCCTCTCCTTTTACCTCACTGAACGATACGAGTCTGTCCTGGGGGAGTGCTCAGCCAGATCCGGCGGACCGGTTCCACGCCGCAGGCGTCCGTGAGGGCATGCGCGACTGAAGTCGCGGTCAGGGAGCGGGTACGCCATGCCAGCCAGCCATGGCCGAACCCGATCAGCACCGCACCCAACAGGGTCTCGACCTCTCGCCGCCGGGTGGCCGATGAGGCGTTGAGCGGCACCAGATGCCAGAGGGTGAAGCCGACGGCCGGCCAGAGCCAGCCGAGGACTGGATCACTGCCGAACATGGCCACCGGAGCGCCTCGCCACAGCGCTTCCTCGGCGACTGCATTGGTCGCACCAACCCCGACAGCCACCGCCACCGCAACGGGACCCGCCGCTCTGACGTGCGGAAACCATTGGGTGGTCAGCGCTCCCACCGGCGGCACGCTGAGCGCCGCCCAGGCGAGCGCCTTCGGAGCAGGCAGCGGCACGACGGGACGCTGCCACAGCCGGACCAGTCGTCGCGGACCCAGGAGCGTGGCTGCGGTTGCCCAACAAGTCGCCCAGTAGATCGCGAAGCCGGCCTGCTGTCCGCGTCGAGGCCCCCAGCGCCGATGGGTCGCGCGGAACACCTGCCGCATGGCGGCGGGCACGAGGATCGGCATGGCGACGGTAGCCACCTGTGCGACCGTCAGGCGCACCTGGACCGGATGAGACCCACTCCCGCTGACCTCACTGGTGTCCAACTGACACCTCCTTCTGCCTCCGGCCGGGAACCAACTGACTCGTCATCGACGCACAACCGCCGGGGTCGGCGTCGCCGCCGCCCGGGCGCGCTGCTTCCGCTCCCGGCGGACGGCGATGATCACGGCCGCGGCCATCAGGACGAGTACATCGCCGAAGCCGGCTATCGACGCCCAGGGCAGCTTGATGTCTCCCGCGGTCAGGTTGGCAAAGAACCCACCCATTGGGGTGAGGAGGGGCCAGACGACCAGGATGTTGTCCACAATCCGGAAGGCCACCGCGTAGACGACGCCCAGCCCGAAGAGGAAGACCATCTGCACCGACTCCATGCCGTAGCCGACGTGGTAGAGCGCGTACAGCAGTGCCGCCCCGCCGACGCCGAGCACCGGACCGAACGAGGCTTCGAGCCGGTTGAGAACGAACCCCCGGAAGAAGACCGCTTCAAAGAGTCCAACCGTAATTGACATCACGAGCAAGGGCACCCAGTCTGCCGGAGTCGGCAGGTCGAACCCGGCGAAGGTGACGAGAAATTGGACGGCAGCAAAGACCAGGCCCAGGGCTGCAGTCTGTCGCCAGTTGTCAAGACGTAATCCGAGCGTGCGCAGGGTCCGGTGCCGGATCCAGACGGTGTAGCCGATCGGCCCCGCAACCCCCAGCAGCAGTGCGCCGGCGAAACACAGGAAAAGGCCGACCACCGACGTGACGGTGAAGTACACGAACGCCAGTCGGAACAGCACGACCACCCCGAGGTACAGACCGACGACCACAAGGAGATCCAGCCGATCCACCCGACCTCTCGATGCCGGCCGGGTGGGGAGCGCCCCTGGGATCAAGGCCACCATCAAGGCTGACAACGGGACGATGACCCCGTACAGCGTCGGCTTCGCCATGGTGAGCAGCAGCAAGGCAGCAACCACCCACGCCGACCACCATGCCTCCCGACGCCTGAGCAGCGACATCATCAAACACCTCCACCCCGAGTGTGGGAGCCGGCGCCCGCCGTGCGGCAGGGGAGATCGTCCTCACCACCATGGGACCAAGGTCAACATCGGTCCGTCTCGGGGTGTTGGACGGGCCAGACTCAACTCCCTCAGTTGGCCGCGAAGTCGAGGACGAGCCGAACGAACCGACTTCGCCGGCCGATCGCTCGGCTGCCGGTCCGAATGTCGATCATGACCGGGTGTCACGCCGACCGCGGGACGTTAGGCCCTAGTTGCGCTCCACCGGATCAGCAGAGGCTGCAGCCAGGAAGGCAGGCAGATGTCGCGCGTGAAACCCGCCACTCGACTGGTGACCCAGCGGCCACTCGTCCACCGGGGTCCGCCGTCGATTGCTCGTTGGACGGCTCTCTGTGCCGCCGGCGAAGGGATCGGCATCACCGCGGCCGCAACCGCCGGCCGGGTCTCCCAGGATCTGGCTGGAGACTCACCGAGCGGGACCCGGTTGCTCGCCGCGTTGATGATCGTGATCGCCGCCGGACTGATCGAGGGGATTGCCTTGGGCGTCGCCCAGTCAAGCGCATTGTCGGCCTGGCTGCCGGGGCGACTGCGGAACCGCTGGTTGCTGGTCACGGTCGCCATCGCGGGCCTCGGCTGGGCCGGCGCCTCCGCACCGGCGATGTTCGCGGGAGACACGGGCCCCGAACCAACGCCGGCGGTGTTCGTCGGCGGTGCCGTCGGTCTGGGCGCCGGTATGGGTGCCGTCCTGGGCGCCGCCCAGGCGTGGGTGCTGCGACTTCAGGTGCCGCATCCCTGGCGTTGGATCACCGCCAGCATGGTGGCGTGGGCCGTGGCCATGCCGATCATCTTTGCCGGCGCCAGCCTTCCCGGCGCTGACTGGCCGCTCCCTGCCGTGGCCGGGGCCGGCACGATCACCGGTCTGATCGCCGGCGCGGCCCTCGGTCTGGTCAGTGGAGTACTGCTCCCCTCGGTGGCCGGCGTTCCGGCCTCCGGCCGGGTGGTTCTCACGCTGCTCGCGTCCCCACTTCACCGTCTGCTCGACCGGTCGCTGATCGGCCTGCGAGTGCGGGGAGTCGTCTCCGGACGGGAGTTGACCCTGCCGGTGATGTACGCCATCGATGGCTCAGGACTCGTCGTGGTGCCAGCCCGCCCGGAGCGGAAACGGTGGTGGCGCAACCTCGAGACGTCGCGCCCCGGTCACCGTGTTGTTCGACGGCCATTGGCGTCCAGGCATGGGTCAGGTCCTGCAACCGGAGGACGCCGGCTTCGAGAAGGCGCTCGCGTGTTACCAGAACCGGTGGCCCCGCGCCGCTCGCTCGAGCACCACGCCACTCGTCCGGATCGCTTTTCTCCCAGCCGCCGGTGGGTCACCCCAAGACCGTTTGGTGAGCGCCGTCTGGTGACCAATGGCCCTAGGCCGCGGATGAGCGCCGCACTAGCGTCGAAGGCCGAGAAGGTGGGGGATGCGGCGATGAGCAGATCTCGGGGAAGGGCCTGGCTCGCCCAGGCGGTAGTGCGGGCACTCGGCGCTCTGACGGTGACGGTGGCGGTCCTGCTCGCTCCGATGTCCGCTTACGCCGATTCGTCAGTTCCGGTGGGTGATGACGGGGAATTCTCCCTGAGCGGCGCCGGCTTCGGGCACGGCATCGGAATGTCGCAGTACGGCGCGTACGGGGCGGCGGTCGATGGCCTGACCTGGCCGGAGATCCTGGCCTTCTACTATCCGGGGACTGCCCTTGGCACCCGACCGACGACCGAGCTGATCCAGGTCTGGCTGGAGGGTGACCAGGACCGTGACCTGCGGGTGCGGCCGTCGGCCGGACTGCTGGTGGGCGACGACCTCGGCGCGACGTACACCCTGCCGGTCGGCAGTCGCTACCGGGCCTGGCGTGCGGTGCGATCGGTGACGGGGATCTTCAAGCTGCAGTACCTCGACTCCTCGGGATCTTGGGTCACCAAGCGCCATCCCTTGTCGGCTTCACCGTCGCGGACCTGGCGGTTCACGAACACCGCCAAGTTGGTCGAGGTGCGGTTGACCGACGACTCGTCCCGTCAGGTGCGCGGCAGCGTTGCGGTCTTCTTCTACGGATCTGGCACGCGGACGGTGAACCGCCTGCGGGTGGAGACCTATCTCCGGTCGGTCGTCCCGTCGGAGATGCCGACCTCGTGGCACGCTCAGGCCGTGCGCGCCCAAGCCGTCGCCGCCCGCACCTACACGTTCCGTGCGTTGGCGGGGGCGGGGACGGACGCTCGCTGGGACATCTGCGACAGCGTCGCCTGCCAGGTGTACCGCGGGTACGCCAGCATCACCGCGGGGGGCACCCGGACGGTGCACGAGACCAGCGGTGGGGATGCTGCCGTCGCGGCGACGGCCGGCCGGATCCTGACCTACGGCGGGGCGGTCGCCCTCGCCCAGTTCTCCTCCTCCAACGGAGGCACACTCCGCGCCGGGCGACTACCCGTATCTCCGTGCGCAGCCTGATCCGTACGACGCCGTGATCCAACCGAACACCTGGACGGTGACGTTGTCAGCCGCCGAAATCGCCGAGGCGTACCCGACGGTCGGCGAGGTGCAGGAGCTGCGGGTCCTGAGCCGGGACGGCTATGGGCGTTACGGCGGCCGCGTAACCTCGATCGAGATCACCGGCCGCATCGCGTCGGTGACCGTGTCCGGTCCGCAGTTCCGGTTCGCCACCGGCTTGCGCTCGACTCTGTTCACGATCGTTTGACGGGTATGGTGCTCGGTCCGCGGAAGCAGAGCCTGGAGTTCGCGCTTCACCCCTTCCGTCACCGAACACCGAGGTCACGAGCCTTGGCGGTCCCCCAAGGTCGCGGTGGGTGCTTCGGGTGGCGGAACGTTGGCGAAGAGGCGGGCCAGCAGCACCGGCGCGACGATCAGCACCAGCCAGGTGATTCCGATGGAGGCCACCTCGAACCGGTAGTCCAACCGAGATCGGTACCCGGCCGCGTACGCCACCAGCGCGGCCAGCGTGGCTGCGCCGCCGATCAGGAACACCCAGCCGGTCGTACGCTCTAGCCGGGACCGAGTGGCCAGAAGCGCCGCGCCGATGCAGAGGAAACCCAGATTGAGCGTCGCGTACCCCACGTTCTCCAGCGCGATGAACAGCCCGTACGGGTGGTACTGGGTCCACGGCGAGAGGCCCTCGGTCTCACCGCGGACCAGCGCCGATTGGATGACCGACAGCTGGATCCCGTAGGCAACGATCAGCACCGTCGCGGCAAGAGTGGTGAAGGAGCGACCGATCCGGCTGAGTGCTCGACGGCGCCACGGCATCCAATCGTGCAGGACGCCGACGAGGACGACGACCAGCAAGATCAACAGCACCGCCGGATACATCCACAAGTAGTCGCGGGGGACGAACGCTGCGGCGTCGGTGTACGGGTAAGTCACCACGCAGCCGCTGCGGCAGTAGGGCCCCGAGCGGGGCGGCGTGGTGATCGCCGTGACGAGGGCGACCACCGCGATGCCGGCGGTCAGCATGGCCAGCCAGGAGCTCAGGCGGTGCCGACTGCCGCTCGGTCCGTCCGCCGCACTCCGCGCTGCCATGCCTCCACCACCCACGTCCAGCTCGCTCCGGTCATCAGCCACTGTGGCGCCTCGATCTCCCCGAGAAGTAGGGCCGTAGGTCCCAGGCGGCGCCGGCCGAAGAACGTCGCTTGTCCACCGAGACGGTGACCTTCGCCTCTACGAGTGATCAATCAACATTTGGCAGATTCGAGTGAAGATTGAGCGGTTCAGCCCAGGCTCACGCCGCAGGCGAGGAAGGCGAGCGAATATGAGCAGGATCCTGATCCCCTACGGGACCACCGAAGGACAGACTGCCAGGATCGCCGAGGTGATCGCCGACGTCATTCGCGACCACGGCTGCGAGGTCGAGACGGTCGACATCCGAGACGCACCGGAGCTTATTCCCGACGGCTTCGACGGCGTGATCGTCGGATCCTCCATCCACATGAGCAGACACGACAAACGCGTGGTGGAGTTCGTACGGCGCAACCGCGACCGGCTCGAGCGGCAGCCGGCGGCCTTCTTCTCGGTCAGCCTGGCCGCCCACGGTGACACCGAGGAGGCCGAGGGTTACGTCGAGGAGTTCGAACAGCAGACGGGCTGGCGGCCGACCAAGATCGCTCTCTTCAGTGGTGCGTTGCTCTACACCCACTACGGGTTCGTCAAGCGGCACATGATGAAGAAGATCGCGCATGACAAGCCGGGTCACCTCGACACGGACACCTCGCGTGACTACGTGTACACGGAGTGGGACGGCGTGAAGCACTTCGCCGAGGCCTTCTTGGCCGACCTACCCGCTGAAGGGAGCAGGACGACGAACTAGCGCTGGCCTGGAGTAAGGGGGAGAGGACCGGGAAATGGGTGCCGGAAGAGCCGCTGTCGTCGGCGTCCTGCTCGCCGCCAGCGCGCTGGCGGCTTGCAGCGGACAGCCTCCGGTCCCCGGCGCGTCCCCGCCCCGGCCTCACCGGCCGCCACCTCACCGGCCGCCACCGCGCCGAGCACGACCGCCTCGGCCTCCATCAGTCCCACTGCGTCCAGCCCACGCCCGACTGGGCAACCGAGCACTCCATCTCCATCGGCCAGTCGCCCGACCGGATTCACCACGGCGGCTAAGCGGGGTGGTGCGGCACCGTCCCCGGCCAGTCTGTTGCGGGTCGTCCGGGCGGGTCGGAACGCCGGATATGACCGGGTCGTATTCGAGTTCTCCGGTCTGGCCCCGGCCTATCAGGTGACCTACGTCGACGGTGTCCGGGAAGACCCGTCGGACCGACCGGTGTCCCTGGACGGCGATGCGTTCCTGCTGGTCGTCATGCCCGGTGGCACGCTGGACACCACCTCGCAGGTGACCGATCCGACAACGGCGCGCTCCTACACCGGTCCCCGCAGGATCCGCCCAAACCTCGACGCGGTGGAGGAGATCGCTGCCGCCGGTGACTTCGAAGGTGTGCTGTCCTTCGGTATCGGGATCGATGAGCGCGCCCCGTTCCGGGTCCTGCGACTGACCGGCCCGGGTCGCATCGTGGTCGACGTCGCCGCGAGCTGAGTTCCCATGCCAGAGATCGATCAACTCGAGATTGATCGCCGCGTCGATGAGATCTTGAACCGCCAGCCTGCCGTCGGCCTCGCTGTGGGCGTCATCCGCAACGGAGCGCTGGAGTTCTTCACCGGACGCGGTGTGGAAGATGTCGAGTCGGCGACGGCAGTGACCGAGCACACGGTCTTCCGGATCGCCTCCATCACCAAGACCTTCACGGCCGTGGCGGTGATGCAGCTGGTGGAGCAGGGCCTGATCGATCTGGATGGGCCCGCGAACGACTACCTGCGCGCGTACCGGCTGATGCCGGCCGGCGCCGGCTGGCGCCCGGCAACCGTGCGACATCTGCTGACCCACACCGCTGGCGTGCCGGAGTGGGTGCATCCAACGCGCATGATCAGCAGCGGCTGGGTCGGGGAGAGCTTTGCCCTCGAAGAGCGCCTACCCACGCTCGCGGAGTATTACCGGAATGGCCTGCGGCTGGCCGCGGAGCCGGGCACCACCTGGACCTACACCGACCACGGATTCGCCACCCTCGGTCAGATTGTCGAAGACGTGAGCGCTCAGCCGCTGCACCGGTACTTCCAGGAGCGCATCTTCGAGCCTCTCGGGATGACCGACACGGATCTGGTGCGATCGGAACGCCTGACGTCCCGGCTGGCCACTGGCTACCGCCTGCGTTCCCGCGGCGCACAGGCGGTGACCGACCGGCAGTGGGTGACGGCGGCGGCCAGCTCGATCTACTCCACGGCGGGCGACATGGCCCAGTTCGGCGGTGCGCTCCTCGGCGGTGACTCAGGCGGGGATGGCTCGATCCTGCGACCGGAGACCATCGCCTCGATGTTCGGGCCGCACTACCAGCCTGATCCGCGGATCCCGGGCATGGGCCTCGGGTTCTGGAGGGTCGACCTCGGCGGGCATCCTGCCGTGGAGCACCAGGGCGTGCTGCCCGGGTTCAACTCCCAGATCTTCCTCGCCCCGGACGACGGCGTCGGCGTCATGGCCTTCACCAACGGTTCCAGGAACGCGGCGAGTTGGCTGACCGCCGAGAGCGCGCGGCTTCTCGGCGAGTTGATCGGAGCCGCTCGCTGAGCGCGTCCGCACCGATGTCCCGCAGCATCCGGAGATCTGGAGCGAGCTTTGCGGCTGGTATCGGCCGCGGGCCCAGCGAACCGACCTGCAGGCGTGGGCCATGCTGGGCGCGGGGGTCGAGGTCGCCGTCCGGCGCGGCCACCTGGTCCTCCGAACCCTCAGCCCCATCCCGGCACTGTTCCGCGGCCTTCAGCTGCATCCGGACAACATGGACGACCCGTACATCTTCCGGATCGACCTCTCCCAGTACGGCCTGGCCACCGCCAGGGTCGTCTTCAGCCGTGACGAATCAGGAGTCACGAGGGGAATTCATCTCGACGGGGTTCTGCTGTCTGCCGACAAGCGCTCCTCAGGTAGGTCGGCATGACCGACAGCGCGCTCTGGCGGATGAGCGCCACGGAGCTGGCCGCAGCG
This sequence comes from uncultured Actinomycetota bacterium, assembly GCA_963723815.1. GTDB lineage: Bacteria > Actinomycetota > Actinomycetes > Propionibacteriales > Propionibacteriaceae > Microlunatus. The sequence goes on along the minus strand of CAVRSH010000006.1, from coordinate 46,247 downwards.
ATCAGATCCCGACAGGTGTCCAGCCGGGAAGTCGTGGAGGCGCACCTGCGCCGGATCGAGGCGGTCAACGGCTCGGTCAACGCGGTGGTCGTCGTCTTGGCGGAGCAGGCGCTGGACGCGGCGGAGCGCGCCGACCGGGCGGTCGGCCGCGGTGATGACCTCCCGCGGCTGCACGGTGTGCCCTTCACCGTGAAGGGGAACATCGACGTCGCCGGAACACCGACGACGCAAGGAATGAAGGCGCTTGCGGACGCCTACCCCGAACGAGACGCGCCGATCGTGGAGCGGGTGAAGGCCGCCGGGGGGATCGTCCTGGGCCGGACCAACCTTCCCAGCGCCGCGGTCCGCTGGCACTGCGAGAGCGAGCTGTGGGGGGCGACCCTCAACCCCTGGGACCGTTCTCGCACCCCCGGCGCCTCGAGCGCGGGGGAGGCCGCCGCGATCGCCACGGGGATGAGTCCGCTGGGCCTGGGCAATGACGGTCTCGGATCGCTTCGCCATCCCGCGCAGTGCTGCGGGGTCAGCGCATTGAAACCCACGTTGGGTCGGGTCCCCGAATGCCAGCAGTGTCGAGCCCGGGGACGTGGCCACGATCGGCATTCAGCTGACCGGCGTCAACGGTCCGCTGGCGCGGCGGGTCGCCGACCTCCGGCTGGCCTTCGAGATCATCGCGGGGCCGATCTGGCGAGACCCGTGGACCGTGCCCGTGCCGCTGTCCGGCCCGGAGCCCGCGAGGCCGATCCGAGCCGCCCTCGTGCTCGACCCGGCCGGGCAGGGAACCGCGGATCAGGTACAGGACGGTGTACGCAAGGCGGCTCAGGCCCTCGAGGACGCCGGATATCTCGTCGAGGAGGTCGAGCCGCCGGGGATCGACGATGCCGCCAAGGCCCTGGTCGTCATGCTCAGCACCCCAGGGATCCGGTCGGTGTGGCAGCAGGTCATGCCGCCGTCACTCCCTGATCCTGTTCAGCGGTTCATGGCGGCGTTCTTCGAGGCGGCCGGCGATCCCGACGCGGTGGCGGCCGAGCGGGCCTTCGTCACGCGGCACTCGCTACTGAGGTCGTGGAGTGAGTTCCAGGAGACCTATGCGCTGATCGTCGCCCCGATCGCCACGGATATCCCCGCCGTGGTCGGGGACCGATCTCGACGACGGTCGGATAGCGGAGGACCTACGGACCATGCGCATGGCAATGGCCGTCAACGCCCTCGGGCTGCCGGCCGTGGCGCTCCCCGTCGGCACCCAGGGCGGGCTGCCCCAGGCGGTGCAGGTGATCGGTCCCCGGTACCGCGAGGACCTCTGTCTCGACGCCGCGGCGGCCGTGGAAGACAGGCTCGGCGTCCTGACGCCGATCGACCCCCGCTAAGAAAGGATCGCCGACGATGAGCGAGTTCGACATTGGACCCGACGAGGGCGAGCACGCCGACGTACACGGCCGATCGGATCAACGACCTCCGCCTGAAGGCGACCGTCGCACAGGTCCTCGACCGCTGGCCTTCGGCCGGTCTCGCCGTCGCGGTGATCCGGGACGGAGCCGTCGCGTGGTTCCACGGGCACGGCCTCGCCGATGTGGCAGCGAGGAGGCCGATCACCGAGGACACCGCGTTCCGCATCGCGTCGCTCACCAAGACCTTCACCGCGATCGCCGTGATGCAGTTGTGGGAGCAGGGTTTGGTGGACCTGGACGCGCCGGCCAACGACTACCTTCGCGCCTTCCGGCTGGTCCCGGCGAAGCCGAACCTGTCGCCCGCCACGGTCCGGCACCTCCTCACGCATACCGCCGGAGTCGGCTTCTGGCGGCGGCTCTCCGACCTGCTCCGACCGGGCGTCGGTTCGGGCGTTCGCGCCGGACGATCGGGGGCGCTGCCGCTCGCGGACTACTACCGGCGCGGCCTACCGGTGGAGGTCGAGCCGGGGACCAAGTGGGTGTACAGCAACCACGGATTTGCTGCGCTGGGGCAGATCGTGGAGGACGTGACCGGTCAGCCGTTGGATCGCTACCTGCGGGAGCGCATTTTCGACCCGTTGGGCATGGAGCACACCGACCTGATCCGGTCCGAACGGATCAGACCGCTCCTGGCCACTGGCTACGTGCTGCGCTCGCGCGGCCTCGAGCCGGTCGACGATCGAGACGTCCCGAGCCCGGGCGGCGGCGGGATGTACTCCACCCCGGCCGACCTCGCTCGCTACGTCACCGCCCTGCTGGGAACGGGCGCCACCAAGGACGGCTCGGTGCTGAGACCCGAGACCCTGACCACCATGTTCCGACCGCATTTCCAGCCGGATCCACGCGTACCGGGCATGGGTTTGGGGTTCGAACTCGGCCGGGAGGAGAACCACCGGACCGTGGGCAAGACCGGCGTCCTCTCGGGCTTCCACTCGGCGATGTCCTTGGCTCCCGACGCTGGGATGGGGGTACTCATCTTGAGCAACACCGGCGGCGTCGACGGTCGGGGTGGGACCGTGCCGTTGGCCACCATGCTCCTTCGCTTGCTGCTCGGCCTGCCCGTTGACCCGGTCCGGATGGACATCGCGCCGCGCCCCGAAAGCTGGAGCGACCTGTGCGGGTGGTACAGCCCGGCCCCCGGTCCGGTCACCAACCTGTTCTCGAGAGCACTGATGGGGACCGGAGCGGAGGTCGTTGTCCAGGGCGGCCGCATGATGCTGAAGCCCCTGACCCCGATCCCGGCGATGCGACGCGGTTTTCGCCTCTACCCGGACGATCCCGATGACCCCCGGGTGTTCCGCATCTACTTACCCGAGTTCGGGATGAACTTGCGGGTCGTGTTCGACGGCGGATCTGAAGGGGGGACGGCCACGCGCCTGTTGCTTGACCTGATGTCCTTCGAGAGGCGCCCGGACCTCCGCAACCCGCGACCGTGGCTGACCGGGGTGGCCGCCGCCGGCGTCGCGGCGCTGGCCGTCCGCAGCTTCAGGCACCGTCACGCCAACGACAATGGCCGCCGGTAGCGTCAGCCGCGAAGGTCGGCGGCGGACTCAACCAGGCAGCGGAGGTCGTCGCGCAAGCTGTCGGCGAAGACATCGAGGTCGGGATAGGCCTCCGCATCGGCAACCGCCATCACGTTGAACTGCCCCGCGTAGGACAGCGCCCCCACGCCGAGGGACTCGGTCCCGAGGAGGTTCACCAGGGGGAACACCTCGATCAGGTGCGCACCGGCGAAGTACAGCGGGGCAGGCGGACCGGGCAGGTCAGCGCTGACGACATTCACCCTCTGCCGGACGACGAGTTTGAGCATGACCCCGCGGACGAGCCGGCCGTGAAACATGGTGCCCAGCGAGGGGCGGCCGATGCCCTTCCGTCTGGCTGTCTCGACGGCGATCTGCCGCAACCTCAGCTCACGGTCGGCGATGCCGACGGGGAGGGGCACGACCATCTGGCTGATCAGATTCCCCCCGTCCCGGCCGGACCCGTCGCGGCGCAGCGTGATAGGCACGTAGATGGGCAGGGTGACGCCTTCGACGGGTTCGCCGCGGCTGCTCAGCAACCCCCGCAGCCCTCCGGCGATCGCGGCCAGCAGCACATCGTTGACCGTGGCTCATGCTCGTCTCCGACCGCCCTGACCGCCTCCAGGCTGCTCCGCAGCAGCGCGAGGGAGCGGTCCTGGCCGATCACCCGATTCAGGCTCGTGTCGGGGCCGGGTTTCTCCGCGAGGAGCTCGCGGAACGCCGGCATTCCGGCTCGTACCCGGTGCAGCATCGCTGCCGGGTGGATGACCGCTCTCGGTGCTCTCCTCAGTCCGGCCAATCGACGCTGGACGTTGTCGAGGAGCAGAGCGCGCGCCGACGGTCGCGGCGCGGCCGCCCACGGCCGTGCCGGCGTGATCGGCGCCTTCGGTACGGGATCCAGCAAGGCACCGAGTTCAGCCACGCCGGCCATGCCGTCGGCCATGACGTGATGCAGTCGCACGAACCAGCCGATCCGATCAGCCGGCAGACCCGGGAGGAACCACATCTCCCACAGGGGGCGTGACTGGTCCAGACGGCGCCGCCGCAGCCGCTCGACCACCCGGAGCAGTTCCGCCTCGTCGGCGCGAGCAGGGAGTTGTTCGACGCGGATGTGGTCGTTCAGATCGAACGCGGCGGCGTCGATCCACAACGGGCCGCCGAGCCCACGCCGCGGCCGGTAGAGAACCTGACGGAACCGTCGGAGGAGGTGCAGCCGAGCTGCGACCGCGTGCTTCGCAGTCTCGATCCGGAATCGGCCTTCGACGTCGAGGAGGCTGCTGCCGTCGAGGACGCCCAACGCACCGATGTCCTGCGGCCAGACCTGATCGGGCCACAGGATCAGGCGGTCTTCGGCACTCAGCCGGTCCAACGGCGGCATCCGTCGATCATGCCGGGTTCGGTGGCATCGAACTAGAGCCTTTCGACCCGCCTGGCACGGCCTAGGGAGCCCAATGCCGATGCCTTTCGGGACCAATGTCTCTACTGGCCGGACCTGCGTCGAGACACAGTGACAAAAAACCTCAACACAAAGAAGGTGCGCTATGGAAGTCCAGTCCATGATCCATACGGCAGAGGCGCTGGTGGCACCGGGAAAGGGCATCCTCGCGGCCGACGAGAGCACGCCGACGATGGCCAAACGCCTCGCCGGCATCGGTCTCGAGTCGACTGAGCAGCGTCGCCGGGCGTACCGGCAGATCCTCTTCACCACCGAGGGGCTCAGCGAGTCGATCAGCGGGGTGATCTTGTACGACGAGACCATCCGGCAGCGGGCCGACGACGGCACTCCCGTTCCCGAACTGCTCCGGCGTCAAGGACTGATCCCCGGCATCAAGGTCGACGGTGGGACGAAGCCGCTGGCCGGGTTCCCGGACGAGGTGGTCACCGAGGGCCTCGACGGGCTGCGGGGCCGATTGGAGGAGTACGCCTCCCTGGGAGCCCGCTTCGCCAAGTGGCGGGCGGTCATCCGGATTGGCGGAACGCGGCCGACGGCCACCTGCATCGAGGCGAACGCCCACGCGCTGGCGCGCTATGCGGCGCTGGCCCAGGAGACGGGCCTGACGCCAATCGTCGAGCCGGAGGTGCTGATGGACGGCACGCACAGCCTCGAGCGCTGTGCGGAGGTCACCTTGGAAACGCTCCGAGCGGTGTACGAGCAGCTCAGCCACCACCGCATCGTCTTGGCGGCCAGTCTGCTGAAGCCGAACATGATCCTGCCGGGGAAAGACTGCGCCGACCAGGCGAGCGACGACGAAATCGCCGAGTCGACGATCAGGGTCATGCGTGAGGCCGTACCTGCGGCCGTGCCGGGACTCGTCTTTCTTTCCGGCGGCCAGACCGATGAGCAGGCCACGGCCCGCTTGGACGCACTGAACCGGCGGATGCCCCAGCCTTGGCAGCTGAGCTTCTCTTTCGGTAGGGCGCTGCAGGCTCCAGTCCTTCGGGCCTGGGCCGGTGACGACGCCAACCGCGGCGCCGCCCAGGCGGCGCTGCTGCACCGCGCAGAGCTCAACTCAGCTGCCCGCGGCGGCTCCTACCACGCTGAGATGGAGACCTCCGGCCTCGGGCAACGAGAGAGCGTACGACTCTGATTTGTGACCTCCGGCCCTGGCGCTGGACCGGCACCCTTCGCCACAGTGGGCCGATCTGACCTGTCTAGCCGACCTGGAGGCGTCGATGCCTGCTGACATATCCGCCGTCGAGCGGCTCCGTGAGCTCGCCGCGCACGCCCGCACCATCACGCCAGCGGCCGAGCGGACGGTGGCGGCTGAGTTGCACGTCCCGCTGGCGAGCGTGCACGGCGCCGCGACCTTTTACGACGATCTGGTACCGACGCCACGCGGCCGTCGGCACGTCCGAATCTGCGAAGGTACGGCGTGCTTTGCCGCCGACCAGGGCCGTCACGTCGCAGAGGTCGAGCAGGCGCTGGGTCTGTCGACCGGGAGTTGCCGGGCCAACGGCGAGGTGTCACTGCAGGCGGTGCGCTGCATCGGCTTCTGCTACGCCTCGCCGGCTCTGCTCGACGACGACGTGCCGCATGCCGGACCGGGTCTGGCTGCCCGGCTGGCCGCCGGAACGGCGGATGCCGCTCCGGCGATCCTGGTCGCCTCGGCGGTGGAGCCGGTCGTGCTGAGCGGCATCCTGGCCGGCGAAGACCCATGGTTGCACTGGCCGGAGGTTGTCCGTTCCTGGACGCCTCAGCGGCTGATCGCGGAGCTGGCGGACTCGGGGTTGTGCGGCCGCGGTGGCGCGGGGTTTCCCGTGGCGGCGAAGTGGGCGGCCGCGGCCGCCGGACCGAAGCCCCGTTACGTGGTGGGCAACGGCGACGAGGGCGACCCCGGCTCCTTCTGTGACCGGGTGCTGATGGAGCAGGACCCGCAGCGGGTGCTGGCCGGGCTTGCGTACGCCGCGCGCGCAGTCGGCGCCGAGGTGGGATACCTATATGTTCGCTCGGAGTACCCGGCGGCGGTGCGGACGATGCGGGCCGCGATCACCGAAGCGGTCGCCGCCGGTCACCTGGGCCGAGACCTGTACAAGACCGCAGCCGTCCTGGAGGTGCACGTCGTGGAAGGCGCCGGGTCCTACGTCGCGGGGGAGGAGACCGCCCTGCTGCACGCACTGGAAGGGCGGCGCGGCGCCGTCCGACCAAGGCCGCCGTACCCCACGTCAGCCGGCCTGTTCGGGGCACCCACCGCGGTCAACAATGTCGAGACGCTGGCCAGCGTCCCCTGGATCGTGGCGCACGGCGGCGCTGCCTTCGCCGCTCTGGGCTGTGCCCCGGAGACCGGGACGAAGTTGGTCTGTCTCAATGAGGCGTTCACCGCTCCCGGTGTGTACGAGGTGGAGCTCGGCACTCCGGTGCGGCAGATCGTCGAGGAACTCGGTCGTGGGTTGCGAGACGGGCGACGGCTGAGATCGGTGCAGGTGGGCGGACCCCTCGGCGGTTTCCTCGCCCCCGAGGACCTGGACGTGCCACTCCTCGACGCGGCGCTGACGCCGTACGGGGTCGCCCTCGGCCACGCCAGCGTTCTCGCCATCGACGACACCGTGCCCGCCGTAGAGCTGCTTCGGCACGTCTGGCGGTTCGCGGCCACGGAAAGCTGCGGCACCTGCGCACCCTGCCGGATCGGGTCGGGCCGCGGGTTCGAACTGGCCGACCGGCTCGCCGCCGGCGACGCCTCGGTCCTCCGCGAGCAGCAGTCGCTGCTGGACACCTTGGCCACGGCGAGCATGTGTGCGTTCGGACGCGGCGTGCCAGGCGCCGTCCGCAGCCTGTTACGGGTCTACGCCGAGGATCTGCGATGAAGCTCACCGTCGACGGACGCGACGTGGAGGTTCCTTCGGGATCCTCGGTGCTGGCTGCCGTGCATGCTGCCGGCGGTCAGATCCCGACCCTGTGCTGGGACGCCCGGACCTCGCCCGGCGGCTCCTGCCGGACCTGTCTGGTAGCGGTGCAGGACGAGGTCGGACCCCGGGTGGTTGCCTCCTGCACCACCCCGGTCGTCGACGGCATGGCGGTCCAGACCGACGACCCGGTCGCCACCGCCGCCGTCCGGGGGACTCTGGAGCTCTTGGTCTCGTCGCTGCCGACCAGGGCGCTGGACCTGCCCGCCGAGCGCAGTGAACTCGTCCGAGCCTGCGCCGAGGCGGGGGTCCGCGCCCCAGCGGCTGACGGTCGGACGCCCGACCGGGTCGATGAGTCCCACCCGTACGTGAAGTTCGATCCCGACCTGTGCATCGCCTGCGGCCGCTGCGTCCGGATGTGCGACGAGGTGCAGGGCACCTTCGCGCTCAGCCTGAGCGGTCGCGGCGGTGAGACCGTCCTGGCCGCCGGCGCCGGCGACCTGTGGATCGACTCCCCCTGCGTGGGCTGCGGCGGCTGCGTCGACGCCTGCCCGACCGGGGCCCTGTCGGAGCCGGGGCTGGTCGACCCGCGGCCGATTCAGACGACGACCCGCACGACCTGCGGGTACTGCGGGGTGGGATGCACCCTGGACGTGCACGTGCGCGACGACATGATCGCCGCGGTGACGCCCGCCCTGGACGGTCCGGTCAACCGGGGCCACGCATGCGTCAAGGGTCGGTTCGCGCACGGATTCGTCCGCTCGGAGGACCGGTTGACGACGCCGCTGATCCGCCGGGACGGTGAGTTGCAGCCAGCCGGCTGGGACGAGGCGCTGAGCGTGATCGGTCGCGAACTCAGCCGCATCCGCGACCAGCACGGACCGCAGGCGGTGGCCGCCATCTCCTCGGCCCGGGCGACGAACGAGGAGAACTATCTGCTGCAGAAGATGATGCGGACCGTGATCGGGACCAACAACATCGACAACTGCTCCCGGCTCTGCCATGCGCCGTCCGCGGCCGGCCTGGTCGCGGCCTTCGGCCTGGCCGGTGGTACCGGATCCTTCGAGGACCTCGACCGTGCCGACTGCATCCTGGTGGTGGGAGCCAACCCCACCGAGGCGCATCCGGTCGTCGGCGCCCGGTTGAAGCAGCTGGTCCGACGCGGAGCACGGCTGGTGGTGATCGACCCGCGGCGCACTGAGCTCGCCTCGATCGCCGACGTCCACCTCGCCGGCCGTCCCGGCTCCAACGTCGCCGTGTTCCACGGCCTCGCCCACCTGCTGCTGGCCGACGGGCAGGTCGACCAGGACGTACATCTCGGAGCGGGCCTCCGGTTTCGAGGACCTTGTGCGGACCCTGGCCGACTACGACCCCGACCGGGTCTCTCGGATCGCCAGGGTGCCCGTCGACCAGTTGCAGCGGGCCGCCCGTCTCTACGGCGGCGCCGAGCGACCGGCCATCGTGTACGGGCTCGGCGTCACCGAACACGCCCACGGCACCGATGGCGTGCGCACCCTGGCCAACCTGGCGATCCTCCGTGGCACCGTCGGAACCCCCCGAGGCTGCGGCATCATGCCGCTGCGCGGCCAGAACAACGTCCAAGGCGCTTCCGACATGGGGGCGCTGCCGGACCTGCTGCCCGGTTACCAGAAGGTGTCTGACGCCGCCATCCGAGCGCCAGGTCGGAGCTGTCTGGGGGGTCGACCGCCGCCGGCGCCGCCGGGCCTACGGATCCCCGAGATGTTCGACGCCGCCCTCGACGGCCGGTCTGAAGGCGCTGTACGTGATCGGCGAGGACATCGCGCAGACCGACCCGGACAGCGACCACGTACGGGCGGCCCTGACGCCTGCGACTTCGTCGTCGTCCAGGAGATCTTCCCGAGCCGGACCGCCCAGCTCGCCGACGTGGTCCTGCCGGCCGCCGCGTTCCTGGAGAAGGACGGCACGTTCGTCAACTTCGACCGCCGCTTCCAGCGCGTCCGCCCCGCGCTGGCACCGCCCGGCGAGGCCCGGACCGACTTCGACATCATCACGCGGTCGCCGACGCGCTGGGCGCCGACCTGGGCTGCCCCACACCTGCCGCCGCCCTGGACGAGTGTGCCGCCGTGGCGCCCGCTGTTCGGCGGCGTCTCCCACGACCGGCTCGACCGGAGGGCGCCGCTGCACTGGCCTTGCCGATCGACCCGACGACCCGGGCGAGGCGACGCTCTATCTCGACGGGTTCGCCGACGCCGGACGGTCGAGCCGGCCCTCGGCCGCGCCCGTACCTGCCACCGGGCGAGCAAGCCCGACGCCGAGTACCCCTTCGTGCTGGTGACCGGCCGCCGGCTGGAGCACTACAACGCCGGCACCATGACCCGCCGCACCGGCAACCTGGCGCTGCTGCCGCGGGAGCGCCTCGACCTCCATCCCGACCGACGCCGCCCGGCTCGGCATACCCGACGGCAGCCGCGTGGTGGTGACGCAGCCGGCGCGGCCGTGATCGAGATCGAGCCCACGTGAGCGAGACGTGTCGCCCGGCGAGCTGTTCGTGGCGTTCCACTTCCCCGACACACCGGCGAACGAGCTCACCTCCGGCTGGAACGACGAGGTGACCGGCTGTCCCGAGTACAAGGTGTCGGCGGTGAACCTGCAGCCCTGGAGCCCCTCGGCATGAGCACCGATCCGTTAGTGTCCAGCCCCCTATGTCGTCGTCCACGCCGCTGATCCCTCGACGGAGGGCGGACCGAAGCGGACAGATGCATTCTGCTGAGTCGAGTCACGCCGGACAGCCGATGGTTCATCGGTGGCCTCCGCCTTGGATAGATGTCGATCATCGGCGTACCGTCATGAGAGAACCAAGTCGGCAGAGTGTGACGTATTCGACTCGCCGTCGCCCATCCGGGGCAGGTGACCAGGGAGGTCAAATGTCCGTGCGCTGCAGTATGCGCCTCGCGTATTAAGCACCCGGCATGATGAGGTATCCATCGCCGTGGCTGGCGGATGGCCGAGCGGGAAGGAGCCGCATTCGGCTCCGGCATGATTAGGACTCCCGGGCTACTGCGGCTGCTCACCGATCGTGCTCACCCCCTCGCCCACGACACCGAGGTCGAGTTGGCGCTGCTCGACGCCGATGGCGTGATCGTCGCCGTCAACAACGCTTGGCTTGCCTTCTGCGCCCAGAATGGGGGCGACTTCGACCGAAGCGGGGTGGGAATGTCCTACCTCGACATGTGCGACGCGGCCGGCGACGTGGGTTCGAGCGAGGTGGCCGCAGGCATTCGCACCGCGCTGGCCGGCGAGCTGCCGGCACCAGTCGTCGTGACCATCCGCTGCGATGCACCGGGTGTCCCGCGGAAGTTCGACGTGCTGATGTCGTCGCGGCTCGACGACCAGGGAAACTGCGTAGGAGCGACGGTCACCCTCTCCCGACGGGAAGATCACAGCCGCCAAACGGCGCACACTGACTCTGGATCGGCCCAGCCGGCTGACATCGCGACCAGTGTCGGTGCGGACCATCCCGCGGAGCTACCGACCATGATCGAGGAGCGCGAGCGCATCGCTACTCATCTCAACAATGTGGTGATGTCGGGGCTCTTCTCGATCGGTATGGGACTTCAGGGGATGCTGGGAGGACTCCCCCGTCCCGAGGACAAGACGCGACTTGCCCGGTACGTCGAGGCGCTGGACGTGATCGTCCGCGAGATCCGGACCACGGTGTTCGAACTGGCCCCGGCTGAACCCGATCGTGCGGGGTTGAAGCTTCGCCTGATGGAGTTGGTCGACGAGAGCGGCTCGCACTCGCTGGGCACGGGAGTCGAGTTTTCCGGGCCACTGGACAGCGACGTGAGTGATGAGGTGGCCGACATCGTCGTGCAAGTCGTGCGGGCGGCCCTCTCCGACGTTGTTCGGCGCAGCGGGGTCAGTACGGTCCACGTCTCCGTCGCGCTCACCGACGCACTGATCACGGTCAAGGTCTTCGACGACGGCACTGCCGACAGCGGTGCCACCCTTGGTGCCGGGCTGCGCCAGGTGAGGCGTTTCGCCGAGCAGTCCGGAGGCGACCTGCAGGTCACCAAAGGGGCGGCAGGTGGGACGCTGCTTCGTTGGACCGCCCTACTCGAAAAGGATCGACGCCATGGCGCATCCTTCGCGCGGCGTCACGAACGACCGTCGGCCGGACCACTGGAGGGTGAGTCGTGACACTGGATGCGGCGCCCGAACCGACCGCCGGCTTAGGGGCCCGTGTTTGCGATGGGATTCTGGCCTTGGAGCGCCCCGAACACGGCTAACTCTTCGGCGAGCTTCGGCGCCCCCAACGGAAGTAGGCAAGTGGCCCGAAGAAATTGATCGCGATGATGGCTGCCCATTTCGCTTTGCTGCCGTTGACCTGTTCGGCCGAACGGACGGCGAGGTCCGCCCACGCCGTGGCGGCCAACGAGATCTGGACCGATGCGAGGGTCAAGACCAACGTCTTGCCTGCCGGGCTGAGTTCGCTCCACTTCTTGGTCATCTCGAACCTTTCTCTCTTTCGGTTGCACTTCAGCTCTGGATCGGCAGGGTCCAGTTCTTGACCTCGGGCATGTCCTCGAGGTGTTCGAGGATGTGGGCCCGATGCTCGGCCAGCTTGGATTGGCACCATTCGATCAGGTCTGCTGTTCCGGGGGGAGTCCGTCCGGCGTTGTTGAGGGCATCCATCACGAGGTGGTAGCGGGATACCTGGTTCTTCACCGTCATGTCGAACGGTGTGGTGGTGGTGCCCTGTTCGATGAAGCCGCGCACGTGGAAGCGGTCGGTGTCGGGCCGGCCGTGCACGAGCTGGTGGACGGCTCCGGGGAAGCCGTGGAACGCGAAGACCACGTCGACGGCGTCGGTGAACAGCTCCCGGAACACGTGTCGCTCATCCCGTGGGGATGGTCCTGTGGGCCGGATGCAGTGCCATCAGGTCGACCACATTGACCACTCGGGTTTTCAGCCGGGGCAGTCGATCGCGGAGGATCTGCGCGGCCGCCACGGTTTCCATGGTCACGATGTCGCCGGCGCAGGCAAGAACGATGTCGGGTTCGGTGGTGCCGTCGTCGTTGCCGGCCCAGGGCCAGATTCCGGCGCCGCGGGCGCAGTGTCGGCCAGCCTCCTCGATCGAGAGGTACTGCAGCTGTGGCTGCTTGTCGATCACGATCAGGTTGACGTACGACGTGGAGCGCAGGCAGTGGTCGGCGACCGAGAGCAGACAGTTGGCGTCCGGGGGGAGGTAGATCCGGGTGACCTCGCCGCGATGGGTGAGAGCGACCTGGATCAGGCCCGGTCCCTGGTGGGAGAAGCCGTTGTGATCGTTACGCCAGGCCGTCGAGGTGAGCAGCACGTTGAAGCTGGGGACCTGCGCCCGCCATTCGAGGCGTTCAGCTTCCTCGAGCCATTTGCTGTGCTGAACGGTCTGCGAGGCGCTCACCATGGCGAAGGCCTCGTAGGTGGCGAACAGTCCGTGCCGTCCGGTGAGGGTGTAGCCCTCGAGCCAGCCATGGCAGTTGTGTTCCGACAGCACCTCCATCACCCGGCCGTCGGCGGAGATCTTCACGTCGTCGGCGTCGACGCGTTCCATGAACGCCCGGTCAGAGACCTCGAAGACGCCGCCGAGCCGGTTGCTGTTGGTCTCATCGGGACTGAACAGCCGGAACCGGTCCGGGTTGCGGCGATAGATCTCGGCCAGCATGCCGCCGAGTTGGCGGGTCGACTCGGCCAGCCGGGTGGCCGGCCGGTCGACGCTGAGGGCGAAGTCGCGATAGTCGGGCAGATCAAGGGCGCGGCGGAGCAGGCCGCCGTTGGCGTGCGGGCTGGCGCTCATCCTCAACTCACCGGCCGCATTGGCGGCCAGGACGAGGTCGGCGGGCCCGCCGTCGGCGTCGAAGAGCTCATCGGGACGGTACGAGCGCAGCCACCTCTCCAGCAGCCGCAGGTGCTCTGGGTTCTCCTTCGGACGCCCGCCAGCGGCACCTGATGAGAGCGCCAGGTGCCGGTGACCTTGATCCCGTCGACCTCGGCCGGCCCCGTCCAGCCCTTGGGGCGCGCAGGATGATCATCGGCCAGTGCGGCCGCCCGCCGTCCCACGCCGCCGGCGCGGGCCGACGCCTGGATCTCGGTGATCGTTGCGTACGCCTCGGCGAGCGCGGCGGCGAAGCGGTGATGCATGCCGGGCAGGTCGGACCCCCGACCTCGATCACCTGGTAACCGTGGCCCTCGAACAGGCTGCCGGACCTCCGCCGGAGGCTTTCGGCCGAGCACGGTGGGTCCGGCGATCTTCGCTCCGTTGAGGTGCAGGATCGGCAGTACGGCACCGTCGCGCTCGGGATTGAGGAAGGAGATGCCCTTCCACGACCCTTCCAACGGCCCGGTCTCGGCCTCGCCGTCGCCGACCACCGCAACGCTCAGCAGCCCGGGGTTGTCCATCACCGACCCGAAGGCGTGCACCAGGACGTAGCCCAGCTCCCCACCTTCGTGGATCGAACCGGGTGTGGTGACCGACACATGACTGGGGATGCCGCCGGGGCTGGAGAACTGGCGGAACAACCGATGCATCCCGTCGCCGTCGCGGGTTATCCGGGGATAGATCTCGGTATAGGTGCCTTCCAGCCACGAGGCCGCCACCAGCGCCGGACCGCCGTGACCGGGACCGGCCAGATAGATCGTCTGCTGCCCGGTCAGAGTGATCAGCCGGGAGACGTGGGCATAGATGAACGACAGGCCGGGGCTGGTGCCCCAGTGACCCAACAGGCGTGGCTTGATGTCGTCGACCTGCAGTGGCCGCGACAGCAAGACGTTGCCCTTGAGGTAGATCTGTCCGATAGTCAGGTAGTTGCACGCCCGCCACCAGGCGTCGAGGGCGGCGAGTTGCTCGTCGGTCAGCTGGCCGAGGCCGGGTCGGGTCAGTTCAGCAGTCACAGTCGAAGTCTCCCGGAGGGCGGTGCTCGGACGGTAGGAGATGTAGGCTTCCGCGATTTCGCTCAGCATTCACGAGCGGGTCAGTACAACTTTGAGCGCGGCCGTTTCCGAGGCTCGGGAGAAGATGTCGTACGCCTCCCTCATCGCCTCCATGGGGAAGTGGTGAGTGACGAACGGAGCGGTGTCGAGTTGTCCGCTGGCCAGCATGTTCATCAGGGTCGGGGTGGAGTAGGTGTCGACCAGACCGGTGGTGATGGTGAGGTTCTTGATCCACAGGTCCTCCAGATGGAGACTCGCGGGTGCGCCGTGTACGCCGACGTTGGCGACGTGCCCGCCGGCCCGGACCAGGCGGGTGCACAGCTCGAAGGTCTCCGGTACGCCGACCGCCTCGATCACCACATCGGCCCCGAGGCCGTCGGTGAGCTCAGCGACCACCGCCTCCGGGTCGGCCGAGGCCAGGACGGTGGTGTCGGCACCGAAGAGCTTGGCGGCCTCGAGCCGCGACTCGGCCAGGTCGATCGCGATGACCCGGGCCGGTGAGAACAGCTGAGCCGTCTTGATCGCGGCTAGACCGATCGGGCCGGCGCCGACGACGGCGACAGTGTCGGCGGGCGATACGTGGCCGTTCAGGACGCCGACCTCGTACGCGGTGGGCACGATGTCGGCCAGCATCAGTGCAGCCTGATCACTGACCGTCTCGGGAATCAGGTGCAGGGACAGGTCGGCGTACGGGACGCGCACGTATTCGGCCTGAGTGCCGTCGATGAGATGTCCGAGGACCCAGCCGCCACCTTCCAGGCATTGGCCGTACGCACCTGTGCGGCAGAACCGGCAGCGACCGCAGCCGGAGATGCAGGAGATGAGCACCCGGCTGCCCTCGGCGACACCGGTGACGGCGGCGCCGACCTCCAGCACCGTGCCGACCGCCTCGTGGCCGAGGATCCGGCCGTTCACGACCTCTGGTACGTCGCCTTTCAGGATGTGCAGGTCGGTGCCGCAGATCGTCACCGCATCGACTCGGACAATGGCGTCGCGAGGATCGTGGAGCTCCGGCAGCGGGACCTCGGTCCATTCCATGGCGCCGGGTCCGCCGTACACGAGGGCTTTCATCATGGTCGTTCTCCTTCAAGATCGGAACTGTCGGGACAAAGGGCGGCTCGGCGTTGGACGCCGGTCAACTGGGTCATGGGCAGGCTGACCACGCTGGTCTTGACCCCGGTCGGCCAGGACTCGTCGAACCGGACGGTGTCAACTTGCGGCGGCGGGTGGGCCGCGTCCGCTTGGGCGGCGATCCCGGTCACGCTGACCTCCTCGATCTCCGGGCTGCTCGGCGGGTTGGGCTCGACTACGCCGTCCACCGCGAGGGTGACCTCTGCGCCGGGCGCGTACTGAGCGATGTCGTTGTAGTCCGGAACCCGGACTAAGATTTCGTCACCGGCGACGGCGTAGGACACGACGACGGACCGCGGTCCCCGGCCGGACAGGTAGCTGAGCCGGCCCTCATGGTGCTGCTGGAGCCAGCGCCGACACTCACCCAGGCTGAGTGAACGCAGTGCATCGGGTCGCCGGCTGGTGGGAGCCGTGGTTGACGGTGACATGATCAACTTCCTCTTCGCGAACTTCCAGTGATCCAACCTTGACGGTCCGGCGGGGGATTGGGTACGAGGCGAACGGTGGGAATGTTCGGGACCAAAGTCCCGCGATCGTTGACCGTGCGACCCCTGCACATCGGTCCGCACGGCGACATCGTTGACGTATCGACAACACCGGAGGATCGCCGTCATGACCACCAATGAGATCGTCGTCGGATTGAACGCATCGCCCTCGGCACTGGCCGCGCTTGCGTGGGCGGCCGACCAGGCGCGGACGACCGGCTGGAACCTGCGCGCCCTGCACGTCGTGGACTGGGCGAATGCAGACAACATGTACGCCATGCCAGTCATCGAGGATCGGGTGTACACCGACGACGACCCGGTCGATGCCGAATACCGCCGCCAGCTCGAGGAGGCATTCGCGAGTATCGGGCCAGAACCCGGTTGGTCTCTGCACGTTGGCCAAGGTCATGCCGGTCGCCTGCTGGTGGCTGAGTCGCGCAACGCGCAACTGCTCGTGGTCGGCAGTCGTGAGCACGTCGGACTGGAGCGGGTCTTCGTCGGCTCGGCGAGCCACTATTGCGTTAGCCACGCGAGGTGCCCGGTCGTCGTCGTGCCGATGCCGAAATCGAACTCGCGGTCCGGTGAGCGCTCCAGCGACTCATCCGCCGGGCTCAGCAACTAACCAAGCGCTTCGCGATCTGAGGATCACGCCTCTGGCGTGACTCTCGCGGGCGTGGCAGCGGTCGCCGCCGCGGCACGACCTGATCCGGTCAAGGTCGGTGAAGTCTGCGGCCGGAGATCGTCTCCGGGATGAACTGGATGGTCACCGGGTTGGTCAACCCCGGCCACGGCACGGGCTTCAGTCGGAGTTCGGCGTACGCCGAACTCGCGTCGGCATCGAGAGAACTGAGGGTGCCGTTCATCAGCACGCTCCAGGCGATCCCGAAGTCGCTGGCGTGATGATCGACCTCGAACGCGACGGAATCACCGGTCTCGGCTAGCTCCGCCACGGTTCCGTGGGGGGCGGTCTTCAGGAAGAGCCGGTGGCCGCGGCCGAGACGAAAGTCGACTGGAAAGATCTGCACCCCGGCGGTCGACATGAAGCCGATCCGGCCGACCGTCGCCACCGCGAGCAGGTCGTAGCACTCGGACTCGGGAAGAATTCTCAGATTGGACGACGCGGTCGGCCCGTCCAGAGCATGCTTCATGGTGATGGCCTCCTCGTGGCTGCTTCAGTGGGAAGTCTGGTCGGCGACGGCCGGTCCGGCCACCGTCGAAAGACACCGTCGGGGGATGACTTTGGTCCCGCGCCTTGGCCTGGCCAAACAGCCGTCACGCACCCGACGGCGGCACTTTCCCGCTCTCCAGGCGGCGCGGCTGCGACAGCGCTCTCAGAAACGGGTCGGCTTCGACGTCGATCGCCGCGAGGCGCAGCTTGACGTCGACGAGCGCGATCCCGTCGGTGGTGACGACGACGGGGTTGAGGTCGAGCTCTGCGATCTCCGGCACATCCTCGGCCAGCAGGCCCAGTCGCTGCACGAGGTCCTCGAGGGCGGCGGTGTCGGCGGGCGGACGTCCTCGGTACCCGCGGAGCAGGGGTGCCACGGCGAGCCCACTCCACATCCGGACGGCGTCGACGTCGGTAACCGGAACGAGGCGAAGCATCGGAGCTGGAGCAAGGTCGGTGGTGGTGCCACCAGCCCGGAGGCTCACCAGGGATCCGAAGAGCGGATCGTGCACGATTCCGGCGGCGAGTTCCACACCGGTCGGCGCCATCGCTTGGACGAGTACGACGGGGCGAGACTCACCGAGTGCGTCAGCGACCCGGCGGTAGGCGTCAGCGGCCGCGTCGGGTCCGTTCAGATCCAGGATCACCGCGCCGACGTCGCTCTTGTGCACCAGATCAGGTGCCGCCGCTTTCAGCGCCACCGGGTAGCCCAACGAGTCCGCCGCAGCTTGAGCGGCCTGCGGACTGTCAGCGGTGTTCGACGGCACGGGCCGGATTCCATACGCGGCCAGCAGTGGCCGCCATACCTCGATCGGCTGCCATCCGGGCTTGGTCTGGAGCACGTCCCTCACGAGCCTCCGGGCCCCGTGCCGATCCAGGTCGACAGGGCTGGGGCGGACGCCCCGGGCGGCGCGCCGCCAGGCGGCGTACCGGGAGGCGTGGCTCAGCGCTCGGACGGCGTCCTCAGGCAACGCGTATACCGGTACCTCTCGATGGCCCAGGCGAGGAGGGACGTCGACCCCGACGACCACCGCCACCACCGGGATATCCAGGTCGTCCACCGCCGTCCTCAGGGCGGCGAGTGAGCCGTCGACGTCGTTGGCTCGGGTGGCGACGAAGGTGACGACCAGTGCGTCGACCTCCCCGGACCGGCCGACCGCCCGGACCGCGTCGGCCAAGGCGGCTGGAGCCACCTCGGCGCCCAAATCCACGGGATTGTCGATCCCCGCAGCGGTGGGAAGAGTGGGAACGGCCTGCTGGGTCGCGGGGGACAGCTCCGGAACCTGAAGTCCGCCAGCCTGCGCGGCGTCAGCGGCCAGCACATTGAGCCCGCCCGCGTTTCCCACCACGCCGACCCGGTCGCCCGCGGGCAGCGGCTGACTGGTCAGCAGCCGGGCGGCGTCGAGCAGCTCACCCAACGTGTCGGTGCGGATCACCCCAGCCTGTTCGAACAGGGTCGACACGGTGAGGTCGGGCGCCGCCGCGGCTGCGGTGTGGGAGGCGCCCGCCCGCTGACCACCGGCCGAGCGTCCGCTCTTCACCGCGAGGATGGGCTTGCGCTGAGACAGCGCCTGCGCCAGTCCGGCGAACCGTCGCGGGTTGCCGAACGATTCCACGTACAGGGCAACGGCCGATGTCGCGGGGTCGTCGTACCAATAGGCCAGTAGGTCGTTGGTACTGACGTCGGCCTTGTTTCCCAGCGAGACGAAGCTGGAGATGCCGATTCCGCCCCCGCTGGCAGAGTCGAGGATCGCTATGCCTACGGCACCGGACTGCGACGCGACGGCCAGCCGGCCGGCGGCTGGCACCCGGGGCGCGAAGGTGGCGGTGAGCTGGACCGCCGGATCGGTGTTGACCAACCCGAGACAGTTGGGCCCGACGATCCGCATGCCGTGGGCACGCGCCAGCCGGACCAGATCAGCCTCGACCGCGGCCTCCTCCACCGCTGAAGGGTCTACGGATGCCGTGAGCAGGACGACCGCGCCCACACCGGCGGCCGCGCACTGGGCGACCACCGCAGCGGCGGCGCGGGCCGGCACCGCGACCAGCGCAAGGTCGACCGGAGCCGGTACGGCGGAGATCGAGGAATAGGTCTTGAGCCCGCAGATGGATCTGGCGTGCGGATTAACGGGGTGGATGGCTCCCCGGAAACCTCCGGCCAGCATCGTCTCAACGACGGAGTGGCCGACTGATCCGACGCGTCGGCTCGCTCCGATGACGGCGACGGTGGTCGGTGTCATCAGGCGAGCCAGCGACCGGCGTTCCGCGATCCGGTCCCGGAGCCCGGCGGCGGCGAGTGCCGCCGCATCGGGGCGGCTGGGAACCCGGACCTGCAGCACATCCGTGGACGCGCCTCTCCGCCGGGTGAGGTTCGGCGCCACACCTGCGCCGACCTCGAGCATCTGCGAGTTGCTGGTCAGCACGTCCCCGACGAGCCAGTCGATCCCGGCTCGGCGCGCCTCCGCCGCCAGCGACTCCACCAGCAAGGTTCCGACGCCCTCGTCCTGCCACAGGTCATCGACGAGGAGGGCGAACTCGGCGGTGTCGTCGTCGAGCCGGACGTAGGAGCCGACCGCGATCACGGTCTGATCGTGCTCGGCGAGCAGTGCGACGTGGTCATCGTCGGCGTAGGCCAGCAGCCGCCGAACCTCGGGCTCGAACGAGACGCCCGCGGAGAAGAAACGGTAGTAGCGGCTCTGGATCGAGGCCCTTCGGTGCAGGTCCAGCAGGCTCTGCTCGTCGTCGTCGCGGACGTGCCGGATGGAGATGATCCGGCCGTCCATCAGCAGCGACTCGACCCTGTCCTCACCTACTCTCCGCTTGACCGACATCGTCTGCGGCGCTCAGCCGCGCTTGCCCACGAGATGGGATGACCGTCTGGTCCCCGAGTGCCGGTATCCGACCGCTAGCCCCAAGGCGGCGGTTTGATGGGCACGGGACAGAGCACGCGAGTCGACACCGGTCTGGCGGCTCGTCACCACGAAACCAGGTGGAACCGGGAACCCGGAACGGGTGAGCTCACCCAGATTGGCCCCCTTGCCACCCACCAGACCGGCATCGGTGAGACCGACATCGGAAAACCATCGGATCGGGTCCATGAGTTGTCTCCGCTCCTCCTCGTACGTCGCTCGGACAAGTCTCACGACCCCGGCCGATCTCGGACAGGGTCGAAAGACATGGTCTATCGGCCCGAATGGGCACCGCGACACGGGAGGCTCGGGACTTCCGACTCTTCACGCACCCGCTCCAGCCCGGGAAGGCTGGACTACGCATCGGGCCAGCACGGTCCCGACTCCACGAGGAGGAGCACATGACAGGACTCAAGGAGAGGACGCGCACCGCGCTGCTGAGACGAGCCGCGGAGCAGGCCCGTCTGGCACCGTCGGTACACAACACTCAGCCGTGGCGAATGGTCATCCGAGCGAATGTTCTCGAGCTCTACGCCGACCGCGAACGCCAACTCGGCGCACTCGATCCCACCGGCCGTCAACTGCTGATTAGCTGCGGCTGCGCCCTACTCAACGCGCGCGTGGTGCTCGCCGAGGCCGAGCAGCGCGTCGGGATCGACCGGCTTCCGGAACCTGGCCAACCAGACCTGGTGGCGCGGGTCCGGGTCTACGACGGCGGTGAACCTTGGACCCCGCTGGCCCGACTCGAGCCTCAGCTGGGCCGGCGTCGGACCAACCGGCGCGAGTTTCTGGCCGAAGAGGTCCCTCCCGAGGTCATACACGAGATGGCCAACGCCGCAGCCGCGGAGGATGCCGAACTGTTCGTCATCGCGTCCGACGAGCAGCGCCGGATCACCGCTGAGCTGTGTCAGCAGGCGGAGCGGGAGCAGTGGACGAGCCCCGCTTACCGGGCCGAGTTGCGCACCTGGACCACAGATGATCTCAGCCGCGACGACGGTGTGCCCGCTATGGCGGTGCCCCACGTGGCTGCCGGTTCCGGAGGGGAGATTCCGATCCGGGACTTTGATACCAGGGGCAACGCCTGGCTACCGCAAGTCCACGAGTCCAGCCGCGACCAATGCCTGTTGCTGCTCGGCGTGCGGGAGGACTCCGCACGAGGCTGGCTGCGCGCCGGCGAGGCACTCGAGCGGCTCTGGCTCGAGGCAACCCGCTTCGACCACGTGGCCAGCATGCTGACCCAGGTGGTCGAGGTGGCCGAAACACGCGAGCAGCTCCGGGACCGCCTCGGCCTGCAGATGTATCCGATGGTGCTGCTCCGCGTCGGTCGTGCGCCGATGACGCCGGCCACCCGCCGACGCCGCCCGGATGACGTCATCACCGAGGTCGGCGCGTGACGTGCGAGGTGAGCCAAACGGCGCGCGTCCGCCCCGGGATCATTGCCCTCGACGATGCCGAGCCCGCCCGGGGTCAGCGGCACGATCGCCAGCCGGGTTGCCCAGTCCGTAGGCGACGAGGAGAGGGCCCATTTGTGAGCGTGATGACCTGTCGCCGCCACCATCACCCACAGCTCCGACACGTCGAGAAGCCAGCTGAGCGCGGCACATGGCAGCGAGCTCGAAGGCACGCAGTCATGGAACTCAGCGATCGGCGCCGTGCTCAGTAGGCCGTGCTCAGTAGCCGGTGCCGATGGGTACGTCGGCAGTCAGCAGATTCCCGGCCGGTTCCCGGAGTGATCCCGATGGAGGAACCACCATGAGTGGGCAGGGCGCGTCGTGCAGCAGAGCGCGCGCCGCATGCCCCAGCGCGTGGAACTCCAGGCGCGAGTTGGCGTGCCGACCGATGACGAGCAGGTCAGCCTTCTCGGCGGCCCGGCGCAGCACATCGACGACCGGACCGCGCACCAGACGCGTTCGGAGCTCCACGGTGGGAAAGTCCTCCGCCAGGCCGGCGAGAGCCTCCGACATCAACCGGCTCGCCGCACCGCGGCACGAGGCCACTTCATCGGGCGGTGGCGGCGCGACGCCGTAGATCGCCGGATCACCCATCGGGACGTCCCAGGCGTGCACGGCGGTGACGGAAACTCTGCCGCGCGCGGCCTGCTCCATGCCGGCCAGCAAGGCGCCCTGGGCGCGACCGTGCTCCTCGACGCCGACGACGATTCCCTGCCCTGCGCCCCCAGCCTGCTCGCTGCGTACGACCACTACCGGACACCTGGCCTTCGCGACCACGGCGCGAATGGTCGAGCCAGGCACAGCAATCCGGCTGTCGTGGGGGCGCATCCGCGCCTGGAGAACCACCACGGATGCTGAAGCTGATGCGGTCAGCAGCGCGTCGACGCCACCCATGTCCGCGATCGTCCCGTCGACTTGCACGTCATAACGGCTCATCCGGCGCAGCTGTTGAGCAGCCCAGCCGACGATGCGCCGACCGTGCTTATGCTGCTCTGACTCGACCCACGAGTCGGCGGGGATCAGCTGGTGCCGCGGTCGACAGCCGTACACGACGTGGACCGGTACACCCCGCTGCCGGGCTTCGTGCAGGGCGAACTCCATGCCGGCGATGTTGCTGACCAGGTCCTCGCTGCCGACGCCGAGGACGACCGGACCCACCGCCGCGTTCATTGCGCGCTCGCCATCGCATCGGCCAGGTCGTCGCGATCCGGATCGGCGGCGGGTTGGCGAACTCGCGGCGACGGCGGGACGGCAGCGACCGGACACGTGGCGTGGGCCAGGCAGTAGTGACTGACCGAGCCGTTGATCAGCCGTCCGAGTCCTACGTGCTCCCGGGTCCCGACCACCAGCATTCGGGCCCCGGCGGAGGCCATCAGGAGCTGGTGCCCGATCCCCCCGTGTCGGAACTCCAGCGTCCAGCTCGGCTCCGGAGCGACGGTGCGGAACATCGCCGTCATGGTCGCCTTGGCAATTTCCGGCGCTGGGGTCTCGGCGACGTAGGCCGTCGCGGGGAAGCCGTTGGTCCAGACCAGGGGCGACGTGGTGGCGATACTGAAGACGTGGACGGCTCGTAGCCGGTCGCCCGACGAGCGAGCGGCCTGCGCCGCCCAGTCGAGGGCGGCAGCCGACGAGGGTGAGTCATCGATCCCGACGACGATCTCACCGATCCCGGCAGGCCTCGGGCCTATTCGTGGTCACTGTCATGTCAGGCTCCGTTGATCAGAATCTTGCTATCCACCCTGCAGTCTTGCTGTGGCGGTGCGCCACATTCCAAAGTCACTGATGTGTCGGGACCAAAGTCACTGCTGACGCTAGGTTCGACTTGCTGGAGGGCGACGTGGAGGCTTCCGGGCACGCACCTGGACGACGCGGGACCCTCGGCGAACCTCCAGGCGCAAGCACTAGTGGTGGACGCGCTCGGCGACCTCGCGTCCGGGAAGTCACGGAACTCCTCCTCGGGCGGCGATCGTGATCTCCCGCGTCGGCGCACTCAACCGGGCTCGCCCCACAGTCTGTTTCAGCAGGGCTTTGGCCTCTACCGGTTTGCGAGAGTACGTCGGCACAATCTCGTAAGCGGAAAAATTGGGCTCCCGAGGAGTCAAGACTCACATGACGGCCGATCCTGCACGAAGAGTCTCGTCCCTGCCTTTGGACCGCTCGTCCAGACGTGGCCGGTCCACCCGGTGGGCGGTGATGATCGCCGCGATCGTCGCAGTCGCGATCCTCGCGTCCTTCGCGATCTTCGCAGTGGCCTATGCCGTCGCGGGTTGGCGCGCCATCGATGACACCTGGGTCGGGCTCATCGTCGTGGTGTCGCTGCTTGGCGGTCTAGCGGCGTCGCTGGTCGCCTTCGTGCTCGCCGTGGTGGCCAAGGTGAAGCACGAGCGGTGGAGGCTCCTGTGGCTGCCGCTCCTCCTGTTTCCGGCCATCTTGGCTTTCCTGGTGCTGGGTGAACTGTTCTGGTGGGAATAGCGCCATCGCGGACGAGCCGGGTCGGTGGCCGAGGTGGCCTCCGTATCGAGACCAAGGACACGTCATGGCCGGGACTTCCGCCCCTGGGATGGTCCATGCCGGCGGCTGAGGCTTGGACCAGGGAAGGAGTATCCGACGTGACGTCCATGCAGGGCAGTGCCAGCACCGGCAGCACCGGTAGCACCGGTAGCACCGGCGGCCCGGCACAGGGCGGCAAACGCGCCCTGCACATCGCTTGGATCTCCGTTGCCCTCATCCCCGTGGCATTCGTCGCCGCGATGTTCGTCGGCGAAGGGCTGCTCACCCTCCAGGGCTACGAACCCGAGCCGGGCGAGTTCCCACCGCTCGGCACAGCGTTGCGGGCTGCCCTTCCGGCTGGGCTCTTGATGATGGCACCGGCCGTCACCGCCGTCGTGTTCGGCTTCCGCGCCCACCGGCGGGGCATGCCCACCGCCGTCATTCCGGCGGTGATCGGCATCCTCGTGGTCGTGTACGGGATCGTCGCCAACACTGTGTCGTGGCTCCTGGGTGCGTGAGCTTCCATGCGTTCGCCGTCTCTGAGGCATCCGCTCGTGGGTGTCGGCGTGCGTGAGGCGGGGCATCGGCGACGACCGGCCACATGTTCGGCGCCCACTCGACGCGTTGGTCCACCAGTTCCGCCTGACATCAGATGGCCCGTCGCCCATCCAGACGTCGGAGAGGTCTGCCCATGAACGTCCTCGTCGCCTATGCCACCCGGCACGGTGCAACGGCTGGAATTGCCGAGCGGATCGCCGCCGGCCTTCGCTCCGCGGGCCTGCAAACGGAGGTGTGCCCGGTCACCGACGTCGGCGACATCACCGCATACGACGCCTTCGTCATCGGCGGCGCGGCATACATGTTCCACTGGCTCAAGGACGCCACAGCCTTTGTGAAACGGCACCGCGCCGCGCTCACCGAGCGGCCGGTCTGGCTCTTCAGCAGCGGTCCGCTCGGCACCGATCTCGTCGACAAGGAGGGCCGCGACGTGTTGGACACCGGCCGTCCGAAGGAGTTCGAAGACTTCACGTCCCTGCTCCGTCCGCGGGCCGAGCGGGTCTTCTTCGGAGCCTGGGACCCGGACGCGCCGCCAATCGGGGTCGCTGAGCACCTGATGCATCTGGCGCCCGCCGGAAGGGATGCGTTGCCGGCCGGCGACTACCGCGACTGGCCGGCCATTGACGCCTGGGCCGCCGAGATCGCCGCCGAGCTCACGCCTCACGACGCCCCCGACCGCTGACGGCACGACGATGTCGACGGGTCATCAGGAGCAGCAGTGACGGCAATCGGGGAGCGGAGGGTAAGTGGATCGCGCGTCGCGCAAGGTGGAGCGTGGTGCCTTGATTGCGATCGCGACCATGCTGGCGTGCTTGTGCGCCGTGGTGGGAGTGCTGGTGATCTGGAGCTATCCCGGAAAACCAGCGCCCTATCTGGATGACGCCGGGAAACCGGTGCCGGGAAGTATCTCGGAGAAGATCTTCGTGGAGGTCAACGGAGTTGCCCAGGGAATGTTCATCAAGAGTATAGATGTGACACATCCGGTGCTCCTCTACCTCCATGGCGGCCTGCCGGACTACTTCCTTGACCACGACTACCCGACCGGGCTTGACAGGTATTTCACCGTCGTGGCGTGGGAACAGCGCGGCTCCGGACTCTCCTACAGCCCCGACATTCCACCGTCATCTATGACCACGGATCAGTTCATCGCCGACACCGTGGCCGTGACGAATTACCTCCGGCAGCGTTTCGGCCAAGAAAAGATCTATTTGATGGGACATTCCGGCGGAAGCTTTTTCGGCATTCAAGCCGCCGCGCGGATGCCGCAGCTCTACCATGCCTATATCGGCGTCGCACAGATGGCCGACCAGCTCGAATCGGAACGCCTCGCGTACGACTACATGCTGCAACATTTCCGGGCGGACGGAAACAAGAAGATGGTGCGAAAACTCGAGGCTGCACCAGTGTCGAGCGCGGGCGGAGTCCCGCCCGGATATCTCAAAGTCCGCGATCAGGCCATGCATAGTCTTGGCATCGGCACCATGCATGACATGAGGTCGGTGGTGAGCGGGATCTTCCTACCATCGCTGCAGAGCCGGGAATACACGCTCAGTGAGAAGGTGAACCTGTGGCGTGGCAAGTTCGGGTCGGGGGTGAGTTCATTGTGGACTGAAATGACCACTGTTGATCTGAACAATGGGCCGACTGAGCTCTCCATTCCGGTCTATTTCTTCCACGGGATCTACGATTATACGTGCTCCTATAGTGTGGCAAGAGCGTACTTCGAAAACCTGAAGGCACCGGTGAAGGGGTTCTACACATTTGACCGATCTGCACACAGTCCGATGTTCGAGGAACCCGACAAGGTGCTGAGAATCCTGAACACAGACGTGCTCACGGGAACCAATAATCTCGCCGAATCACGATGACCGGATACGAGCGGCGAACCGGCCCGACCGGGCCTGCTCAAAACCGTCGAGGCCCGCGTCTGGTGGGGAACTGGATGGTAGGACGTCGGGACCGGAACTCGTCGTTACGGCAACCGGTCGCGTCGACGCCCGCTGCCACCCCGTCCTTCGAGAAGGGCGGGGTGCAGACAGAGCATGACGCGCACCATCGGATCGTGCAGGTCGACAACCTCAAAGCGGTGCTGGTCGGGTGGATCATCGGGTGCCACGCCCTGCTCGGATATCTGGCCATAGGTGGGTGGCCCTACGACGAGGTGCAGGAGGTGACCCTTCCGCCTCGGCTCGAGTTCGTGATGTCTGTCCTCCTCGGTCCCACCGCTTTCGTCGTGATCGGTGCATTCTTCTTCATAGCCGGCTTGTTCGCTCCGCTCGCGATGGCGCACGAAGGACCGTCGCTGTTCGCTCGTAACCGGTTGCTACGGCTCGGGGTGCCCTGGCTGGCGTTCCTCCTGCTGGTCTGGCCGTTGTTCATGTGGTTCGCCTACCGCGCCGCCGGCCGGGATCTGACCTACTGGCAGGAGTTCGTGCGGCGTACTCCCTTCTTGGATTCGGGGCCAGCGTGGTTTCTGGAGGTGCTGTTGTACGTCTCGCTCGGGTACGCGCTGTGGCACTCACTGAAGCTGGATCAGCGGCTACGGCCGCCGCTGCGCGGGCACTACCTCCTGTGGAGCGCGATCGCCATCGCGGTCGCGTCATTCGTGGTGCGGCTGTGGTTCCCGGCCCGCAGCCAACAGGTACTGGATCTGCACCTGTGGCAATGGCCTCAGTGCGTTGGGATGTTCTGCCTGGGGGCGGTCGCCAGCGGTTGGCATTGGATGGAGCAGGTCCCGACCCGCGTGCGTCGGACCTGCGGCCTCGTCATCCTCGGCACTCTGGTGGTCGCCCCGGCTGTTGTGGTCCTGGCGGGAGTCCGTGACTTCACTCGCGACGGCGCCGCCTACCTCGGAGGCTGGCATTGGCAATCGCTCGTCCTGGCGGTCGTCGAGGCGTCACTGGTGGTCGCCGGCTCGGTCTGGCTCCTCGGGCAGGCCCAGCGCCTGCTGACCTTCGACGGGCCGCTGGCATCAGCCTGCCAGCGGGGCGCGTACGCAGCATTCCTGCTGCAAGCACCGGTTCTGCTCAGCCTGGAGATCGCTCTGCGGCCCACTCCGCTGCCCGCACTGGCCAAGACACTGCTCGTTGCCGGTATCGGAGTCGCCGCGTCCTTTTCACTCGGGTGGCTGCTCGTCGAGAAGACCCCGCTGCGTCGACTGCTGTGAGGGCGTCTCCGTGTCGCGGAACCCGAGACGGGCGCGCGTGACCAGGACGAGGACGCCGGCCGCCACGACGTACGTGGCCAGCAGCACCACGTCGACCGTGGGCGAATCGTCAGTCAGCAGCAGATGGTCCTGGGCCGGCGTAAAACTCGCGTGCAGCAGGATACAGAGCAACACGCTGCCGGTCTTGTTGTAGAGCCAGGTGTAGAAGAACGCGAGCACCAGCGGAACCACGAACCCGGCCGGCCCGTACAACGGGATGTGCCAGACCCCCCAGGCCAAGCCGAGGATCAGCGTGGCGACCAGCGGCGAGTGTTGCTGCTGGAGTCGGGGCAGGGCGAAACCTCGCCAGCCCGGCTCTTCCTGCCCCCCGAAGATCAAGGCGGTGAGCAGGAACGTCTGCAGATAAGCCGGCATCCGGCCGGCAATGGCTGACCAATCGGGCTGTACTCCGAGAGCCGTCAGGCCGAGATTCATCACCACCATGATCAGCGGCGGCAGTGCCAGCGCGTATGCGTAATAGACGACCGGCACCCGCCACCGGACGATTCGTCGAGCCCAGTCGGACAGGGAGCCGCCGCTGCGCCGGAGGGTCACGGCCGCCGCGATCGCGGGACCGAACCCACCGATCACCAGCAGCAGCGTCCCGAGCGTCCCGCCGGTGAGCCGGGAGAGCAGCCACAACGGCCAGGAGATCGAGTAGGTGAGGGCGAAGTAGAAGATGAGGGGATGGCGGCTCGCCAGCGTGCCGGTCCGGGCCGCAGCCTTTGTGATCACGCACGCTCCCTATCTCGGGTTGGCTGCAGGACGGCCGCCTTGATGTCGGCCGACCACCCAGCGTTCACCCCATCCTGGGATTCGGGCGGCCGAGCATTCAGAGGCGAACGGCCCTATCGAGC
Organism: uncultured Actinomycetota bacterium; assembly: GCA_963723815.1. Taxonomy (GTDB): domain Bacteria; phylum Actinomycetota; class Actinomycetes; order Propionibacteriales; family Propionibacteriaceae; genus Microlunatus. Next base: position 17,733 of record CAVRSH010000006.1, on the reverse strand, counting down.
GGGCGAACTGCCTGTGATGCTGACCGGGCGCCTGAACGAAGGGAGACGCCATGGACAGATCGAGCCACGGTTACCGCGCCAAGTTCGTACTCGTCCTGCTGCTGTTCAACGGGATCACGGCAGTTGGCGGTGGCCTCGCGCTGATGACGGGCTGGATCCCCGAGCAACCATCGTGGGTCCAGCACACCGGCTTCAGCAGTCTCTACTTCCCCGGCGTGGTCTTGATGGCGGTCGTCGGGGGCAGTTCGTTGGTTGCCGCGTTCGCGATGATGAAACACAGTGCTGGCTGGCAGTTGTCCAGCATTCTTGCCGGAGTCGTCATGGTGTTCTGGATCGTCGCTGAAATCGCCTCGATCCGCGGATTTCATTTCCTGCAGGTGATCTACTTCGTGACCGGCGCAATGGTCATCTGGTGGACGCCGGGTTCGGCACGGACGCTCGAGTCACCACAGCCCGTAGAAGGGTCCGGCGGTGAAGTAGGCAATCAATCCGATGCTGTTGTTGAAGCCGTGCCCGAGAATGGCGGCCCACAAAGTGCGATACCGATATCGAAGGACGCTGAAGAAGATGGCGTCCACCGTGGTGAGCAGGATGCCCACGAGGCCCTGCTCGGAGTGGGCGAGTCCGAAGACCGCTGAGGACAGGAGTACGGCGATCACCAGACCAGTTCGCCCATCGGGCAGGATGTCCCGGATCCGGGTCTGAAGATAGCCGCGGTAGGCGATCTCTTCGCCGATTGCGGCCAGCGTCCACGACATCAGCAGCAAGAGGAGCAGCAGGCTGACGCTTCCCTGCACGGCCGCGAACTGGCTCACGTCTTGAGTCTGGCCGGTCAGGTGCTCGGCCAACGGCATGAGCAGGGCCAGGGTGAGCAAGGTCCAGCCGATGCTCAGGCCGAATACCTCGATCACCAAGCGGCCCGGCTGTGCCGGTCGGTGGAGGCCCAGAGAGGCAAGCCCACGCCGGCGAACCAGGAGCGAGACAGTAGCGAGGGCGAGGAGCACCAGCGTCGGAATGAGCAGGTCGAGCAGAACGGCCGTTACCGCCAGTGCCACCTCGATTCCGGCGGCTACCGCCCACGCTCGTTGCTGTCTGGACGAGGATGCTCCGAGGACGTCCAGGGGATGCGGTCTGGTCTCCTCGATTGGCACTCGTTCCTCCGGCGGTAGCGGGTGTCGTCAGTGGCCTGGTCGGCGGGGCGGTGCCGTCCTCGGCCACCAACCCGCGTTGCGGGCCCGAAGGGCCAGGATCGCCATCCCGATTGCGATGGTTCCGAAGACGGCCTGCAACACGCTTGGGCCGAGGAACGGGATCTGCACGAGCAGTTCCAGCGCCAGGGTCGCGCTGGCCAGCAACACGACCGGAGGCGCGTACGCGGAGCATCGCCAGGCCAGAACGGCGGCGCCGGCCGACGGCACGACCACCGTCCCGAACAACCAGAGCCCCGGCAGCATCCAACTCGAGAGACCGATCGGCTCGAGCACCGAGAGCGGCGGGACGAAGGTCCCGGTCAGCAGCTGGACGGTCCCTATCACGCCGCCCAGCGCGACCAGGCTCTCGGTCGCCACGAAGGTCTTGCGGAATGGCGCACGCCGGCCGATGGCTGTGGTCCGACTTGGTGAAAGGGCTGTACCCATCTCGATCATCTCCTGAACTGATTGCAGCAGCGGTCACGTGCCCGTGGTCATGGCCAGAAGTCCCGAAGAACACCTGACTTTCGTCGTGCCGTCAGAGCAGCCCAGGCGGCGCCTGCCACGCACGTCATGCCCACCAGGTCGACCACGGCCTGACCGGCGAAAGGGAGAGAGCCCCGCGTGCTCAGTAGGCGGGCGCGACGGGTGCTTCGACCTGAACCAGGGTCTTGGATCGAGAGGGTGGTGCGGCGGCCGGGGTGATGTGGACTGGACACGGGGCTGTGTTGATCAGCGATCCGACGACCGGTCCCAAGGCAAAGAAGCCGGGGCCGGTCTTGCTGTGGCAACTCACGAACAACATCTCGGCTTCTCGGCCGAGGTGTCTCAAGACGTCCTTGGCTGACCCTCGGACGAGGCGGGTGCGCAGGTCAAGATCGGGATAGTCAACTGCCAGTCCTGCGGTGGCCTCGGCGAGAAGTCGATGTGCCGAGGCACGGATCGACGCCCTTTCCTCCAGCGTCGGAGGTACATATCCCAACTCGGGCGTGTAGGGGACCGGCACATCCCACGCGTGGACGACGATCAGCGGAACGCTGCGCTGTGACGCCAGCGCTGCGGCACTGGAGAGCGCGTACGCCGAACGTCCGGTTCCGTCGACCCCGACAAGCAAGCCCGAGCCGGCGTGACCCCGATGGGCATCCCGAACGACGACAACCGGACAGTTGGAGCGGGCAGCGACGGCGCTGGTCACCGAACCAGTGGACACCCGCGTCACCTTGCCCAGTTCGCGACGCTGGACGACGATCAGAGCCGCCTGCTGCGACTCCTCGACCAAGAGGTCGACGCCTCCCGCCAGCGCGTTCGTCACGTAGACGCGGATCGCCGGGTCGGTCAGCTTCGAGATCCGGCGTGCTGCGGCGTCGACGACGCGTCGGCCTCGCGAGACCCGATCGGACTGAGCGCGCCGGCTGGTGGGCCCGAACTGGTGGTGGGGCGCACAGCCGTGAACGATTTTCACGGGCAGTCTTCGCCGGTTGGCCTCGCGGGCCGCGAACTCCAGCGCTGCCGCAGAACTTCCGTTGGCGACCTCCTCAACGCCGACGACGATCATTCCCCGGAGTGCGTTGGCGCTCATCGGTGACTCACCGACTCGGCGAGTTCAGACCGTCCCGAATCAGCCATCCCCGGCTTCGGCGGAACGGCGATGATCGGGCAGGCCGCGTGCTTCACGCAGTAATGGCTGACCGAGCCGTTGAGGAGGCGATCGACTCCGGTATGTTCACGCGTTCCGATGACGAGCAGATCAGCTGACTCCGATCGTTCAACCAAGGTATGACCGATAGGGCCTTCGTAAAATTCCAGCCGCCAGCCGAGGCTCGGCGGCAGTGAGTCGAAAACAAGTTGAATCTCTGACCGGGTGGAGTCTCCGGTGCCGGCTATGGCGGGGTAGCCGATCCCGGGAAGGGCTTCCGGAGCCCAGATCGTCGGTGCGACGGCGTCGGGGCCGAAGACGTGGACCGCGCGAAGTGGAGCCCTCGTGGCCCGGGCGTAGGCCGCCGCCCACTCCAACGCCGTCCGTCCCGAGACAGTGGTGTCAACGCCGACGACGACCTCGCCGGAGCTGAGCCTGGTGCTCATCATGTTGTCCTTTCGGGCTCAGCGGGGCGGTTCAGCGGGGGGTTGCACCGGCGCCGCGCCCAGGTCCGCCGGCAGCGTCTCGACCGTCACGTCCCGCGGATCCTGGGGACCCTGGTCCAGGTGGAACGGAGGGTATTCATCGCGCATCAGTGCGACGTAGGTGATCACTCGATAGACCCACCGGTTGATGCCGAGAATGAGGTCGAACAGCGCCGGTGGGTATTTCCGGGTGAACAACAGGAAGAAGCCGGCGATGACGACCAGCAATCCCAGCAGGGAGATCCCGCCGCCGTTCTGGGTCCCGGAGGTCCAGTCGCCCCTTGCCGTCCACCAGTAGAAGACGTTGGCGGTGAAGAGCCCGACGATGATCAGTTGCGGAATGGCCAGCAGCCAGGACTTGACCAGCACCAGACCGTGCGAGAGACGTTCGGGATAGTCGACGTCGAAGTCGGCTGGATAGTCGGTCTTGGCGAGGGTGAAGGGCGGGTAGCGGTCGGTGCCGAGTGCGGCGTAGGTGTAGAACCCGACCCGCCAGGTCCAGCGCAGGACGCCGACGTTGAAGTAGAAGAGGGAGCGAGGATAGCGGCCGGTGAAGAGGATGGAGAAGAAGGCCATCAACGTGGTGACCGCAAATGCGAACCACAGGCCGGCCAACACGATGTAGTGCGGAATGGCGAGGAACCATTTCACCAGCCACAGCCACCGCGAGAGCGTCGGATCCAGCTACGCCGTTGAGCCGGGCCGGGTACGTGGCTCCGGCGCTGAGCCACACCGGCCGGGTTGACGGCCGGTGGCGGTGCCGCCGTCGTCCCAGCCGCGCGGCGGGAGGTTGGTGGGCGCCGCGGACCGGCCGAGGCCGGCCGCGCCGACCACCAGCAGCGGTATGCCGATGACCAGCAGCGCGAGACCGGTCATGAGGGTGCCCAGAGTCACCGGGGCCAAGAACCTGGAGCGGACACCGGCCTGGAGGTCGACTGCGACCGGCCGGCTGCCGTCGGCGTTCATCACCACCACCGCCCAGTTGCCGCTGCGCAGGTCCGACTCGATCTGCTGGGTGCCCGGCCCCTGCGCCGACACCGCCCAGAATTCCTGGGCGCTCGGAAGCGCCGGCGGCTGGGAGCCGGAAGTCGTGCGGTAGGTGGCCTGGAACGGGTTGAAGCGGATCTGGGTCAGCTCCGAGTGCTCGACGTCCGCGAGATAGTTCGGCGACGTCGGCCTGAGGTCCCACGCCGACGAAGATCTCCCGGCCCGGGTCGGCCGAAGTTACCTGCAGCATGAAGCTCGCTACCGGCCCGGCACGTCCAGCGGCCGGCAACCCGCGATCGACCACGACGTCGAGTCGTTGAGAGGTGATCGCGTACGTGTCGACGGAATATCGCTCAACCGGGGAGGTGATGAAGTTCCCATCCCTCTGCAGGAAGACAGCGGCGCCCAGAGACGCACCTGCCCCCGTCAGACCCAGCCCGGCCAAAGACAACAGCACTCCGAAGACAAGCAAGAGCACATGAACCGGACGCGCATTGACAGCGCCGGGTTCCGATGGCGACGGAGTCGCAACCCGTGCACCGACGTCGGTAACTGACATGATCGTGGTCTCCCTTGTTGGTCTTGGCTCAACCTTCGGGCCGCCGCGAGGGCCGCGTTAGAAACGGAAGTCACATAGCGGGCAGGACTTTGGTCACGCTTCGGAGGTGGCAGCTCTCCATGTTCGTGTCAGGATTGCCCTGCCGAGCCGAAGGTGGGTGATACAGCTGAGATCGCCGATCGAGCGAGCCAGCCCGAACGACGTGGTCACCCTCGCCACCGACCGGGGACCGGCGCCGATGAACATCGGGGCCGTCCTCATCGTCGACGAAGCGGCCGATCTCGACTTCGCGACCGTCACGTCGGTCCTCGAGAGTCGGCTGCCACGGGTACGGCGACTCCGACAGCGGCTGATGAAGACCCCGCCCGGCTGCGGGCGGCCGATCTGGGTGGACGATCCGAGCCTTCGAGCTGAGCCGCCACCTGTCCCTATTCGTGCTTGCCAGCTCCGTCGGCTCCAGATGTTGATCCCGGCGAGCTCACCGACGAGCAGGTCCTGGAGATCGCGGCCACCATGGTCTGCACGCCGCTGGACCGTCGCCGACCGTTGTGGGCCGCCCGATGGGTGACCGGTCTCGCCCTGGACCGAGCCGCCCTCATCCTGGTCATGCATCACGCCCTCACCGACGGCGTCGGCGGACTCGCCGTCCTGGCCGCGTTGGGGGATGGCGGCCCAGCTGTCGTCGCCGACCCCTTCCCGCAGCCGCCACCTCGAGCGCCCTCGTTGTTCGCCGCCGCCTGGCGGGACCGGGCGGCCGCTCTCGGCAAGATTCCGGGCCGTGCCCGCGCCGCTCGTGACGGCCTGCGCGAACTCGGCATCGTGGCCAGGCGGCCGAGACTGGTCGCACGAACCTCACTGAACCGACCCACGGGTCCCCGGCGGAGGCTCACGACAGTCCGGGTGCCGTTGACGCCGCTCCTTCAGGACGCCCATCGTCGGGGCTGCCGGCTCAACGACCTCGTCCTCGCGGCCGTCACGGGCGCGATGGCTGAGGTGCTGCGCCGGCGCGGCGAACAACCCGGCGAACTCGTGGTGTCCGTGCCGATCTCCGCTCGGCGTACGGCCACCGCGGATCACTTGGGCAACCAGACCGGCGTCGTCCCGTTGGTGATCCCGACACTGTTGGATCAGGACGCCCGCCTGGGGCGGATCATGGCGGAGTCCAACGCGCGCCGTGGCCCGTCGCGAGGGACCTCCGCCGGCCCGATGGGCCTGGTGTTCAGAGCCCTCGGCGCGCTGGGTATCTTCCAGGTCTTCATCGACCACCAGCGCCTCGTGCACACGTTCGTGACCAATGTCCGCGGCCCAGAAGCGCCCGTGCATTTCGCCGGACATCGGATATCGACGGGTGATCCCCGCCGCCGTCACCCCGGGCAACGTCGGGCGTCTGCTTCGACATCCTTTCCTACGCGGGCGGTCTGGTCGTGACCGTGGTCGCCGATCCCGACCTCGTGGCCGAGCAGGATCGGTTGACGAGTCTGCTGGCCGAGGAGTTCGCAGATCTGCTGACGTCAAGGAAAGACGACGAATTCGCTGATCCTTGCGCTGGACGATCCGGCCGCGACCCTCGCGTGGGTGGGTGGCAACAGGTGCATCGCTGGCGCAACTGGCATCCAGCGGACTTCCGGTGCCGGCGGGCTTTCATGTCACGACGGCGGCGTATGAGGCCTTCGTGCTCGCGAACGACCTGCAGAGCAAGGTGTTGGACGCGTTCTCGACGGTCTCGACTCGATCGTCCGGCCAGCGGCGTTGGCGCCGCTGAGGCGATCGCCCGGCTCTTCGCCGAGCAGTCGGTGCCGCGCGAGGTGGCGGACGCAGTCATCGCCGCGTACCGCAAGACTCGGCGGCGACCGGCCGGCGGTGGCCGTCCGCTCATCGGCAACCGCGGAGGACCTCCCGGACTTGTCCTTCGCCGGCCAGCAGGAGACTTATCTCAACGTCCGCGGCGAGGCAGAAGTGCTCGCCGCGGTCAAGCGCTGCTGGGCCTCGCTGTGGACGGAGCGCGCAGTCAGCTACCGGCTGCAACACGCGGTGCCCTCGCAGACGGTCAGGTTAGCCGTGGTCGTGCAGAGAATGGTTCCGGCCGATGCGGCCGGGGTGATGTTCACCGTCGACCCGGTGAGCGGCGCGTCCGACCGAGTGGTGATCAATGCCGCCTGGGGCCTGGGGGAGGCGGTCGTGGCCGGCCGAGTGAACCCCGACACCGTCGTGGTCGGCAAGCTGAGCGGGGAAGTGCTCGCGGCGGAGGTGAACGAGAAGTCTCTGCGCACAGTTGTCGCGCCGACGGGCACCCACGAGGTCCCGGTTCCGGAGCGGCAGCGTCGCCAGGCTGTGCTCAGTCCGGCTGAGGCTGCGGAACTAGCCGCCCTCGGCGTACGCATCGAAGCTGAGTACGGCTATCCCGTCGACGTCGAGTGGGCCCGGGAGGACCGCCGGTTCTGGATCCTCCAAGCCGACCGATCACTGGCCTGCCAGGCGCTCGACCTGCCGACCCCTGGAACGACAGCCTCACCGTCGACGCCCTGTGGACCCGGGGCAACATCGGTGAGGCCGTCCCGGACGTGGTGACACCTTGCTCGAAGTCGCTGTTGGACATCGTCTTCCACGACCTGATGCCAACGCTCTATCTCGGTGACTACGCGCCAGTCGGCTACATCGGCGGCCGGGCGTACCTGAACCTGAGCATCCTGATGACGATGCTCGCGGCCGTCGGCCAGGGTCGCCAGCGGCTGCTCCAGGCGACCGGCGACATCTTCGGACAGGTTCCGGACGACGTGGAGATCCCGGTCCTTCCGGTGTCGAGATGGACGGTGTTCACGACCATGCTGCCCGCCACCGCGAAGAACCGGCGGCGCATCCGCACCAATGTCGGCAAGCTCGACGCCTTCCTGGCCACCGCCGCAGTCCGGTGCGACGACCTTCTCGGCCAGATCCGCAACGCCCGAGCTCCGGCCGACCTGACAGCGGTCTGGCACGCCGACCTTCTTCCGCATCTGCACGAGAGCAATCTCATGCTGGAAGCGGGCTCGAAGCGCCACGGTGGCGACTTCCTCAGAATCCGCCGGACACTGCGGCGGCTGGTCGGTGAAGCCGACACCAACGCGTTGCTGCTGGCGGCCGGTCCAGATTCGAGTGCGGCGGACCCGAGTGGTTTGGCCAGCCTCGGCCCGGTCGAAGGCCTCCAACAACTCAGGTCGGGCCAGATCGACCGCTCGACATTCGTGCGGCGGTACGGTCACCACAGCCCGCACCTCTTCGAGATCTCCTACCCGCGTCCCGGGGAGGACCCGAGCTGGATCGACCAGCAGATCGCCGCGCCGGGTGCGGCGGGCGTCGACGTCAGCAATCTTCTCGAACGCCAGGAAGCGGCACGACGGGCGGCGTGGGAGCGCTTCCGGAGACGGTACCCCGCCAAGGCGGTCGGCATGCAGCGCCGGCTCGCCCGCGCGCGCTCCTCGACGCGGGAGCGCGAGGCGGCGCGCTCGGAGCAGGCTCGGGTGTTCTGGCCGCTGCGGGCCTTCGTGTTGCGAGCCGGGGAACTCACCGGGCACGGCGAGCACCTCTTCTACCTGACCATCGAGGAGATACTCGCGTTGCTCGAAGGTGACGAGTCTCCACTTGATGCCATCTCCGAGCGGAGAGAGGTGCATGCACGCTATGCCGCGCTGCCCACGTATCCGGCCCTCATCCGCGGACACTTCGACCCGTTCGCCTGGGCGGCGGACCCGCAGCGGCGGAGCGATCTGTTCGACCCCGAGTCAGGCGAGCAGTACTTCGGTCGACGCCATCCGTGGGTTCCCGGGATCACCGGGCATCGCCGAGGGTCGTGTCCGGATCGCACTGACCGTCGAGGAGGGGGCCAGCACTCGAGCCCGGCGAGATTCTCGTCACCACGCTCACCAACGTGGGCTGGACGCCGCTCTTCCCGCGCGCCGCCGGGATCGTCACCGACGTCGGCGCCCCGCTCTCGCACGCCGCGATCGTGGCCCGCGAGCTGGGAATTCCGGCGGTTGTCGGCTGCGGCGACGCCACCAGGCGCCTGCACACCGGCGACCGGGTCCAGTTGGACGGGACCATGGGAACCGTTGTGCTCCGCCATTAGAGGACCAAATCCTCTAGGTACTCACCATGCGGCCGCGTCACCGTGTTCACAGGCACGCTCCGGAGCTGCATAAGGAGAAACGGTGAAGACACGAACGAAGTTGGGTCTGGCTGCTGCGTCGGTGGCGGCGTTGGCACTGAGTGCCTGCGGTTCGAACTCGCTGAGCGGAGAGACGCCCGGTTCCGGAGCGCCGTCGGTCGCGGTGAGTCAGAACGCCGACCTGTCGGCCAAGCTGCCCGAAAGCATCAAGACCGCAGGCGTGATCAAGATAGGGGTGGACGCCAGCTATCCGCCCAACGAGTTCCTGGCCGGGGACGGGAAGACGGTGCAGGGCTTCGACGTCGACCTGTTCGACGCCGTCGCGGCGAAGTTCGGCGTCAAGACCGAGTGGCAGCCGGCGGACTTCTCCTCGATCATCACCGGCGTCCAGGGCAAGAAGTTCGACATCGGCATCTCCTCGTTCACCATCAACGCCGACCGTAAGAAACAGGTCACCATGGTGAGCTACTTCTCCGCCGGGACGCAGTGGGCGACCGCCGCCGGCAACCCCAAGGGAATCGACCCGGACAATGCGTGCGGGAAGATCGTCGCGGTTCAGACCGGCACGGTTCAAGAGACCGACGACCTGCCCGTACGGCAGAAGAAGTGCGGCGACAACAAGATCAAGATCCTGTCCTTCAAGCGTCAGGACCAGGCCACCAGCGCGGTGATCACCGGCAAGGCCGACGCCATGCTCGCCGACTCACCCATCGTGGCGTACGCGGTGAAGCAGTCCGGCGGCAAGCTGGCGACGTTGGGCGACATCTACGAGGCGGCACCTTACGGGTACGTCCTGCCGAAGGCCGAGACCGAGTTCGCCGACGCGATCGTCGAGGCCCTGAAGGAGATCAGCACCGAAGGGAGCTACCAGGCAGCGCTGGAGAAGTGGGGCGTGAGCCAGGGCGCGATCTCCGACTTCGCGGTCAACCCATGACCACGACCGCGGACTGCTCCCGCGGCGACCGCTGAGGAACGACCCGGGCTGATCCACGCGAAGCCGGTACGGCATCCCTGGCGCTGGGTGGCGATTGGCGTCATCGCCGTGCTCGCGTTGATGTTCTTCAACATGGTCTTCTTCAACGAGGCGTTCAACTGGCCCTTCGTGTTCCAGGCCATGAACCAGAACCCGGTCATCGAGGGATTCTGGAAGGGCACCATCCTCGTCACGATCCTGTCGATGATCTTCGGCGTGGCTCTCGGCGTCGTCCTCGCGGTGATGCGGTTGTCCGACAACCCGGTCCTGCGCGGGGTCTCCTGGCTGTACACCTGGTTCTTCCGGGCGGTCCCGCGCTACGTGCTGCTGACGATCATGGGCGCGCTCGGCATCTTGTTCCAGGAAGGCATCGCTCTCGGAGTGCCGTTCGACTGGAAGATCATCGGCTGGCTGGGCCTGTCGGGTGACTGGCGCTTCGCGACCTTCGACGCCAACGCGATCTTCGTCGGTCTGGCCGGTGGGGTGATCGGGTTGGCCGCGTCCGAGGCTGCCTACATGGCCGAGATCGCTCGTGCCGGCATCCTGAGTGTCGACGAGGGTCAGATGGAAGCGGCCCAGGCGCTGGGCATGAGCCGGGGCAAGGCTATGCGCCGCGTCGTGCTGCCGCAGGCCATGCGGGTGATCGTCCCCCCGACTGGGAACGAAACCATCGCGATGCTGAAGGACACCTCACTGCTGCTGGCGATCCCGGTCGGGACCGAGCTGTTCTTCCAGTTGCAGGCGATCGGAAACCGGACCTATCAGACGTTCCCGGTCCTGGTGGCTGCCACTCTGTACTACCTGATCGCCTCGAGCGTGCTGATGGTGGGCCAGGCCTATCTGGAGAAACGCTTCGGCCGCGGGTTCGGCGTCCAGGCCGCCACGGACAAGCCCGAGGTAGCCAAAGGCCTGGCCATCGGGGGAGCCAAGTGAGCACCGCAACGGCAGCGACGACGCACCTCGTGCACGCGCTGAACGTGACGAAGTCCTTCGGCACGAACGAGGTCCTCAAAGGTGTCGACCTCACCGTTGACCCCGGTGAAGTCGTCTGTCTGCTCGGCCCCAGCGGCTCGGGCAAGACGACCTTCCTTCGGCTGATCAACCAGATGGAGATCCTGACCGGGGGCCGCATCTGGGTCGGCGGCGAGCTGATCGGAATCGAGGAGCGCAAGGGCAAATTGCACATCCGCAACGACAAGGACATCGCCCGGCAGCGTGCCCGAATCGGCATGGTCTTCCAGCGCTTCAACCTCTTCCCGCACATGACCGCACTGGAGAACGTGATGGAGGCGCCGATCCAGGTCAAGCGACTGGGAAAGACCGTCGTCCAGCAGGAGGCGCTGAGGCTGCTGGACATGGTCGGTCTGGCCGACCGGGCCAAGTACTACCCTGCTCAGCTTTCCGGTGGCCAGCAGCAGCGGGTCGCCATCGCGCGGGCTCTCGCCATGAAGCCGGAGCTGATGCTCTTCGACGAGCCGACGTCCGCGCTCGATCCCGAATTGATCGGCGAGGTGCTCGCGGTCATGCGGACCCTGGCCGAAGACGGCATGACCATGATCGTGGTGACGCACGAGATGAGCTTCGCTCGGGGGGTGGCCGACCGGGTCGTCTTCATGGATCAAGGTGTCGTGGTCGAGGAGGGTGTTCCCAACGACGTCCTGCTCAACCCCAAGGAGGAGCGAACCCGGACCTTCTTGAGGCGGGTCAAGCAGGAGGCCGAAGCCGAGGCCCAGCTCGAAGCGGAGCGGATTCAAACCCTGGCTCAGGCTGAGCTCTAGCCAGCGCCCCGCCGAATACCCGGGCGATCGCCGTGACAATGGAGTCTTCCGGCCCTGGGTGAGGAAACCAGCGCCGTGGATCATGTCCTCATGCGCCGACTGTTCGCCATGAAGGAGCTGTATCTGCTCCTCTCCTCGGTCTTCTGGCTCGCCGCGGGCGGCATCGCCTGGCTCGTGGACGCGGATGTTCCCGCCCGGGTCCTGTGGACGCTCGGGACGATCGAAGGCCTGGTCCTGTCCGTCGCCTGGATGGTGGGGGCCTTGCGGCGTCGGCAGCTGAGCGTCGACGTGATCGCGTTGCTGGCGCTGGCGGGCGCGCTCTGGGTCGACGAGCCGTTCGCCGGCGCCATGATCACGGTGATGCTCGTGAGCGGGCGACTGCTGGAGGCCTGGGCCGGAGCGCGGGCTCGCCGGGAGCTGAGTCTCTTGGTGGAGCGGGCACCGCGTACGGCAAGGCGGCACATCGACACCGGGGTGGTCGAGGTGCCGGTTGACGACGTGAGACCAGGGGATCGGCTGCTGGTCGGCACCGGTGAAGTCATCCCCGTCGATGGTCGGCTGATGTCGGCTGCAGTGCTCGACGAGTCCGCGCTGACGGGCGAGTCGCTGCCAGTCGAGCGCGTACCAGGCGAGGTCGTCCGCTCGGGCGTGGTCAATGCGGCCGGCCCGGTCGAGCTGGTCGCTACGGCGGCGGCGGCGGAATCCACCTATGCGGGCATCGTCCGTCTGGTCGAGCAGGCTCAGGCATCGTCAGCACCGTTTGTGCGCGTGGCCGACCGGATCGCCGTCGCTTTCGTCCCGCTGACGCTCCTCCTGGCCGGTGCAGCGTGGTGGTGGTCGGCCGACCCAGTCCGCGCGGTCGCCGTGCTGGTCGTGGCAACGCCGTGCCCATTGCTCCTGGCGGCGCCGATCGCGATCATGTCCGGACTGTCCCGGGCGGCCCAGATCGGCGTGGTGATCAAGGGTGGCGGTGCCCTCGAACGCCTCGCCGCCGCACGCGTCATGCTGTTCGACAAGACCGGAACTCTGACCCAGGGCCGGCCCGCGTTGGCCGACGTGATCACCGATGGCCAGACGGACCCGGACGAGCTCCTGCGGCTGGCCGCATCGCTCGACCAGGTGTCGGCCCACGTGCTGGCCAGCTCCATCGTGGCGGCTGGGAGTCTGCGGGGACTGGCCCTCGAGATGCCGCAGGACGTGCGCGAGACACACGGCTATGGCGTCGACGGGTCCGTCGGTGGGCGCAAGGTCCGCCTCGGCAAGGCCTCCTGGATCGTCGGCGAACGTCAGCCTGCGTGGGTGCGCCAGGTGCGTAGGCGCGCCGACCTCGACGGCTCGCTCACAGTCTTCTGCGCGATCGACGGCACACCGGCGGGGGCCTTTCTCCTGGAGGACCCCATCCGTCCCGACGCGCCCCGCATGATCCGGGCCTTGCGCGACGCCGGGGTGACCGCGGTGGTCCTGGTCACTGGTGACCGCGCAGATATTGCCGACACGGTCGGGCGGATCGTGGGAGTCGACCGCGTCCTGGCCGATTGCGACCCGGCCGACAAGCTCGCCGCTATCCAAGCCGAGTCCACCCGCGCCGCGACGATCATGGTCGGCGACGGGATCAATGACGCGCCCGCCCTTGCCGCTGCCGGCGTAGGCGTCGCCCTCTCCGCACGGGGGGCGACAGCCTCGTCCGAGGCCGCCGATGTCGTGTTGACCGTTGACCGGCTCGATTCTCTCGCCGATGCCATCTTCATCGCACGTCGATCCAAGACGATTGCCCTCCAGGCGGTCGGTACAGGAATGGGTCTCTCGATCGCCGCGATGGTGGCCGCGGCTGGCGGCCTGCTGCCGCCGGCATTCGGCGCGATCCTGCAGGAGGGCATCGACGTTCTGGCGATCCTCATCGCGTTGCGCGCCGTCCTGCCGGGAAAGGTTCACACGATTGCGATGACGCCCGAGGATGTCGCCGCAGTCCGGCGGATCCGAGTGCAGCACGACGCGCTTCTGCCGGTCGTCGAACAGATCCGAGGCGTGGCCGACGCGCTGAGCACCCACAACGCTGACCTCACCGCGGCATTCGACGTCGTCGAACGCCTCGAGCTCGAACTGCTCCCACACGAGCATGCCGACGAAGAAATCCTCGTTCCCATCGTCAACCGAGCACTCAGTCGAGATGCGACCGCCGCGTTGAGTCGTACGCACGCCGAGATCGAACATCAGGTGAGCCGCCTCCGCCGTCTGCTCACGGGCCTGGACAACGACAACGTCCAGCCCGAGGACGTCGTCGAGCTCCGACGTCTGCTCTACGGTCTCTACGCCGTGCTGCGTCTGCACAACGCCCAGGAGGAAGAAGGCGCACTCAGCCTGGTCCCAACCTCCGCGCCGGCGACCGACCTCCCAGAGCGCTCCGGTGTGTCCGCGGCACCCTGAAACCCGCACGCCGACCTCGTACACGACAACAAATACGCTCCGCCGTCTCCCGTGGTCGCGTTCACAGTCGCCTTGTCGGCGACGATCACGGCCGAAGTTCGGACCTACCGCGTCGGATCGATGTGCCAGTCGTAAGTGACGGAGGTTCTGGCCAGTATGTCCTGGACCGAGAGGCTGCGGGTGCTGACGGCCGTCCAGACCAACCCGATCGGGAACACCGCGCACAGTACGGCCCGTAGCAGTGCGCGAGGCAGGTGCAACATGCGGCCGGCGCGGTCCAGCACACGCAGACCCATCAGATGATCGCCGTACGTCCGCCCGGTCATCGTCCACCCAAGTGCCAAATAGAGGGTGAGCACGCTGAAGCCGGCGACCACGATCAGCATCACCGACGGCTCAGGGAACTGGAACTTGGCCGGCCGGAGCACGAACTTCAACGTCGCCCAGCCGGCGTACATCGCCACGAGGAGGACGACGACGATCACGAAGTCGACGCTGCTGGCGAGGAAGCGGCTGATCAGTCCGGCTGGTTGGCCCTGGTAAGGCCGTGCGAACTGCGGGATCGCCGCGTCGGTGGAGATCATGACGTCGGCCGGGTCGACGGCTCAGCCACTCCCATCGGTGCTGCCGCGACCGGCAGCGTGACCTCGACGTCGGCCGGCGGAAGGTCAGGGTGCGAGGCCGTGCCCGCGCCGCCGCCCCGTCGATGACGGAGCACGCGGTCGAGCGCTCGGTGCACCGCCTCGTCAGCGTCGATGCTGTGCAAGCGCACGCCGCGCACCGCCTCCGAGGCCATCGACCCGCTGGACTCGCGGATGATCACGGGCAGATTGATATCGTCGATGATCCCTTGGGCCAGCACCGGAAGATCCAGTCTCTCGATCACCGCGTCCAGGTCCAGACGGGCCGCCACGGCGTCAATGTCGACGGCTCGAACAATGGTGTCGACGTCGACGCGTTCTCGCACGATCGCATTCAAGTCGATCCGGTTGAGCACGGCGTCGAGATCGAGCCGGGTGGCCACCCTGTCCACGTCTACCGTGTCGATGACGGCATCGAGGTCGACACGGCTGATGATCGCATCGATGTCGACGTGCTCCTGCACAAGAGCGTCGACGTCGATCCGAGCAAGCAGTTCCTCGGCGATCACGGGCACGAGGATGTCGATCACTCTCTCCATTGCGCCGATGCCGTCGACCCGCGTCCGCCGTCCGCGCTGCGCGAGGTCTTCGACGATCCGCACCCCGCGCGAGGCAAGCGGAATCGGAATGGGACGCGTCGGCCGTCGGATCAGGCTCGATGCGCGAGGCCCTACCCGGTTGCGAACCGAATCGACCGCCTGCGCAGCTATCCCAGCGCTGACGAGTGCGGCGCCCAGTGCGACGTCGTACAGCTTCTCACCCGGAATTGCCCGACCCAGAGCCGTTCGCAGACCGCGCGCACCGATCTCCACCAGGCCGACCGTGAGCGACACCAGGTCGCTGCCAGGAGCGTCGTCGTCAGATCGGCGGCTTTCGGAGACATCCATGTCCACCACCCCTCAGCTCGAGAATCTAGGGTCGGCGTCGCGTCTGGGCTAGGGGCCAAAGCCCTCAGTTGTTCCCGACGAACGGGTGCTGAGCTACCCGGCGTGACCTCGACGTGGCGCGATGTCTTCTGCCACTGCTTGGCGCCGGCCTGGCCCGGAGTGGTCAGGACCATTGCTCGGCGAAGTAGAGGCTTTAGGCCCGTGTGGCCGTGTCCGGTGATTGCCGACGATAGAGATCACCACTTCGAAAAAAAGGAAGCCATGGACGGGTTGCTGATCGCCATCATCGGGGTCATCGTGTTAGCGCTGGTTTTCGACTTCACCAATGGGTTCCACGACGCCGCCAATTCGGTGGCGACTGTGGTCGCTACCCGGGTTTTGCCGGCACGGTGGGCGCCCTGGTTCTCCGCGGTGTTCAACTTCAGCGCCTTCTTTGTCGTCGGTACCGCCGTGGCCAATACCGTGGCAAAGGTCGTCAAGCACGACGCTGAGGGGGTCGCAGTGGTCTTCGCCGCTCTGATCGCGGCGATCACCTGGAACTACTTGACCTGGTACGTCGGCATGCCCTCCTCTTCAAGCCACGCGATCATCGGCGGGCTGGTTGGTGCTGGACTGGCCGCAGGGGGGCTCGCAGCGATCAACTGGGGGGTCGTCCAGACCGCGGTGATTGCGATTGTCGCCTCGCCAGCGGTCGCGTTCACGGTCGCGTTCTTGGCGATGATCGCGCTGTCGCGGCTCCGGCGTCGGTTGCGGGTTCATGATGACGCCAAGGGTTTCAAGGTGCTGCAGTTGGTGTCGGCGGCGGCGGTGTCGTTCGGGCACGGCGCGAACGACGCCCAGAAGACGATGGGGATCATCGCTGCGGCTCTGCTGGCCGGCGGTTACATAGGGTTGCGACCCGACGGCAGTCTGCAGATCGACTGGTGGATTCCGTTGCTCGCCTACGGGGCTATCGCGGCCGGCACGGTGTGGGGTGGTTGGAAGATCATCGAGACGATGGGGCTGCGGATCACGAAGTTGCGCGCGAGTTCGGGATTGGCCGCCAACATCGGTGCGGTGAGCGCGATCTTCGGCGCCACCGGCCTAGGCATCCCCATCTCGACGACCCACGCCGCCGCCACGTCGATCACCGGCTCCGGCGTCGCCTCCGGCCAGGGGGTGAACCTGCGGGTCGTGCTGAAGATGGTCGCCTCGTGGATCGTCACCATCCCGTCCACGGTCGTCATCGGGTGGGTGATGTTCCGCCTGACCCAGCTCCCCGGCGCGGCGGCCTGGATCGCGGTTGGTTCGGTCTTGTTCGTGCTCGTCGGGTGGATTGCGTGGGCCATGGCGCGCGCGGTGCACGCCTCCGACATCGCCGCTGAGATCCCCACCGAAGAGGAACTCCGCGAACCGGTGTCGGCGGTTCCCCACATCCACGGTTCCAGCGCCCTCGATTCGGTCTGATGGCGGTGGTCGGACGGCGCGCGGCGAGCATGACGACCGGTTGGGGTGAGGTCGCCGGAGGTGCGGGCCCCAAGACAGACTTACGATTCACACAGGGGCGGCAGGTGGCTCGGTGGCGATGTTTGTGGTGTTCATTTCGATGAGGAGGCAGATGTGAGTTCTGGGGACTACTGGCCGGCCGCGTCCAGCGGAGGCAAGATCGTTGAACTGGACCGGGCCGAGGCGCTTGATCTGCTGACGGCCAAGAAAGTCGGGCGGATAGGGTTCCTCGCCGATGACGGACCGGTCGTGCTGCCGATGAACTACATTCTCAGCGACGAACACATCATCGTCCGCACAGTTGCGTTCGGAGTGGTGGCGCGAAGTGCGGCCGACCAGAGGGTCGCCT
Organism: uncultured Actinomycetota bacterium; assembly: GCA_963723815.1. Classification (GTDB taxonomy): domain Bacteria; phylum Actinomycetota; class Actinomycetes; order Propionibacteriales; family Propionibacteriaceae; genus Microlunatus. The sequence continues at coordinate 198 of CAVRSH010000006.1, read as the reverse complement.
TCGAAGTAGATGATGTCGACGACTTCCTGGAAGTCGGCTGGAGTGTGCTGGTCAGGGGAGCCGGCACCTTGCTCAGCGATGATCAGTTGGAGCGGCTCAAGAGCGGTGCGGCTCCCGAACCATGGGCTGAAGGCCCACGCACGCTCTTCTTCAGCATCGCGTGTGACCAGGTCAGTGGTCGTCGTCTTCTTGCGCGCT
>CAVRSH010000005.1:0-38081 GCA_963723815.1 uncultured Actinomycetota bacterium | reverse complement strand
TGTTGTGTGGGCGCCTTCGTTCGTACGTATTGCTCGGGGCGGCGAGGTTCTTCACGACAACGCCCTCGTAACCGCGGGTCACCGCATCCGCGAAGGTGCTCGCCACCTCGGCCGGAGTGGCGCAGATTCGTCGCGGCACGGAGATCTCCGGTGGCAGCGTCCCCCATCACCTCGAGCCGCTCCCGTAGCGGCGTGTCGAGCAGATCGCGACCGTCGAGGTGCAGCAGGTCGAAGAAGAAGACCTTCAGCGGGCTGGCCCGGACCAGGGCGGCGACGTCGACGCTGCTCATGGTGCGGGAAGCGACGACCTGAAAGGCCTCAGGCGTCCCGTCGCCGCGCAGCGAGAGCACCTCGCCGTCCAGCACCAACTGTCGGTGCGGGAGGGCCTCGACGATGGTTGCGACCTCGGGCAGTCTGCGCTGCGATGTCGTCGAGACTCCGGGTGAAGATCCTTACCCGATCTCCGGACCGGTGGACCTGGACGCGGATCCCGTCCAGCTTGTAGTCCACCAGAGCAGGCAGGCCCGACCGGTCGATCGCGGCGTCGGGATCGGGAGCACTGGCGGCAAGCATCGGTTGAATGCCTACGCCCACTTCAAGCCCGACGGCCTCCAGCGCGGGCAGTCCGCCGGCCAGCAGGGTGGCGGCGGCCGCCGTCGTCGAGGACATCAACATGGCGGCGCGGCGCACGGCGGCGACCGGAACGTCGAAGGCAACGGCCAAGCCCTCCTGGACCTGGGCCTCCAGCGCACCCTGTCGCAGGTCGCCGAATACCAGACCGCGCAGAAAGTCCTGCTCATCGGCGGTCGCGCGGGAGAGCAGCGCCAAGGCCGCGGCGGCGCGGGCGGCGGCCGAACCTGGGCCGGCCAGTTCCGCGATCGCCGGCGAACGCCGCATCCACCTCACCACGGTGAGGGTCAACTCGGCCGCCGGACTCGGCACCGACTGAGCGACTTCCAGCCGACGCCGGTGCGCCGCTGGCGCAGGCTGCCGGACAGGTAGGAGACCACGATCTCGACATCGTCCGCGGCGGCGTCCCGCAGCACGGCGGCGATCAGGTCCCGCTTGGCATTGCGGGAGCGCGTCGCCACCAGTGCGTGCCTGGCCTCGACCAGCCTGCTGAGCAGCATGGGGTCGATTCTGCCCGTCGCTTGTGACAGCGCTGACGCGCCCGTCAGCCGGCCGGGGCTTCTCGCGGACGTCGGTGAGGTCCCGCTCGGTCCGAACGTTCAGGCGTCGGACGAGCATGATCGCGGCCAGGACTCCGGCGCCGATGGCGACGGCCGCGGCCATGCCGAGCGAAAGCGGCGAGGCGTTGTCCAGATAACTCAGATAGGTGCTGATCGAGGCAATCTGGATCCCGGCCGCCACCGCGATGAACCACCGGTCGACGAAGGCGGCGAGCACAGTCAACACCTCGGCGAGATAAAAGTAGCGCTCGTGCATCTCCGGCAGCAGCAGCGGGATCACCAAGGTGGCCGTGGCCGCCACGAGCAGGATCTCCACGCCGGTGAGCCGGCGGCGCCGGGAGAGGAACCAGATGCCGAAGCCCAGCACGACCGCAGCGGCCAGGGCGAGGCCGGCGTATTTCCACGTCGTCGAGGCATCTCCGGGCAGCCACGCGTACGGGGTCGGCGCATTGTGGGTGTAAGCGGCTGTGTCGCCGACACCGAAGCCGCCACCTTCACCGCCGCCGCGCGGCATCCGGCCACCGCCACCCGGACCGCCCGGTCGGCCGCCGCCGACCGCGCCGGAGGGGGTGGCGATCTGTGCGGGGTAGACCGACAGCTGGCTGAGCAGGCTACGGCCGGCGAGCAGCGCCGGAGTCAGGCAGGCGAGGAACGCCACCGGCGCGGCGAGCAGTGACCGGAGCCGATGCCGGTTGACGATCAACACCATGACCAGCACGGGCAGGAAGAAGATCGCCTGGAGCTTGAAGGCGAAGGCGACGCCGAAGAACGCGGCGGCGAGCCACGGGCGTTTCTTGATCAAGAAATAGACGCTGCCGACGCAGAACGTCACGTAGATCGCGTCACACTGGCCCCAGATACTGCTGTTCATGACCACCGTCGGCAGCATGATCACCGTGCCGAATGCGAGAGTCGGCAGCCATCGCGCTGCCGGACGGAGCGCCGCGATGATCTTGTAGGCGAACCCGGCCAGGGCCACGTCGAAGATCACCGAGATGGCCTTGATCGCCACGATCTGTCGCACCGGCAGGTAGGTGATGAGCGCCAGCAACGCCAGGTAGGGCGTGTTGTAGTTGGAGAAGGAGCCGTCCTTGAGCGCCGCAAACCCGCCGTTCTCGGCCAGGTAGGCGTACCAGCGGTCCAAGAAGGCGCGGTAGTCACCGGACTGGAAGTCGACGAACTGCCAGCGCACCACTAGTGCGACAACCACCAGCGCGAGCAGGCTGAGGTGCTGCGGCACTCGATTCACCTACCCGACTGTGCCGGACTTGCCTGTGCGACCGGAGTGCGCTCGCCATGCTGGACATCAGAGCCGCCGGTGACAGAGCGACGGCGCCCACCCATAAGGGTGAGCGCCGTCGTCAGTCTTGCGTACGTGCGACTAGCCGGCCTTGGTGAAACCGGCCGCCTCAGCAGCTTTCTCACTGTCGAACCAGACCTCGGCGATGGTCTGCTCGTACCACTGCGACTCGGTGGTGTGGAACTTCATCGAGTCCTCGTTCCCCTTGATGTCGAAGCCGGCCGGCGGCTCGACGCCCCGGTAGGAGCCTTCGCCGTACTCCTTGGCCTCCTCGTCGGAGGTGTCGTCGCTGGGCGCCTGCTCGGCCTCGGTGCTCTCGTCGAGCTCCTCGGTGTCGCTGACCAGTTCCTCCGCCGGGCTCTCCTCGGCCGGGGCGGTGGCGGCCGGAGCCGCCGGTGCCGCCCGCCGAGGTGACGCCTTCTTGGCCGGGGCGGTGACCCGGGCGTTGGCCTTCTTGCTGTCCTCGACCGACTCGGTGACGATCTCGATCAGCGCCATCGGGGCGTTGTCGCCCTTGCGCGGACCGACCTTGGTGATCCGCGTGTATCCGCCCTCCCGATCGGCCAGCGTCGGCGCGATCTCGGTGAACAGCGTGTGCACCACACCCTTGTCCTTGACGGTGGTCAGCACCAGCCGGCGGGAGTGGATGTCGCCCCGCTTGGCCTTGGTGATCAACTTCTCCGCCAGAGGACGCAGCCGCTTGGCCTTGGCCTCGGTGGTGACGATCCGCCCGTGCTCGAACAGCTGGGTGGCCAGGTTCGACAGGATGATCTTCTGGTGCGACGCGCTGCCGCCGAGGCGGGCGCCCTTGGTGGGTGTGGGCATGTCAGCTCTCTCTTGGTTCCTTGATCAGCGACTGGTCCCGGCCGCGCGCCCGTGTGTCTTCGGCGCGGCGCGGGGGTTCAAGGGGGTCGCCCCCCTTGCTAACTAATACTGCTCGGTCTCGGTGTAGTCGACCTCTTCTTCGTCAAGGTCGTCGTAGCGGCCGATGGCACTCAGCGGATCGAAGCCAGGAGCGCTGTCCTTGAGCGACAGACCCATCTCGTGCAGCTTGAGCTTGACCTCGTCGATGGACTTGGAACCGAAGTTGCGGATGTCCAGCAAATCCTGCTCGCTACGGGAGACGAGCTCTGACACCGTGTGGATGCCCTCGCGCTTGAGGCAGTTGTACGAGCGGACGGTCAGGTTGAGATCCTCGACCGGCAGGGCCAGATCAGCGGCCAACTGCTCGTCGATCGGCGACGGGCCGATCTCGATGCCCTCGGCCTCGATGTTGAGCTCACGGGCCAGGCCGAAGAGCTCGACCAGGGTGCGACCGGCCGAGGCGACGGCGTCGCGCGGCCGGATGGCCTGCTTGGTCTCCACGTCCAGGATCAGCTTGTCGAAGTCGGTGCGCTGCTCGACGCGGGTGGCCTCGACCTTGTAGGTGACCTTGAGCACCGGGGAGTAGATCGAGTCGACCGGGATCCGGCCGATCTCGGCGTCGGCCATCTTGTTCTGCACGGCCGAGACGTAGCCGCGGCCCCGTTCGACGACCAGCTCCATCTCCAGCTTGCCGGAGTCGTTCAGAGTGGCGATGTGCATGTCGGGGTTGTGCACCTCGACCCCGGCGGGCGGCGCGATGTCGGCCGCGGTGACCGCGCCGGCGCCGGCCTTGCGCAGGTACATGGTGACCGGCTCGTCCTCCTCGGAGGAGACGACCAGACCCTTGAGGTTGAGGATGATCTCGGTGACATCCTCGACGACGCCCTCGATGGTGGAGAACTCGTGCAGGTTGCCGTCGACCTTGATGCTGGTCACCGCCGCGCCCGGGATGGACGACAGCAGCGTACGACGCAGCGAGTTGCCGAGGGTGTAGCCGAAGCCCGGCTCCAGCGGCTCGATGGTGAACCGGGAGCGATCATCGGAGACGACTTCCTCCGACAGGGACGGGCGCTGTGCGATAAGCATGTTCTTCTCTTCCCCCGCACCCACCACTATTTGAAGGTGCGGAGCCTCACCCGTATCCGACGGGCTCGGCGCTACCCCGGCATCCCGGGGCCTCTTGCTACTTCGAGTAGAGCTCGACGATCAGTTGTTCCTGAACATCGATCACGATCTGGGCCCGGGTCGGCAGCTGATGGACCAGGATCCGGCCGCGGTCGGGGAGCACCTGCATCCAGGCCGGCACGTCACGCTCGCCGTGGGTCTCGCGGTTGATGATGTGCGGCGTTTGCTCCCGCACCTTCTCGGCGAGATCCACGATGTCGTGGCTGCTGACCCGGTAGGAGGGGATGTTCACCTTGTGGCCGTTGACCAGGAAGTGGCCATGGACCACGAACTGGCGGGCCTGCCGGCGGGTACGGGCCAGGCCGGCGCGGTAGACCACGTTGTCCAGCCGGGACTCCAGGATCGCGAGCAGGTTGTCACCAGTCTTGCCCTGCATCCGGTTGGCCTGCTCGTAGTACTTGCGGAACTGCTTCTCCAGCACACCGTAGGAGAAGCGGGCCTTCTGCTTCTCCCGGAGCTGGAGGGAGTACTCCGACTCCTTGGTGCGGCCGCGGCCGTGCACGCCGGGCGGGTAGGGGCGCTTCTCGAACGCCTTGTCGCCGCCGACCAGGTCAACACCCAGCCGACGCGACTTCTTGGTCATGGGACCGGTATAGCGAGCCATCTAAGTCAGTGATCCTTTGTGTTCGTTGGGTTAGACGCGGCGGCGCTTGGGCGGGCGGCAGCCGTTGTGCGGCACCGGGGTGACGTCGGCGATCGCACCGACCTCGAGGCCGATGGCGCCGAGCGACCGGATCGCGGTCTCGCGGCCCGAGCCCGGACCCTTGACGAACACGTCGACCCGCTTCATGCCGTGCTCCATGGCGCGGCGACCGGCGGCCTCGGCGGCCATCTGCGCGGCGTACGGGGTCGACTTGCGGGAACCCTTGAAGCCGACGGTGCCGGCGGACGCCCACGCGATCACCGCACCGGTCGGATCGGTGATCGAGATGACGGTGTTGTTGAACGTGCTCTTGATGTGAGCGTGGCCGGAGACCACGTTCTTCTTTTCCTTCTTGCGCACCTTGGCGGTACGAGTGTTGCGGCCTGCGGTAGCCATAAGTTCTCAGTTTCTCCTGGGTCCAGAACGTCCAAGCAGCGCGAGGGCTACTTGACCTTCTTCTTGCCGGCGACGGGTTTGCGCGCGCCCTTGCGAGAGCGGGCATTGGTGCGCGTGCGCTGGCCCCGGACAGGCAAGCCACTGCGGTGACGACGGCCCTGGTACGAGCCGATCTCGACCTTGCGACGGATGTCGGAGGCGATCTCGCGGCGGAGGTCACCCTCGGTCTGGTAGTTGGCTTCGATCCAGTCACGCAGGGCGACGAGGTGATCGTCGGTCAGCTGGTGGACGCGGAGATCGCCACTGATCTGGGTGGCTTCCAGGGTCTCCAGGGCGCGGGTACGGCCCACACCGAAGATGTAGGTCAGGGCGACCTCGAGGCGCTTGTCGCGCGGGAGGTCAACCCCAATGAGGCGTGCCATCAGGCGGTACAACCTTTCGTATGGTCGATGCGTCGCCGCCCGCCCAACGCCTGAGGCGATCGGGCAATCACGGCGGGGGATGCATCGCGGAGGTGTCTGGCGTGATGCGTCCCTGGCTGCCTTGAGAAGCGCTTGGGCTTCTCACCAGGGCCTCGGCCTCCGACCGAGGGTGGATCCGGAACGGGTCCCGGACTTGCGATCACACTGTTGGGGTCCTGCGGGTCGTGCGACTTGCTGTCTTGCGTCCTACGTGGCTTGCGAGTCCTACCGCGGATCAGCGGAGCGGACCTGAGCCTGGCGGCGCTCCGCGCCGACGACTCAGCCCTGCCGCTGCTTGTGCCGCGGGTTCTCGCAAATCACCATCACGCGACCATGCCGGCGGATCACCTTGCACTTGTCGCAGATCTTCTTGACGCTCGGCTGAACCTTCATCGAGCTTCTTTCTGATTCACGCCGCGGCACGCTCGAGGCGCACCGTGACGAATGGTGGATGGTTTGCGGGCTGGATGGTTAACGCCGGCTCACTTGTGCCGGTAGACGATGCGGCCGCGGGTCAGATCATAGGCGGAGAGCTCGACGACGACTCGGTCAGCGGGGAGGATGCGGATATAGTGCTGCCGCATCTTGCCGCTGATCGTCGCCAGCACCTTGTGACCGTTGGCCAGCTCCACCCGAAACATCGCGTTGGGCAGAGCCTCGACGACGGTGCCCTCAAGCTCGAGGGCCCCTTCTTTCTTCGCCATAAACTCTCAATCTGATACGCGTACGAACATCTTCACCGGCCACAGTTGGCCGACCGTTGAGTGTACGCCACGGCGCGTCGCACCCCAAATCGGGTCAACGGGGCCTCCCGGCGACCACATCGGCGAAGAGCCTCAGATACGCGTCGACCATCCGTTGCAGATGGAACCGGGTGACTGCTTCGTCCCGGCAGCGCTGCCGGTCGAGCTCCGGCAACCGCCGCACGGCGCTGACCGCGGCGTCGTCGTCAGCCACCAGGAAGCCCGTGACACCGTCGCGGATCAGCTCCGGCATCGACCCGAGCGGGGTGGCGATCACCGGCGTACCGGTGGCCAGCGACTCCACCACCGACAGCCCGAACGGCTCCTCGAACGCGATGAGGTGCAGCAGGGCGCGCGCCGACCCGAGCAAGCGATCACGCTCCGCCGGGTCGACCGCACCGACATAGCGCACCGCGACACCGTCGACCTCGGGCGCCACCAGCCTGTCGAAGTATCCGGCGTCTTGAATGATGCCGGCGATCACCAGGGGAATGCCGGCCCGGCGCGCCACCTCGATCGCCCGGTGGGTGCCCTTGTCGGGGTGGATCCGACCGAGAAAGAGCAGGTAGTCCTCGGGTTCGGCGGAGAATGTGAATGCAGCGGTGTCGATGCCGTGGTGAATCGTCGCCTCGTAGGTCAGTGTCGAATGTCGATTGGCATCGCTGATCGCCACGTAATGGGCGATGTCGTCGTAGGCCTGGTAGACCGGCACGATCTTCTCCGAGGAGAAGCCGTGAATGGTGGTCACCATAGGTGTGGAAACCAGTCGGCTGTAGGTCAGCGGCATGAAGTCGAAATGGTTGAGCAAGATGTCGAACTCGCCGGCCCGGGCGAACGCTGACCCCAGATGGAGTGCCTCGGCGACCTTGGCGTCGACGTCTTCGGCCTCCTCATAGCCCTCAGCGACCGGCCCCGACAGCCGACCGGCCGTCCTCGAGTTGGCCGTCGCGAACAGGGTCACCTCGTGCCCGCGGGTGAAGAACCCCTCGGCGCAGTTCGATGCGACCTGCTCCCATGGTCCGTAGCTGATGGGCGGCGTGCGATGGGCGACGGACGCAATGACCCCGATTCTCATCCCGGATCACCTTATCGGTCGACAGCCAGAATATGAGTTCGGTCGGACATCGGTGATATCGTCAGCCCCATCGGTTCCTCTCTGAGGACCGAGAAATTCACGGTCTCCCGATGGCGGGAGCGATTGTTCGTGTATTTCCAGACGCGATCCTGGTGACGCCCCCGTGCGGCCGGTCAGCTGTCGAGCACGGCACCACCTTCGGGGCAGAAGGGTTGCGACCCAAATGAGAGGGGTCCGCTTTGTCGATGTCCTATGGAGTTCTCAGCACCTATCCACCCACCCAATGCGGCCTGGCGACCTTCAGCCGGGCGCTCGTCCAATCCCTGCGGTCCGGCGGCGATCACGTCGGGGTGATCAGGGTCCTCGACTCCGATGAGATCTGCTCGGTGGGCGACCATCCCTGGGTCCGGGGCCGGCCCGGCGGCGCCGAGGCGGCCGCCGCCGCCCTCAACGCCTACGACGTCGCAATCATCCAGCACGAATACGGCATCTTCCCCGGACCCGACGGTGACGAGGTGCTGGCCGTGGTCCGGGCTCTGCGGGTCCCGACGATCACCGTGCTGCATACGGTGCTGGTGACGCCGAGCCCGCATCAGCGGGCCGTCCTGGAGGAGTTGGCGAAACACTCGAGCGTGCTGGTCACGATGACCCGAACCGCCCGCCAGCGGCTGCTCGACCACTACGACGTGGACCCGGGAAGCGTCCAGGTGATCCCGCACGGTGCCGACACGAGTCAAGTGACCGCACCGGAGTGCCGACCGCAGAGTCGGCGCCCGATCATCCTGACCTGGGGTCTGCTCGGTGAGGGCAAGGGCATCGAATGGGCGATCGGCGCAATGGCCCGGCTCACCGACCTCGACCCGGCGCCGGAATACCGGGTCGTGGGTCAGACCCATCCGAAGGTGAAAGCACATCACGGCGAGGCGTATCGCGACCGGCTGATCCGGCTCGCTGAGGAGACGGCGGCCGGGATGGTCCATTTCGAGGATCGCTATCTCACGACGCCCGAGTTGCAGGGGTTGGTGCAGCAGGCCGACATCGTGCTGCTGCCGTACGACTCCCGCGAGCAGGTCACCTCCGGGGTGCTGATCGAGGCGGTGAGCGCCAGCAAGCCGGTCATCTCCACCGGATTTCCGCACGCCGTCGAACTGCTGTCGGGCGGGGCCGGCCTGATCGTGCAGCGGCAGGATCCGACCAGCATCGCCGACGCCGTCCGCCGCGTCCTCACCGAGCCCGGCCTCGCGGCCAGCATGCGGGCCGAGGCGAATCGGATCGCTCCCGACCTGCTGTGGCCGGCGGTGGCCGACCGCTACCGCCAGGTGGCCTTCGCGGCAACCGGTCCGGACGACGCGCTGGCCAGCGCGTGAGCCGTTCCGCCGCCGACAGGTCATTCGCCCGGCCGCCGGTCTCGTTCGCGCACCTTCTCCGGCTCAGCGACCACGGCGGGCTGTTCGAGCATGCCCGGTTCGCCGAACCACGCCCCGAGCACGGGTACTGCATCGACGACATCGCCCGCGGGCTGTCGTCTTAGCCCGGGAGCCTCGAGCTGAGTCGAGCAGTTGAGGACGCTGGCCGACTTCTACCTCTGGTTGGTGACCGACGCCCAGGCCGCCGACGGCCGCTTCCACAACCGGCGGAGCGTTGACCTGCGTTGGATCGACCGGCCGTCGCTTGACGACTGCTGGGGTCGGGCCATCTGGGGTCTGGGCACGGCGGCCGCCCGGCTGCCACGGGACGCGGTGGCCGCTGAGCTGGCCATGAGCCACTTCGACCTCAGCGCCGTCCGCCGATCACCCCATCTCCACGCCATGGCGTTCGCGGCCCTGGGTGCCGCCGAGGTGCCTCACCCTGGACCCTGACCATGCCGGCGCGCGCCGCCTGCTCGCCGATGCGGCCGCGCTGATTGCCGGCGCGGGCCGACCGACCGACGCCTGGCCGTGGCCCGAGCCCCGGCTTCGCTACGCCAACGCCGCACTGCCCGAGGTCTTGCTCGCCGCCGGATCTCTGCTCGGCCGACTCGGCCGCCCTGGACCTCGGGCTCGCCATGCTCGGATGGCTGATGGACGTCGAGACCCTGGATGGCCACCTGTCGGTCACCCCGGTCGGTGGCTGGGTCACCGGCGAGCCCCGGCCGGGCTTCGATCAGCAGCCGATCGAGGCCGCGGCCCTCGCCGATGCCTGCTGGCGCGCGTACGCGGTCACCGGGGATCCGCGCTGGCAAGCCGGCTTGCTACCGCTGCGAGGCCTGGTTCCTCGGTGCCAACGACGCCGGTGTCAGCCTGGTCGATAGCATCACCGGTGGATGCTGTGACGGCTTGCACCGCACCGGTCGCAACGAGAACCAGGGAGCGGAGTCGACCCTTGCCATGATCTCGACCTTTCAGCGGTGCCAGCTAGGTCGCGACGCGATGACGACCGATCTTCTCCGACGGGTTTCCCTCGTCCTGCGGGCCGACCCCAGCCGAGTGATCGCCAAGCTCTTCCTGCCCGGGCAGGAGACCCTGGCCAACGGCATCTCCCGCGCGGACCAGGTGATTCATCGGGTGCTGGCCATGAAGGCCGACCAAGTGACCCGCACGCTCACTGACACTGTGCACCGATTCGGCGACCGGCACGCCGACCTCCCGGGTATCCTCCGCAGCCACTTCGAACTGGTAGCCCACCGGCTACCCGCCGGTTCGGAGATCTCCGACGACCGGGCTGCGCTGATCGGCGCGTACTTCACCCAGGAGTACTCGATCGAGGCGGCGGCGCTCTTCAACCCGTCGATGGTCGCCCATCCCGACCAGTCGGGTCTCGGGCCGGGCGAGCTGCGGTTCGTGATGAGCGTGCGCGCCGTCGGCGAGGGACATGTCTCGAGCATCGAGTTCCGCACGGGCGTTCTGACCGACGACGGGGACGTCCGGCTCGATGGTAACGGCCGGCACCTGACACCCGGCCGGCCAGGACGGCGGACGATGGCGCGGGAGTTTGTCGCCGCCGCACTGGAGGAACATGCCACCCTCGCACCGGTGGGCGATGTCTTCAGCCTGCTGCCGGCCGAGTTCGACGCCGCGGACCTCGAGCGCGCCGTGGCCGCGGTGCACCACGATTGGCTGACCCGGGGCAGCGCTGAAGTCGCCATCGATCGGATTCGCGGGATCATGGCCCGCAACTATCGGGTGCACTTCTCCCCGGAGCGCCCGTTGAGCGAGCGCGTGCTCCTTCCGGTGGCCCCCGACGAGAGCCACGGGGTCGAGGACGCCCGATTCACCCTCTTCGTCGAAGACACCGGAGAGTCGACCTACTACGGCACCTTCACCGCGTTCGACGGGGTCAACATCGAGCCGCGCCTGATCCAGACTCAGGACTTCCAGAACTTCGACATCAGCCAGCTGATCGGTCCGGCCGCCAAGGACAAAGGAATGGCGATCTTCCCGCGCCGCGTCCTCGGTCGCTATCTCGCGTTGTCACGGTGGGATCGCGAGAGCATCGGTATCGCGAGCTCGGCCGATGCCCGGCAGTGGGGCGACGCCAGGACCATCCAGACGCCGGAGCAGCCTTGGGAGGTCATCCAGCTCGGCAACTGTGGACCGCCGATCGAGACCGAAGCCGGCTGGCTGGTCCTCACTCACGGAGTCGGGCCGATGCGCGAGTACGCCATCGGCGCGACCCTGCTCGACCTGGACGATCCCGACCAAGCTGATCGGCGCTCTCGCCGAACCGCTGCTGACCCCCGACGAGAACGAGCGCGAAGGGTACGTGCCCAACGTGGTCTACTCCTGCGGAGCCTTGCGACACGGCGACACATTGGTCCTGCCGTATGGGTGCAGCGACTCGGCGATCCGCATCGCGTTCATCGATTTGCCCCGGCTCCTGGAGCGCCTGGCGTCGGCCTGATCAGCCCAGCTGGATCGCCGGGTGGCTCAGCCGCTCGCGGTAGAGCTCGACGCTCTCCTTCAGAGCCTTGAGGATGTACGGCGGGAAGTCCATCCCCTGCTTGTGCGCCCAGAGCAGCCGGTTCTCGACCCGGCCGACCTCGCGCGCGTACCCCTCGAGATCCTCAGCGATGCCGAGGTCGACGGCGACGCCACCCATGTCGGCCTTGTATTCCTTCATCGCGTTGGTGCCGACCAGGTTGTAGCTCTTCTCCCGAAGCACCCGGGTCACGAAGAGCTGCCAGGGCTTCAGCATCCTGTCCTGGATCATCGCGGTGGCCGACATCTGGTAGAACGCGAAATGTCCCGGCTCCTGCTGCTTGATCGGGGTGATGATCGTCTCGGTGACGGCCGTCTCCCCCATCTCCTTGAGCCCGGTGTTGAGCCGGTTGTACGCGAGCACGGCCTGCCGCTCGGTACTGGCGCCGGTGAGGAAGTAGAGCAGCTTGGCGATGTCCTGGATCGGCTTGAGGCTGGCCAGCGTGCCGAGGATCTTGATCTTGAACGAGACGTCCAGGTGTGGATCGGCCGGCGTCCGGCCGAGATCCTGCTGCATCCGGTCGAGGATCAGCCCGTGCTGGATCTCCTGGGGCTGCCAGACGTCGGCGTAGAAGGTCTTGTTGGTGTCGTCCACATCGGGCAGCAGAGTCAGCAGCTCAAGTACGTTGCGATCGACCTCGAGCTCCACCCGAGCCAGGTAGTCGATGACGTGGCCGTAACGCTGCGCTACCAGCGCGCGGGTTCTTGATCGTCCGATCGACGGAATCGAGCGGGATCGGAGGATAGTGCTCACCCAGTCGCTGGACATGCTCAGCGATCTTGGCGTGGCTGATGTGTTGCCGGGGCACGGTCGCCATTCTAGAGATCCAGTGTGTGATCGAACAGGTACGATAGTTAGGTTACCCTCACTTACTGCAGCTGCGGGTAAGCTTGCTGCCCTTGATTCGGAACCATCATCCGATGTGATTGGTCGTCGTCCAGGTTCTGCAGCGCCGGAAGGCGCTGGTGTCGAAGCCGCCGCTGCACCCAGAACAGATCTGCAGCGCGTAGAGCGGTTTGCACTGATTGACCCGAGCGCGGCCAGAGCAGCACCGCGCCCACTCCAACGGCCGCGACGATCGCGGCCAGCAGCACGATCAAAACGCCGACCAGGCTCCGTCTCGGAGGTTTGCGGAGCGGTGCGCCCCACTGATTCCAGCGACCACCGGTGGGCCGGCGCCCGGAGCCCAGTACGAGCCCGTCGGCGGCGCAGCACCGGACAGGTCCGCCGCTACAGAACGATGATCAGCAAGATCGCGATCAGGATGACCAGGCCGGCGACCGCGCCCGACGACCGCGAGGGTGGCTGCGCGCGAATCCCGACCGGGCGACAGCTCTCCGGGCTCACCGCCGGTGCTGGCGACGATCGACGGGCTCGCGTACGTCTGCAGGGGCGGCAGCCCTTGGACCACCGGGACCAGCTCACCCAGCTTCTGCGCGTCGAACAACGTGTCGAGCCGGTGCTGGTAGTCGTCCTGATCAAGCTCGCCAGCCGTGAACGCCGCATTGAGCCGCGACTCACCTGGTCTCGCTCGGATTCGGTGACCGGAGCATCTGGCGTGCTCCGATAGGGGGAGGAAATCGGCAGCTCGCTGCTCACGAGGCTCAGACTACCCGCGAGCGTCGACGCCTCAGGCGCATCATGGCTTCGCGTTTGGCCGGCGCGGAGTCGATCAGCGCGGCCAGCCAGCCGGCACTCGGCGAGTGGTCGACCAGCAGTGCCTTGATCAGCAACGTCGCGGGGATGGCCAGCAGGGCGCCGAGAGGGCCCATCACGAAGGCCCAGAAGATCAATGACAGGAAGGCCACCGTGGGGGTGATGCCGACCGCGTCCCCGGTGAAACGCGGCTGGATCAGGGTCTGGACCACCACGTTCACAGCGACGTAGCAGATGATCACCGCGAGCGCCGGGCCGACACCCCCCTCCAGCAAGGCGATCAGCACCGGCGGAATGAGCCCGAGCAGGAAGCCGATGTTCGGGATGTAGTTGGTGACGAAGGCCAGCACCGCCCAGGTGAGGGCCATCGGCACGCCGATGATCAGTAGGGCGATGAAGTCGATCACGGCCACGATCAGGCCGAAGACCGTAGTCACGCTCCAGTACTTCCGGACGCTCTGGGCGAAGTCGAGCAGGGCGTCGGCCACCAGGGGCCGGTGTCCCCGGATCATGCCCACCCGGCCCTCGAAGCCGGCCCCGTCAAAAGTCAGGAAGAAAACCATGATCAGCAGCAGGACCAGCAGGGACAGACCGCTGGTGACCGTGCTCAGCGCGGTCTGGGCTACGCCGGCGAAGCTCGACAGGTCTAGCGACGAGACCGCCCGCCGGAGGGTCGAGGTGTCGATGCCGAACTTGGCCAGCTCCCCCAAGCCCTGATTGAACAGGTTGGTGAACCGGCTGGAGTACCCGGGCAAGGCGGCGGCGAGCCTGGTCATGACCAGACCGCGGAGCCCAGGACGGCGACCAGCAGCGCGTAGACGCTGAGCAGGACGGCGACGCTGGCCAGTGTTCGCGGCAGTCCACGGCGCTGCAGGAGCCCACCCAGCGGCTGGACGGTGATCACCAGCGTCAGCACGAGGAAGGTCGGGGCGACGATCGAGGAAACGGTCTTCAGTCCGGCGCAGATGATCACCAGTGCGGCGAGCACGAGCAGGCCGAACGCCGGTGGCGGAGTCGGGCTGCGCTCCACGACGGTGTCGGGAGCGGGCGGCGAGCCCTTGTCGGGTCGGGCAACGGCCATCGGAGGTCTCCTGGGGATGGGACGTGTCTGCTGGACTGATCGAGCGCCACGCCTGCGGGGCGACAAGGACGCGCCCTCCTCGGATGGCGTCGTCAGCGTTGCAGCGTATCGGGCAATCCGAACCGGGGAAACAACGTGACGTCGAAGAAACATCCGACATGGGACACACCGGCCGCGGTGAGGGTCAGCACCTGAAGCTGAAATGGCGCGTACGAGCCGTCCGGTTGTCGCATGTACAGCCCGAAGGCAGGCTGGCCATTGGCCTGGGTCGGCACCATCACCTGATCCCCGGGAGCCTCCGCCGGGCAATGGGTCTTGATCAGCTCACCGATCGTCCGCGACCCCGAATACCACCCGACGTACGGGGGCATCTCCCAAACGGCGTCGTCGGCCAGCAGTTCGACGATGCGGTCGACGTCGTAGTTCTCGAACGCTCTGACATAGTCGGCGAGCAGAGCCTTGGACCGCTCGTCGTCCAGCGGCTCGGTCTCGCCGTCCGGATCGAGCTTCTGCAACTGGGCCCGGGCCCGCTGCAGGCTGCTGTTCACCGCCGCGACCGAGAGATCCAGCAGTTCGGCGACCTCGCTGGCCTGCCAGGCGAGCACGTCACGAAGAATCACCACGGCACGTTGGGGCGGGGTCAGGTGCTGCAGGGCCGCCACGAACGCCAGGCGCACACTCTCCCGGTCGACGACGGCCGCGGCGGGGTCGTCGGGCGTGCCGCCCCAGACCACGGAATCGGGCAGCGGCTCCAGCCAGCTCACCTCAGAGCGCTGCTCGAGGCCCGAATGGGGATCCGAACTCGGCTGGCCCAGACCGGTGGGCATCGGACGCCGCTTCTGACCGTCCAACGCGGTGAGGCAGACGTTGGTGGCGATCCGATACATCCAGGTGCGGACCGACGAGCGATTCTCGAACCGGTCGTACGCCCGCCAGGCCCGCAAGTACGTCTCCTGAACCTGGTCCTCCGCCTCGTGCGCCGAGCCCAGCATCCGATAACAATGCGCTGTCAGCTCGCCCCTGAGTGGCTCGACCAGAGCTGCGAAGACGTCGTCATCGATGGCAATCGTCATGACCTGAAAGTTACTCCGCTCCGCTGACAGATGTGCCGGGAGCGCCTAGGTGGGTGGCCGAAGGCCCGTATGGTGGGCGGCGAAGGCGAGGAGGTCGGCCCATTCGGCGGCGACCAGGGCCGACGGTTTCCCCATGCCGTGGCCGGTGGCCACCTCGACCCGGGTCAGGACGGGGCGCTCGCCGGCCTGGGCGTGCTGCAGCGCCGCGGTGAACTTGTGGCTGTGCAACGGCACGACCCGGTCGTCGTGATCGCCGGTGAGGACGAGGGTGGCCGGATATTCCGTGCCCACTCGGACTTGATGCAGCGGTGAGTATGCCAGCGCGGTCTCGAACTGCTCCGGATCATCGGGGTTGCCGTACTCCGGCATCCAGGCCGCGCCGACGGTGAACCGGTGAAAGCGCAGCATGTCGAGCACGCCGACGGCCGGGATCGCCGCCGCGATCAGGTCGGGCCGCTGGGTCATCACGGCGCCCACCAGCAGTCCGCCGTTGCTCCGCCCGTGGATGGCCAACTGCCCCGCCGTCGTCACTCCGGACTCGACGAGATGCTCGGCGACGGCGATGAAGTCGTCGAAGACGTTCTGCTTCCGCTCCAGTCGCCCCGCCTCGTACCAGTCGGTGCCGAACTCTCCCCCGCCCCGCAGGTTGGCGATCACCAGCAGCCCGCCGGCCGCGAGCCAGCCCGACCAGCCGGGTCGGTAGTCGGCCAGCAACGGGATCTTGAAACCGCCGTAGCCCCACATCAGGGTCGGCTGCGGCCGTGACAGGTCAGCCGTCGGCGGGCATGATCAAGAAGTACGGCACCTGCGTGCCGTCAACGCTCGTCGCGGCCCGGCGCTCGACCCGGATCGCCGGCGGGGTGAAGGTGCGGTCGGCACCGAGCACGAGTTCGGGCAGCGCGCTGACCTCGCCGGACGCGAAGTCCACCCGGAAGCTCTGGGTCGGCGAGGTGACCGACGACAGGCCGACGAACACCTCGTCCCGGCCGGGATGGGCGTCCAGCCCGATCAGCGCGCCACCGGCGACATCGATCGGGCCGCGTTGGCTGCCGTCCCGACCGAGCCGGATCAGGCGTGGTTGCGCGTCGACGAGATGTGTCACCACGAAGCCGTCGCCGGCGCCGACCGCGTCCACCAGCGCATGCTCGGACTCGGCCAGTACCTCGTGCCACTGCGCCGACCCGGTCCGCCGGAAGCGCTCGAGGTCCAGACTCACCAGCCGGCCGCGCTCCGCGTCGAGGTCGGTACGCAGGAACAACGTGTCGCCGTCGATCCGGACCAGCCAGAATTCGGCCAGCGGCTCGTCGACGATCTTGATCGGCTCACCGAGTCGGCTGCGGCCGTGATCATCGAGGATCGGATAGAGCCAGAACCGGTTGCGGCTCTCGGTGCCCTCGACGATGCTCACGGCCACATAGTGATCATCTTCGGTGACCTCCGGCCAGAAGATCAACTGATCGTTCTCGGGAAACTCCAAGATCAACTCGTCGTCGTGTTGATCAACGCCGATCCGGTGCACGCGCAGCGCCGGTCCCGCGCAGCGCGGTGGTCTCGGTGCCGTCCGCGGAGGCTTCATGATCGAAATGGGCGTAGACATACGATCGTCCGTCCGGCAGCCATTCGGCAGCGGAGAACTTGGTCTTGATCGGCACGTCGTCACGCCGTTCCCCCGAGCCGAGATCCAGCAACTGGAAGGTCTCCCAGTCGCTGCCGCCCTCACTGATCCCGTACGCGGCCAGCCGTCCGTCACCGCTCACCGTGAAGCTGGTCACCGCACTCGTGCCGTCCACCGACAAGGTGTTCGGATCGATCAGAACCCGGCCGCCGGCCAGCAGTTCGGCCAACGAGTCCCCGACGTAGGTGACGTCCTGGTTCTGCCGACCGTCGTTCCTGGTGACGAAGTAGCGGCCGCCGCGGGTGAACGGCACTCCGGCCCGCGGCCGGCTGATGATCGACCGCATCGTCGCTGCGAACCACTCGCGGCCGGGAAGTTGGGCCAGCGCGATCTCGCTGAACTCGTTCTGACGGCGCACCCAGTCGGCGGTCTCGGTCGCGTCGGGATCCTCCAGCCAGCGGTACGGATCGGCGATCGGCCGGCCGTGCAGCAGGTCAAGGGTGTCGTCGCGCCGGGTGGAGGGGTATCTCGCCATGGTGCTGCAGGTTACCCAACGGGGCCGGTTGAGACTGGAGTCAACAAGAATTCATCAACTGTTGAATTTACGCTGGTTTCGGCCTATTGTTCTGGTCATGGACCACGTTCTGCAGTTCGAAGAGATCGACTCCTCGATGATCGACGCCGTAGGCGGCAAAGCCGTCAACCTCGGCATCATGACCGCCGCCGGACTCCCGGTGCCCGGCGGTTTCTGCGTCACCACCGGCGCGTACGGGCAAGTCGTCGGCGGACAGTTGGACGACCTGATCTCCGAATTGGCCTCGACGAGCGCGACCCACGAACTGGCCCGAATCGCCACCGAGGCTCGCGACCGGATCCTCGCCAACTCGGTGCCCGATCAGCTCGCCGCGGTGATCACCGCGCGCTATCGGGAACTGGGCGACGACGTTCCGGTTGCGGTGCGTTCATCGGCGACCGCCGAGGATCTCGCCGTACGCCAGTTTCGCCGGGCAGCAGGACACCTACCTGAACGTCGTCGGTGCCGACGCGCTGATCGACGCGATCCGTCGCTGCTGGGCATCGCTGTGGACCGACCGTGCGGTCAGCTACCGCACCGCCAACGGGATCGATCATCGGCGGGTGACGCTGGCCGTCGTGGTCCAGCGGATGGTCCAAGCGAGCGCCGCCGGGGTGATGTTCACCGCCAATCCGGTGACCGGGACCCGGCACGAAACGGTCATCGACGCCAGCCCGGGGCTGGGCGAGGCGGTCGTCTCCGGAGCGGTCAATCCCGATCATTTCGTGGTGGACAGCAGCAGCGGCGCGGTCCTCCAGCGGCGCCTCGGCGACAAGCGGATCATGATCAAGTCGGTGGCCGGCGGCGGTACCGAGGAGGTGGCGCTGGCCGACCGCAGCGACGCCGCCTGCCTGACCGATGATCAACTGGCGGCACTGGTCGATCTGGGCCGCCGGGTTCAAGATCATTACGGTTCGCCGCAGGACACCGAGTGGGCGATCGACGACGACGGCAAGGCTTGGCTGACCCAGGCGCGTCCGATCACCACGCTGTATCCGCTGCCGACCAGCGACCTGCCGGGAACCCGGATCTTCATGTGCCTGACCCTGGCCCAGGGCCTCACCCGGCCGATCACGCCGATGGGGCTGGCCAGTTTCCGGCTGATCGGTGCGTCGCTCGCCCAGGCCGCCGGCCGACCGCTGAGCGATCCCCGGTCCGGGCCGAGCCTGATGCGCACGGTCGGGCAGCGGACGTTCCTCGACCTCACGCCGGTGATCAGCAACGCCTTCGGCCGACGCCTGGTGATCACCGCCTTCGGGGTGATGGAGGCGCGGGCCTCGGCGGTGCTGCGCACCCTGGCCGACGACCCGCGTTTCCCGATCCGCTCCCGGTCGCCGCTGGCGATTGCTGGACCGGTCCTCAAGGTGGCCGTGCTGCGCGCCAAGGTGCCGCTGCGCGCTGTTCACCGCGCTGGTCCGGCCGAGCGCGGCACCCAAGGCCATCGCCCGGGTCGAGCGCCGGCTGCGGACCTCGATGAGCCTGCCGGCGAACGCGACTCCGGAGGAACGGCTGGAGTCTGGCCGAGAATCGGCTCGGCACCGAGGTGTTCCTGCTGATGCCGACGGTTTTCGCCTATCCCGCCGCCGGTCTCCTGCTCGTCACCCGCGCCCGCAAGCTGCTCGGCGATCTCGGCCCAGCCGGGCGAACTGCAGACGGTGCTGCGCGGGCTGCCGAACAACGTCACCACCGAGATGGATCTCGAGCTGTGGCAGCTGACGCAACGGATTCGCGCGGATCACGATTCGGCTCAGGCGTTCGCTGACGGATCGACGGCCGAACTGACGGCGCGCTATCGCAACCGGACGCTGCCGTCGGCCGCCCAGCGCGGCATCACCGCCTTCCTGCGCCGCTACGGGCATCGCGCGGTGGCCGAGATCGACCTGGGCATGCCCCGCTGGGCCGACGACCCGAGCCACATCATCGGGGTGATCGCCAACTATCTGCGCCTCGAGGATCCCGATCTCGCTCCGGAGATCCAGTTCAAGCGGGGCGAGGTCGCGGCCGAGTCGATGATCGACGATCTCGTCCAGCGCGCGGCGCGGCGAAGCCGACCGAAGGCCCGCCTGGTCAACTTCGCGCTGCGCCGGGCGCGGCAACTGGTCGGCCTGCGGGAGAGCCCGAAGTACCTGCTGATCGTGGCGCTCGGCATGCTGCGGGACCACCTCGGCAAGGTCGGCGAAGCGCTGGTGGAACGGCGGGCGATCGACGTGCCCGACGACATCTACTTCCTGGACTACGCCGAAGCCCGCCGCGGACTGCAGGGCGAGTCGATGCGGACGGCGGTCGCGGAACGGCGCGAGGCGTACGCGGCGGAACTGCGCCGCCGGCACATCCCCCGGCTGCTGCTCTCCGACGGCACCGAACTGGAGGCGGTCGCCGGTGCCGCAGTGCGGCCCGACGGGGCGATGGTCGGCAGCCCCGCCTCGCCGGGCACGGTGACCGGTCGGGCCCGGGTGGTGCTGGATCCGGTGGGAGCCCACCTGGAGCCCGGCGAGATCCTGGTCGCGCCGTCGACCGATCCGGGCTGGACGCCGCTGTTCCTGACCGCCGGCGGTCTGGTGATGGAGATGGGCGGCTCGAACAGTCACGGCGCCGTGGTGGCTCGCGAGTACGGGATTCCGGCCGTGGTCGGCGTACCCGACGCGACCCGCAAGATCGAGACCGGCCAGCTGGTCACCGTCGACGGCGCCGCGCGGGCTGGTCACCGTCGAAGCAGCGGAGCCGGTCACCGCCGTCACCTGAGGACGCCGCTTCACCCTGCCTACCGCGCCAAAGCCGCTACCACGGTGCCGCGGACGGCGGAGCACGGCGTGCAGGGCGAGCCGATAAGGCGGCGCGCTACCGTCCATCCAAGGCGGCGAAGATCCGCTCGGAGACCTCGTCGATCGGTCCGAGGCCGTCGACCTCGACCAGCAGCCCGCGGGCGCGGTAGAGGTCGAGCAGCGGCGCGGTCTCCGTGGCGTAGACCTGCTGACGCACCCGGATCGTCTCTTCGTTGTCGTCGGAACGTCCGCTGACCTCGGCCCGCTTGAGCAGTCGGGCCACCACTTCGTCGATGTCGGCCACCAGCGAGATCACGGCGTCGAGCGACTTGCCGGACTCCGCCAGCGCGGCGTCGAGGGTCTCGACCTGGTGGAGGGTGCGTGGGTAGCCGTCGAGCAGGAAGCCCTGCTCGGCGTCGGGCTGGCTCAGCCGCTCGGCGACGATCGCGTTGGTGATCTCGTCGCTGACGTAGCCGCCGGACGCCATGATCTCCCGGACCTGGCGAGCCAAGGGCGTGTCGGCGGTCTTCATCGCCCGAAAGATGTCGCCGGTCGAGATCGCGGGGATGGTGTAGTGCTCGCCGATCCTGGCGGCCTGGGTGCCCTTGCCAGCCCCGGGCGGGCCCATGATCAGGAGTCGCATCAGCGGAGAAACCCTTCATAGTTGCGTTGCTGGAGCTGGCTTTCGATCTGTTTGACGGTGTCCAGACCGACCCCGACGATGATCAGGATCGAGGTGCCGCCGAACGGGAAGTTCTGGTTGGCGTTGAGGAAGATGAACGCGATGGACGGCAGCAGCGCGATCAGGCCGAGGTAGAGCGCACCGGGGAAGGTCAGCCGGGACAGCACGAACGCCAGGTAGTTCTCGGTCGGTTTGCCCGCGCGGATACCGGGAATGAAGCCGCCGTACTTCTTCATGTTGTCGGCCACCTCTTCGGGGTTGAAGGTGATGGCGACGTAGAAGTAGGCGAAGAAGACGATCAGCAGGAAGAAGGCCAGCATGTAGACCGGGTGGTCGCCCTTGACGAAGTTGGCCTGGATCCAGGAGGAGAACTTGCCTTCGGGCCGGAACTGCGAGTAGAGAGCCGGCAGGTAGAGCAGTGAGGACGCGAAGATCACCGGGATGACGCCGGCCTGGTTGACCTTGATCGGGATGTAGGTGGTCGTGCCGCCGAACATCCGCCGGCCGACCATCCGCTTGGCGTACTGGACCGGGATCCGGCGCTGTGCCTGCTCGACGAAGATGACACCGGCCATCACCACGAGACCGAGAGCGACGACGAGCAGGAAGACGACCCAGCCCTGCGAGCCGGGTCGGGCCACCTTGAGGCTCCACAGCGCCGACGGGAAGGTCGCGGCGATCTGGGTGAAGATCATCACCGACATGCCGTTGCCGACCCCGCGTTCGGTGATCAGCTCGCCCAGCCACATGATGACGCTGGTGCCGGCGGTCATGGTCAGGATCATCACCACGACGGGGAAGATGCTGGTGTCGTAGACCAGCCCGGTGCAGCCGGTGAACAGCCGGTCGTTGACCGCCACCGTGACGAACGCCGTGGAGTTCAGCACGGCGAGCACCAGGGTGAGATAGCGGGTGTACTGGGTGATCTTCGTCTGGCCGGACTGGCCCTCCTTCTTGAGGGCCTCCAGCCGCGGGATCACCACGGTCAGCAACTGCAGGATGATGCTGGCGGTGATGTAGGGCATGATGCCCAGCGCGAAGATCGCCAGCTGCAGCAGCGCGCCGCCGGAGAACAGGTTGATCAGCGAGTAGAGACCCTGCTGGTCACCGCTGGTGGCCTGCTTCAGGCAGAAGTCGACCTGCTTCACGTTGACGTTCGGCGTCGGGATGATCGAGCCGAGCCGGAAGATGGCAAGGATCGCCAGCGTGAAGAAGATCTTCTTGCGTAGGTCCGGAGTCCGGAATGCATTGGCAAACGCGGCGAGCACTCCTGCCCTCCCTTTCTGTTGACACCTGGTGAGTCGCTGACGACGTACGCCCCGCCGCACGCGACGGTCAGAACCACCGGGACCTCGCGACTTTATCAAGAACCGGCACCGAAACCAGCATCTGTCCGGGGTGGCTGCGCTCCCCTAGGGTGGAACGCATGAACATTCTCCTCGGTTACATCCCGCCTCCTGAGGGCCTGGCCGCGCTCGACTGGGCGACCGAGCACGCCTCGCTGACCAGGGAGATCGGCGCCGACCTGATGGTGATCGGTCTGCGCCGCCGCTCGCCGGTTGGCCAGCTGGTCACCGGCAGCTCGGCTCAGGCGATCCTGCTGGATTCGCCGTGCCCGGTGGTGGCGGTGAAAGCGAACCGCTGATGAGCACGACAGTCGCCGACGAGATTCTGGAGCGGCTCCGGGCCTGGGGGGTGCAACAGGTCTTCGGGTACGCCGGGGACGGCATCAACGGGCTGCTGACGGCCTGGGAGAAGGCCGACAACACGCCGGCCTTCATCCAGACCAGACACGAGGAGATGGCCGCATTCGCGGCCTGCGGCTACGCCAAGTTCAGCGGCGAGGTCGGGGTCTGCGTGGCCACCAGCGGCCCGGGCGCCATCCACTTGCTGAACGGTCTCTACGACGCCCGGCTGGACCACGTCGGAGTGGTGGCGATCGTCGGTCAGACCGCCCGGTCGGCCATGGGCGGTTCCTACCAGCAGGAGGTCGACCTGCTCACCCTGTTCAAGGACGTCGCCGGCGCGTACTGCCAGATGGTCACGGTGCCTGAGCAGCTCCCGAACGTGCTGGACCGGGCCATGCGGGTCGCCGCCAGCCAGCGGACGGTGACCGCGGTGATCATCCCGTCCGACGTGCAGGAACTCGAGTACGCCGCCCCATCGCACGCCTTCAAGATGGTGCCGTCCAGCCTCGATCACACCTGGGCTGCCCCGGTGCCCGATGTTGGCGACCTCGAGCGGGCCGCCGACCTGCTGAATGCCGGCAGCAAGGTCGCCATCCTGGTCGGTCAGGGGGCCCGTGGCGCCGCCGCGGAGATCAGTCAGCTCGCCGAGACGCTCGGCGCCGGGGTGGCCAAGGCGCTGCTCGGCAAGGACGTGCTGTCCGACGAGCTTCCCTGGGTCACCGGTTCGATCGGGCTGCTCGGCACCCGTCCCTCCTATGAGCTGATGCGCGATTGCGACACGCTGCTGGTGGTCGGGTCCAACTTCCCGTACTCCCAGTTCCTGCCGTCCTTCGAGGACGGAAACCCAACCGCCCGCGCCGTGCAGATCGACATCGATCCGACCATGATCGGGTTGCGCTATCCCTTCGAGATCAATCTGGTCGGCGACGCCGCGGCCACCCTGCAGGCCCTGCTGCCGCGGCTGCGGCGCCAGGAGGACCGGTCCTGGCGCGACACGGTGCAGCGCAACGTTCGCCGGTGGTGGGAGGTCCTCGACGCCCGGGCCGGGGTGGCGGCGGACCCGATCAACCCGGAGTACGTCTTCGCCGAGCTGTCGCCCCGGCTGCCCGACGACGCCTTGATCAGCGCGGATTCGGGGTCGGGTACGAACTGGTACGCCCGGCACGTGAAGATCCGCGGCACCATGCGCGGCACGCTGTCGGGGACGCTGGCCACCATGGGGTGTGCGGTGCCGTACGCCATCGGGGCGCAAATTCGCCCATCCGGACCGGCCGGGCGTCGCCCTGGTCGGCGACGGCGCGATGCAGATGAACGGCCTGGCCGAGTTGATCACCATCGCCAAGTACTGGCCGAACTGGGCGGATCCGCGGCTGGTCATCATGGTGCTGCAGAACGACGACCTGAATCAGGTCACCTGGGAGCTGCGGGCGATGGGCGGCTCGCCGCAGTTCCTGCCCTCACAGCAGTTGCCGTCCGTCGACTACGCGGGTTTCGCCTCAAGCCTCGGACTCATCGGCATCACGGTCGAGGAACCGAGCCGGGTCGGATCGGCGTGGGACGCGGCGTTCGCCGCCGAACGTCCGTGCGTGATCGTGTTCAAGGCCGATCCGGCCATTCCGCCGATCCCGCCCCACGCCACCTGGGATCAGCTGGTCGAGAGCGCCAAATCCATCCTGCGCGGCGACTCCGATCGGCTCGACGTGATCAAGGAAGGGGTGAAGACCACGCTGGCCGACGTCCTGCCCGGCCGGTCGACCTGATGTCGAAAGCTCGTGAGGCCGTGGTGATCGGCGCCGGACCCAACGGCCTGGTCGCGGCCAATCTGCTCGCCGACGCCGGGTGGGACGTACTCCTGCTGGAGGCCCAGTCCGCGGTCGGTGGAGCCGTCAAGAGCGACTCCGAGGTGGCCGACGGCTTCGTCCACGACACGTTCAGCAGCTTCTACCCGATGGCGGCGGTGTCGCCGGTGATCAAGAAGCTCCGCCTCGAACAGCACGGCCTGACCTGGCGGCGGGCACCGGCCGTCCTGGGCCACCCGCTGCCCGACGGCGACTGGGCGCTGCTGCACAGCGACGTGGACGCGACGGCCCGGGCGCTGGAGTCCGCCGCGGCACCGGACGGGCCGGCGTGGCGTGAGCTCTGCGCGGACTGGCGGCGGATCGGCCCGGCGCTCACCGACGCACTGCTCACCCCGTTCCCGCCGGTGCGCGGGGGCTTGCGGATGCTCGCCAAGCTGCCCGGAGTCGGCGGGCTGCAGTATCTGCGCACCCTGCTGGAGCCGGCGCTGACGCTCGGCTCGGCCCGCTTCGCCGCGCCTCATGCACCGCTGCTGATCGCCGGAAACGCCATGCACAGCGACATCCCGCTGTCCGCGCCGGGATCGGGGATGCTCGGCCTGCTGCTGACGATGATCGGCCAGCATCAGGGGTTCCCGGTGCCCGAGGGCGGCGCCGGCCAGCTCTCTGCGGCTCTGGCCCGCCGATTCGAGGCCCTGGGCGGTCGGATCCGCTGCGGCGTCCGGGTGGACGGCGTGCTGGTCGACCGGCGCACCGCGCGCGGCGTGCTGACCAGCGAGGGTGAGCGCATCGCCGCCCGGGCGGTCGTCGCCGACGTCTCGGCACCGGCGTTGTACGGCGGTCTCGTCGACTGGTCGGACCTGCCCGCAACGGACCCGAACCGCGATGAGCCGGTTCGAGCTCGACCCGGCGACGATCAAGGTCGACTGGGCCCTGAGCGGGCCGGTGCCGTGGTCGAGCCCGCCGGCGGTGCCGCCGGGCACGATCCACATCTCCGACTCGGTGGAGCAGATGGGTGAGGCGCAGGCCGCGATCATCGACCATCAGATACCGGCGGAGCCGTTCATCCTCGCCGGCCAGATGTCCACCACCGACCCCACCCGCTCACCGCCCGGCACCGAGGCCTTCTGGGCCTACACCCACGTGCCGCAGCAGGCGACGGCTGATCAAGGTCCTGATGGTCTGACCGGACGCTGGAACCACGATGAGATCGAACGGATGGCCGACCGGATCCAGCGCCGGATCGAGGAGTACGCGCCCGACTTCAGCTCCAGGATCATCTCCCGGCGGGTCCTCGGCCCGCTGGAACTGCAGAGCCGCAACGCGAACCTGATCAACGGAGCGCTCGGCGGCGGCACCGCGAGCCTGCACCAGCAGTTGATCTTCCGGCCGGTGCCGGGGCTGGGCCGGGCGGAGACGCCGCATCCGCGGTCTGTTCCTCGGCTCCGCGTCGGCGCATCCCGGTGGCGCGGTGCACGGCGCGTGCGGGGCCAATGCCGCGCGCGCTACCCTCGCCGCGGCTCGCCTTGGCCGGATCTAGCACGACACCACGACACTAGGAACCACTGGGCCAGGCGTTGTCGGCTCCGGCACCACCCTCGGCGAGGTAGCGGAGCCGCTTCAGCGTCTCGATGTTGCGCAGATGGATCATCGAGTCGCGGATGGGCTTGAGGATCAGCAGGCCGGGTCCGTCCTGGACGTTCTCGGTGATGCGGATCAGGCAGCCGTTGCCCCTCGGCTCGACCTCCATCTCGACCCGGGCACTGCCCAGCGGCCAGCCGCGGGCCTTGAACACCGCCCGTCGCTGAGGTTGCCACTCCAGCGATTCGGTGATGTCGTCGAGCAGCGCCGGCCAGGCTCCGACCGAATGGTGCAGCCGCGATCCCGGCTCCGGCCACCGGTCGTCCACGTCCCGCATCCGCGACGCACCGACCACCCAGGTCGGGTACAGCCAGCCGTCGGCCAACACGGCGAAGACGGCATCCGGAGAACAGTCGGCCTCGATTTCATTCGTCGCCATGTCGGCATCCTGCCAGAGGGCGGTCCCGGTGCTGCCCGAGGAGTGCGTCGCCAAGTCAGGCACCGCTGCCTAGACTGGCGGTCGTGGTCACGGGCCGTCGTCTCGGACGGATCTTGCTCTGGTGCGGCGTGGTCGGGCCGGCATTCTTCGTGGTCTCGTTCCTGGTGCAGGGCGCGCTGCGCCCGGCGTACGACCCGCTCCGGCATCCGGTCAGCTCGCTGTCACTGGGCGGCGGCACGGCCTGGGTGCAGTCGGCGACCTTCCTGATCACCGGGCTGCTGGTGGTCGCCTTCGCGGTGGGCCTGAGTCGCGCGGGCTGCGGTCGCTGGACACCCATCCTGATCGGGCTGGTCGGCCTCGGCCTGATGGGCGCCGGCGTGTTCACCTCCGACCCGATCAACGGCTACCCGCCCGGTACGCCGATACCGGCGCCGCGCACCACTTCGGGAATCCTGCACGACCAGTTCTCGACGCCGGTCTTCACCGCGTTGCCGGCGGCCTGCCTCGTGATGGCCCGGCGGTTCGGCCGGCAGGGTTCGCGCGGGCTGGCGGGCATACTCGATCGCCACTGCGGTGACGTCGTGGATCTGCTTCGTGCTGGCCGCCGTCGGCTTCAATGGCATCGGCCCGTTCGTTCCCACCGGCGGTCTCTGGCAGCGACTGTGCTTGATCATCAGCTTCGGCTGGCTGATCGCTCTGGCCTGGAACCGGCTCGCGGGTCGGTCGCAGCCGAGCCGACCGGCATGATGGACCCCATGCCTGAGCCTCGTCATGATCATTCCCAGACGTCAGACCTCGACGAGCCGGAGGTCTTCGACGCCGCGTTCTGGGATGCCCGATACGCAAGTGCGCCGGCGATCTGGAGCGGCCAGCCGAACCCGCAACTGGTGGCCGAGGCCGCGGACCTGACCCCGACGACCGCGCTCGACGTCGGCTGCGGCGAGGGCGCCGACGCCGTCTGGCTCGCCGCCCGCGGCTGGCGGGTCACTGCTCTGGACATCTCTCGAGTCGCTCTGGATCGGGCCGCCGCCCACGCCCGGACCGCCGGCGCCGAAGTCGCCGGGCGGATCACCTGGCGGCAGGCCGACCTCACCGAGGGCCTGGCGCTGACCGAGACCTACGGGCTGGTCTCCGTGCAGTTCATGCACCTGCCGCAGCCGCAGCGGGACGAGCTGTACCGCGCTCTGGCCGCCCTGGTCACCACCGGAGGAACCCTGCTCATCGTCGGTCATCACCCGTCGGACCATGAGACGGCGCCTGACCTCCGCCCCCATCACCCCGAGTTGATGTTCACCGCGGACGAGATCGCCGCGCTGCTCGATCCGGCCGAGTGGCAGATCGTCACCGCCGAGGACCGCTCCCGTTCGGTCGCCGACGGAGAGGGCCGCGACCTCAAGGTCAAGGACGCGGTGCTGGTTGCCCGCCGGACCACAACGCCAGAACCCAGCTGACCTGAGAGGTCAGCTGGGTTCTGAACCTGATCGTTCGAGTCCCCGAGCTCAGAGCTCGGTGATGCTCCCACCGGCTGCGGCGATCTTCTCCTTGGCCGAGGCGGAGAACGCGTCGGCGCTCACCTGCACGGCCACCGAGATGTCACCGTTGCCGAGGACCTTGACCGGCTGTCCGGCGCGTACCGCACCGGCGCCGACCAGATCCTCGACGCCGACCGAGCCACCCTCGGGGAACAGTTCGCCGAGCGTGGACAGGTTGACGACCTGATACTGCGACCCGGAACGGGTTCTTGAAGCCACGCAGCTTCGGCACCCGCATGTGCATCGGCATCTGGCCGCCCTCGAAGTTCTCCGGCGTGTTCTTGCGAGCACCGGTGCCCTTCGTGCCACGGCCGGCGGTCTTGCCGCGCTTGCCGCCCTCACCGCGACCCACCCGGGTCTTGGCGGTCTTGGCGCCCGGCGCCGGCCGCAAATGATGAACCTTCAACGTCATGTCAGTCGACCTCCTCCACGGCCACCAGGTGGGCGACCGTCTTGATCATGCCGCGGACCTCGGGCCGATCCTCGCGCACCGACTCATCGCCGACCCGCTTCAGGCCCAGTGTCCGCAGCGTGTCCCGCTGATTCTGCTTGCCGCCCACGCCGCTGCGCACCTGGCGGACCTTGAGCTGGGCCATCAGGTGGTCACCGCCGCCCGGGCCCGCAGGATGGCGGCCGGGGTGACGTCCTCGACGGACTTGCCGCGACGCTTGGCCACCTGCTCCGGCTGCTCGAGGGACTGCAACGCCGCCACCGTGGCGTGCACCACGTTGATCGCGTTGGCCGAGCCCAGCGACTTCGCCAGCACGTCGTGTACGCCGGCGCACTCCAGCACCGCACGCGCCGAGCCGCCCGCGATGACACCGGTACCGGGCGAGGCCGGCCGCAGCATCACGACGCCGGCCGCCTTCTCGCCCTGAACCGGGTGCGGGATGGTGCCCTGGATCCGAGGCACGGCGAAGAAGTGCTTCTTCGCCTCCTCGACACCCTTGGCGATCGCCGCGGGCACCTCCTTGGCCTTGCCGTAGCCGACGCCTACCGTGCCGTCGCCGTCGCCGACGACGACCAGCGCGGTGAAGCTGAACCGCCGACCACCCTTGACGACCTTCGCCACCCGGTTGATCGCGACGACGCGCTCGATGTAGTTGCTCTTCTCCGCCTGCTGGCCACGACGATCGTCACGGCCGCGACGGTCACCACCGGCACCGCCACTGCGGCGCTGGGTTCCACTCATATCGCTTCCCTATCCCTTTTCGTCGTTGCTCAGAAACCGAGGCCGGCTTCGCGAGCGCCGTCAGCCAGCGCGGCGATCCGACCGTGGTACCTGTTGCCGGCGCGGTCGAAGACCACGTTCTCGATACCGGCGGCCTTGGCCCGCTCGGCGACCAGACCGCCGACCTGCTTGGCCTTCTCGGACTTGTCGCCCGAGGCGGTCGCGCAGATCGGCTTCCATGGTCGAGGCCGAAGCCAGCGTGCGACCGGCGACGTCGTCGATCACCTGCGCCGAGATGTGGCGGGCCGACCTGGTGATCACCAGACGCGGACGCTCGGTGCTGCCGAAGATCTTCTTCCGCCCCCGGAGCTGACGACGCAGCCGCGACCGGGTCTTGGCCGCCGTGCCCTTGTGCGGTGACAGTGAGACACCCATGATTACTTACCGGCCTTTCCGACCTTGCGACGGACGCGTTCGCCCGCGTACCGAACGCCCTTGCCCTTGTACGGCTCGGGTTTGCGGATCTTGCGGATGTTGGCCGCAACCTCGCCGACCTGCTGCTTGTCGATGCCGATCACCGAGAACCGGGTCGGAGCCTCGACGTTGAACGTGATGCCCTCGGGCGCCTTCACCTTGACCGGGTGCGAGAAGCCGAGCGCGAACTCCAGCTCCGTCGGGCCCTTGGAGATGACCCGGTAGCCGACGCCGACGATCTCGAGCTTCTTCTCATAGCCCTCGGTGACACCGGTGACCATGTTGGCCACCAGGGTCCGGGTCAGGCCGTGCAGCGACTTGCTGATCCGCTCGTCGTCGGGCCGCGACACCTCGAGCACGCCGTTGTCGGCGCGCGCGATGGTGATCGGTTCCTTGACGTGGTGCTGCAGCGTGCCCTTGGGACCCTTGACCGAAACCTGCTGGCCGTCGAGGGTGACCTCGACGCCGGACGGGACCACGACAGGGAGCCTGCCAATGCGTGACATGTTCTACCTCTCTGTTGTCTCGCCGGTCACCAGACGTAGGCGACGACTTCGCCGCCCACGCCGGTTCGATGTGCGTACTTGTCGGTCAGCAGACCCTGGGAGGTCGAGATGATCGCGATCCCGAGGCCGCCGAGCACCTTGGGCAGCGCGGTCGACTTCGCGTACACCCGCAGTCCAGGCTTGGAGATCCGCCGGACCCCGGCGATCGAGCGCTCACGGTTCTGCCCGTACTTGAGCGTGATGGTCAGCGTCTTGCCGACCTGCGCCCTCGGGCGCGTCGTTCACCTCGTACGAGGCGATGTAGCCCTCGTTGACGAGGATCTCGGCAATGCCGACCTTGAGCTTGCTGTGCGGCATCACCGCCGTGTCGTGGTACGCCTGATTGGCATTCCGGACGCGCGTCAACATGTCCGCAATCGGGTCTGTCATGGTCATGAGTGGTACTTCTCTCTCGAAGTGGTTTCCGTCACCGGACCTGCTCCGTTATTCAGATGATCCTCGAGCGGCTGGCCGCGGATGCTGGCTGAGGGCTTCGTCGTTCTTCGGTGCTCGGCCTGCCGGACGTGGATGGGCCTGGCCGTCGGCCGGAGCCTGCGGAGGCCGACCGGTTGTCCGGCGGCGTAGCGACCGAAGAGCGACACGAAGCACACCGGTCACCAGGAAGACTTCGTGATGCCGGGCAGTTCGCCCTTGTGAGCCATTTCCCGCATGCAGATCCGGCACAGCCCGAACTTGCGGAAGACGGCCCTGGGCCGGCCGCACTTCTGGCAGCGGGTGTAGCCGCGCACGCCGAACTTCGGCTTACGGGCCTGCTTGACGCGCAGTGCTGTCTTGGCCATGGATTCTGTCTCCTCTCTCAGTTCGCCCGGAACGGGAAGCCGAGATGGCGCAGCAGCGCCCGGCCCTCGTCGTCGGTCTTGGCCGTGGTCACGAACGTGATGTCCATGCCGCGTACCCGGTCGATCCTGTCCTGGTCGATCTCGTGGAACATGACCTGCTCGTTGAGACCGAAGGTGTAGTTGCCGTTGCCGTCGAACTGCTTCGGCGACAAGCCCGCGGAAGTCGCGGATGCGCGGCAGCGCCAGGGTGAGCAGCCGGTCGGCGAACTCCCACATCCGGTCGCCGCGCAACGTCACGTGGCAGCCGATCGGCATGCCCTCGCGCAGCTTGAACTGGGCGATGGACTTGCGGGCCCTGGTCACCTGCGGCTTCTGGCCGGTGATCGTGGCGAGGTCGCGGACGGCCCCGTCGATCACCTTGGAGTCGCGGGCCGCGTCGCCGACGCCCATGTTGACCACGATCTTGGTCAGACCGGGGATCTGCATCACGTTGGCGATCTTGAACTCGTCCTGCAGCGCCTTGGTGATCTCTTCGCGGTAGCGCTGCTTGAGCCGCGGCATGGCCCGCTTCTCGGCCGGGGCCGACGCTTCGGTCGACACGCTCATCAGATTTCCTCTCCGGTGACCCGGGCGATGCGCACGCTGCGGGTCGAGCTGTACTCAGAGCCGTCGGGCCGGCGCTTGGTCACCTCGGCGCGGTCGTAGCCGATCCGGGTCACGACCTCGTCGCCGCTTGCCGTTCTTCACGACGCAGCTGGACGTTGGACGCGTGGATCGGCGCCTCGGAGGAGACGATCCCGCCCTTGGTGGTCTGCCGGGCCTGCGGCTGGGCCGAGGTGTCCTTCAGGTGCCGCTTGACGATGTTCACGCCGGCGACCGTCACCTTGTTGCGCTCGGGATGGACGGCGATGACCTCGCCGACCACACCCTTGTCCTTGCCCGCGATGACCTTGACGCGGTCACCCTTGCGGACGTGCAGCTTGTTCTGTGCGGTGTTGTTCTTGACAGTCATGGACTCAAATCACCTCTGGTGCGAGCGAGATGATGCGCATGAAGCGCTTCTCGCGGAGCTCGCGGCCGACCGGGCCGAAGATGCGGGTGCCGCGGGGCTCGCCGTCGCTCTTCAAGATCACCGCGGCGTTCTCGTCGAACTTGATGTACGAGCCGTCGGCGCGACGCCGCTCCTTGACGGTGCGGACGATGACGGCCTTGACGACCTCGCCCTTCTTGACGTTGCCGCCGGGAATGGCGTCCTTGACGGTGGCGACGATGACGTCCCCGATGCCGGCGTACCGACGACCGGAACCGCCGAGCACCCGGATGCACAAGATCTCCTTGGCACCGGTGTTGTCGGCGACCTTCAGCCGCGACTCCTGCTGAATCATCTGTTGCTCTTTCTCTCTGACTTGTCAGATGCTCAGCGCGCTATAGCGCGCTGAGAGTCTGACAACTCGGGGGTGTTACTTGGCCTTTTCGAGGATTTCGACCAGCCGCCAGCGCTTGGTGGCACTGAGCGGTCGGGTCTCCATCACGCGTACGCGGTCGCCGAGGCCGGCGCTGTTGGCCTCGTCGTGGGCCTTGAGCCGGGTGGTGTGGCGGAGCACCTTGCCGTACAGGCGGTGCTTGACCCGGTCCTCGACCGCGACGACGACGGTCTTGTCCATCTTGTCGCTGACCACGTAGCCCTCGCGGACCTTGCGGCGGCCGCGGTCCTCCGCGGCCTCAGCGGTTTCGTTGACGACGTCACTCATGATCTGACTCTCCTGCGACTGTCGTCGCGGGACTTCTTCGGTGCCGGCGTCCGGATCGTCGACGATGCCGAGCTCGCGCTCGGTGAGCACCGTGTAGATCCGGGCGATGT
Organism: uncultured Actinomycetota bacterium; assembly: GCA_963723815.1. Lineage (GTDB taxonomy): Bacteria > Actinomycetota > Actinomycetes > Propionibacteriales > Propionibacteriaceae > Microlunatus. Next base: position 4,937 of record CAVRSH010000005.1, on the reverse strand, counting down.
CCTTGCGTACGGCGCGGAGCCGGCCGTGCGACTCCAGCTGACCGGTGGCGGCGGAGAAGCGGAGCGTGAACAGCTCCTCCTTCAGCTCGGTCACCTTGGTGTTGAGCTCGTCGCGGGTCAGGCCGCGCAGCTCGGCGGCGGTTGCAGCCTTGGCCATCAGATCTCACCTGCTATCGCGCTTGATGAAGCGCGCCTTCATCGGCAGCTTGTGAATCGCCAGCCGCATGGCCTCGCGGGCCACTTCCTCGGTCACGCCGGAGAGCTCGAAGAGCACCCGGCCCGGCTTGATGTTGGCGATCCACCACTCCGGCGAGCCCTTGCCGGAACCCATCCGGGTCTCGGCCGGCTTCTTGGTCAGCGGGCGGTCGGGGTAGACGTTGATCCAGACCTTGCCGCCACGCTTGATGTGACGGGTCATCGCGATACGGGCCGACTCGATCTGCCGGTTGGTCAGGTACGTGGCCTCCATCGACTGGATGCCGTAGTCGCCGAACGCCAACTCCGTGCCGCCCTTGGCCGCACCGGTCCGCCGCGGGTGGTGCTGCTTGCGGAACTTGACCTTGCGAGGGACGAGCATGATCAGCCCTCCTGACCGGACTCGACGGGAGCAGGTGCCCCACTGACCACGGGCGCAATCGGCTGCGGCGCCTCGACCGGCTCGGGCTGCGATTCGCGCACCGGTCGGCGATCGCGCCCTCAGCGCGACGGCGTCCGCCCCGCTCGGGACGGTCGCCCCGCTGCGGACGGTCGCTGCGACCGGGACGATCGCCGCGGCCCGGGCGGGCCCGGCTGCCGGCGGCGTTGCGGGCCGCCTTCTGTGCCGCGCGCTCGGCGCGGGTGCCGGACACGTCGCCCTTGTAGATCCAGACCTTCACGCCGATCCGGCCGAAGGTGGTCTTGGCCTCGTAGAAGCCGTAGTCGATGTCGGCCCGCAGCGTGTGCAGCGGCACCCGACCCTCGCGGTAGAACTCCGAGCGGCTCATCTCGGCGCCGCCGAGACGACCCGAGCACTGGATCCGGATGCCCTGGGCCCCGCCGCGCATCGCGCTCTGCTGAGCCTTGCGCATCGCCCGGCGGAACTGCACGCGCGACGCGAGCTGCTCGGCCACACCCTGGGCCACCAGCTGGGAATCGATCTCGGGGTTCTTCACCTCGAGGATGTTCAGCTGGACCTGCTTGCCGGTCAGCTTCTCCAGCTCACCGCGAACGCGCTCGGCCTCGGCACCGTTACGGCCGATGACGATGCCGCGGACGGGCGGTGTAGATGTCGACGCGGACCCGGTCACGGGTGCGCTCGATCTCCACCGAGGAGATGCCGGCCCGCTCCAGGCCCTTGACCAGCAGCTTGCGGATCTTGACGTCCTCGCCGATGTAGCTGGAGTACAGCTTGTCGGCATACCAACGGCTCTTGTGGTCGGTGCTGATGCCGAGGCGGAAGCCGTACGGATTGATCTTCTGGCCCATGCTCAGGCCTCCTGACGGTTTCTGTTCGGAGCGACCGACTCCGCGGCACGCGGTTCGACGACGACGGTGATGTGGCTGGACCGCTTGAGGATCCGGCTGGCGCTGCCCTTGGCCCGCGGACGGATCCGGCGCATGGTGACGCCCTCGTCCACGAACGCCTGCGACACGTACAGCTCGTCCCGCTTGAGGTTGTCGGTCTGCTCGGCGTTGCTCGCCGCGCTCGCGATGACCTTGTAGAGCGGCTCGCTGGCCGCCTGCGGGGCGAACTGAAGCGTGCTCAGGGCGTCACCGACGTCCATGCCCGCGGACCAGGTCGAGCACCCGGCGGACCTTGGTCGGAGAGATCCGGACCTGTCGCGCAATGGCGTACGAACCGGGACGGTCGCCGAGCAGCGCCTTGCGGCGGCTGGGACGCGAGTCCTTGTCCTTGCTCATCTGTTTCAGCTTCCTTATCTGGAGCCACCGCCTCAGCGGCGGCGGGACTTCCGGTCGTCCTTGATGTGGCCCCTGAAGGTCCGCGTGGGAGCGAACTCTCCGAGCTTGTGGCCCGACCATCGAGTCGGTCACGAAGACCGGCACGTGCTTGCGGCCGTCGTGCACCGCGATGGTGTGGCCGATCATGTCGGGCACGATCATCGAGCGGCGCGACCAGGTCTTGATCACGTGTCTTGGTCCCCTTGGCGTTCTGGACCTCGACCTTCTTCGCCAGATGGTCGTCGACGAACGGGCCCTTCTTCAGGCTGCGTGGCATCTTTTCCTAGCTCCTGCTCAGCGCTTCTTGCCGGACTTGCGGCGGCGGACGATCAGGCGAGAACTCGCCTTGTTCTTGTCGCGGGTCCGGCCCTCGGGCTGGCCCCACGGCGAGACGGGGTGACGACCACCGGACGTCTTGCCCTCACCACCACCGTGCGGGTGGTCGATCGGGTTCATGGCCACACCGCGGACGGTCGGGCGCTTGCCCTTCCAGCGGTTGCGGCCGGCCTTGCCCCAGTTGATGTTGGACTGCTCGGCGTTGCCGACCTCGCCGATCGTGGCGCGGCAGCGGACGTCGACCATCCGCATCTCGCCGGACGGCATCCGCAGCGTGGCGTTCTTGCCCTCGCGGGCGACCAGCTGGATGCTCGAGCCGGCCGAGCGAGCCAGCTTGGCCCCGCCACCGGGCCGCAGCTCGACGGCGTGCATCGTGGTGCCGACCGGGATGTTGCGCAGCGGCAGGTTGTTGCCCGGCTTGATGTCGGCGCCCTCGCCGGCCTCGACCGGCCGACCCTGGCCCATGCCCGTTCGGCGCGATGATGTAGCGCTTCTCGCCGTCGGCGTAGTGCAGCAGCGCGATCCGGGCGGTGCGGTTCGGGTCGTACTCGATGTGCGCGACCTTGGCCGGCACGCCGTCCTTGTCGTAGCGCTTGAAGTCGACCAGCCGGTAGGCCTGCTTGTGGCCGCCACCGATGTGCCGGGTGGTGATCCGGCCGGTGTTGTTGCGGCCGCCGGTCTTCGGGCTCGGGACGACCAGCGACTTCTCCGGGGTGGACCGGGTGAGCTCGGCGAAGTCGGCCACGCTCGAGCCGCGACGGCCCGGCGTGGTCGGCTTGTACTTACGGATAGCCATGGATTCAGTCCTTCTGCTCGCTCAGCCGGCCGGTGCGGAGAAGATGTCGATGCGCTCGCCGTCGGCGACGGTCACGATGGCCCGCTTGGTGTCGGGTCGCTTGCCGAAGCCGGACCGGGTCCGCCGCTTCTTGCCCTGGCGGTTGAGCGTGTTCACGCCGGTGACGCGTGACCTTGAAGACCGTCTCGACGGCGATCTTGATCTCGGTCTTGTTGGCGTCCGGGCGCCACCAGGAACGTGTACTTGTTCTCGTCCAGCAGGCCGTAGCTCTTCTCGCTCACCACGGGGGCGAGCAGGATGTCGCGGTGGTCGCGGATCTTGACGCTGCTCACTTGTCGTCACCCTCTTCCTCGTCGGCTCGGCGTCGGCCGTCTCGGCTCGCCGCTCTCGTCGGCGCGCCGTCGGGCTCGGCCACGCGTCTCCGGCGGTGCTGAGCGCGAGCTCGGCGTCCGTCTGCCGCCGGCGCTCCGGCGTCGGTCGGCCTCGACGGACTTGCGCGCGACCGACTTGGCGGCTGACCGGACCGGCCACGTACGCGTCGAAGCGCGCCGAGGTGAAGACCACCTCGTCGTTGACCAGCACGTCGTACGCGTTCAGCTGGTCGACCGCGATCGCGTGCACGGCGACGGCGTTGCGCAGGCTCAGCCAGGCCAGATCCTCGTCGCGGTGGAGCACGACCAGCACCTTGTCGCTGCTGACGACCCCGTTGACGGCGGCCAGTGCCGTCTTGGTCGACGGGACGTCGCCGACGGCCAGGTCGCTGACCACGTGGACCCGTCCGTCGCGCGCCCGGTCGGAGAGCGCGCCGCGCAGGGCGGCGGCGATCATCTTCTTGGGCGTGCGCTGGGCGTACCCGTGCGGCTGCGGGCCGTGGGCGATGCCACCACCGGCGAACTGCGGCGAGCGGGTCGAGCCCTGACGGGCGCGGCCGGTGCCCTTCTGCCGGTACGGCTTCTTGCCACCACCACGGACGTCGCCGCGGGTCTTGGTGGAGTGGGTGCCCTGACGGGCGGCGGCCAGCTGGGCCACCACGACCTGGTGGATCAGCGGGATGTTGGCGGTGACGTCGAAGAGCTCGGCGGGAAGCTCGGCGGTGCCGGTCTTGGCACCCTTCGCGTCGACGACGTCGATCACTCGGCTCTCGCCGGTAACGGTGCTCATGCGACATCTCCCTTCTTGGCCGCGCTGCGCAGGATGACCAGGCCACCCTTGTTGCCCGGGATGGCGCCCTTGATCAGGATCAGGCCGCGCTCGGCGTCAACGGCGTGCACGGTGAGGTTCTGCACGGTGACCCGCTCGACGCCCATCCGTCCGGCCATCTTGAGGCCCTTGAAGACCCGGCCGGGGGTGGCGCAGCCACCGATGGAGCCCGGTGAGCGGTGCTTGCGGTGCACGCCGTGGCTGGCGCGCAGACCGTGGAAGCCGTGCCGCTTCATCACGCCCGCAGTGCCCTTGCCCTTGCTCACGCCGGTCACGTCGACGATCTCGTCGGCCGCGAAGACCTCGGCGGTCAGTTCCTGGCCCAGGGTGAACTCGCTGGCATCGGCGGTCCGGATCTCCACCAGGTGCTTGCGCGGGGTGACCCCGGCCTTCTCGAAGTGGCCCGCGTCCGGCTTGGTGACCTGCTTGGCCTTGATCGCGCCGAAGCCCAGTTGCACGGCCGAATAGCCGTCCGAGTCGGGCGTCCGGACCTGGGTCACGACGCAGGGGCCGGCCTGGACGACGGTGACCGGTACGACCCGGTTGTTCGCGTCCCAGAGCTGGGTCATGCCGAGCTTGGTGCCCAGGAACCCTTCACTTTGCGTTCGGTCTGTGGCGGCTCATTGTTCTTTCGTCCTCAGAGCTTGATCTCGATGTCGACACCGGC
>CAVRSH010000004.1:0-65345 GCA_963723815.1 uncultured Actinomycetota bacterium | reverse complement strand
AAATGGACGTGAGCAGGCAGCTACCTCCCGGTGCAGGGGTGGTCAGGCGGCGGGTTCGAGGGTGACGTGGTAGCCGAGTGCTTCGAGTTGGCGGACGTGGTTACGCTGCTTGGTGACGGGTGTTGACGTGGCGGTCGTAGTGGTCGGCGCCGAGGTCGTTGAAGCGAGCGTCGGGGTCGGCGAGCAGGTGCCAGATGATCACCAGCATGGAGCGGCCGACCGCGACGATGCGCTTTCTGCTTGCCGCGTCGCCGGGCGATACGTCGGTAGCGGGCACCGAGGAAGGTGTCGGTTCGGCCGGCTGAGACCGCGACCTCGCCGAGGACGCCGGCGAGGTAACGGTTGCCGTGCCCGGTGGATCCGTTGCCCTTGGTCTTGCCGGCCGAGGACTTGATGTCCGGGGGCGAACTTCGCCCACGACGCCAGGTGCGCGGGGGTGGGGAACCTGCTCATGTCGATGCCGATCTCGGCGATGATGACCGCGGCCGCGTCCGGTCCGATCCCGGGGATCTCATCGAGCCGGGCGACCGCGTCAGCGAAAGGGGCCAGATGCTGCCCGATCTGCTCATCGACGGCGGCGATGTCGGCGTTCGACGGCGTCGATGCGGGCCAGCATCCGGGCCAGCAGGAACCGGTGATGGTCGTCGAAGGTGCCCGCCGGAGCCCGGCGAAGGCTTCGGCCAGGAGCGGGATCTTGGACCGCATCCGGGCCCGGGCCAGCTCGGCTAACGCCTTGGGGTCGCGTTCCCCGGCGATCAGGGCGGCCATCATGGCCCGCCCGGAGACGCCGAAGATGTCCGAGGCCACGACCGACAGCTTCAGGCAGGCATCCTCGAGCAGCTTCTCCACCCGGTTCTTCTCCGCGGTCCGGACCCCGACCAGATCGATCCGATACCGGGTCAGGTCCCGCAGCCGGCGGATGTCGCCCGGAGGGACGAAGCTGGGCCGCAGCATCTGCCGCTCGGCGACCTTGCACAACCAGACCGCGTCCAACCGGTCGGTCTTGGGCCGGCCGGGCAGATGCTTGACGTCTTTGGCGTTGACCAGCCACGGGTCCAGACCGTGGGCCTCGAACAGGTAGAACGGCGGCCGCCAATAATCACTGGTCGCCTCCATCACCACCCGTTCGACACCGAGCCCGACCAGCCGGTTCGCCAGCTCGCACAACGAGGTGACCATCGTCGAGTGCGTCGACACCTCCTGCACCCGGCGCCGCCCACTGTCGGCTGGAAGCCGGATACAGCACACGATCTCGGCCTTGCCGATATCCAAGGCCGCGACCCGCTCGATGATCTGCTCGTCGTCGCTGGATTCTGTGAACACCACCCACCCCCTCTGACGCCGCCGTGCGCTGGTGGCGCCTCGAACAATTGGCCGGTGACTGTCCGGGGAGCTGCTGGGCATACAAGCGAAACTAATCCTCGTGCTCTCACCCGGGAGGCAACAATGAAGGGCCCAACACGCAACTCCCGCCCGGCTAGTCAACGGCCTCGCAGAACCATAGGAACCACGGCGTTACCGAACGGCCACAACCCCATTTTCAGCCCGGAACGGGCGCCCCGACAGGGGCATATTGGCTAGTCAGTAGGTCTTGCCTCCCATCCCGCCGCTTGGGGGACTGAGCGCTGCGTGCCCTCGGCGACTCGTACGCCGCGGGCGAGGGATTGGCCCCGTACGAGGACGGGACGGACAACCCGCCGACCAACGCCTGCCATCGTTCCGAGACTCAGAGCTACCCGGTGCTCTTGGATACGTCGACCCTCTCGCCCTTCCAGAACCTGACCTCGGTCGCGTGCTCGGGTGCGAGCACCGCGGCGTTGTTCGGCGACGTGCCGGATCGGGCCGACGAGCCGGGTCAGCTCGCAGCGGTGACGGCGGACACGACGACGGTGACACTGTCGATCGGCGGCAACGACGCCGGGTTCGCCAAGGTGCTCCTCGGATGCGTCTACAGCCCGTCGCCGGACCTGCAGTCCACCGTCGCCGGTCAAGCCGGCTGCAAAGCCGCATTCGATCCGCTGGTGAAGCGGCAGATCGCCGCCCTGTCTGGTCGGCCAAAGGCGCCGTCGGTGCGGGGTGTGATCCCCATCCCTGACATCATCAGGGCGATCCACGCGCAGGCTCCGAACGCGACGATCCTGGTGAGCGGCTACCCGAAACTCTTCGGCACCAAGACGACGAACAAGTACGGCTGCCAGGCTCGGGGTGCTGCCCATCTACATCAAGGGCAGCGATGCGCGCTGGATCCGCCACAAGGCGAGTGATCTGAACGATTCGATCAGGTACGGCGTCCGGAAGGCTCGCCACAAGGGCATCGACGTGCACTACGTCAACGTGGCGAAAGAATTCGTCGGCCACAACGTGTGCGATCGGCGGCGGCCGTGGATCAACTCGGTCGTCTTCGGCCCCGGACCGTCGATCTCACCGGCCAGCTTCCACCCTACGGCTCGCGGCCAGTTCGCGTATGCGCTGGCCTTCGCCGCGGCCGGCTGAGGCGATCACCGGTCCTGACCGACCAGGGATCGGCGGTCCACAACGCTGCCCGGCCTATTCGAGCACCGTGCAGATTGACGAAGCAGCGAGAAGGCCGGGCAGACTTACCTCATGACCACCGGTTGCCCGGTCCGGAAGCTGGAGCCGGATGACGTTTCGACCGGTCCGGATCTCGAGCGGGTCGAGGACGGGTCTGTGGGGCGTTGGGTTGTCCGGTCCTTCTCAATCGCTCGGCAGATCCTGCGGGCGCCGGACGCCACCCACCAGGCCGGGTTCGGCGCTGGGGGCATCAACAGATCCAAGATGCGGCCCCCAATCCTCTACCAGGAGGGAAGCCAGCATCGAGCTCAGCGCCGAGCGGCGGCGCGGTTCTTCGCCCCGGCCGTGATTGAGGGCTACCAGCCGATGATCACCGAACTGAGCGACGCCTTGCTGGCCCGGCTGCGGGTCGACAAGGCGGTGGATCTGAGTCGGTTGTCGATGCGGCTGGCCGTGCAGGTGACCGGCCGCGTCGTGGGCCTCACCAACTCGTCGGTGCGCGGCATGAGCGCCCGCCTGGGCACCTTCTTCCAGGGCGACCCGCTGGCCCGGGACCGAAGCCCCGCTGGGCTGCTGCGCGCATTGCGGACGACCAGCGCGCTGCTGGGCTTCTACTACCTTGACGTCAAGCCGGCGATCCGGGCGCGCCGCCGGCGTCCCGACGCCGACGTGATCAGCCAGTTGTTGCAGCAAGGCTTCAGCGATCTGGAAATCCTCACCGAGGCGCTGACGTACGCGGCCGCCGGCATGGCCACCACCCGTGAGTTCGTCACAGTCGCCGCTTGGCATCTGCTGGACGAACCCGAGTTTGGCGCCCGCTACCGGGGCGCCGAGCGGTCGGAACGGGAAGCCATCCTGCACGAGATCCTCCGAGTCGAACCCGTGGTGGGTGAGCTTCGCCGGAAATCCCGGGAGCCGATTACCGTTCAGACCGAGTCGGGACCGGTGACCATCCCCCAGGATGAGGCGATCGAGTTGCAGTTGCGCCGAACCAACTCCGACCCTCGCGTGGTCGGCGAGAATCCGGATGGCCTGTGCCCCGGTCGCGCACTGCCGGCCACGGTGCCTCCGGTGGTGCTGAGCTTCGGCGATGGCCACCACCGGTGCCCGGGCGGTCCACTCGCCATCTTGGAGACCGACATCTTCCTGCACCGGCTCTTCGCCCGCGACGTCGTCTCGGATGGCCCGCCCAGGGTGCGCTGGAACCCGGTATCGCAGGGTTACGACCTGGACCGCTTCATGGTGAGGCTGCGCGGCTGATGGTCAATGCGTTCGGCTAACTGTCTCAGCGAGGCGTAAGGAACGGCGCGTGTGGCTCATCGTGCTTCGGATCAGGCGGGATTCGCAAAAGGCGGGCGATCGTCAGTTGTGGTAGCCGTACGGTGAATTGGGCGCCCAAGTGATCGCAACTGCTGAGCCAGAACAACAACATGAGATGACCACGATGGCGGCCACACACCGTGGTTGAAGGGGCCCGATTCAGTCGTGAACGGGCTCGCCGCTGACCTGGTGGTCGGCGTGGAACAGCGCTTCAGTCAGCAGGTTGCGCACGTGGGCTCCACGAAGCCGGTATACCACCCGGCGTCCGTCTCGCTTGCCCTCGACAAGTCCCGCGAAGCGAAGCTTGGAGAGATGCTGACTAGCCACGGTGGGCCCGCAGCCGGCCATCTCGGCGAGCGACGCAACGTCAGCATCCTTCTCTCGTAGCGCCCACAAGAGCCGAACCCTGGTGGGCTCGGCCAGCAGGGCGAACGACATCACGGCGGCACTGACCCGGTCGTCGTCGAGCACATCGGGATGCGGCGGAGGAGCCAGGGGAGAGGTGTGGCGTGCGGAAGCCATGCTGTCACTCTAGCTGACCTTCATATCTTCATATATGCGCAAGTAACGTTACGATTGCGGTTGACACGTCCATTCCTCGAAAGCCGAGCACGATGACGCATGATCACCACGACGACCACGACCACGCTCATGGGCATCATCACGAGCACCCGAGCGGACGCGTGGGCCGGGTCCGGCACGGGATATCGGAGTTGCTGGGTGGTCATTCACACGATGCAGCCGACCAGATCGACGACGCCCTTGAGGCCAACGCGGCCGGCCGACGGGCACTGTTCATCAGCCTGATCGCCCTCGGCATTACCGCCGCCCTGCAAGCCGTCGTGGTGATCCTGTCAGGGTCCGTGGCGCTTCTAGGCGACACCTTGCACAACGTTGCCGACGCCTTGACAGCTGTGCCGCTACTGGTCGCCTTCGCCCTGGCCCGTCGACCGGCGAACAAGCGATTCACCTACGGCTACGGCAGAGCCGAGGATTTGGGCGGGCTGTTCGTCGTGGCCATGATCATGTTGTCCAGCGTCTTCGCGGCCTATGAGGCCATTGACCGACTACTTCACCCGCGGGAGATCAGTCACTTGTGGGCGGTAGCCGGCGCGGGGCTGATCGGGTTCCTGGGCAACGAGCTAGTGGCCCGCTACCGCATCCGCGTCGGGCGTCAGATCGGCTCAGCTGCTTTGGTCGCTGACGGACTGCACGCACGGACCGATGGCTTCACCAGTCTGGCCGTTCTGCTCGGCGCTGGGGGCGTGGCAGTGGGCCTGCCCTGGGCTGACCCCGTGGTCGGTCTGGTCATCACCGTGGCCATCCTGGGAGTTCTGCGATCGGCGGTGAAGCAGGTTGGCGCACGGCTGATGGATGCGGTTGACCCGGCCATTGTTGAGCAGGCCACCGCAGCCATCGAGACGGTGGACGGCGTTCGAGAGGTCCGAGAATTGCGCATCCGTTGGATCGGCCACACGCTGCGCGCCGAGGCCGACATCACCGTCGACCCAACTCTCACCGTTGCCGAAGCCCACGGTTTGGCGCACCACGCCGAGGACCACCTCCTCGCCGACGTTCGCCGCCTTACCGCCGTCACCGTTCACGTGAGTCCAGTGGGTGCACACGAGAGCGGCAGCCACAGCGTCAGTTTGACCTGAGCGCAGGTGTTCATCGCTGAGACCGGCGGCGACATGTCGCGGCCGTGGGGTGCGTAAACAGATCGGTGACCGTCAGGGCGACCGCCGAGAAGGTGGATGCGCCTGAGCTGTGTCGGGGTGCAACGCGAGTGAGAGGGGTGCGCATGGGGTTAACGGTTGGTGCGGTCTCGGCGCGGCGGAGGGCGTTGGATGCCCAGGCCGGACATCGGCGGCGGGCCGGTGTGCGGAACCTCGCCTGGCTCTACCCGGCTGAAGTTCAGGAGTGGCAGGCGCAGGATCCGGTGTGGGGCTGATAGTCGGCGACGCCGCCTCGGCGGTCGACGGCGATCTCGCAGCATTGCTCAAGCAGAGACTTGAGCTGGTGGCGGCCGCGCTGCACGCGGGTCTTCATTCCGGAGACGGACAGCCCGACCCGGGCCGCGGCTTCGACCTGGGTGAGCCCTTCGACGTCGGTCAGTTGAAGCGCGTCGCGGTAGATCGCCGGTAGCCGTGCGAGCAGTGGGGTCAGGCAGCCGGCGAGCTCGCGGCGCTGCTGGTCGGGGTCCGCGTCCGGCGGCTCTTCGGCCTCGTGGAAATCGAGGTAGGTTCCGGCCGGTCGTTCCCGGCGTACCGAAGCCCGGCGGTAGTGGTCGATGATCGCGTTGCGGGTGACCCCGTACAGCCACGCCGTGATCGACTCGGGGCGGGCGCGTTCGCTGCTGTGCTGGTGGATGCGCAGCATGATGTCCTGCAGGATGTCCTCGGCGGTGTCCGGGTCGGACACCCGGCGCGCGATGAATGCCAGCAGCGGCCCTCGCAGGTCTCGCCAGATCGTCTCGGCGTCCATAGCCGGTGCCGCGGTGGCGGTGGTCATCGGCAACCACAGCCGTCGTCGACGGCGCCGCAGCAGCCGGGCTTCGCCGAAGTCTCGCAGCAGGTGTCGCGAGTTTCTGGCGGGCAGCACTCGTTGACCGTCGGATCGACGATGCTGCCGGCGACGTTCTCGGCGCTCGTCCGATACGCCGAATCCTTCGTCCGGGTCGGCTCGCCCACGGTGGGTTTGATGGCAAAGGTCATGGTGGTTCCTTTCCTCGATCGAGTCTGGCACTACTCATGACGGAGGTGGGTACGAAAGGACGCATCTGATGTCTGTGCTGGCTATGGACAGTGGCCATCGACCATCGAGCCCCGGATCGGTGCGTCCATTGGGCGGCGGCTGCGTCTTCAGGGATGCCGCGGCACCGTAAGCCGCGGCCCCTTTCAAGGGGACTACTGAGGCAAGGAGCATGCCCATGACCCGCACGATCGTTCACCCGAACCGCAACGGTGTTGATGTGCCGACGCTGTTCGCGACCCGAGACGCCGTCGCCGCGCAGCCGGAGCTTGCGCAGTTTCAGTTCAGGGCCCGGAACACCTGGCTGAGCGGAACGCATAGCCGTAGCGAGATCAACGGCTTCTACGGCGCCGGCCGGGAGGACACAACCCGGCTCGAGGCTTTCACGTATGACGCCGACCATCCCACTGTTCTGGTGGGCGGTGGCGCCGCTGTCACGCCGGTCGAGTTTCTGCTGCACGCGATCGCCGCGTGTCTGACGGCGGGCCTGGCCAACATCGCCGCGGCGCGGGGCATCACGCTGCGGCGGGTGTCCTCGACGGTCGAGGGCGACATCGACCTCCTCGGCATCCTCGGCCTTTCTCCAGATGTCCGCAACGGCTTCCGGCAGATTCGGGTGGCCTTCGAGGTCGAGGGCGACGCCAGCGCAGATCAGTTGGGAAGCTGGTCGAGCAGTCCCGCCGCCGGTCGGCGGTCTACGACGTACTCACCAACGGCACCGATGTCGTCGTCGACGTCACGGTTCGCTGACCGGCCCGGGCGGTCAGGAGAAGTTGTGCCTTCCATTCCTTTAGCGGTGATCGGCGCCGGCCAGGCGGGCTTGGCGGTGAGTCAGGTACTCGGCGAGGCCGGCATCGAACATGTGGTCCTAGAGCGTGGCCGCGTCGCCGAGCGCTGGCGGGCCAGGCGGCGGTGGCGTTCGCTGCGGTTGCTCACTCCGAACTGGATGACCCGGCTGCCCGGCTGGTCCTATGGTGGCCCTGAGCCGGACGGCTACATGACCGCTGGTGAGGTCGCCGGTTTCCTCGGCCGGTACGCGGATTCGATGGCGGCGCCTGTCGTCGAGCACGCCGCGGTGCGTTCGGTGCGCCGCGTCGCCAACGGTTATCGCGTCGTCACCGAGGTCGGCACGTGGTCCACGGACGCTGTCGTGCTTGCGACCGGCTGGAGCGACGTGCCGCGCGTCCCCGATGTTGCCGCACATCTCGACCCGGGTCTGCATCAGCTCACCCCGGACCGCTACCGCGATCCCACCGACCTGCCGGACGGCGGGGTCCTCATCGTGGGTGCGTCGGCAACCGGGGTCCAGCTCGCCGACGAACTCGCCCGAGCCGGGCGGCGGGTCGTCGTCGCGGCGGGGCGACACTCGCCTCTACCGAGGCGATACCGCGGCGTCGACATCATGCGCTGGCTCGACGTGCTCGGCGTCAACCGCCGCGATCTCGACCACGTGTCCGACCGGGCCACGGCGCTGCAGGAACCATCACTGCAGCTGGCCGGACCGCCCCGACCAGCGCGACGTGCACCTGGCCGCGCTGCAGGCGCTTGGCGTGCACATCGTCGGCCGACTCAGCGGCGCGGACGGGGAGCGGGTCGTCTTCGCCGCGGACCTCCCCGTCACCACGGCGGCCGCAGACGTCCGGCTGCGCCGCCTCCTCGCCCGCATCGACGCCCGCGCCGGAGAATCCCGCCGCGCGTTTGCCGCGCCGGTGCCGCCGGTGCTCACCGCTGGAGCTGTCACCGACCTCAACCTCCGCGCGGCCGGGATCCGAACCGTCGTATGGGCCACCGGATACCGGCGCGCCTATCCGTGGCTACATGTGCCGGTACTCGGCCGGCCGGAGACGTACGCCACCAGCGCGGCCGGACCGACGCCCCAGGGCTGTTCGTGGTCGGCACGAACTGGCAGTCTCACCGCGGGTCGATGACCCTCGACGGGGTCGGCCACGACGCCGCCCACGTCGCCGCGCAGGCACTCGCGCATCTCCGCCGCCCCAGCGGCCAGCGGGTGGCGGCGTGAACCCGCCCTGGGATGTGATCGTGGTCGGCGCCCGGGTAGCCGGGCTCGGCCACCGCGTTGCTGCTCGCCCGCGCTGGCCTGCGCGTACTGGTCGTGGACCGGGTACGACGCGGCGCCGACACGGTGTCGACCCATGCGCTGATGCGCGGCGGCGTTCGGCAGTTGCAGCGGTGGGGTCTGCTGGACGCCGTCGTCGCGGCCGGCACCCCACCTGTGCGTCGCATCATCTTCCGGTACGGAGAGGACGTGGTCCCGGTGACCGTCCGGCCGGCGGCGGGCGTGGACGCGCTGTACGCACCGCGTCGCACCCTCCTCGACCCGCTGCTCGCCGACGCCGCCGCCAACGCCGGCGCTCGCATCACCTACGGCAGCACCGTCACCGGCCTGCTTCGAGACCGGAACCGGGTCGCCGGCGTTGAGCTTCGTGACCGTGCCGGCGGCATACGCACCGAGCGCGCCGGCCTCATCATCGGCGCGGACGGCCGCCGATCCACCGTGGCCGCCGCCGTCGGCGCGCGGACCCTGTTCGCCGGCAGCCGGGCCGGCCGGGTTCGCTACCGATACTGGCGTCACCTGAACGCCAATAGTTACGAGTGGTTCTATGATTCTGGCCGCACAGCCGGGGTCATTCCCACTAACGACGGACTCACCTGCGTCTTTGTCGGCGGCCCCGAGCCCAACCGCGCCGGCCCGGCCACCCCCTGGCCTGAGCCGCCGCCGATATTGGCGCGCCGACTCGCGCACGCCGAGCTGGTCGGTGGTGAGCGGATCGTGCCCGGCCAGCCCGGGTTTCTGAAACAGGCCTGGGGACCCGGCTGGGCACTCGTCGGCGACGCCGGCCACTGGAAGGACCCGCTCAGCACCCACGGCATAACGGCCGCGCTGCGGGACGCCGAACTGCTCGCCGGAGCGGTGACCACCACACCCGAGCCTGGAGCGCCCCAACACGAGGCACTCACCGACTACCAGGCGCAGCGCGACCGGCTGTCGTTCCCATGCTCAAGGTTGTCGAGCGGATCGCAGCGTACGAGTGGGACTTGGCCCAGGTCCAACCCCTCCTCCGGCGGCTGGCGTCGGTGATGGCCGACGAGATCGACAAACTCGCCGCCCTTCCGACAGCCGCGTGACCGGACCTCGGATCACGCCCCGGTCGACGGATATGACCCGATTCGGCCACACAGAGCAGCGGGCGCCAACCTCGCGTCCGCTGGCGATCTCGGCCGAGTCGCACGAGGCCTTGGCCACGGTGCTTGAGGGCCACCCCCATCTGGCCATGGGTGGCAGTGTCGAGACGCTTGAGTTCTTGTCGATGCCCGGAATGTAGCGCAACGTCGGCGCCATCCTGTGTGGCGGGCTATTTAGGTGCCAGCTCAGTTGGCAGTGGTGAGGGTGAGCTGGGCACGGTGGTAGTTGAAGTGTTGGGTTCCGAAGTGGTAGACGTCGGCGAGTGTCATGACGTCTTTGAAGAACGGGTCCCAGCCGATCGGGAAGTGCATGGTGCGGTGAAGCGCAGCTTCCTGCTCGGCGTCGAGGTGTTGGTTGAGGTGGGTGATCGTCCACTGGAGCAGCGCGTCAATTTGAGTCGGGAGCAAGCACAGTGCCGCCGCTGACGGATCCCAGATAGTTGATGACGTGGAATGGTCCGGTTGTCGCATTCAGGATTGCCGCGAAGCGCCTACTGGCGCCGTCGGGAAGGCGTCCGAAGAGGTGGACCAGTGGCAGTAGCCGGAGCACGACCAGGTAGCCGAAGACCATGTGGAACAGCAGTTGCTGGTTGGTCCACCGGGTACCAGCCGAGCGTCGGCGAAGATCGGCGGACGAGGCGGCCTCGAGGATTTGATGGAGGTTGGCGCAGGCCGCGTTCATCTCGTTGTGGAGAGCCTGGCGGTCGACGACCAACCCCTGAGGGATGGCGTCAGGCTCGACCTGCCGAGGAGTCCGATGGACTTGGCGCATGGCCCACCGGGCGCAGCGGCGGCAGATGTAGACACCGGGTGTTTCGGCGGAGCTCGACGAGATGTTCACGTGGCTGCCCGCAGCATCCGCAGCGTGGTCGCGGCTCAGCTGTCCGGTCCGCTGCGGTGGTGATCATGATTTCTGGGGAGTGGGCGTAAGTGCCGTGGCGACCGCCTGCAGGGTGTCGTTGACGAGTCGGTAGTACGCCCATTTGCCGCGCTGTTCGCGGGTGACCAGACCGGCGTCGACGAGTTGGCGCATGTGGTGGGACACCGTCGGCTGGGACAGGTTCACTGGCTCGATCAGGTCGCAGGCACAGGCCTCGCCGCCGGTCGAGGCGGCGATCATGGACAGCAGCCGTACCCGGGTCGGATCGCCGAGCGCTTTGAACACCCGGGCCAGCCGTTCGGCGGTCTCGTCGTCCAGCACGCCGGCGGTCACGGGGGAGCAGCAGGCGGCCAGATCTACGGGCAGCAGTTGAAGAGTGGCGGTCCGCATGAGTCCAGTATGCCAGTCGTATTGACATTTGTCGATGTGAGGCTAGAGTTGTCACATTGATTGTTTTCGATGCGTTGGAGGTAGGGACGATGGCTGATCTTCCGGTGGTGGTGGTTGGGGCTGGGCCGCAGGGTTTGGCGGCGGCGGCGCATCTGCTCGAGCGCGGTGACAACCCGCTGGTTCTCGAGGCTGGTGATGCGGCGGCGGCTGCGGTGCGTCAGTGGGCGCACGTGCGGTTGTTCTCGCCGTGGGGGGAGTTGGTCGACCCGGCGGCGGCCCGACTCCTGGAGGCGACGGGCTGGGTTGCGCCGACGGACGGCTATCCGAGCGGCGGGGAGTGGGTGGATGCGTATCTGGCGCCGCTCGCGGCCGCGCTCGGTGATCGGGTGCGGTACGGGTCGCGGGTAACGGGCGTTTCCCGCCGGGGTCGCGACCGGCTGGTCACTGCTGGCCGTGGTGAGCAGCCGTTCACGGTTCATGGTGTGGCTGATGGGCAGGAGTTCCGGTTGGAGGCCCGGGCGGTGATTGACGCCTCCGGCACGTGGGGGCAGCCGGGCCCGGCTGGTGCGGACGGCTTGCCGGCCATCGGCGAGCGGGCCGCCGCCGGAACCGGCGTCCTGACGTATCTGCCCCCAACCCCGGCCGCGTTGGCCGCCTTTGCCGGCGGTCACGTGGTGGTGGTCGGCAGCGGGCACTCGGCGATGACTGCGGTAATCGACCTGGCCGCGTTGGCGTCCTCCCATCCGGGTACCCGGGTTAGCTGGGTGCTCCGTCGAGGAGTGGTTGGCAATGCGTTTGGCGGTGGCGTGGCGGATCAGCTTCCCCGACGGGGCGCGTTAGGTGTGCGGGCTCGGCAAGCGGTCGACAGCGGGGCGGTGGACCTGGTCACCGGTTTCCGGGTCGAGCGGGTCGACCAGACCGAGGCTGGGGTGGTGTTGGTGGCAGAGGACGGCCGCCGGCTGAGTGCCGCCGACAAGGTCGTGGTGCTGACCGGTTTCCGACCCGATTTGTCGTTCCTGTCTGAGGTGCGGCTCGATCTGGACCCGGTGCTGCAAGCGCCGGTTCGGCTGGCCGGCGAGATCGACCCCAACGTTCATTCCTGCGGCAGCGTGAGTCCGCACGGCGCCGCGGAGCTGACGCAGCCCGAGCCGGACCTGTACCTGGTGGGGATGAAGTCCTACGGCAGGGCGCCGACCTTCCTGGCCCTGACGGGCTACGAGCAGGTGCGGAGTGTGGTGGCCGCGTTGACCGGTGACCTTGACGGCGCCGCTCGGGTCGAGCTCACCCTGCCCGACACCGGCGTCTGCGGCGGGTCCGGGCTGTTTGACGACCCGACCGGCGCGGCGGCGGGCGGCTGTTGCGGCGCTCCGGCGTCGGCGGGTTCGGAGAGCCAGCTCGAGGTGAAGGATGTCGGACCGCAGTTCGTCGAGCTGACCGGCTTGATCGGTTCACGCTGACCGGTTCGTCGGCAACCCTGGCCGCCGGCACGACCTCGCCGACCAGCACGTCGCGCGGGCTGCGGCGGGTGCTGGTGACGCTGTGTGTCACCGAAATAAGCAGCTGGGGGGTGCTGTACTACGCGTTTCCCGTGCTGTCGGGACGAATCAGTGCCGATACGGGCTGGTCTGCGACGGCGCTGATGGCGGCGTTCTCCCTCGGCCTGGTGGTGTCCGGGTTGCTGGGGATCGCGGTCGGCCGGTGGCTGGACCGGCTATGGGCCACGGTGGTTGATGTCGGCCGGGTCGCTATTGGGCGCATTCTCGCTGATCGGCATCGCCTTGGCCCCCAGCCTGACGGTGTTCGTGCTGGCGTGGGTGGTGGCCGGCGTGGCGATGAGTGCGGTGCTCTATGCACCGGCGTTCGCCGCGTTGACTCGCTGGTACGGCGATCAGCGGGTGAGGGCTTTGACGGTGCTGACCTTGGTGGCCGGGCTGGCCAGCACGGTGTTCGCCCCTTTGACCTCGGCACTGGGAGGCGAGTTGGGCTGGCGTCGCACCTATCTGGTGCTCGCGGCAGTCCTCGCCGTGGTCACGGTGCCGGCCCACCTGGTGGGCCTGCGACTCCCGTGGCCACCGTCCGCGACGACGACTGTCCACTCAGCGCGGCCGGTGGCCATCGTTCGCAGCCGGCCGTTTCTCAGCCTGGTGCTCGCGCTGGTGTTGGCGTCCTGCGCCTCGCATGCCGTGTTGATCAACCTGGTGCCGCTTCTAGGTGAGCGGGGGATCGGGCCGGATACGGCGGCGGTGGTGCTCGGCGTGGGCGGGGTAGGGCAGGTGCTGGGCCGGCTGGGGTACCCGCGCCTCTTCGACCGGTTCGGTGTACGGGTCCGCACCACGGTCGTTCTCGGCGGTGTCGCCGTCACGACGGCGTTGCTGGCTGTGCTGACCTCGCTGGCGACCGTCGCCGTGGCCGCGGTGCTGGCGGGCATGGTGCGGGGCGTGTTCACGCTGCTGCAGGCCACCGCCGTCACCGAGCGGTGGGGCGTGCGGCACTACGGCGCCCTCAGCGGGATCCTTGCGGCACCGTTGACGTTGACGACCGCACTCGCACCGTTCGTCGGCGCGGCGCTGGCCGCGCAGCTCGGTGGCTACACGCCCATGCTCTGGACGATGGTCGCCCTCGCGCTCATGGCGGCCGTCCTGGGATTGGCTACAGTGCCACGCCCACGCACCTCCCCGAGGGGCGAACCATCTCCGTGGTGAGTGCCGACGGCACAGCTGTTCACGTGGAGGCCGGTTGCAGCAGGGTGAGGGCGGCGTCAACGGTGGCCCGGGCGGCGGCGCCGACCCCGATGAGCGTGGCCGATGCCGGGCCGCACCAGTCGCCGTAGCCGAGGAAGAACAGGGCCGGATCGTCGACGGACCTGGACAGCAGCGTCGGGTCGGTGACCGGTAGTCCATCCCGACGGGTCAGCGGCAGCCGGGCCAGGTGCCGCAGGTCGGGCCTGAACCCGGTACACCAGATGATCGTGTCGACGTCGAGCTGACGGGGCGGGTCGTCCCAGGCCACGCCGGTAGGGGTGAGTCGGTCGAATATCGGTTCCGGCTCCAGGTTGCCGCGGCGGCGTGCCGCGAGCACCGGCGGCACCATGACGATGTCGCCGAGCCCACCGATGCCCGACTCCGGCTGACCGGCGGCAGCGGCCTGGACGCGGCGGGTGGCGAGCTCGAACAGCTTGCGACCGTCGACGTCGTCGGGCAGGAACCGGGGCGGTCGCTGCGTCATCCAGACTGTCCGCCCGTTGTGCCGGCTGGTCAGGTCCGCGGCGATCTGTGCCCCCGAGTTGCCGCCACCCATCACCAGCACGACCTGGTCCTCGAAGTCGGCGGCTCGGTGGTAGTCGACGGTATGCAGCTGTCGGCCGCCGAATCCGGCCATGCCAGGGTAGGACGGCCAGAACGGCCGCCCCCACGTACCGGTCGCGTTCACCAGGATCCGACACCGCCATATCTCCTGACTCGTGGCGACCTCGAAACCGCCACCGTCGGTTCGGGCGACGTCGCGGGCGCGGACCGGGCGGTGCACCGGCAGCTGGTAGCGGTGCTCGTAGGCGGCCAGGTAGCCGCGAACGTGCTCGGCCGAGGGGTTCCCCTCACCGATCCAATCGGGCATCGGCCAGCCGGGCAGGGAGCTGAAGCTGGCCGGGGAAAACAGCTGCAAGGTGTCCCAGCCGCCGATCCAGGCCCCGCCCGGGGTCGGGCTGGCGTCCAGCAGCGCGAATGTCGGCATGTCGCCGAGGCGGCGGCGAGCCCGTTGGAGGTAGTAGCCAGCGGCCAGCGCGGCCTGACCGCCGCCGACCACCAGCACGTCCACCTGGTGCGCCGGCCTTGGTGAACGGGCCGCACTCACCGGGTCAGTATCCCGGCCGGCGGCTTTCGGGTCAGGATTGGGCGCCCACTCGGTCCTCTACGGGCCGATCAAGTGTTGTGTCGACACTGGTGGTGAGCCGGTCGATCAGTCCTTGCACCAGAGGTCGAGGTGGTCTCTCAGCGGGCGGATTCCCTCGAGGTCCCAGTCCGCCGGGTCGGGTGCCCGACATCGCTGCCACCGATCATCACCACATGCATGGCTGCGTCCTTGGGGCTAGACGGTGACGAGTTCGGCGATGAGGACCTCGACCCGCCGTCGGATCTCGTCGCGGATCGGACGGACCGCGTCGACGCCCTGGCCGGCCGGGTCGTCAAGGACCCAGTCCTCGTAGCGTTTGCCGGGATAGAACGGGCAGGTGTCACCGCAGCCCATGGTGATCACCACGTCGGACTCGCGGACCGCCTGATCGGTCAGGATCTTCGGCTTCTCCGCGGTGATGTCGATGCCCACCTCCGCCATCGCCTGGACCGCCGCCGGGTTGATCTGGTCGGCGGGCGCAGAGCCAGCCGACCGGACCTCAACCGCGCCCTCGGACAGATGGGTGAGGAAGGCTGCGGCCATCTGGGAACGGCCGGCGTTGTGCACGCAGACGAACAACACGCTGGGTTTAGACATGGGTCAGTCCTCTTTCGCAGAGCGGGTGATGGCATGGGGGACGACGACGCGATCAGCGGCGACCGCCGCGTCCGGGAACAGAAGACGCACCAGCGCCAGCCCGACTACGGCACCGACAAGCTGGGCGCCGACGAACAGGGGCACTGAGGCGGGGGCGATGCCGGCGAACGTGTCGGAGAACATCCGCCCGATGGTCACCGCCGGGTTAGCGAACGAGGTGGAGCTGGTGAACCAGTACGCGGCGCCGATATAGGCGCCGACCGCAGCCGCGGACAAGGCGGCCCGCCCCGTGCGCGCCAGCGCGAAGATCAACAGGATCAGCCCGGCCGTCGCGACCACCTCGCCCAGACCGTGGCCGACGCTGACCCGGTCCTTCGAGGAGATCTGACCGACGGGAAGGTCGAACATGGCGTTGGCCAGCAGCGCGCCGGCGATACCGCCGAGGATCTGGGCGGCGGCGTAGGCGATCACTTCACCCCACACCAACCCGGTACCCGCGCGGCGTCCCAGCAGCCAATCGACGGCTGAGACCACCGGGTTGAAGTGCGCCCCGGACACCGGGCCGAAGATCAAGATCAGCACCGCCAGCCCGAGCGCTGTCGCCGTACTGTTCTCCAGCAGCTGCAAACCGACATCGGAGGGGGACAAGGCGGCCGCCGCGATACCCGAGCCGACAACGACAGTCACCAACAGCGCGGTCCCGAGAAACTCGGCGACGAGCCGACGATGGAGCGGGACGGGACCCGGCTTGACTGACGACATTACTCCACCATACTTGCCTCAATAGTCATGGAGGCAAATGGTGGATGAACATCTGCAGCGTCGAGCGGCGGTCTTCGCGGCTCTCGGGGAGCCGGTACGCCTGGCCCTGGTGGACCGGCTCGTCCTGGGTGACCTGTCGCCGGGCCAGCTCGCCACCGAACTCGGCCTGGGCACCAACCTGCTCGCCCACCATCTGAAGGTGCTCGAGGACGCCGAGGTGATCCGTCGTCTCCGGTCCGAGGGCGACCGCCGCCGCAGCTACGTCCAACTGCGCCTCGACGACGACACGGTGGCTGCCATAGGCCGCAGCCAGACCCCGTCCCACCGACTTCCCTTGTCGGTGAGCCACGTGCTGTTCGTCTGCACCGCCAACTCAGCGCGGTCTCAGATCGCCGCCGCAAGCTGGAACAACGTCAGCACGATCCCGGCCGCCTCCGCCGGAACCCACCCGGCCCGGCGGGTGCACCCGCATGCCGTAGCGGTCGCCCGCCGGCACGGGCTCGATCTCAAGAGTGCAGTCCCGATCAGCATCCAGGACGTCCTGCGTGGTGGCGACCAACTCATCGTCGCGGTCTGCGACAACGCTCACGAAGAGCTCAGCCCCGATCTGCCGCGGATCCACTGGTCGGTACCCGACCCCGTACGCCGAGGCGGCCAGGCATCCTTCGAGGACGCCTACGCCCACATCAATGACCGGATACGACAGCTGTCGATGATCCAGGCGGAAATCGCTGAGGCCTCCTGAGGCAAATGGCCCGGCCTGAGGTCGGCAACAGACGACCACGAGACGGGTTGGTGCTGGACGGCGTCGGTGTCGATGCCGAGCTGATCGAGGAGATGCCGCACGCGCCGCTCGATATCGTCTCGGATGGGTCGCACCGCCTCCGGCTCAAGGCCCGCCGGGTCGGGCAGATCATCCCAGGACTCATACCGCTTCCCCGGGAAGATGGGGCAAGCGTCCCCGCAACCCATCGTGAACACGAAGTCAGCAGCTCGCACAGTTTCGTCCGTCCACGGCTTCGGAAACTCACGGGAGATGTCGATGTAGCGCTCAGTCATCGCCTCCATGGCCGACGGGTTGATCTCGCGACCAGGTCCGGAGCCGTCAGACCAAGCAACGGCCCGGTCCCCCGCGATGGCCTCGAAGAAGCCCACAGCCATCTGGGCAACTGTGAGCTTGCGCTGCGTATCCGATAGTCAGAGCCCATTTGAGAGTTGGTCGGGGTGACAGGATTTGAATCTGCTCACCTCGTCGTCCCCGAACGACGCGCGCTACCAAGCTGCGCCACACCCCGTGGCTATTTTGAAACCTGGCCGAGTCTAGCCCATGGGGACCGCGCGGCTCGCACCGTTTGGGTCCCGTAGCGTGACCGTGCACCGACACGGACGTGAGGAGCAGTGATGGGCAAGGACGCCGCGACCGCCAGCATCGATGAGGTGGTCGCGCGGGCCACCAGCGACCTCGACCTCGAGGCCAAGATCGGCTTGCTGACCGGAGGTGCGGTGTTCTCCTTGCGCGGCGAGGATTCCATCGGCCTGCGCGAGATGATCTTCAGCGACGGCCCGACCGGTGTCCGGGGCAGTGAGTTCACCGGCGGGTACGAGGTGGCGCTGTTCCCCAACGCGACGCTGCTGGCTCAGTCCTGGGACGAGACCGCGGCCCAACAGGTGGGCGAGTTGCTGGCCGGCGAGGGGCGTCGCCAGCACGTGGATGTCGTGCTCGGTCCGACGGTCAATCTGCGTCGATCCCCCCTCGGTGGTCGGCTGTTCGAGGCCTACTCCGAAGACCCGTTGCTCAGTGGCCGGCTCGCGGCGGCGTACATCCGCGGTATCCAGAGATTCGGCGTTGGGGCGTGCGTCAAGCACTATCTGGCCAACGAGTCCGAGACTGAGCGGAAGACGATGAGCTCGCAGGTGTCCGAAGCGGCCCTACGGGAGGTCTACCTGCTGCCGTTTGAGATCTGTGTCGCCGATGCCAACCCGTGGACGATCATGGCCGCCTACAACGCTGTCAACGGCGTGGCCGCGACGGAGCACGACGAGTTGAACAACCGCCTCCTCAAATCCGAATGGGGTTGGGACGGACTGCTGATGTCGGCCTGGGGCGCCACCAAGACCACGGCGCCGGCTGCGAACGGCGGCCTGGACCTCGTCATGCCGGGGCCCCGGGGACCTTGGGGTTCAGCGCTGGTAGAGGCGGTCCGGGCTGGCGAAGTCAGCGAGGCGACAATCGACGATCATCTCGCCCGGCTGCTCCGGCTCGCCGGCCGAGTCGGTGCGCTCCACCGGATTCCGCCCGAAGCGGAGCGCGCCCTCGGGCCGCAGGTCGAGCCGACCGATCCGAGCCTTCGGCTCGCGCTGCGCACCCTGGCCGCCTCGGGCATGGTGCTGCTCAAGGGCCAGGGGTGCTGCCGCTGGACGAGGCCCAGATCGGCGACACGGCACCGGTGGTGATCGTCGGCCGGCACGCGGTCCAGACCGCCCTTCAAGGCGGCGGCTCGGCATCGGTTCGCCCGCCGCACGAGATCTCGATCGCCGACGGCCTGACCGAAGCACTGGGTGCCGCCCGGCTCCGGGTGGTGGACGGCGTCACGGTACGGCAGAATCCGCCGGCGGCCGCCATGGACCTGGTCAAGGACCCGCAGACCGGAGCGCCCGGCGTACGCATCACTAGTTTCGACAGCGCCGGGAAGGAGCAGGCGTCTACCGTGAGCGAGGTCGCCGAACTCGTGCTGGGCATGACGACCGGTCCGCACGAAGGCGCCCGCACAATCGAGTTGAGCGCCGCCATCGTCGCCCCGGAGGGTAGGCCGATGCTCGTCGGGGTTCGTGGGGTCGGCGAGTGGCAACTGGCCTACGGCGAAGATCATCATCGGTTCCGTACCGAACTTCCGGGCAAGGCCGAAGAAGCCGGATTCATGGTGCCGCCGACCTGGACCTGTGTCGTCCCGTCTCCGGCGCAAGCATCCTCACCGCCCGGCTCATCGTCTCCTCGCGGATCACCCTGGCTGGCCTGATCGTTCAGCCGGCACCGGTGCCCGATGATCAAGCGATCGCCGACGCTGCCTTGGCGGCCAAGGATGCGGCGGCCGCGGTCGTCGTGGTCGGATTGACTCCCTGAGCAGGAAACTGAGGCCGTCGACAAGACGACCCTGTCGTTGCCCGGACGACAAGATGATCTTGTCCGCGCCGTGGCCGGGGCGGCTCGGAGGACCGTCGTCTTGATCAACTCGGCCACGCCGGTCTTGATGCCGTGGTTGAACGACGTCGATGCCGTGCTTTGGATCGGGCTGCCGGGCCAGGAAGGCGGCCATGCGGTAGCCGACGTGCTGCTCGGCAAGACTGAACCCACCGGCCGGCTGGTCACCACTTTTCCGGTCGCCGACGGCGACGGACCGGCCTGGACCGTGACGCCCGAGAATGGGATTCTCGAATACACCGAAGGCACGGCCGTCGGCTATCGCGGTTGGGTCGGATCGGGGGTCGAACCGGCCTTCTGGTTCGGATCCGGGCTCGGCTGGGGCGCCTGGAACTACCGCAGCGCCGAGCATCGCCGCACCGGCGGCCGCGAATCCATCGTGGTGGTGCTCAGTAATTCGGCCGCCCGGCCGTCGACCGAGGTAGTCCAGGTCTATTGGCGTCCCGAGGGATCCGCGCCGGTCAGACTGGTCGGTTACGCCATCGCCGACGACGTCGTCACCGGCGAGGAACGAGTAATCACTGTCGATCTTGACCGTCGCGCGTTGCGACTGTGGGACGAGAGCGCTGGGACCTGGACCTTCCCGGACGGCGGGGCCCTGCTGGTCGCACGGGGCCTCGGGGACATCCGGCTGGAGATCCCGCGCAGTAACGCACGCTCAGTCATCACTACCTACGAGTCCTGAGCCTGTCGAAGGGTGGGTGAAGGCCCTTCGAGAGGCTCAGGGCACGGAGACTTCGACACGCTTAGGGCACATTGCTCCCGGGGGCCAGCGGCAGGGTGAGCCGGCGCCCCGGAACCGCGGGGGTCCTCGCACGTCAGGTCTCCGCCGTGGGCGCGTGCATAGCCGCGGGCGATCGCCAGGCCCAGTCCGGCGCCACCACGGTCGGCCGCCCGACCATGATCAAGTCGCACCAGCCGCTCGAAGATCCGCTCCCGGTCGGCCGCCACAACACCGGGACCCGAGTCGAAGGTGTCGATCACCGCCCAGCCCTGCTGAGCCTGCTGGGCAACATGCACCTGCCCCTGCGGACCCGATGCGCGTACGGCGTTGTCGATCACGTTGCGCAGGATCCCACTGATCTTGTCGGCGTCCCCCAATCACCGTGAGGTCGGGTCCACTCATCGTGACCGTCGCCTGGGGCTGCATCATCCGCACCCGATCCACCTCCGCAGCGACCAGCGCGCCGAGCGCGACCGGCTGCAGGGACAGGTCGACGCCGGCATCCAGTCGCGCCGCCGCGAGCAGATCCGAAATCAGGGCGCCGGCCCGCTGCGCTTCGCGGATGAGCAGCGCCTCCAGGTGCTGCCGTTGATCATGGTCGAGTTGATCATCGTGATGCAGCAGGGTCTCCGCGGCCGCCTGCACGCCGGTGATCGGGGTCCGGAGCTCGTGCGCCGCGTCGGCCAGGAACGCCCGGGTCCGCTCCTCGGCCTGTCGGGCCCGGAGCTCCGCTCCCTCGAGCTCGTCCAGCATCTCGTCGAAGGCCTGGGCCGTCTGGCCCAGCTCGGTGTCGGTACGGGCTGCCAGTCGCAACCCCCGCCGACCCCCGACGATTCCCTTGGCCAGCTGCACCCGCCCGGCCAGCAATGCATCCAGGTTGCGGTTGGACTGGACGACGAAGGTCGCATTCACCGCCATCCCGAGCAAGATCAACACGGCGGACAGGACGATGATCACCGCGGCCGTGACCCGCAGTCGCAAGGACACGGTGTTCAGCGGGGGTTCGTTCACCCCGATGTCCCCAGCAAGTAGCCGCGGCCGCGGACGGTGTGCACCAGCCGGGATGCGCCACCCGCCTCAAGCTTTCGGCGCAGCGAGGAGATGTGCACCTCGACCACGTTCTCGTCGAACCCTTCATAGCCCCAGACCGCCGTCAGGGTCTGCGTCTTGCTGACCGCCCGGTCGCGGTGCTGGGCCAGATAGCCGAGCAGCCGACGCTCGGTCTCGGTCAACCCCACCAGCACTCGGGCGCGCTGCACGAGACTGGCGTCGTCGTTGATGACCAGGTCGTCGAGAGCGATCGAACTGCCACCCGGCCTGCTGCGGCGCAACACCGCATGGATCCGGGCGACCAGTTCCGCCATGGCGAACGGCTTGACCAGATAGTCTTCGGCGCCACCGGTGAGGCCGTGCAGCCGGTCGGTGAGCGCGTCGCGCGCGGTCAACATCAGCACGGCGGCCGTGCTGGACCGCCGGATGATCTGCAGCAGCTCGAAGCCGTCCCGTCCTGGCAGCATCACGTCCAAGATCACCAGATCGGGCCCGTCGCGCGGCAGTCGGGCCTCGAGATCCTCGCCGTCGGCTGACCCGGCCACGTCGAAGCCTTGGGCCGACAGGGCCGTGACGACAGCCAGGCGAATGGCGTCACTGTCCTCGATCACCAGGATCCGGGCGGCGGGCATGAGGCCATTGTGCCGTCGCCCGTGGCTGCAGCGGAGGCCCGCCGAGCGTCCAGGCGCGAGCACTAGGGTGGGGCCATGACTCCTCGATCGGCGAAGCGAGTGGCGATCCTGGGCGTGGGGATGATCGGTGGCGTACACCGGAGGGCCGCGATCCTGGCCGGCGCCCGGATCGTCGGCGTGATGGCGTCCAGCCCGGAACGATCACGTCAGGTCGCCGAGAGCTGGGGTGCCGAGCAGGCGTACGAGAACATCGATCAGGTCGCCGACAGTGACGTCGAGGCGGTGCACATCTGCACTCCCAACGCCTCACACGTGCCCTACGCGATCCGGCTGATGGCCGCCGGCAAGCATGTGCTGTGCGAGAAGCCGCTGGGCATCAGCCTCGACGACGCCCAGCAGGCGGCGGCCGCTGCCGAGGCTGCCGGGCGTGGTCAACACCATCCCGTTCGCCTACCGGTTCCACCCGATGGTGCGGGAGATGCGCGCCCGCGTGCAGAGCGAGGAGTTCGGCGCGATCAACCTCATCCACGGCAGCTACCAGCAGGACTGGTTGCTGAACCCCCGCTCCACCAGTTGGCGGGTCAGTGCCAGGAAGGTGGCCCCTCCCGCGCCTTCGGTGACATCGGATCGCACTGGTGCGATCTCGTCGAGTGGGTGACCGACGACAAGATCGCCGAGCTGGTCGCCACCACCTCGATCACGATCAAGCAGCGCCCCGCCTCGACCGCGGCCACGATGAGCGCGGTGGAGAGCGACGCCCCGCTGATCGACGTCGACACCGAGGATTCGGCGTTGATCTTGTTCCGGACGGCCAACGACATCGCCGGCTCGGCCGTGATCACCCAGCTCAGCGCCGGGCGCAAGAACCGTCTCTGGGTGGAGATCGACGGCATGCAGCGAAGTGCGGTCTTCGACCAGGAACTACCCGAACAGCTGCTGATCGGTGCCGATGCCGGAACCAGATCCTGGTCCGCGATCCCAACCACGGCTCGCCGGAACAGCGGCGGTTGTCATTGCTGCCGGCCGGTCACGTTCAGGGCTACGCGCAGTGCTTCGAGAACTACGTGAACGACTCGTACGCGGCGATCGACGCCTACAACGGCCAAGGCGAGGCGCCCGAGGGGCTGCCGACCTTCGCCGACGGAGCCCGGGCGGCGGCGATCTGTGACGCCATGCTGGAGTCCGCGCAGAGCAGGCAATGGGTGAAAGTCGAACTGACGTTCACCAGCGATCTGGCCGGATCCCCGGCCAGCCTCAGTGAACTCGGCGGAAAGGGCGCCTCGCTCGCTCGGCTTGCGGCGGCCGGATTCCCGGTGCCGCCCGGCTTCGTCGTCAGTACGGCGGCCTATCGGCGCTTCGTTGATGATCATGGTCTTCAGACCCTGCTCGCCGACGGCGATCCGGCGGAGATCGCCACCGCCTTCGCCGCGCATCAACTGCCGGACGAGATCGCTGCGGAGATCATCGAGGCATACCTCGAGCTGGGCTCGCCACCGGTCGCCGTCCGCTCTTCCGCGACCGCCGAAGACCTCGCCGACGCCTCCTTCGCCGGTCAGCAGGACAGCTTTCTCAACATCCGCGGTGATGAGCAGGTTCTCGATGCGGTACGCCGGTGCTGGGCGTCGTTGTGGAACGAGCGGGCGATGGTCTACCGCGCTCGTAAGCGGATTGATCCAGCCGACGTGGCGATGGCCGTGGTCGTGCAGGAACTCGTCGACGCCGAAGCGTCCGGGGTGATGTTCACAGCCGATCCGATCACCGGCGACGACTCGCGGATCGAGATCAACGCGGTACTGGGACTGGGTGAGGCGCTCGTGAGCGGACAGGCGGTTGCCGACAGCTTCACCGTGGAACAGGGCACCGGCCGAGTGATCAACTCCATGATCAGCCAGAAGATGATCATGACCACCCGTACCGCCACCGGCACCGCTGATCGCCCGGTGCCGGAGTCGAGACGGCAAGAGCCGGCGCTCACTGCGGCGCAGGCGTCACGGCTCGCGGCGCTCGGGGTCAGGATCGCCGGACTCTACGACTCGCCGATGGACATCGAATGGTGTCGGACCGGGGACGAGTTGTTCGTCGTCCAGGCCCGGCCGATCACCACCGGTGTCCAGCGGGACCCGTGGAACGACAGCCGGTCCGGTGACTTCCTGTGGACCAACACCAATGTGGGGGAGGCCATCCCCGACGTGATGACCCCCGCCACGTGGTCGATGGTGCAGGT
Source organism: uncultured Actinomycetota bacterium (assembly GCA_963723815.1). GTDB lineage: Bacteria > Actinomycetota > Actinomycetes > Propionibacteriales > Propionibacteriaceae > Microlunatus. The sequence continues at coordinate 41,192 of CAVRSH010000004.1, read as the reverse complement.
CTTCCTCACCGACGCGATGGCGACCGCCTCCATTCCGCCGTATGTCGGCTACGGCCGGATCGGGGGGCGGATCTATCTGAACGTCAGCGTGATGATGACGCTCTCCGGTGTCGTCGGGGTCAACGAGAAGCGGTTCCGCACCCTGACCGAGGAGGTCTTCGGCCGGCTGCCTGATGATCTTGAGATACCCCCGGTGCGGACCCACCGGTTCGCCGTGCTCCGGGCGATCGCTCCGATGGCACTCCACGTGCTGGGCGAAGCCCGTCGGGATGCCAAGCAGCTCGCGGCCTATCTGGCCGAGCACGCGGACCTGTGCGATCGGCGCCGCGCCGAGATCGCCGCCGTGGCCACGGGGCCCGAGTTGGCTGAGCTGTGGGAGGACGTGATCAATCCCGAGTTCCACCACGCCAGTTGGATGTTGTCGGCCGCCACCCGTTCCAGTGGTGCGTCCTTCGTGACCACCCGCAAGCGGCTGCAACGGCTCGTCGGGGACGCGGCCGCCAACGCCCTGACCGCGGGACTGGGATCCCAGGCCGGCCAGCTGGCCAGCCTCGGCCTGTTGGACGGCCTGGAATTGCTGGCGACCGGCCAGATCGATCGGGACACCTTCAACCGCCGCTACGGCCATCGCGGACCGCACGAATTCGAGATCTCGACACCACGACCCGGTGAGGACCCGCGCTGGACCGACCGACAGTTGGCCGATCGTGAACGGTCCGGAGTCGACCACCGACGACTGCTGGCCGGTCAGGAACAAAAGCGCGACGCCGCCTGGTCTGAGCTCGAGCACCGCCATCCGGTGCAGGCGTGGACGCTGCACCACCAGCTTGCCCGGTGGGCGAAGATCTCCCGCGATCGCGAGCAGGCCCGAAGTGAAGTGATCCGGTACTTCTGGGTGCTCCGGGCTTACGCTCTCCAAGCGGGCCGGCTGACCGGGCTCGGCGAGGACATCTTCTTCCTCGACAAGCACGAGATCGTCCGGGCACTCAACGGCGAGACGATCAGCTCGGCCAAGATCATCGAGCGCCGGGCAGCGTACCGGGACTACTGCACCCTGCCCAGTTATCCGGCCCTGATCCGCGGCCGATTCGACCCGTTCCGGTGGGCCCGCGACCCACGGCGCCGCAGCGATCTCTACGTCGAAGGCCAGACCGGGGAGGCGCAGGCCTGGGTGCAGGGCTTTCCGGGCTCGGCCGGGGTCGTCGAAGGTCGGGTCCGGGTCTTGCTCGACGCCGATCGGGGTGCGGAACTGGAGTCCGGCGAGGTGCTGGTCACCACGGTGACCAATGTCGGCTGGACGCCGCTGTTCCCGCGCGCCGCGGCGGTCGTCACTGACGTCGGTGCGCCGCTGTCCCATGCCGCGATCGTCGCGCGCGAACTGGGCATCCCGGCCGTGGTCGGGAGCGGCAACGCCACCATGCTGCTGAAGACCGGCGACCTGGTCCGGGTGGATGGCACGGCCGGCACGGTGGAACTGCTGTGACCTGGGATCTCGAGGCTCCGGTCGACCAGGTCGCCCCGACCCTGCTCGGCGCCATCCTGCGGCACGGCGACGTCGCCGTCCGGCTGACCGAGGTCGAGGCGTACGACGGCGCGCGCGATCCGGCCTCGCACGCCTTCCGCGGGCGGACGCCGCGCAACCTGATCATGTTCGGTCCGCCGGGGCATCTATACGTCTATTTCAACTATGGAATTCACTGGGCTGCGAATGTCGTCTGCGGACCGGACGGCGTGGCATCCGGCGTGCTGCTGCGGGCCGGCGAGGTGGTGGACGGAGTCGATCATGCCAGGTCCCGCCGAGGACGATCGACCGATCGCGATCTGGCCCGCGGCCCGGGCCGGCTGACCCAAGCGCTCGGTCTGAACGCCGCGCACAAGGGTTCCTACCTGCTGGCGGGCGGGCCGGTCCGACTCGAACCGGGGGTAGTCCGGCCGAAGACGATCATGGCCGGTCCGCGGGTCGGTGTCTCCGCCGAGGCCGACCGGCCCTGGCGCTTCTGGGACGCTGACAGCCGCGCCGTTTCCGACTACAAACGCAGCCCCCGGGCCCCCGTCCTCCGGCCCGGAAAGGACCCTCGATGACCGCTCTCACCGATCTACCGCACTTCCACTCGCTCGCCCTGGACGAGATCACCGCGCCCGACTTCGCCGACGTGCAGATCATTCCCATCCCACCGGAGTTGATCATGGAACCGCAGGACTGGGCCGCGCGGCTCTTCGACTTCCGCAGCGCCCCGGCCTGGGTGGTCGGCGCGATGGCCGTGCGGCAATCGGTGGTCGGCCTGATCGGGATTCCCCACGGTGATCATCGCGCCTTCGCCGTGCAGCGGGTGCTGGGTGAGGAAGCCTTGATCAACACCGACGACCGGCATCTGCAGTTCTGCTGCGGCGTGGCCGTTGACGAAGCAGAAACTGCGAAGGCGCGTCAGTCGAGGGGTGCGAGTGAGCCCAGCACCGACGGGATGTACTCCGCCATCGTCGGATGGATCGGCAGCGCATCGCGGACCGCGGGATACTTCACGCCCGTCTGCATCGCGGTACCGATGATCTGTATGAGGTCGTCGGCGTGCAGTCCCAGGATCGTCGCACCGATGAATTCCTCGGTGTCGGCGTCGACCAGGATCCGCATCAGACCGGTCGTCTCGCCCTCCAGTACGGCCCGAGTGACGCTGGTCATCGGCACCTCCGCCTTGAGCACCCTGCCGCCCGGACTCGCGTGCTTCGCGTACGGTCATCCCGACCCGTCCCAGTGGTGGATCGGTGAACATGGCGAAGATGGGTACCCGACCGTCGACCGTACGCGGCGGGGCCAGCAGGATCTGCGAGTCCTGGTACGCGGTGTGCGTGAAGGCGCCGCGGCCGTTCACGTCGCCCAGCGCCCACACGCCGGGAACCGAAGTCTCGAAGCGCGACCCAACGATGAAGAAGCCGCGTTTGTCGGTCTCGATGCCGTGGTCACCGAGCAGGTCCGAGTTGGACCGGCGCCCGGTCGCCACCAGCAGGTGTGATCCGGTGATGGTCGATCCGTCGCCCAGTTCGACCTCGACGCCGTCCTGGTGCGGCCCGACCCGTGAGGGGCGACCCTCGACGATCCGGACGCCGTCCGCGGTCAGCATCTCGGCGATCAACGCCGACACGTCCTCGTCCTCGCGGCCGGCCACGCCACCGCCGGCGATCATCGTCACCTCGGCCCCGAACCGTCGGAACATCTGTCCGAACTCCAGCCCGATGTAGCCGCCGCCGACGATGACCAGGTGCTCGGGCAGCTCATTGAGTGCGAGCAACTCGACCTCGGTCATGGCGTCGACGGTGTCCAACCCGGGGATCGGCGGTTTTGAGGCGCGGCCGCCCACATTGAGATACACCTCGGGTGCGCTCAACTGCTGATCGCCGACGGTCACCCGGTGGCTCTTGCCCTGCGGGTCAGTGGCCAGGGTCGCGTTGCCGTGCAGCAGATCGAGTCCCTCGATGCTCTCCAGCCAGTCGTCGAGGGACTCCTGCAGGCCCGAGATGATCGAGCGGACCCGGTTGATCGCGACGCCGAAATCAACGGTCACCTCGCCGACACCGACGCCGTACTCGGCGGCCCGTCGTGCCTGGTGGGCGACTGACGCGCTCGCCCTGAGTGCCTTGGTCGGCTTGCAGCCGTGGTTGAGACACGTGCCTCCGGCCCGGTCCATCTCGATCAGCGCCACCCGCTTGCCCTCACCGGCCAGCGACCCCGCTACGCCGGGTCCGGCCTGGCCGGCGCCGATCACGATTGCGTCGTATTCCACCATCGAAATGACCTCTCCACGCGACGACCTACTCGGTCACCGTAGTGCCCATGGATCGTGCTCGACGGCACGGGCTCGGGGCCTCGAGCCGTTCATCCGGTTCGGCGCCAGTTGGGCAAATGGGTCCAAGTCTGTCTAGACTCCCAGCGGAAAGATAACGGTTTGGTCTCGATATGCACGTGACTCGACTCGGGGGAGTGGAGAAATCTTGGCTCAACAACGCCCGCGTAGGGCGCTCAGGCCGTCACTTGCGGCACGCGTAGCACGCGTTGCCGTTCCGGCGACGCTCGTCGGCGTGACCGCGGCTGGCGCCACCGCTGGTGTCTGGGGCGACAAAGACGCCCAGATCGCCTATCCGGCTCCCGTCGACCAGCGTTTCCGCCGCTTCGAGCGCGCCGAGCGCTGACCACGGCACGCGAGGAGCGAGGCCAGCCGAGGCCGGACCGACGCCCGCCCGACGCCCGCTGCCAAGCCGGCCGCAGAAGGCCAAGAAGGCGAAGACGACGACCGGCAAGGTCAAGGAGGTCAAGCTCCCGACCCCGGCGCTGACCGTCACCGGCACGAAGTACGCGACCGTCGGACTGAACATCCGGACCGTGCCGACCCAGAACTCGAAGGTGATCACGGTTGTCCCCACCGGGACCAAGCTCTCGATCACCGACTCCGACCTACAAGGGGTTCCGGTTCGTCTCCTACAAGGGCAAGGGCCGCTGGGTGAAGAACCAGTACCTCTCGGACAAGAAGCCGAAGGCGCGCGCTGCGACTTCGAGCGGCGGCATCTCGGCCGCCCCGTGCAAGCTGGGATCCAAGGTCGAGTCCGGCCTGACCAGGGACGCCATCCGCGTCCACCGGGCGATCTGCGCGCGCTATCCCCAGGTCACCGCGTTCGGCGGCCGGCGAAACAGTTCGGACTTCCACGGCAGCGGTCAGGCCCTCGACTCGATGATCTCGAACTCCACCGTCGGCTGGCAGATCGCCAATTGGGTCCGCGCGAACGCCAAGCGGCTGGGCGTCAGCGAGGTCATCTACTCCCAGAAGATCTGGACGGTGCAGCGCGGATCCGAGGGCTGGCGCTCGATGTCGGATCGCGGGTCGAGGACCGCCAACCACTACGACCACGTCCACGTCTCGGTGTACGGAAACCGCGGCACAGGTTAAATCCGGGCGGCATTCTAGCCGCCTCCGTAGCGGCGATCAATGACGGTTGGTTTACGACCTCGGCTCCGGCTTGTTAACCACCTGTGCCCGACTTAGGGTTTGTCTATGGTGGACATGTACCAGGTTGTGCTCGGCGGGATCGCCGTCGCGATCATGGTGCTCGTCCCGATCCTCTGCGTGGTCGGCTACGACCTGATGGCGGGCCGCTGGGACGCGAGCATCCAGCGTTGGAAGATCAGGCGCATGGAGTCGGCCGACCATCGGCGCGGGGTGCGTGCGCTGCGTCACCAGCACGGCATCCCGATCGAGCAGCTCGCGGCTGACCTGCGGCGCCTTCGTTCCGTAGTCCGCGGGGATGCACATCGCTCCGCCGCCCACCAGATCGGCAATCGTCTCGCGTACGACCGGGTGTTGATGCAGGCCTGCGAGATGCTCGACATCGAGCATGAGCTCGCCGGGGAATCCATCGGATTCGAGCGGGACATCGAACGGATCCGCGTCGAAGCCGAGCTCGAGCGCGCCGGCATCATCGTCAGCGATCGGCGGTTCGGCCAAGCCGCCTAGTGTCGCGCTAGCCAAGTCTCTTAACCCTTGGCGACGCCCAGGCACGCACCTCGCCTGTTCGCCGGAGGCGGCGCTCCGCGCAACACGTTCTCCTCGGTCGTGATACGACCCGGTATCCCTTCCTCGTCGGCCTTGCGATGCACGCACCTGAACGCCGCCAAGGGTCAAGCAACTTGACTAGCACCACGCTGGCACTTCCGCCCCTCCCGGGAGCCAACCTTCCCACGCCGCCCGCCGAAGTCGGTGCGACCAACGTCACCCCTGCGGGAATATGCCTGGCCTGCCTCGCGTTGCTATGATAACTTCGACATCGAATAGTTCGACGTCAATCAACAATCCGGAAGGACGAAAGTCATGTCACGCCTCGCGAAGGCCATCCAGAGCCACCGTGAGAACCGGCGCACCCGCCGCGAGCTCAACAACGCCATCGGGAGCGCTTTCACCCCAGCCATGCGCGACGAGTTGATCCTGGTCGCTCAGCGCTCGGGGAAGCTCTCCTGAGCCGGCTTTCACCAACAGCTTCCGGCTCCCACCCCGCACCGGGTGGGAGCCGTCTTGGGTTTTGGGGCTCTGCTAGGCAGCGGTCAGCCGGGCGACGAGGTCGACGGCCAAGTCGGCCAAGGCCGGCAGCAGAAGGGCGGCCCCGACCAGCAGCCCGACCGAGTTGATCACCAGGAACCCGGTCAGCCAGAGGCCTGCCGGAACCTTGGACAGTCGGGACAGCTGGTCGGCGTCGGACTGCGGCGTACGGTGTCGGCGGCGTTGACCGATCAGCTCCAGCACCGGTTTGGGTGATGCCAGCAGCAGGATCCAGGTGATCAGATAGGCCAGGCCCGACTGGGCGGCTGCGCTCGCGTACCAGCTGATGGCAAGCAGCGCGGCCGTGCAAACGATGATCACCACGACCCCGTAGATGTTGCGGATCTTGATCAACATCAACCCGAGGATGATCACCAGGAGCCAGAGCAGGGCAAGGCTGTGACCGGCGAGCAGCAGCCCGACCGCGCCCAGGCCGACCAACGCCGGCGCGAGATAGCCGGCGAGCAGCATGACCACCATCCCGGGTCCGCGCGGCCGACCGCTGGAGATGGTCAGGCCGGAGGTGTCGGTGTGCAACCGGATTCCCTGGAGCTTGCGGCCGGTCAGCAGGGCGGCGAAGGCGTGCCCGCCCTCGTGGGTGATGGTGATCATGACCCTGGTGTAGGGCCAGATCGACGGCAGGGCCACCAAGGCGAATGCCGCGAGGGCGGTGAGGGTGATCAAGGCCGGCGGACGGCGCGGGCTGCACCGACGTCGCACGTCGCCACACCTCGCCGAACAGTTCCACCGGTCCAGCATGACCGATGACCTAAGGACTCGGTCGAGATGGCAGTGCGCGCTACAGGCCGCTGTTGACCCAGAGCAGGCCGCTGGCCCCGCCGAGCCGGGCGGCGTACGCGACCGCCTGGGCGTCGGTCAGGCTGCTGACGAAGTCCACGATGCCGCGGCCCCGCCCCATCCGGGCCAGATCGGCGTCGGTGAACTCGGCCGCCCAGCCATTCGGGGTGCGTCTCGGCGATCCGCTCGTAGCCGAAGGTCGCCGCATTCACCAGGTCGACCATCCGCCGGGGCGCGCGGCCGGCATCCCCCCGATCCGACAGCCAGTCGTCGAAGCCGACGACCAGTTGCTCGATGGTCTGCTCCTGCCCGCGCTGGAACATGGCGAGATCGGGCCGTTCCAGGATGAAGTACTGGTTGACGAACTTCAGCACCGAGACCTCATGCCAGGCTGGCGAGCTCAGTCCAGACGTAGCCCGACCGGACCTCCGGCTCGGGATCCGGCCTGACCGAGGTGATCGAGGTGGTCGATCCAGCGCGAGGTGAAGCCGGAGATGGCGCGGTCGGACACCATCGACCCGTCGTACGGCGCTGGCCAGGACCCCGTCGACGAACTCGTCCCCGACGTGGCCACCGCGGCGGAGAACGTGTCCTCGTCGAACATCCACCCGTCCCGGGCTGCCAGCCGCCGACGGAGCCGCTCCAGCCCGGCGCCCGGGCTGCCGGCCGGCCCGGACCAGCTCGACACCCGTCATCTCGGCAAGCTCGCCCGACCGCTCTCCCAGGATCGGAACTCCCCGGACACAGGGGAGAACTGCAGCACGCCGGAGCGGTGGAAGTCCTCCACGTCGTGCAGGGAGTAGGCGATGTCGTCGGCCAGGTCCATCACCGAGCACTCCAGCGTCTGCCGCCCGGGCGGCAGGTCGGGAAAGGCGCGCAGCGCGTCGAGCATCTCGGGCAGGTCGATCAGGTAGGTGGAGAACTTCGCCGCACCCGGAGCCGCCGCGCCCATGGCCGGCCCCGCGCGGCGGAACCGGCCAGTCGGTCGGGTGCGGGCTCGGGTAGTGGAAACGCGCCCACGGGTACTTCAGCACCGCGGCGCGCACGGCGGCGGTCAGGTTGAGTCCCTCGTCGCCCGGCCCGTGCACCTCGAGCTCGGTGAGGATCCGGAACGTCTGCGCGTTGCCCTCGAAGCCGTCGGCCAGCCCGAAACGCTCCCGGGCCAGGCGGTCGAGCACCCGCTCGCCGAGATGCCCGAACGGCGGATGACCAAGATCATGGGCGTTGGCGGCGGCCTGCACCACGACATGATCAAGACCGCCAAGATCACGAAGCAGGTCACGATCCTCGGTGCGCAGCAGGCGGACCGCGATCGCCCGGGCCACGGCGGTGACCTTGATCGTGTGGGTCAACCGGTTGTGCACCACTCCGCTGGTCGCCCCGGCGGTGACCACCTGGGTGACCTCGGCGAGCCGGGAGAACGACTGGGCGAACCGGATCCGCTCCAGATCGGTGCGGAACTCCGACTCGCCGCGGCGCGTACGGCCGCTCCGACTCCGGTTGGCTCCTGGCCAGACGAGGATCCATGCAGTCACAGCTATAGAGGCCGAGCGGTGTCGGACAGCGTGCAGGAGGCTCGGCTCGGATGCTGCCGCGAGCCTCGTCGTGGGAAGCGAGACGGTGGTCAGCCGTACGGGTGACCGGAATCACGCCACGCCGTTGCGAAGTTGAGGCTCGACGAGATGAGTCAGCCGGCTGTCGACTGCCACCGGCCACCAACAGGCCATGGGAACCGTACCGCGACCGGCGCATGCACTCGAGCTGAAGCGCTTCAAGCCTGACCTGCTCGGACCTGGTTCGCCGACGACCCGCGAGCGGGCAGCCAGGGATTCACCTTCACCGCCGGCGACCTGTTCGTCGACCTGTCCAAGAACCTGATCACCACCGAGGCGGTCTGCGGCCCTGGTCGAGCTGGCCGAGCGAGGTGGAGCTGGCCGAGCGCCGCGACGCGATGTTCGCCGGCGAGCACATCAACGTCACCGAGGATCGGGCGGTGCTGCACACCGCGCTGCGGCGCCCCGCGGACGCCAGCCTGGTCGTCGACGGCAGTCGACGTCGATCCCGCAGGTGCACGAGGTGCTGGACAAGGTCTACGCCTTCGCCGACAAGGTGCGCAGCGGCGAGTGGATCGGCGTCACCGGGCAAGCCGATCGAGACCGTGGTCAACATCGGCATCGGCGGATCCGATCTCGGCCCGGTGATGGTCTACGAGGCGCTGAAGCCGTACGTGCAGCCGGGTCTGACCGCTCGGTTCGTCTCCAACATCGACCCGACCGACGTCGCGGAGAAGACGAAGGACCTCGATCCCGAGACCACCCTGTTCATCGTGGCGTCCAAGACGTTCACCACGCTGGAGACGCTGACCAACGCCCGGCTGGCCCGGGCCTGGCTCCTGGATCGACTTCGGACCGCCGGCGCGATCGAGGACGGCGACGAGGCCGCCGGCGCGGCGGTCGCCAAGCACTTCGTCGCGGTCTCCACCGCGCTGGACAAGGTGGCGGCGTTCGGCATCGATCCGGCGAACGCGTTCGGCTTCTGGGACTGGGTCGGCGGCCGCTACTCGGTCGACTCGGCCATCGGCACCTCGGTCGCGGTCGCGATCGGACCGGAGAACTTCGCGGACTTCCTCGGCGGTTTCCACGCGATCGACACGCATTTCAAGGAGGCGCCGCTCGACGCCAACGTCCCGGTGCTGATGGGTCTGCTCAACGTCTGGTACGTGAACTTCTTCGGCGCCGGCAGCCACGCCGTGCTGCCGTACGCGCAGTTCCTGCATCGCTTCGCCGCGTACCTGCAGCAGTTGACCATGGAGTCCAACGGCAAGAGCGTGCGCTACGACGGCTCACCGGTGACCACGCAGACCGGCGAGGTCTTCTGGGGCGAGCCGGGCACCAACGGCCAGCACGCCTTCTACCAGTTGATCCATCAGGGCACCCAGATGATCCCGGCTGACTTCATCGCGGTGGCCAACCCGGCGCATCCCGTTGACCGACGGCGATGCGGACGTGCACGAGTTGTTCCTGGCCAACTTCTTCGCCCAGACCGCGGCGCTCGCGTTCGGCAAGACCGCCGATGAGGTCAGAGCCGAGGGGACCCCGGAGGCGATCGTGCCGGCCCGGGTGTTCAGCGGCAACCGGCCGACGACCTCGATCATGGCGCCGGCGCTGACACCATCGGTGGTGGGTCAGCTGATCGCCCTCTACGAGCACATCACGTTCGTGCAGGGCGTGGTGTGGGGCATCGACAGCTTCGACCAGTGGGGCGTCGAACTGGGCAAGCAGTTGGCTCTGAAGGTGACGCCCGCCGTGACCGGGGACGAGCACGCCCTTGACGAGCAGGACGTCTCGACCCGCGGCCTGATCCGGTACTACCGCTCCCAGCGCTATCCCGGCTCCTCGTAGTTCCCGAGCCGACCAGGTGTCGGCACAGGCTATGGGCGCTTAGAGTTCGGGGCCCTGCGCCCTGAGCTTGTCGACCTCTTCCATCGCGCCCCGTAGATCGCTGAGCCAGCTCTCGGCGTGCTCGCCGACCAGCTTGACGGCCCAGGACAGCGCCTCGGAACGGGATCGGGCGACCCCGGCGTCGACGAGGGTGTCGAGCACCTGCCGCTCGGGCTGCTTGAGCCGGGTCATCACCGGCACGGAGATGTGGGTGAACAACGCCCGGGTGTCGCCCAGCTGGGCGCCCCAGGAGACCTTCCGGCCGTAGCGCGCCTGAGCCTCTTCGGCGATCTCGATCCGGGTGGCCCTGGTCTCGGCCCGGAACCGGCTGATCCGGCCCTCGGCGGTGGCGGAATCCTCCACCGTTTCATCGGCGAGCACGCCGACCACGGTGATCTCCTCGCGATCGACGGTCACCGTCACGTCGGTGAACCACTCACTCGGGAGCCGGCCTTCGAACCACGCCTGCGCGTCCTCGGCCGGCGGTACGTCGACGTTCTGCCAGCCGCCCGGCCGGCCGAAGCCGCGTCCTCGTCGACCGCGCCCGCGCTCGCCGCCTTCTTCCTGCTGATGCCAATTCATGTCGTTCCTCTCTGGGTGCTCACTTGATTACACTGTTACACAGTAACGCTCGAATCAAGTCCGGACTTCTCTGAGGAGGCCGCGAAGAGTCGGGGAAGAATCGCTCAGGCGCGGGCTTGGGCAGTGGCGAAGATCTGGTTGATGTTGTCGGGTGAGAAGAAGTCAGCCGGAGGACGGGCGCCGGAGTTGACCTGGACGAATCCGTCCATGGCCGCTTGGTTTCCGGCGATCGCACCGAGGAGTTGCTGCATCTCGGGAGGCGGCGGTTCCAGGCTGGCCGCCTGAGCGGTCAGTTCGTACATCGGCATGACCTTGGCGTCGCGGGTCTGCTGGTAACCGCTCATCGCCTCGTCCGGCTTGCCCCTACCGGACAGCCAGGTGTCGATCGCGGTTGCGCACAGGTCGGCGTCGCGGAAGGCGTCGCTGATCCCCTGTGCGGTGATGAAATCTCGGATGTAGCCGGCATCCCCGACCAGCGCCCAGCCGGGCCCGTAGGGCTTGCGGAAGAAGTTGGGCACGGCGGATCCGACGATCCTGGTCTCCTGGGTGGCGCCCTCGAGTCGATCGGCCAGTTCCGGCGCGAGTGCGATGGTCTTGAGGTAGTTGCCCCGGAGGTCTGCCTTGTTGGCGGCGAACTCCGCGTACGGCCAGCCGCCGATGACCAGCGTCAGATCGTCGTTGGTCGGGATCGCGGCGAACCCCCGATTCGGGCGGATATAGGTCTCGAAGGTGCCGTTCGTGGGCAATCCGCTCCAGTAGGCGTAGTAGCCGCACAGCAGTTTGGGCTTCTCGGCGTACGTCTCCGGCTGCACGGCTTTCGCGACCGTCGAGTTGAGCCCGTCGGCTCCGATCACTAACCGGGCGCGCTCGGTCACCGTTGAGCCCCCGACCGTATGACCGCGGATGCCGACGATCACGCCGTCCTCGGCCACGACGTCCTCGACGTTGAAACCTTCCCGCATTTCTGCGCCGGCATCGACGGCGGCATCGACCAGGAGTTTGTCGAGGACGGTACGACGGGGCGCGTACGCGACGGGTGATTCCGGCAGGCCTGGTGTGCCGCTGATCACGACCGGTCCGAAGTCGAACGACCCGAAGTCGAACAACATGGTGTCGATCGGTGGGCAGCCGGTGGCGGTCACCTGCTCCAACAGACCCCATTGACGCAACTTCTGCACGCCCGGCGGCTGGATGCAGAGGGTGGAGACGGTGTCGCTGGGGAAGGTTGCGCGGTCCACCAGCAGCACTCGATAACCCTTGCGAGCCAAGATCATCGCAGTCGGCGAGCCGGCACACCGGGCTCCTACCACGATCGCGTCGTACGTCTCTGCTGACATTTCGCCTCCATTGCGAACGGCCGGCGTGGGCACGGGCGCCCACTCCCGCTGCCGTGAAGAGTCACCGGTGATCGGCCGGATACCCGATGTCGAGATCTGTCCTGGAACCGATCACAGGCGCACGACGAGCGTAAAACTCACCGGCGTACGGCGAAAAGGGCTGCGGAGACTCCGTCAGCGTTGCGTTACCGAGCGAGGGCTTCGTCCACGCTGATCTCGCGCTGGCCGAGGACCGGCTCGCGCTTGGTGACCAGATCCACCACCGTCTTGACACATGCCACCTGGTCACGGATCGCACCACGTCGCCAGGCATTCACATACTGTCGAGAGGTGTCGTCACCCACGCCCGTCGCGTCGACACCGAGTGCCCGGCAGGTTGCGACCGCCCGAGGCAGGTGATAGGCCTGAGTGACCATGATCAACTTCGAGACGCCGAAGATCCGTTTGGCCCGAGCGCAGGAGTCATAGGTATCGAAGCCGGCGTAGTCGGCCACCACTTTGTCGGCGGGAACGCCGGCGTCGATCAGGTAGTCCCGCATCGCGTCCGGCTCGTTGTACTCCGGCGCCATGTTGTCGCCGGAGACCAGGAGCACCTGCACCTTGCCGGCGTCGAAGAGCTGTTTCGCGAGGTCGAGCCGAGCCGCCAGGAAGGGTGACGGCGTGCCGTCGGGGTAGACCTGCGCGCCCAGCACCAACCCGACCGGGGCGGGCGGGACGTCGTCGACCGAGTACAGATGGCCGTCCGCCGACGACCGGACCCAGCTGATCGACGCCCCCAATGTCGCCGCGGCCGCAACGCCCATCCCCACCACCACGAGACCCGAGCGGAGGAGCCAGCGGCCGCGACGGGCCTTGGGTTGAGGCAGGGGCACGGGCCCACCTTATGGGAGGGCCGGAAATGTCGGAGGTCCCGCACACACTGGGGCCCATGACGAAGACCTACCTCGATGTCACCGGTCCCTACGACCTCGGCGAGATCGCCACCATGGGCTTCGGCCACCGCGACGAGCGGAGCTTCGACGGTGTGATGCGGATGGCGTTCTGCCTGGACGGCGACTACGAGCGCCAGGTCGGCGTCGAAGCTAGGCAGCGCGATGATCGGGTCGAGCTCCAGGTCGAGGCGGCCGGAGACCCACTCAGCGATGACGAACTGGAGATCCTGCGCCGGCAGGTCGCTCGGGTGATCTCGCTCGACCACGACGGTGAGGCCTTCCATCAGCTGTGCGCGGCCGACCCGGTCCTATCGGAGGTCCACGCCGTCGCGCCGGGGTTCCGGCCGGCCAACTTCTACTCGCCGTACGAGGCGGCCGTCTGGTCGATCGTCAGTGCGCGCCGGGCCCGGCCGCAGGGCATCACCGTGCGCAAGCGGATGTCCGAGGCGTACGGCGTCGGCTTCGATCTGGCCGGGGAGCGGACACTCGCGGTGCCGACTCCGAGCCGGCTGCTGGCCGTCGAGTCCCTCCCCGGCCTGCCGGCTGACCGGATCCCGCGCCTGCGTGCTGTCGCGGAGGCCGCCCAGCAGGGCAAGCTGTCGGCGGATCGGCTCCGGGCCCTGCCGCCGGAGCAGGCCAAGACCGAGCTGCAGGAGCTGCCTGGCATCGGGCCGTTCTACAGCGCGCTGATCGTGGTCCGCTCTCTCGGCCACGCCGACGTGCTGTCGATCGAGGAGAGCCGATCCCGCGAGGCGGTCCAGCGGCTCTACGGCGTCGATCATGAACTGAGCGACGCCGAATTGACCGCAATCGCCGAAGATTGGCGGCCCTTCCGCACCTGGGTGACCGTTTTGATCAGAGCGCTCTCTTCCCGCTCGAGCCCGCTTGAGCATCAGCAGGCAAGATGAACGCATGCCAGAGGGTGACACGGTGTGGCGCTCCTGCCAGCGCCTCAATGAGGTGCTGGCCGGGCGGGAGCTGACGCGCAGCGAGTTCCGGGTGCCCGCCCTGGCCACGACGGATCTGACGGGCGTCACGGTGCGCGAGGTGCTGTCGCGGGGCAAGCACCAGTTGTTCCGGTTCGACAACGACTACACCTTGCACACGCACTTCCGGATGGACGGAACGTGGCGGATCTATCCGCGCGGCCGCAAGTGGGCCGGTGGGACCGACTGGCAGATCCGTGCCTTGCTGGCCACCACTGATCATGACGCAGTGGGCTATCGGCTCCCGGTGACCGAACTGGTCGCCACGGCCGATGAGGACTCGGTGGTCGGGCACCTCGGACCGGATCTCCTCGGCCCGGACTGGGACCTCGACGAAGCAGTGCGGCGAATCGAGAGTCAACCGGAACGCAGCATCGGTGAGGCGCTCCTCGATCAGCGCAATCTCGCCGGGATCGGCACGTTCTATCGAGCAGAACTTTGTTTCCTGCAAGGCATCCATCCGCGTACGCCGGTGAAGCAGGTGCGCAATCTTCGCCGATTGGTGCACCGCGGTCAGCAACTCCTGCACGCGAACCGGTGGCGACTGGAACAGTCGACGACCGGCGATCTTCGGACGGGCAAGCGCGCCTACGTGTTCGAGCGGCCGGGGGAGCCCTGCCGTCGGTGCGGAACGCCGATCCGGATGGAGGAATTCGGCCCGCTGGGTCAGGAGCGCCGCAGCTACTGGTGTCCGCGGTGTCAGCCGGCCGCCTGAGTGCTCGCCTGCCACTGTTCCGCCAGGCTCCGGAGCGTTCGGGCCACCACGCCGCCGATCTCCCAGCGGGTCCGGTCCTCCTGGGCTCGGTAGATGCCCTCGTACGAGATGGCCTGGTAGATCTGGTTGGCCAGCGGAGCCAGCCGCATCGCCTCGTCGACGTCGGCCGCCGAATAGCCCTCCCGCCAGACCTGCGCGTAAGCGTCCAGGACCGCCTCGCGGTCATCCGACCCCGCTGCTCCGGGCCAGCAGAGCGATGTCCAGCGCGGGAAAGGTCACCGCTGCGTCGGTCCAGTCGAAGAGCAGCACGTGATCATCGACCATGGCCACATTGCCGAGATGCAGATCGCCGTGGCCGAGCGTGTACGGCATACCGGTCGCTTCGAGCGCAGTCAACTGGTCGACCAGCCACGGCAGTGCGGCTTGCGCTGCTCGTTGCCCGTCGGTGTCCAGTTGATCAAGTTCGACGCTGCTGGTGATGATCTTGGTCAGGGCGTCGACGGTCGAGGCCAACCGCCGGTCGGGAGCGCCGAGGTCGAGCAACTCGCCGATCCGGTCAGCCGAGATCACCTGCACGCGGGCGATCTCCCGCGCGGCGGGCACCGCGGCCCGCGCCTGGCGTTCATGATCATCGTGCTCGAATGCCCGCATCAGCATCCAGCCCCGTTCGGTGTCCACCGCGAGCAGGTCCGGCACCGACTCCGGCGCGATGCCGGACACGAACCGGGTGAGAGCGGGCTCGGCGCGGAACAACTGACAGGCGGCCTTGAAGAAGACCGCGTCGTCGCCGCGGATCCCGGTGACCGGGACCTTCACGATCGCCGACAGGCTCCAGAACTTGATCACCTCGCTCGGCCCGCTTCGCTGGACAGCGGCGCCGCTCAGCACGTCGTCGATCCAGGCGTCGACGCCTATCTGCCAGTCTGGATGGAACCAGTCCGGTCGCCCGGCCGGGCGGACTGACGCGCCGCGATACTCGGCGACGCTGCGCCGGATCGCCTCGGCGACCGTCGGGGGATGCGCGAGTTGATCAAGATCATCCAGATCGATCCACGCGGCTGCGTTCGAGCCGGTGGCCACCGCCACGACATGCAGCATGGATCGCGGTTCGGAGTCGATCAGCACCGCGGGCACCATGATCATTCCTGCTGCATCCTGGGCGACGTCGAGGATCTGTGGAGGATCTGACCAACCGTCCTGCCCGCTGATCTGCGGCAGGACCAGCCCGTGATCGGACGGCCGCACCCGCAGTCGTCGGTCATTGATCGCTGCGACCAGATCAACGGTCACCGGCCTGTTGCTCACAGGGCACCGATGGCTTGTGCCACCATGACCGCCGACGCGGCCGACCAGGCTTGCGGGCGGCAGGCCGCCGGATACGGCACCGGACGGCCTTCGCCGCTCCACAGCTCCGGCACTCGCTGATCGAAGGCGACCGAGGCGCGCAGCAGGCCCTCGATCAGCCCGGCCGCGTACTCGCCCAGCCCCGCACGATGCAGTCCGGCGATCACGATTGCGGTGTCGTGCGGCCAGACCGATCCGCAGTGATAGCTCAGCGGCGCATACCCCGCGTCCGCGGCCGACATCGTCCGCAACCCGAGTCCGGAGTCGAGGTCAGCACTTGCCACGCGGACCGCCACCAAGCGTTCCTCTTCAGGGTTCAGCAGTCCCGTCCCGAGCAGGTGTCCGATATTGCTGGTCAGTGAATCGACCCGACGCTTGCTGCCGTCCAGCGCCAGGGCGGGATAGCGGTCGTCGCCGTGCCGTACCAGAAGGCAGCCCGGAACCGATCGGCCAAGTTCGCCGCCCAGCCGCGAAGTCCCTCGCCGCCCGGGCGGCCGAAGGCCTCCAGCAGGGTTGCCCCGCTGATTGCCGCCTCGTACGCGTAACCCTGGACCTCGCAGAGCGCGATGGAACCATCGGCGATCCGTCCGTCACTGAACCGGATCGCGTCGGCGGAGTCCTTCCAGCCCTGGTTGGTCAGGCCCCGCCCGCTGGCGTCGAGGTAGTCCAGAAAGCCGTCGCCGTCGGTGTCGGCCACGTCGGTCATCCACGTCAACGCACCCTCGAGTGCGGGCAGCAGGTCGATCACCTCGGCGTCGGCCAGCCCAGCCCGCCAGGCGTCGTGGAGCAGGCAGATCCACAGGGGCGTGGCGTCGATGGTGCCGTAGTAGAGGGGCGGCAAGGTCATGCCGCCCAGTTCGAACGCCGCCCGGCGCAGTTCGTGCGGGATCTTTCCCGGTGCCTCGGCGGACGAAGTGTCGATCTTGGTGCCCTGAAGCCGGGCGAGCGTGCGGAGAGTCCCGGCGGCAGGCCCGAGATCAATCGGCAAGAGCATCCGCGCGGCCCAGATGCTGTCGCGCCCGAAGAGGGTCAGGTACCACGGCACACCCGCAGCCAGGAACGTGTCGTCGGGATGCTCGGTGCGTGCCCATCCGCATGCCGGCAAGATCATCGAGCGACCGCATCAGCCAGGACGCGAGTCGCTGGTCAGCCGATCGAACGCGCTCCGGTCGAGCGCCACGAGGCGATGTCGCCGCGACCACGGCAGTGCCGGCGTCGGAGATGATCAACTGCCAGGTCAGCGTCGCCTCGCCGTGCGCGGGAATACTTCACCGACCAGGCCGCGGTCAGGATCGTCCGGTCGGCGGACAGTGACAATGTGGCACCCTCGGCCGTCAGCCGAGCCGACACGTCGTGCCCGGTCCAGTCGATCCCGGCGTCGACGGGATCGGCGGCGAAGGGTCGCGGTGCGACCTCCGCACCCTCACGGATCCGGTCCAAGAGTGGCCAGGTCGATGCCGAACACCACGCTGACGGTGGCGACCTCCGCCGCATCCAGCACCGATGAGATCGTCAGGCGCTCGGTGAGCAGACCGGGCTGTACCTCGCGGACCCGATCCAGCCGGACCCGCGGATCCGGCGTGCTGACCTGATCAGCGCCGACCTGCCGCAGCAGTGAGGTGAAGCGCGGCCCGACCACCCGAAAGCTCCGTCGCGATGTGTTCGCCCGGCTGCCCGTCCACCAGTGCCGCGGCCCGACTGAGCACCCGCACGTCCGCATGCAGCACGCCTTGGGCGGTCGGCCGATTCGGACAACCGCCGATGTCGCCGTTGCGGTCGGACAACACCTGGGTAGGTGCGGCGAAAACCGTCGCCAGGTCATGCAGGAACGGCTGCCGGGGCTGAGGCATGGATCTCCAGAGTTTCGGGGCAACGAGAGCCTTGGCCCCAGTCTGGTCGATGACATCCTGGAGGGATGGACGAGGTCACCGCAGCCGCTCGAGCGGCGGCCGGCGCTGAGCCGATGTCGCCGGCGAACGTCGAGGTGCGCGATGGCCAGATCTGTCGCGGGGACGAACCACCCGCAGAGCGGTGAAATAATGCTCAGTTGTGTCGTCCATTCCTTCGCTGCTGAGCGCCCGAGTCGAAGCCGTCACCGGCATCGATCCGGAGCTTCGGCCCGCCACCAAGCCCCAGTTCGGTCACTTCCAGTCGAATGTGGCGTTGCGCCTGGCCAAGAGTGAGGGAAAATCCCCCGCGGGACGTCGCCGCAGAGATCGTCGCCCGGCTGGAGATCGCCGACCTGTGCGAGCCGCCGGAGATCGCCGGACCCGGCTTCATCAACTTCCGGCTGAAGACCGACGTGCTGGCCCAGGCGGTCACCGACCAACTGGCCGATCCGCACGCCGGGGTTACCCAGACCGATCAGCCGCAGGTCGTGGTGATCGACTACTCTGCGCCGAACGTGGCCAAGCAGATGCATGTCGGTCACCTGCGGTCAACGATCATCGGCGACTGCTTCCACCGGGTGATGCTGGCACTCGGCCACCGGGTGATCGCGCAGAACCACGTCGGTGACTGGGGCACCCAGTTCGGCATGCTGGTCGAGCAGATCCTCGCCGAGAAGATCGACGCCGGCTCGCTCGACGCTGCCGGAGGCCGAGGCGCTCTACACCCGGGCCAGCGCCCACTTCCGGTCCGACGAGGAGTTCGCCGAGCGAGCCCGGCGCCGGGTGGTCGCCCTGCAGTCCGGCGACGAACAGACCCGGGCGATCTGGCAGCAGCTGATCGAGGTGTCGCTGGCCGGATTCAATGCCGCGTACGCGCGGTTGAACGTGTTGCTGACCGATGCTGATCTTGCCGGCGAGTCGACCTACAACGACGATCTCGCCTCGGTCGTTCACGACCTTGAGGCCGACGGCACGGCCGTGATCGACGACGGAGCGCTGTGCGTGTTCGTCGACGGGTTCAGTGCGCCGATGATCGTCCGCAAACGGGACGGCGGCTACGGCTATTCGGCGACCGATCTGGCGGCGGTCCGGCGCCGGGTCCGGGAGTTCAACGCCGACCGGATGATCTATGTCGTTGACGCACGGCAGTCCGATCACTTCGAGCAGGTGTTCGCGGTCGCCCGCAAGGCCGGATTTCTGCCCCGCGGTGTGATCACCGAACACGTGGCGTTCGGATCCGTGCTGGGCACCGACGGCAAACCGTTCAAGACCCGCGAGGGCACGGCGATCACCTTGAACTCATCTGCTCGACACCGCCGAGGAAGCAGGCCGCACCGCCGATCGCGCTCGCGGCGATCAAGTACGCCGACCTCTCGAACGGGCTGAACAAGGACTACGTGTTCGACGTCGCCCGGATGGTCCAGACCACCGGCAACACCGGCCCGTACCTCCAGTACGCGCACGCCCGGATGTCCCAGGTCCTGCGCAAGGCCGAGGCCGAGGGCTTCGGCGAACAGACGAAGGTGCTGGTGCTGGACGAAGCCGCCCGAGCAGGCGCTCGCGCTGCTGCTCACCCGCTTCGGTGAGGTCGTCGACGAGGTGGCGGCGACGTTGCAGCCGCACCGGCTCTGCGCATACCTGTATGACCTGTCGGGTGCGCTCGCGGTGTTCTACGAGCAGTGCCCGGTGTTGAAGTCCGAGGGTGCCGTACGCGAGTCCCGGCTGGCCATGTGCCTGGCGACCAAGCGGGTGCTGGCATCGGGGCTGGACATGCTCGGCATCGAGGCCCTGGAACGGATGTAGCGGCAGGCTGGGCTTCGCGGCCTTGGCGACTAGGGCGTCCGCTCGGGATTCTGATGCCGGTCAGCAGCGAGCCAGGCGGCGCCGACGATGCCGGCGGTGTTCAACAGCCTCGCCGGGACCAGATCAGCCTTCAGCTTCAGCTTGGGGATGAACTTCTCGGATTCCTTGCTCACGCCGCCTCCGATGACGATGAGGTCGGGCCAGAGGATCTCCTCGATCTTGTCGTAGTAGCGCTGAAGGCGCTTCGCCCATTCGCTGAACGAGAGGCGCTCCTTGTCCTTGATGCTGGACGCGGCCTTTGATTCGGCGTCGTGGCCGTCCACCTCGATGTGGCCGAGCTCGGAGTTGGGGACCAGGACGCCGCGATAGACGATCGCCGTGCCGATCCCGGTGCCCAGAGTGGTGAGGAGTACGAGTCCTGGGTGATCCTTGGCCGCGCCGTAGTGCACCTCGGCGATGCCGGCGGCGTCCGCATCGTTGACCAGCAGGACGTCGCGACCGAGATGATCTTGGAAGATCTTCTCGGCTTCGCAGTCGATCCACGACTTGTCGATGTTGGCGGCCGTCCGGGTCATGCCGTGGGTGACGACCGCCGGGATGGTCACGCCGATCGGCCCGTCGCCGATCGTGTCGGCGAAGTTGGCCACGATCTCCCTGACGACATCGGCGACGTTCGGTGGCGTCGATTTGGCCGGTGTCGGAATGCGCATCCGCTTGCTCGTCAACTCACCCGTGGCCAGGTCGACCGGGGCACCCTTGATGCCGCTGCCGCCGATGTCAATGCCGAGTACGGGAGCGCTACGTACGGGTTCGTCGCGTACGGGTTGGTCGGTCATGGCAGGAGCCTAGTGGTTGCTCGTGGAGGTCTGTCAGGGGTTTGGACGGCTTGGCAGACTTCCAGCCATGAGCTCCTACGGCGTGGCCGAAGCAACCCGCATCGTGCCGGCATCAGCAGCCGACATCTTCGAGTTGCTGGCCACGCCCGCGAAGCACCCGTTGATCGATGGCTCGAACACGGTCCTGGGGGCGCAGCCGCTTACGCCGGACCGCCTCTCGCCGGGAGCGAAGTTCGGCATGAACATGAAGATCGGCGGACGCTACAAGATCTTGAACCAGGTCGTGGAGTTCGAGGAGGGGCGACGCATCGCGTGGCGGCATTTCGGTGGCCACATCTGGCGCTACATCCTCGAACCGGTGGGTGAGAACAGCACGGTGGTGACCGAGCAGTTCGACCCGCGGACCGCTCGGTCGCCGGTCGTGCTCAAGATCATCCGGGCCACGCCGCGGAACCAGAAAGCCATCGACGAGACCTTGCACAAGCTCGTCGAATGGGCATCGTCACGGTCCTGATTGCAACGGGGCGCGTCGCCAACCGTGGCCGATCCTGGGCCATCGAAATCAGGATGTCGCGTGCGACGGTGTCCCAGAAGGCGTCGAGTTCGTACGAGCGGAATCGGAAGGCGGTTCCGGTGAGCGCGCTGAGCACCCACAGGGCCCGAGTTGGAGCGTGCCCAAATCCTTCGACGCCAGCTCCACGGATCTGGGCCAACTTGGACCGCGACGCAAGATCACCGCCCAGTGCAAGCAAAGGTGACGACCCCGTGAACCCCGAGGGCGTGAGTTGCTCACTGGCTCACGAGACACGCCCAGTTGCCGCAGGCACCAACCGTAGAGCGCCGGGTCGAACGCGTGGGAGTTGGAGAAGTAGAAGCCGTAGAAGCGGCGATAGACATCGATCCAGTGCGCCGTGTCGGGACCGTGGCGCTGCACGGCGACCGCCTCCAGCCAGGCGGAATCCTGGGCCGCCTCCGCGTACGGCTCGAGCTCGAGAAAGGCGACCGCGCCGGTGATGTCCATCATCGGATCTGCGTTGACTGTGTGCGGGCTGAAGTCGCCGATCCCGGTGACCACCGGTCCGCTCGGACCCATGCTGAGGTAGGCGTTCGGCGCGCAGACATCGCCGTGCACCAGGACTGGCCGTACCTGACGCTGGGCAAGGTCGGCGTGCAGCCGGTCCCAGACCTGCGCCACCGAAGGCAGATCGCTTTCGAGTTGCTGCCGGCTCGCCTGGGTCGGGCCGGCCAGCATGCCGTGCAGCAGTGCGCCGAGCGAATCGAACTGCTGTGGAGCTTCGGGTCCGACCAGGCGCGCGAAACCCGGCACCGGGCTCGGCAGCCGGCAGAGCCGCTCGGTCGCATCGAGAAAGCTGATCAAGGCCTGGCGCCGGTCGGCGACATCGGCTCGGCGCAACCATTCGGAGAGGTTGCGGCCCGACAGCCGCCGGTCGATGGTGAAGAACCGGCTATTTCGCTCACCGAGCTCGATGATCATCGGCACCTCGATACCGATCTCGACGTGCTGCCAGGTTTGATAGAGCCCGCGGAGTTGACGGGCGGTCGGTTCCGGCGCTTCGTGGCGGGTCCGGTACAGCCGGAGCACCCGTTCGTGGTCGAGTGCGAAGACCTTGCTCTCGCCACCGGAGCCGAGCAGTTGATCAGGACCGATGCCGAACGCGGCCAACACCGCGTCCTCCCCGGCGTCATCATCAAGATCATCCACCGGTCGCTGCTGGCGGGCCGCCTCCCGGGCGGCGCGGGCGCGATCCAGCTGGCTGAGGGCCAACTCCCGGGCGGTCGCAACGTCCAGCTCCTGGGCGACCGCGTTGACCAGACCCTTCGGCGTATCGAAGTGCACGTCGGCCAGTCGCAGGCGCCGCTGCAGCGGGCCCTGCTCGATCCGAACCGACTGGGTCTTGGCGTGCGGCACCACATCGCGTACCCGACTCAGCCAGCCATGCTCGGTGATCACGACCTGGTCGTTCCAGCCGTAGCGCAGGGTCCAGAAGTCGAGCCAGCGCAGCCATCGGGCCCGTCGCGGGGAGGGAAGCAGCTCGACCTGGCCAAGATCGATGCCCGGTAGCACCCGGCTGATCGCCAGCGCCGCCTCCGCTGCGGTGGCCACCGGGAGTAGCACGCTGGTCGCACTGGAGTCGTTGTCATCGCCGCTCGATTGGCCGTAGCCGAGGATGTCGGTGTCGACCCGGTAGAGACCCAGTGGCCTCCACAGCAGGGATTGCGTGATCTTGAGGCCCTGGATGCGGTTGATCGGCACCGACTGACTCGTCAGATTGGTCAGGCCGCGGGTGATCCGAAGCCCTCGGGGTGACTCGGCCAGAGTGAAGTTGAACATGGCGACCACTCGACGGCTGATCATGGTCACCGCCCCGATCGCCATCGGGATCAAGACGCCGAGGGCGAACTTGACGACGCCGAACCGCGCCGTGACGACCAGCACCACCACGATGCCACCATCGTGACCAGCCACTCCGAGGAGAGCAGGAAACCGACGATCAACCGCTGCGGGAGGACTCTGACCAGCGGCCGGTCGGTCGACCCCAGATCGGTCAACGCGCTGGCCGGCGCTCCTTGATCAAGATCGCGGATGCTGGCCGATTGCCCGTGGGCCCGGGTCAGCAGATAGTCCCGGAGCCGGCTCGCCTTGGACCGGCTCAGGTAGCGCAGCTTGGTGGTGCTGTCGCCGGCTCCGGCCTCCAGCCGCAGCTCGGCGAGACCGAAGATCCGAGCCGCAAGAGGTTGGATGATGTCGACCGACTGGAGCCGTTCGAACGGGATCTTCTTCGACTTCTTGAAGATCGCGCCGGTTTCGATTCGGAGCTCTTCGTCGTCGATGATGAAGCGGGTGAAGTACCAGCTGAAGAAGCCGATGATCGCGGCGAGGATGACGACTGCCGGCGATCGCCGGCAGGATCCAGCGCAGGTCGCTCACGCCGAATTGAGCTTCCTCACCGTCGGGCACGAGCTGTCGTCCCCAGCCCAGCAGGATCGCGACGAACAGCAGCCAGCCGCGGATGAACGGCGTCGCCGGGTGTGGCCGCTCGGTCTGCTTGACCACCGGTGCACCGGGAACGACCGGTGCGGTATCAGTGGCCGGCAGCTGTTGCTGCGGTACTGGGGACGTCATAGCCCCGAGGCTCGAGCCTCGCCCAGTTCGGTCAGCCGGTCGCGG
Organism: uncultured Actinomycetota bacterium; assembly: GCA_963723815.1. Taxonomy (GTDB): domain Bacteria; phylum Actinomycetota; class Actinomycetes; order Propionibacteriales; family Propionibacteriaceae; genus Microlunatus. Next base: position 17,263 of record CAVRSH010000004.1, on the reverse strand, counting down.
AGCCGCGCCGCCTCCTCAGGCGGGAGGCCGGGGATGGTCGCGTGGGTCTCGACGCTCGCCGTCTTCAGGCTCACGGTCGCGATGCCGAACGCGCGCTCCAGCGGTCCGGACTCGACCTCGACCAGTTGCATCCGGCCGTACGGAACGGCGACCAGGCTGCGGAACAGGACGCCATGGGTGATGTAGAGGTCGTCCTCGCGCTCGACGTAGCCCCAGGAGCGGTAGGTCCGGCCGACGAGGACCAGCCTGATGATGACGATCACGGCCGCGAACCCCCAGATGATCGCCGAGATCCACCACTTCCCTGACGCCACGCCGACGATGACCGCCGGGATGGTGAAGATGATGGGCGCGACCAGCAGCGTGGTCAGCCGCCGGAGTTTGCGGAAATTGGGCGAGAGTCGTTGCCACTCGTACGCGGGCGGTGCGAAGAGTTCGTCCATAACGGACTCAGGCTACGTGGCGCTTCCAGAACAGTTGCTGCTTCGGTCCCCGGACGCTGATGTCACCGACCACGCAGGTGCCGGAGACCACCACGGTCGGCATCGCCGGTTCGACGGTCGGGGGAGCCGCCGGCGCGACCGGGATGAGGTCGGCGGTCAGCTCCTCCAACTCGTCGAACGTCTTGGCGCGCAGCGCGGCGATGCGCTCCTCGTGCTCGGAGTAGGTGATCCGGCCCTCTGCGTACGCGGCCTGCAACAGCTGCATCACCTGCTCGCGATCGGTGTCCGAAGCGCGCATGGCATTGCTGCTCACTTGTGCTTTTTGCTTGGCTTGGGGCCGCGCACCGAGACGCCGCCGAACAGCGTCATGCCTTTGATCACCAGGGTCGGCGCGCCCGGCAGCGGCTCACCGACGTCACGGACGTCGGTGCCGCCGAAGATGCCCGCGGTCTGGTCGCGCACCTCGATGCCTTCGGGCACCTTGATCTCGAGGCCGCCGAAACACCAGAAGCCGGAGATCTCCACCACCGGACTCTCGAAGATGGCGTCGCGGAGGTCGAGGTCGATGCCGCCGAACAGGGCGAGCGCCTGACTGTGTCGGCGGATCCGCCACTTTCCGTTGCGGGTCACTCCGCCGAAAATCGCGACCAGTTTGTCGGACTCGTCGGTGGCCCTGGAGGTGTCGATGGTGAATGCCTGCTGCGGGTCGGGCGCCGACACCATCATCGCCGGAGTGCCGACCACGACAAGATCACGGGTGATCGGGATCAGGTCGTCGAAGGTCCGGGCCGCCAGTAGCTGGTCGAGCCTCTCGTCATGTTCCTCGCGGGTGAGCCGACCCTCCGCGTACGCGGTGCTCAGGACGGTGGCCACCTGCTCGCGATCCGCATCGGAGGCCCGGAGATTTCCCCCAGCGATGGGACCGACATTGCTGGGTTCGGGATCGCGTTCGCTCATCCCCCCACGCTAATCTCCCTACGGTGGCGCGGCGAGCCGATTGCCGCCGGACCAGGGCTGGTCAGGGATATCTCCGGGCCGAACCCCTAGTGGCAGGGTCGAGAACTGCTCCCGGCTTGCGGTACGGGCCGTGAGCCGGTCGACGATCCAATCACTCGCGATGTTCGAGCCCGATGTCGAAGACGTTGCCTTCCGGATCGCTGAGAGTCGTCCACTGGGTCCCGTACTCGTCGAACTCCCCGGCATGGGCGGCGCCGAGTTCGAGCGCGCGTTCGACGTGCGGCGCTGGGTCGTTGGCGAGAAAGTCCAGGTGGATCCGATTCTTCCCGGCGCGCTCCTCGGGGACCTTCAGGAAGATGATGGTCGGGAAGCTGCGGTCACCCGGGATGGTGGCGAAGTAGGGGCTGGCATCGTCTCCGACGGGCCGCTCGAGCAGTCGGGAATAGAAGCCGGCCAGGGCCCCGGCGTCGGCGGCATCGATCGCGACCTGGCCGAAGTTGAGTGGGTTGGTCATGGGTAGATGCTGCCGCAGTGGAGCGGTGGCCTGACACGGGTCCGGCGATCGCGGGCCGGACGGTGCGCGGCGGGGTTTCGACTAGCTCTCCCGGTTGACCCCGCCAGTCCCCCGATGCCCGGCGAGGTGGGTCTCATCGGTCAGTCGACCGGACGAGCGAGACCCGGCCTAGCGAATACCCAGGTGTGGCGATTTCAAACAGCTTGTCGCGGCGACGGTGGCAGCCGAGGAGGCCGCTGCCTGGTCCACGCGAAAACTGGACCGGATCCCGTGGGTTCCCCGGCCCAGTTTCGCTCAGTCATTCGTGGCGCCCTGCTGATCCCCCGACCGGTCGCAGCGCCACTCTGACGGACCCCCCAACGCTAGGGGAGAATCGCGTCGAGATGAATGTCCGTGTCTGGTATAGGACATGTCCACTATTGGACACGCTCCGGGTGACGCAGATTCGACGTTGGTGGTGGATAGTTAGCGGCGAACGGCGACCAGATGAACCCCCGAGCATCTGGTCGCCGTTCGCTATTCTCCGAGCGGCCGGCAGCGGCGACGCACTTTCCCCGAGAGGCCGCCAATCCCCAGGATCCAGTTTTCCTCGCTTTCTGCGCTCGGGGCGCTGTCCGGGCCGCATCTCATGCTATATCGTCCCTATTGTGCCGAAGATTCGGATTCGAGAAGCAGCGGCGTTCCTCAACGTCAGTGATGACACGGTGCGGCGCTGGATCGACGTCGGAATGCTGCCGGTCGAGACCGATGAGAGCAACCGCAAGGTCATCGACGGGTACGCCTTGGCGAAGTTCGCGCAGAGTCAGGCGGCTCCGATGCACGACCCGTCCCAGGTCGGGCGGTCGGCTCGGAATCGGTTCGTGGGCCTGGTCACCGGCATCGTCGTCGACAAGGTGATGGCCCAGGTCGAGTTGCAATGCGGCCCGCACCGAGTGGTCTCGCTGATGTCGTCCGAAGCGGTCCGCGAGCTCGGTCTCGAGCTCGGGTCGGTCGCGGTCGCCGTGGTCAAGTCGACCACGGTGATCATCGAAACTCCCCACGGGGACTCGTGAGACGCGTGCTCGCCATCTCGGCGGCGACGGTCATGGGCCTGCTGACTGCGGCCGGCTGCGGATCGGATCGACGGCCCTCGGGCGAGACCAGCACGGCAGCTCAGACGTTGACCGTGTTCGCCGCCGCCTCGCTGAAATCGGCGTTCACCGAGATCGGGGACCGCTTCAAGGCGAACCATCCCGGGGTGACGGTGACGTTCGGTTTCGCCGGCTCCTCCGACCTGGTCACCCAGCTCCAGTCCGGTGCCCCGGCCGACGTCTTCGCCTCCGCCGACACAGTGAACATGGGCAAGGCCGTTGCGGACGACCTGGTCGACGGCACGCCGGTGAATTTCGCCGCCAACACCATGGAGATCGCCGTCCCGCCCGGCAATCCGGCCAACATCGCCTCGCTCCGGGACCTGGCCAAGCCGGAGGTCCAGGTCGTGGTCTGCGCACCCCGGGTGCCGTGCGGATCGGCAACGCAGAAGATCGAGACGGCCACTGGGGTCACCTTGACGCCGGTCAGCGAAGAGGCGTCGGTGACCGACGTGCTGAACAAGGTGACCAGCAAGGAAGCCGACGCCGGGTTGGTGTACGTCACCGACGTGAAGGGTGCCGGCGACAAGGTCGAAGGTGTCCCGTTCCCGGAGTCCTCCGAGGCGGTGAACGTCTATCCGATCGCGCCTCTGTCGGCGAGCAAGAACAAGGAGCTGGCCAGGCAGTTCGTGGCGGCGGTGACCGGCGAGGAGGGGCAGCAGGTGCTCGCTGATGCCGGCTTCGCCAAGCCGTAAGGGGATGCGACGGGCCGAGCAGCTATTCCGGTCTACCGCGATGGCTGTACGTCCCGGCCGTGGTCGGCGGGGTGTTCGTGGTGCTGCCGCTGGTGGCGATGGCCACGCGGGTCGACTGGTCGGAGTTCGTCGCGCTGGTCACCTCGGAATCATCGCGGGCCGCGTTGAAGCTCAGCCTGCTGACGTCGACGGCCGCCACGGTGGCCTGTGTGGTCCTCGGCGTGCCGATGGCCATCGTGCTGGCCCGTACGTCGTTCGCCGGCCAGCGGCTTCGTCCGGTCGTTGGTGCTGCTGCCATTGGTGCTGCCGCCGGTGGTCGGCGGCATCGCGCTGCTGTACACGTTCGGTCGTCGGGGTCTGCTCGGCCAGACGTTCGGGGTGCTCGGGATGCAGATCGCCTTCTCCACCACGGCGGTGGTGCTCGCGCAGACCTTTGTGGCGTTGCCGTTTCTGGTGGTCAGCCTTGAGGGCACCTTGCGGTCGGTCGGACAACGGTACGAGGTGGTGGCCGCCACGCTGGGTGGACGGCCGACCACGGTGTTGCGGCGGGTCACGCTGCCGCTGGTGTTGCCCGGGCTGGTGTCGGGGGCGGTGCTGTCGTTCGCCCGGGCGCTCGGCGAGTTCGGCGCCACGCTCACGTTCGCCGGCAGCCTGCAGGGTGTGACGCGGACCTTGCCGCTGGAGATCTACCTGCAACGGGAATCGACGCCGATGCCGCGGTCGCGTTGTCGCTGGTCCTGGTCGCCGTGGCGATGGTCGTCGTCGGATTGGCCCAGGGATCACGGGACCGCCCGTGACGCATCACCATGCGGGCCACGCTCGCCGCCCGGAACTTCGACGTCGCCTTCCGGCTCGACCCCGGGGAGCGGGTCGCGCTGCTCGGACCGAACGGCGCCGGCAAGTCCACTCTGCTGTCGATCCTGGCCGGTGTGCTGCGGCCCGACGCGGGCCGCGGCGAGGTCGACGGGCGAACCCTTTTCGACCTCGGTCCCGGCGGGTCTGGCCGATGGTTGGCGCCGTGGAACCGAGGGGTGGCCCTGCTGGCCCAGGATCCGTTGCTGTTCCCCCATCTGAGCGTTCTCGACAACGTCGCATTCGGCCCCAAGTCCGCCGGCCAGAGCACTGCGCAGGCCCGGAGCACCGCTCGGGGGTGGCTGGAAAAGGTCGAAGCCATCGAGTTGGCCGCCCGGAAGCCCGTCCAGCTGTCGGGCGGTCAGGCGCAACGGGTGGCGATCGCCCGTGCTCTCGCCACGGACCCACGGCTGCTGCTGCTCGACGAACCGTTGGCCGCCCTGGACGTCGGCGCCGCCCCCCTGCTCCGCCGGGTGCTGCGGCAGGTGCTGGCCGACCGGTCCGCGATCATCGTCACCCACGATCTCCTCGACGCGCTGCTGCTGTCCCATCGCGTACTGGTGATCGACGGCGGCCGGATTGTTGAGTCCGGCCGCACCGACGACGTCATCCGCCATCCGCGGACGCCGTTCACCGCCCGCATCGCCGGCCTCAACATGATCGCCGGCCACAGCGACGCCGACGGCGTCCGGCATTCCGACGGGCAACTGATCCACGGAGTCAGCCAGGCTGCTCCGCGGGCCGGCGAACCAGCGATCGCGGTCTTCAGCCCGACCGCTGTCGTGATCTTCACCGACGAGCCGCACAGCAGCGCGCGCAACACCCTTGCCGTCACCATCACCGAGCTCGAACCCCGCGATGAGCAGGTACGGGTTCGGGCCGCGACGGTCGACGGCATCTCGTTCAGTGCCGACGTCACCGCCCAGACCATCACCGATCTCGACCTGTACCCGGGCCGCAGTGTCTACTACGCCATCAAGGCCACCGCCGTCACCATCTACCCCGCCTGAACGGCACCCGCCCATTACCCGACCGCGCGGTCTCGGATCGATGTTCATGGCGGCTTGAACCCGTCGCCGTATGCAACGCTGGAGCAATGGTGCGCCGGCCGGCGGATCCCGATTTCGTGACGATCCGCTCCACGCCGGTGAAAGCGGTCGCTCGGACAATTGGAATGAATGACGGTGTGGTTGCTCTGAACACGACGCGCCGGGGACTGAGGCTGCTGTGATCGTTGCCTGGGCTCTGGTGGGCGTCGCAGTCTTGCTGATTGCCGGGAACGCAGTCTTCGTGGCCGCCGAGACGGCGCTGGTCACGGTCGACCGGAATGTGGTCGAGTCGCGGGTCCGTGCAGGCGACCTCCGCTTCACGCGGGTGCAGGCCACGCTGCGCCGGCTGTCGACGTACCTGTCCGGTGCTCAGCTCGGCATCACAGTGACCAGCCTGGCGATCGGCTTGGTGGCGGAGCCGTCGGTGGCGGCGTTGCTGCGCGGACCGCTGGATGCGATAGGGCTGAGCGCCGAGGCGACTGAGATCGTGGCGATTGCCTTGGCGTTACTGCTGGCGACGGCGGTACAGATGGTGTTCGGGGAACTGGTGCCGAAGAACATCGCTCTGTCCCGTCCGGTCGGGACGGTGGCGCGGGTGGTCGTCCCGCTGTGGGTGTTCACCAAGGTGACGCGTCCGCTGGTCGCCTTGCTGAACGGCGCCGCGAACCGGCTCTTGCGTCTGATCGGGGTGGAGCCGGTCGAGGAGTTGCGGTCCGCCCGCACTCCCGAGGAACTGGCATCGGTGATGCGCAGGGCCGGGGCTCAGGGTGCACTGGGTGGGGAGACGGCGGTGTTGATGGAGCGCTCGCTGAGCTTCGGGGCGAAGACGGCGTCCGATGTGATGACCCCTCGCACCCGGGTGCGGACCGTTGTGGCGTCGTCGCCGGTCATCGAGGTGATCGAGGCGACCCGCGCCACGGGCCACTCCCGCTTCCCGGTGATCGGCGACAGCGTCGACGACATCCGCGGCATCGTCCATGTCAAACAGGCGGTGGCCGTACCGGTGCCGGACCGCGGCTCGACGCCGGTCGGGGCCGTGATGTCGAAGCCGGTGCTCGTACCGCCCTTCATGCACCTGGGCTCCTTGTTGAGCCTCCTGCAACAACGTGGCCTGCAGCTCGCCGCGGTGATCGACGAGTACGGAGGCACCGCCGGCATCGTCACCTTCGAGGATCTCGTCGAGGAACTCGTCGGAGACGTCCTCGATGAGCATGACGCGCCCTCGCCCGGGATTCGGCGTGAGCGCGACGGCAGTTGGCTGCTGTCCGGGTTGCTGCGGCCCGACGAAGTCAGGGCCGCCTGCGGATTCGAGTTGCCGCCCGGACGCACCGAGTACGAGACGATCGCCGGGCTGATCTTGCAACTCCTCGGGCACATCCCGCACCCCGGTGACCGGGTTGATGTGCCCGGCGGCCGACTCACCGTAGAGCGGATGGACGGCCGGCGCATCGACCGGGTCCGGCTCAGCCCAGAGCCCGATCCCAGCGACGCGGGTCATCCCGGTGACCGGCCCGGCACCCCGAGCGACGCCGAAGGAGCGGATCGGTGACGGCCGCCCTCTTGTTGCTGTCCGTCGCACTCATTGCGGCGAACGGGTTCTTCGTCGGGGCGGAGTTCGCGGTTCTCGCCAGCCGCCGTGATCGGCTGGAGCCGATGCTCCGCACGTCCCGTCAGGCCCGTACGGCGCTGCGGGCCATCGAACAGCTTCCGCTGATGATCTCGGCGTGCCAGTTCGGCATCACCCTCGCATCCCTCGGCCTTGGCGCGCTCAGCGAGCCGGCGATTGCGGCCCTGTTGCGCCGACCCTTCGAAGCCGTGCACCTACCGCAGCAACTGATCCATCCTGTCTCGATCGTTGTCGCCCTCACCGTGGTGTCCGCGCTGCACATGCTGCTCGGCGAGATGGTCCCGAAGAACCTTGCCCTCGCCGGACCTGAGCGGGCCGCCATGATGCTCGCCCCAGCCCTGCTCGTGTTCATCCGGATCTTCCGCCCGATCATCCTCGCCCTGACTGCCGTAGCCACCGGAGTGCTGCGGCTGCTGCGCATCACCTCCGTGAGCGAGATCGGCGACGTCACCGACCGAGACTCCGTCGCCGCACTCATCGGCGAGTCCAGCGAGGAGGGGCTCTTGATGTCCGACCAGCAAGAGTTGCTGTCTGGCGCCCTCGCCTTCGAAGAGACCACTGCCGATACGGTCAGGCTGCCGCTGGACACGCTGGTCACCGTCGAAGCCGACGTCACTCCGGCCGATCTCGAGCAACTCGTCGCCGCCACCGGATACTCACGCTTTCCGGTCACCGCAGGTGAACGAGCCGCCGGGACTGAGCTGATCGGCTACATCCACCTGACCGACATTCTCGACACCGACCCGGCGCGCCGCGTCCGGCCGGTCGACCGGCGCTGGATCCGCCCGCTCGGCGACATACCCACCACGGCCACCTTGCAAGCCGCGTTGGCGACGATGCGTAACAGCGGCTCGCACATGGCCCGCCTGGTCGACGAAAACGGCCGAACCAAGGGCGCCATCGCCTTGGAGGACATCCTCGAACAACTCGTCGGAGAGGTCGCTGACGCCACCCGCCGCCGAACTGCCGGCTGAGACCAAGGCGCATCCGGCTCACGCCGCCCGCCGGGCAGGACACGCCGCGGGGCAGTGCCGCGAATAGCTGCGTCGCTCGTCGCCTTCGGCCGGCGTGCGCTAACCTGAACGCCGTTGGTCGCGTCTCGTCCCGGCAGAATTTCGGGAGTTGTCGACCTAGACGCCTAGTCAGGCGGATGTAGTTCAATGGCAGAACATCAGCTTCCCAAGCTGAGAATGCGGGTTCGATCCCCGTCGTCCGCTCCACTGTGAAACCGTTGGCCGCAGCGACGAAGGCCGCCAAGGCGAGATCGGAGACGCGCAGCAGAATGACTTCTCAACTGGTCGCGCTCAGCATCGATGCGAATCAGCCGCTCAGCCTGGCGCGTTTCTGGGCCGGCGTCCTGGGCTGGGAACTGTCCGAGGGCTCAGGCGACGGCGTCGCGCTGCTGCCGAACGATGACACCGGGTTCCAGATCCGATTTCCGGCGACGCAGGAGAGGAAGACCGTTCCGAACCAGATGCACTTCGATCTGACGAGTTCCTCCCTCGAGGACCAGCAGCAGACGGTGGCGAGGGCGCTGAGGCTCGGCGCCCGGCACATCGACGTCGGTCAGCTTCCTGAGGAGGGTCACGTGGTGCTCGCCGACCCCGAAGGCAATGAGTTCTGCGTCATCGAGCCCGGCAACAACTTCCTCGCCGACTGCGGATTCATCGGGGCGCTCTCCTGCGACGGCTCGCAACGGGTGGGGTACTTCTGGAGCGAGGCGCTGGGCTGGCCGTTGGTCTGGGACCAGGACGAGGAGACCGCGATCCGGTCGCCGCACGGCGGTCCGAAGATCAGCTGGGGTGGTCCACCGGTGCGGCCGAAGACCGGGAAGAACCGCCTGCACCTCGACCTCTCGCCATCGGCCGACGGTGATCAGCAAGCGGAGGTCGACCGCCTGCTCTCCCTCGGGGCTACTCGCATCGACCTCGGCCAGGGTGAGGTCGTCGGGGTCGTACTGGCCGACCCCGACGGCAACGAATTCTGTGTTCTGACGCCCGGCTAGCCGGACCTGACGCGCGTCCACCCGGCTCCGACTTTCCGACTGCGTGCTCTTGGCGGCGGAGACGGCGCAGGCCGACATCGCGACGTTCGACGACCGGCTCCCCGAGCCGCTGCGCAGATCCGCGACCGGGTCGTGGCCCGCGGTGACCGGTTCGACGAACAACACCTTCCACATCAACGGCCAGCCGTTCGCGAACCGTACGGCGGCCTTCGACCCCGGCGTGCTGCAGGCCGAGTCGATTGCGCAGTCCGCGGAGCGCGGCGGCAAGAAGGTCGCGCAGATCGAGTGGGCCGGCGGACGGGGTGCGACCACCGATGGCCCGACCGTGGACTTCCGGTCGTTCTTCTCCGGCCGCGGCGTGGTCACGAATTTCCGTTCCGCCACTGACGACGAGGCATTCACCCGGTCGTTCGGTTTGCAGTACGACTCGCCGGAGGGCTTCGCCGGCAACGCACCCTTCCCGCAGGCCGCACCGAGCCCGGCCACCGGCTGGACGAACGTGCCGACGAGCTACAGCCCGGCGCAGGAGATGCGCCTGCGGGTGCTCGACGCCGGCGAGGACAAGTACGGCCTGAACGCCTACCTCTACGACAGCACCGACGACGGCACGCGCAACTACGACCGCGCGCTCTTCGCGCGCGAGAAGACGGTCGGCGGCGGTGCGGACCTCCGCAGGGTGAGACGGCGGACGTCAAGGTGACGATCTCCGGCGGCGCGCTCGACGGCAAGACCGCCGGATTCCTGGTGAAGGTCGAGCGACTGAGCCGCGACCTCGGTGAGGTGCGGCTCTTCCACACCTCGGTCGCCCGCGCCACCGCCACCTGGCCGAAGTGGCCGGGTGCGGCCGGCTTCACCGGGGACTTCGAGGATTACGTCGCCGAGTGCTTCCCCAGCTCGACGGCTGCCGACTTCGCCGTGCTCGAGGCCGGCGTGGTCAGCGAGGAGACGTACGCCGAGCAGGGCCTCTACTGGGAGAAGCTGGCAGCGCCGCTCACCCGATACATCATCAAGACGTACCAGCCCGACCTGGTGCTCGCCGGATATCCGACGACGGACGAGTTCTCGCACCAGTTCCTCGGCCTGTCACCAAGCGGTTGATCAACGGGAAGCTCAACCCGGCCTACGACGACGTGCACGTCAACGGCACGCCGAACCACCGCGTGGCGCAGCGCCGCGGCTTCCTGCGCCAGGCGTACGCCGGCGCCGATGACCATCTCGCCCGGATCCAGAAGCTGTTGCGAGGCGAGACGACGTTCGTTGCCTCCGCGCACGGCTTCTCCCCGCAGTTCGCCGCCGTGGACGCCGGCTCTGTGCTGGTCGAACTCGGCCTGCTGTCCAAGCCGCAAACCTCCAACCGCCGCCCAGCGACCGGCGAGACGATCGGCAGGGCGAAGGCCTGCGGGGCCGGCGGAGCGGTACAGATCTACCTCAACATCGAGGGGCGCGATCCGGCCCGCGGCGGGCTGAACCAGTGGCGGCAGCCGACGAGGCGAAGACCGTCGCGGCGATCAAAGCAGCGTTCCTCGCCGTGACTGATCCCAACGACTGGACCGGTGACGGCTCGCCCGAGGGCTGGAAGGTGATGGACCGCGCCTACACCAGGGCGGAGGCCCGATCCATCCCGAACGGTCCCGGCTCGACCACGAACATGGCCCATCCGACCCGGACCGGTGACGTCGTGGCGTTTGCGTACCCGCCGTACCAGTTCGACCCGGCCACGCCGGGCACGCTGGTCGCGCGTTCGGCCTAAGGGTGCGCCTCGACCTCCTGCGCCGGGGCTACCCGGCCCGTCCGCTGACGGCCAGCTCGACCCGACCACCACCCCGATCGACGGAATCAACACGCCCGTCGGCGGCGCGGCGAACCTGGCGACGCTGTTGGACGAGGATGCCGCCGCGCTGCCGGGCCGGCGCTCATGCTGGCCGGCGGGGACACGTCGGGCCTCGTCGCCGAACTCCTCACTGCTCGAGGACGACGCAACCAGGTCATAGGCACCCAGTCGAAAAACATCCTGCCCGACCCGACCCGGCTGAGTGAGTCGGAGATGGGCAACATGGTGGCCGACGCGATGCGGGAGAAGTACCCGGACGTGATCGACATCGACGGGCCACGCATCCCGCTATGAGCCGATTTGCCGTCGAAGGACGGCAAACCATGGCCGTTTCACCCACATCTACCCAGGTTTCCCGTCCCTCGACGGCGAACGCGGCGACTCCGGTGGCCCTGGCGAGCGCGCTATACCAGGCAGTTCACTCGGCGCCGTCAGCCGGCACATTGTCCGGAGTGTCAGGCACCGCGTCGGCGCCGCCGGCCGACGATTCGGCGTTGCCGAGGCCGGACGGGCCTTCCGAAAGCTGCCGGCCGCCCGTCTTGTGCTCCTCGGTGCTGTCGTCTCCGTCTTTCAGCGATTCGCTCATATCCCAGGTTTTATCGCATCACCGTCAGCGTCGTTCCGGCGGCTGGATCGGAGACGGCTCGGATCACCCAACCTTGAGATTCAGCGTCGACTCACCCTTCCCGGCCTTGACCGTCACCACCGCTTCGAGTCCGCGCGCGGTCCGGACGAGACGCGGTGTCACCGGACGCCCGTTCAGCGTGGCCGAGGCGATCGTCGAGCGCCTCGGCAGCACCGCGCCGATGGTCAACGCCATTCGGCCGTGCCGGGTCACGTGGGTGACGTAGTTCGGGCCCGAGTGCTCCGCCGCGACGTCGATGCTGGACCCGCCGAGCCTGATCTTGGTGGCCGACGCCGTCGTCTGGCCGTCCGGAAGCTGCGGCACGACGGCGACCCGGCCCCGGCCCACGTCGGGCGAGACGCCCAGCCATTGGTGAATCACCGGCCAGAGCACCCCGTACGCGCCCCAGGCCTGCATCACCATGGACCGCTCGGTGAAGAGCCGGTCGATGTTGGCGACGAAGTCCGGGCTGGGCAGGATCTCGGGCATGGCGCCCGGCATCTCCCAGATGCGAGGGTCGAGTTGGCCCTTCGCGTTGCCCTCGATGTAGAACTTCTGCTGGCCGGGGCCCAGTCGCCCGTAGTTGCCCTCGCTCACGGCGGCGATGGCGCTGTTGAGCGTGAAGATGCCACGCTCACTCGGGACTTCCGAAACCACCGAGTCGCAACTGGCCCCCGGATTGCCGGCCGGCGCCGACGTCGGTCCCGTTCCGGTGTGGAACAACCCGAGTTCGCCGGTGAAGCAGGACTCCTGATGCCGGTCAAGGGTGCGGTTCGCATGCCCGCGTGACGCCAGCGGACCCGAGCGCCGCCCGGACAGTTTGGGCAGCACGGCGTCGGTCGGCGTCAGGCCGATCCAGTGCCGCTGGAAGACCTTCTTGTTGCCGGGGTCGACCAGCGAATCCGCGTAGGACTCGGCATCGCTGCCGTACCACCAGGTGTTCTCGAACTGCGCCGTGAGCTTCCTGGCCTGCTTGGTGGCCCAGACCCGGGTGGTCCGGTCGCCGCGGGCCCGGGCCATGTCGGCCAGGTCGGCGTAGCCACGGATCGTGTACACCGCGTTGTCGAGTTTCTCATCGCCCATCCCTGGGCGCTCCACGTTCCCCAGCCCCTCAGGCCAGCCGTCACCGTCGGCATCCAGGGAGGCAACGTGCCGCATCGCGTTGACGCTGGCCGGGTAGAGATCCTTCAGGAAGGCGCGATCCCCGGTCCAGCGCCAGACCAGCGCAACGGCGGACGGGTACTTCGACGATTCGTCGGTGTTGCCGGGATCGGCGTTGGCGCCGAAGTACACCGCACCGTCCGGCGTGACCTCGTGCACGATCTTGCCGCTGTCGCCGTTGACCGCCTCCGACACGTCCCGCAGAGCTCGCAAGTGGGCCTTGATCGGCTCGAACTGCCCAGCCGCCACCGCAGCGAACGCGGTGTACTCGCCGTCCGTGCCGAACAACCAGGTGTAATCGGGCCAGCCCGCGCCGAGCCAGCGCATCGACTTCAGCGTCGCGCTGGGCGCCGGGTAGTTCTGACCGGCGTTCACGACCCTCAGCCGGACGTCCTCGACCTCCTGGACCGACGCGGCCAGCATCTGCTTCGACCAGGCCACGCTGGCCGCAGTCAGCGGGTCTCCCGGCAGGGACACGTCACTGGCAGCAGCGATCTTCTTCCGGGTGGCGAGCTTGGCCTCCAACGCCCCGACGGGATCGGCCAGGGCCGCCCGCAGTTCGGCCCGGGCATCGGCGACACCTGAAGTCGATCCGCCGACCCCGAACCAGACAGTGCGTTCCACCCCGGCCCGCAACGTGACCTGGTAGCTGAGCTGACCGCCGGCGCCGTTCCCGTATTCCGTGTCGTCGCACCGGGGCGGCTGGGTCGGCGCGTTCGGGCCCGAGGCCGGGCAGATCACCGCGGGATCCTGGGGACCGCGAAAGTTGGGACCGGTCTCCATCTCGGCCGGCTTCAGGCTGGATCCGAAGGCGGCGGCCCAGTTGTGGGCCTCACTGTTGTCGTCAGGTGGCGTGCCCTTGTCCCTGAAGATCAGGTGCCTTCCCCGCGTGGAAGCGGTGTCCGGCAAATTGGCCGTGGTCTGGTTGGGTTTCGTCTCGCCCCACGGGTACGAGCCCATCAGTTCGGAGTGCGCGTCGGCGCGCAGGGTGATGGTCTGGGTGCGGTCCGAGCGCATTGTCAGGCCGACCAAGGCGCCGGAGACCCCGTCGGGGACGAAGTCCGTCCGACTCGCGGACACCCCATCGGTCACCGGTAGGTCGGCCCGCACGTATCCCCAGCCGGAGGTCGTCTGGGTGGCCGGACCGATCCAGCTGTCGCCGATGCCGAACCACATCCCGTCGAGGAGTTTCAGGTTCGGCAGCCAGAAGCCCCCCATTTCGCCCCGGGTGTGGAACCCGGCCGCCGGATAGCGGCCGTCTGCCGTGCCCAATGCCCAAGCCCGGTCGCCGGTGACCACGAATCGGCGATCGGACAATCGGCTTGTCTCGCTGAGTTCGGTGGACCGGGCCAACGCTGGATCGACGACCGGACCGTCGGCTGCCTCAGCGCGCAGGGGGACCGGACTCAGCGTGACGAGCAGCGAAGCTGTGGAGACGACGACCGCAAGTTTTCTTCCCCGGCGAATGCGATGCATGGTGAACCTCTCCGATGAGGATCAAGCACCCGTGCGCCCCTGCGCACAGATTTTCCCTCGCTCGTCATACCGCGCGGGGCCTCCGCGGCACAAGAGTCACGCCCATTCGCAGGGCATCTGCGCTCACGAGCGACGGGCTTCGAGCGTCAGGCCGCGACCAGACGGGACGAGCGGATGACTTCGACCAGTTCGTCCCGGCTCGGTCCGTCCGCGAACGGCGGACGCCAGCCCGTCCGGTAGACCGCCCACGCTCGTTCCTCGAACGGGTCGAGACAGGACGCTCCGCCGGTCATGGCCAGATAGGACCAGGACGCATCACGGATCGTCGGGCCGACGGCACCGGCTTTCATGATCAGATCCGCGGGAAGCCGCTTCGACAGGTCGATGTCCTCGCCGAGCCAGCGTCGGCGCTGAGCGTCGTCGAGCCGGATGTGATCCTCCACCCACGGCCGGATCTCCTGCTCGCACCAGGCGTCGAAGGCGTATCCGATGCTCGACGGGGTCGGGGTCGGGGTCGTCCGTGTCGAACAGGCGGAGAAGTTCCCGGGCCTGGCCGAGGGACGTGGCCATGCCGCGCCCGAACGTCGGCGTCGTCGTACACACCGAATCCCCGACGAACAGCAGACCCGGAAGCACCAGGTTGCCGTCGGGCCCGGTCTGGGCTCGGTAGTGGTTGAGGAGATTTCCGCCGGGCAGCACGGGGGTCAGCGGCCGGGCCCGGGCTGGATCGGTCCAGGCCGCCAGGCCGGGAATGGCTGCGCAGGCGGCGTCGAAGGCCGCCTCCTCCCGCAATTGATGCAGTTCCCGGTCGGCCGTGGGGCGGATGATGACCACCGAGAAGATGCCGCGATCATGCAGGAACGCGAAGACCCCGTAGCCGTCGTACTCGGCCTGCCACGCCATGGGGTTGGTCAACGGACCGGCTCCGCGCCGTCCCGCAGTTGGTACATCCGGTCGACATAGGCGATCCCGCAGGAGCCTCCGACCCCGCGCCGCTCGCCGAGCGGTCGGGTGACCCGGCCCGGAGCGGCCGGACGCGTCGATCACCACGTCGTACGGCAGCGCCGTCCCGTCAACGATCAGGCGATGTTCACCCCTTCAAGGTGCCGGAGCAGGGCGGACCGAGCATCCGTCGCGGTTACGGATATTTGGATCGGACAACTACCGGATTACTCCGAGCAGAGAGCCCGTTACTCCTGGCCGGTTATTCGAGCCATTCTGTGACGAACCGCGGGTTGGCGTGGATGTGCACCGCCTCGTAGCCGTGGGGTCCGGTCGAGAACTTGTGCGGGGTCAGCGCGGGGACGACCAGGATCTGCCCGGCGTGGCCCTCCAACACGTCGGAGCCGACGGTGAAAGTTGCCCGCGCCGGATCAGGAAGGTCTGGGCGTACGGATGCCGGTGCAGTCTCGGCCCCACTCCGGACCTCGACGTGGATTCGAGGACGATCGAGATATTCGCTCCCCCGGGAAGCTCCTCGTAGTTCTCGGCCCAGTCCTCACGATCATCACGGCCGTCCGCACGATCGATCACGAAAGCGTCCATTCGCTGACGCTACAACTCAGCCGAACGGCGTCATGGGCTTGTCGGATCGTTGTCGGTTGATGAGCGACGGGTGTGCACGGCGTACTGACGGTCGATGATCAACGCCGCACCGAGGGCGATCAGGGCAACACTGGCGGTGATCATGGTGACGGCGATGACACCGGTCCAGCCGTGGTGCTCCCATTGCCGATTGGCGAGCAGACCGAGAACTGAACTGCCCAGATAGTTGGCAACCATGTACGTGCCGGACGCCTGGGCCACGCCGACCTCCCGGCGCCGAGCCCGGTCGGCTGTCCAGCCCGTGGTCAACGAGTGGGTACCCAAGATCGCGAACGCGAGCAGTCCGAACCCGATCATGATCAACGACAACCGGGTGGACATGGTCAAGATGACGCCGGTGAGCAGCAGGATCGCGCCACCGAGTGGGGTCGGTCCGCGGCCGTAGCGATCCGCCAACGCACCGGCCACGGCCGGACCGGCGATCGCGAGCGGATAGCTGAGATAGACCAGTGTCACGCCTCCGGTCAGGGAGACCGGAGCCGCCTCGAAGCCGGAAGCCGATCAGTTGTAGATGGCCACGAAGGTGCCCATCGCGGCGATCGCGGTGACACAAAGGGCGATCAGGGTGGGGTCGGCCAGGGTGCGCCGGGTGTTGTCGACCAGGGAACCCAGCCGAACGCTGCGCGGCACGAAGTGGACCGAATGCGGCAGCAGGAACCACATGATCAGCGAGGCCGCCAGGGCAAGCAGGCCCATGATGTAGGTGCTGTTGGCCCGGAGGTGGGAATGAACCTGAATCTCTTCGCGGAGAAAGGCCAGGGCGACAGCCGGAAGTCCGGCCAGTGCCAGGCCTTCCAGTCCGCGAGCCAGGAGTAGCAGTGGCCAGGTGGGAGCGAGGGCCACCGCCACGGCCAGGACACCGGTGGTCACCAGGGACACCCGCATGATCGACTGCCGGCCCCAGCGGTCTGAGATCGGACCGACGACGATGAACGTCAAGGCCATGGCGATCGCCGGCACGGAGAGCGTCGCTGCTGCCGCGGCCTGACACGTCGAAGTTCTGCGCGATGCTGGGCAGCAGTGGCTGAACGAAATAGCGGGCCATGAATTGGCGAAACCGCCCGCTCCGAGCGCCCAGATGATCTTGCGGTAGCGGTGATCCGCCCGTCCGTTGCCGCGCTCCTGGTCGTGGGACCGGGCGGGTGTCGGGGCAAGAACGACGCTGACCCGGCCAGGTGCGGCTGGGCTTCCTGCATTCCACCGGTCGCTGGCTCGTGCCGGAGTTGATCGGTGGCTATCGGGCCGTCGCGCCGAGCAGCAGCTTTCGAGCTTCACCAGGGGCTTCTCCTGCTA
>CAVRSH010000003.1:0-41155 GCA_963723815.1 uncultured Actinomycetota bacterium | reverse complement strand
ACCTCAGTCCATCTCCGGGATCAGCTCCCGCGCATCAGCCGGGTTCATCCCGGTCAGCTCAAGCAGGTCGACCAGGATCGAGCGCAGTTGGGCCAGGATCACCACCGTCGAGATGGTCTGGTGCAGGTCCAGATGGGAGGTCCGCTCGGCGACCTCCGCCAGTTGATCCCGGGCATCCGAAGGGATCCGGCCCTGGAAGAGCTGCCGCGCCATCACCCGAGCCACGCTCGCCACGTCGGCCATGGTCCGCAGGTAGTCGTCCGGCACCTCCTCACCGCGCCAGAGCGCCGCCGCGCACCGCCGCACCAGCACCCGGAGGTTGCGGCTCGCGCGATCCAGCGGCACCTGGAGATCGGCGTACGCCTGCACGGTCGACAACTGGTGGCGCCGGAACACCGACTGCCGGGCGACGGCCAGCCCCTCGGTGGCCGCCTCGTCCAGCGCCGCCAGTCGGGTCTCGGCGGCCCGCGCCCGCTCCAGCACCGCATCGGCGGCCTTGCTGTCGCGCCGGCGCAGGGCCGACTCGGCCGCCTCCAAAGTCGCGGCCAGCTCGACCAGGATCTCGGCGGCGATCGTGCCCGGCCGGCGGAGCGGGGCCCCCGGCGCGATGCTCGCCACCAGCAGGGCCAGCACGCAGCCGATCACCGCGTCGAGCCACCGTTCGAAGCCCTGGGACGGATCGCTGGATCAGGGTGGTCACCACGATCGACTGCACCGCCGCCTGGATGATCATCAGCTGCCCGGCCCCGACCAGGGTGGCCAGCGCCATCGAGATCGCGACCACGACGATCACCTGCCAGGTCCCGGTCCCGAACGCGAGGGCGAAGAGATCGCCGACCGCGATGCCGACGGCCACGCCGATCGCCACGTCGACCCCGCGCCGGATCCGCTGGCCGTAGGTCACGCCGAGGCAGATCACCGCCGCGATCGGGCCGAAGGCCGGCGCCGGATGATCAAGGACTTCGGCCGACACGAACCAGGCCAGGCCGGCCGTCACGGCACACTGGGCGATCAGGAACCATCGGGCCCGCAGCCGATCCCAGCGTTCCTTGGCCGAGCGACGACCCAGCCGACCGGTGCGTTCGCTCAGGTCGAAGGCTCTGAGCTTCATCTGCTGGATCGAGCGACCGGGCTCCATCAGGCCATGATCGCAACCCGGGGCAGACGGCGGCGAGACCGCATTGAAAGACTACGTGATCATGACCTCTCCAATCCGCGTCACCGTCTGGGGCGAAAACTTCCACGAGAACATCGATCGCGACCGGGCCGGCATGGCCGAGCGCTATCCCGACGGGATGCACGGCGCCATCGCGGCCGGCCTCACCGAGCTCCTCGGCGACGCCGTCGAGGTCCGCACCGCCACCCAGGATCAACCGGAGCACGGGCTCAGCGAAGAGCGTGTTGGACAACACCGACGTGCTCACCTGGTGGGGGCACGCGACCCATGCCGGCGTCGACGACGCGGTGGTCGAGCGCGTCCACCGGCGGGTGCTCGGCGGCATGGGCCTGCTGGTGCTGCACTCCGCCCACTTCTCCAAGATCTTCATCAAGTTGATGGGCACGACCTGCTCGCTGGCCTGGCGCAACGACGCCGAGACCGAACTCGTCTGGAACGTCTCCCCGTCGCATCCGATCAGCCAGGGCGTACCGCAGCCGATCGTCATCGACGAGCAGGAGATGTACGGGGAGTACTTCGACATCCCGGCACCCGACGAGCTGGTCTTCCTGTCCACGTTCAGCGGGGGAGAGGTGTTCCGCTCCGGCTGTTGCTGGCGGCGCGGCAAGGGCAAGGTCTTCTACTTCTCGCCCGGTGATCAGGAGTACCCCGTCTACCACCATCCCGACATCAAACGCGTGCTGGCCAACGCGGTGCAGTGGGCCAAGCCCGACCAGGTCGCCGACTTCGTGCCACCGGTCGTGGTCAACCAGCCGGCCCCGTTCTTCGTCGAACGGCTCACGAAACGGCGATGCCGGCATGCGGCCCGATGAGCGGCGCAGGAAGCTCCGGGCCGGGGTGATCGGCCTCGGCTGGGCCGGACGGCAGCACATGGCCGCGTACGCCGCCGCCGCCGATGTTGATCTTGTCGCGCTGGCCGGCATGGAGGCGGGACCGCTGGCGGAACTGAGTGATCAGTACGGGATCGCGCCGGAACATCGCTACCACGACTGGCAGCACCTTGTTGATCATGGTGAGCTCGACGTGGTCAGCGTCGCCACCCCGACCACGCTGCACGCGCCGATCGCCGTCGCCGCCCTCGACGCCGGGCTGCACGTGCTGTCGGAGAAGCCGATCGCCGAGAACGCGCCCACCGCCGAGCGGATGGTCGACGCGGCCGAGCGGAACGACCGGGTGCTCGACGTCTCGTTCAACCACCGGCGCCGCGGCGAGGTCCAGGCGCTGAAGAAGATCATCGACGACGGCGTGCTCGGCCCGATCTACTACGCGAAGGCCGGCTGGCTGCGCCGCGAGGGCATCCCGGGCCTGGGCAGCTGGTTCACCCAGCGGTCGACGTCCGGCGGCGGGCCGCTGATGGACATCGGGGTGCACATGCTCGACATGGCCCTGCACGTGATCGGCGAGCCGCAGGTGACCGCGGCCACCGCGGCGACGTACGCGGAATTCGGTCCGCGCGGTCGGGGCAGCTCGGCGGTGTCCACCATGCGCAAGACCGGGGTCCAGGAGGGGGCGTTCGACGTCGAGGACCTGTCGACGGCGTTCCTCCGGCTGGACGGCGGCGGCACCCTGCTGCTGGAGTCGAGCTGGGCCCAGTGGATCCCGAAGGACCGGTGCTACGTCACGGTCTACGGGGCCGACGGCGGCGCCAGCATCGAGTGGGGCGCCCCGAACGATCCGGACCGGACGCTGGAGATCTGGACCGAGGTCGGCGGGACTGCCGGCCACCCTGCACCCGGTGGTGCCGGCCGACGGCAACCACCAGGCCTGCGTCTTCGACTTCGTCGACAAGGTGCGGTCGGGCGACTACACCAACCATCGCGGCCGGCAGGCGCTGGCTCGGGCCGCCGTGGTCGACGCGTGCTACGCCTCGGCGGAGAAGGGGTCAGAAGTCACTCTCTGACTTCCCATCCGTCACACTTGTCACAATATTCTCTGCACTTCACTGGCGTGTCGCGCTTGACATAAGGCACAGTGAGACCTCTCCAACGAATGGATGGCCATGTCCTCCCCGACACGCCCTTCCACCCTGGTCCGGAGCCGTGCGGGGCGGCTGTTCAGCGGCGGGGTGGCTCTTGCCACGATTCTCACGTTCTGCGTGCTGGCGATCCAGCCGGCGCAGGCCGATCCCTCGGTCAAGCCCTCCTCCGGGCACTTCACCATCAAAGGCGCCGGCTACGGCCACGGCTACGGCATGTCCCAGTACGGGGCCTACGGCGCGGCGCGCAAAGGCCTCACCTGGAAGCAGATCCTGGCCTTCTACTACCGCGGAACCAAGCTGACCACGTTGGCCGGCGGCACCATGATCAGGGCCCGGATCAGCGCCGACTCCGACGGAAGCCTGCGGGTGCGACCCGCCGCGGGCCTCACCGTGCGCGACGGTTCGGGTCACAGCTTCAAGGTGCCGACCGGCTCGCGCTACCGCTCGTGGCGGATCGTCCGATCCGGATCGGGATACAAGCTCAGCTACCGCAACGGCCATGGGAACAACGTCAACGTCGCGACCAAGCTGTCCACCAGCACCTGGGCATTCTCCAGCTCGGCCAAGGTCGTCAAGCTCGTGCTGCCCAGCGGCAAGGTCCGGCCCTACCGCGGCTCACTGCTGCTGGTGAAGAACGGTCGTAGCGGCCGGACCGTCAACCGGGTCGAGCTGGACGACTACGTCCGGGGCGTTGTTCCCTACGAGATGCCGACCTCCTGGGCGACCCACGCCGTCCGGGCCCAGGCCGTCGCCGCCCGCTCGTACGGAGTGCGGCTCCGGGCCGACTCCAGCTACTCCGGCTACGACGTCTGCGACACCACGGCGTGCCAGGTCTACGGCGGGGTCAATGCGGAGACGGCCGACGGGAACGCCGCCGTCCGGGCCACCGCGCGGGTGATCGTCACCTATCGCGGCAAGGTGGCCCTGACCCAGTTCGCCTCCTCCAACGGCGGCCATTCTGCGCAGGGCGGCTATCCATACCTCAGCGCGCACGCCGACCGCTACGACGGCGTGATCATCTCGCAGAAGTGGAACCGGACCATCACCACCGCCAGCATCAAACGGGCCTGGCCGTCGGTCGGCACCGTGCGCAAGCTCAAGATCACCAAGAGGGACGGCGCCGGCGCCTGGGGCGGGCGGGTGAAGTCGATCAAGATCATCGGCAGCAAGCGCACGATCACCGTCGCCGGTTCCACCTTCCAGTGGCGCTTCGGAATGCGTTCCAGCCTGTACACCGTGACCCGCTGACCGTCCGCCCCGACCGGCCTGCCGCTCGGGCAACGACCAGCACACAATGGGCTGGTGATCAACGGCTTCGAGATCGGGCACTGCACGGCTGACGGGGACGGCTGGCTGACCGGAACCACGGTGGTCCTCGCGCGCGCCGGCGCGGTCGGCGGGGTCGACGTACGCGGCGGCGGACCCGGTACCCGGGAGACCGATCTGCTCGACCCGACCGCCATGGTCGAACGTGTGCACGCAGTCGTGCTCACCGGCGGCAGCGCGTACGGCCTGGCCGCCGCCGACGGCGTGATGGCCGGCCTCGAGGAGGCCGGCATCGGGTTCCCCGTCGGCCCCGAGCCGGGCCAGATCGTGCCGATCGTGCCCGCGGCGGTGATCTTCGACCTCAACCGCGGCGGGGTCTTCGGTCACCGTCCGACGGCCGACTTCGGTCGGCGGGCTCTCGCGGCAGCCTCCACCGAGCGCCCGTTGTCCGGCTGCGTCGGGGCGGGCACCGGCGCCAGGTGCGGCGGGATCAAGGGTGGGTTCGGGTACGCCGAGCGGGCGACCCCGGCGGGAGCGGCGATCGCCGCGGCCGTGGTGGTGAACGCCACCGGCTCCGCGGTCGACCCGTCCACCGGGCGGCTGTGGGCCGACCGCGAGCATCGGCTCCGCGTCCCGAATTCGGCCGAGCGCGAGGCCCTGGCGGCCGCGTACGCCGACGCTCAGCCGTCGCTGGCCACGACGATCGGTGTGGTGCTGACCGACGCAGCGCTGACCAAGGCCCAGGCGACCAAGGTGGCCGCGGTCGCCCACGACGGCATGGCCCGGGCCATCCGGCCGCTGCATGCGATGACGCGACGGCGACACGGTGTTCTGCCTGGCCTCCGGGCCACAGCCGGCCCCAGCGGAGCCGTTCGCGGCCCTGCTCGCGTTCAACGCGCTGCTGAGTGCGGCCGCCGACGCGTTCACCGACGCCTGTCTCGACGCCATTCTCCAGGCTGACGGGCGGGCGCCCTGGCGCAGCTATCGGCAGCTCGCACCGTCCGCCCTCGCGGACTGAGATTTCTGAAGCCGGCGAGGCCTCCTTCCTAGACTGAGGCCTGAATCCGCTCACACAGACGAGGACCCATGAAGGCGCTACTGCTGGAGAACATCCATCCCGAGGGTGTCCGGCTGCTCACCGAGCGCGGCATTGACGTCGAGCTCGTCAAGGGAGCACTCGACGAGGGGGAGCTGATCTCGGCCCTCGATGGCGTGCAACTGCTGGGCATCCGCTCCAAGACGACCGTGACCGCGCCGGTGCTGGAGGCCGCCCCCGAGCTGATGGCGATCGGGGCCTTCTGCATCGGCACCAACCAGATCGACCTGGCCCGCGCCTCCGAGCTCGGCCTCGCGGTCTTCAACTCACCGTTCTCCAACACCCGCAGCGTGGTCGAGCTGGCCATCGCGGAGATCATCTCGATGGCCCGGCACCTGACCGACAAGAACGCCCTGATGCACGCCGGCGTCTGGGACAAGTCGGCCAAGGGTGCCCACGAAGTCCGCGGCCGGACCCTCGGCATCGTCGGCTACGGCAACATCGGCAGCCAGCTGTCGGTGATCGCCGAAGCGCTCGGCATGCGGGTCTACTTCTACGACGTGGCCGACAAGCTGGCCCTGGGCAACGCCCGCCGCTGCGCGACGCTGGATGAGCTGCTCGAGGTGGCGGAGACGGTCACCCTGCACGTCGACGGCCGGGCCGGGAACGCCGGACTCTTCGGCGCCGAGCAGTTCGCCAAGATGCGGCCGCGCAGCCTGTTCCTCAATCTCTGCCGCGGCATCGTGGTCGATCATGACGCGCTGCGCGAGCACCTGCTGTCCGGGCACATCGCCGGCGCCGCACTCGACGTCTTCGAGACCGAGCCGAAGACGGCCGGCGACCCCTTTGTGTCAAGCCTGCAAGGGATTCCGAACGTGATCTTGACCCCGCACGTCGGTGGCTCGACCGAGGAGGCCCAGCAGGACATCGGCCGCTTCGTGGCCGGCAAGCTGCGCGATTTCGCGTTCGGTGGGAACACCACGATGTCGGTCAACATGCCGCAGGTGCAGACCCAGGAGAGTGCCGGTCGCAGCCGGATCCTGCACGTGCATCACAACGTGCCCGGCGTGCTGGCCACCGTCAACGGGGTGCTGGCCGACTTCGGGGTGAACATCGAAGGCCAGGTGCTGTCCACCCGCGGTGAGCTCGGCTACGTGATCACCGACATCGCCAGCCCGCTGACGACCGAAGTGGTCGACAAGCTGGGCAGCCTGCCGGAGACCGTACGCCTGCGCGTGCTGGGCTGATCGGGCGTCGTCGACGCTGATCTCACGAGGCGGCTGCGCGCCGGATCAGTCCGGGTAGCCAGCTCGGACAGCGCGGGTCCGCCTCGATCTCGGTCAGCGTCCACCAGCCCAGCTCGGCCAGTTCGTCGGAGAGCGGCGCGGGGTCGATGCCGGGCGGGGCGTCGGCGACGAAGGTGACCGTCACCTGAAGATCATCTTCGCCGGCGGAGAACAGCTCCGAGGCCAGGTAGCGCAACGGCACGCCGGTCAGATCAACACCGGTCTCCTCGATCAACTCGCGCCGCGCCGTTGCCTCGAGGACGTCCTCCGCGGGATCGTCGTCCTCGACATGGCCGCCGATCAGCCCGAGGCGTCCCGCGGCATAGCCGACCTCCGCGCCACGGACGCTCAGCAGCCACCGCGGGCCGCGCCGGACCAGCACACAGGCGGTCACCGTGAACCGCGACCGCGGCACGCAGGCTCAGCGATTGCGCTTGATGATCTTGGAAGTGATGAAGATCAACACCGCGAGCACGGCCAGGGCCGGCCCGAAACGCTTCAGCACCACGGATCCGATACTGGCGATCACCTCGATGTCGGGCTGCGAGGTGTCACTGGGCGGGCCGACCTTCGTCGGTCCGAAGTGCAGCTTCGGCGGCTCCGGGTTGGGCGTGGGCGGCAGGGGGGTCGGTGCGGCCGGAGCACGCGACGAGGTCCGCGCGGCGGGACGCGACGTCGCCGCCGCCGGTTCCGGCGGCCCGGGAGTCGTCTAGGGATCGGCCGTCGATATCCTCGGGCACGGCGCCCAGTTCAACGGTCTGCTCGGACTCGCTCTCGTCGTATCCGCCCGCCTCCGGCCAGCTCACGTCGACGAGGCCGTCCCCGAACCGCCCGGACACACAGCTGACGAACTGGTCGAGCAACTTGTCGCTGACATCGGAGATCACCCCTTCTCCGAACTGGGCGGGCTTCCCGGTGATCGACAGATCGGTGACCACCTCGACATCGGTCTGGTCGCCGTTCCCGCTGAACGACGCGGTGACGGTCGCGGAGGCGGTGCCGTTCCCACGCCGGTCCTCGCCGTCGGCTTCGATCACCACCCGGTGAGCCTCGCCGTCACGCACGACGAAACGCCCGGATCCGTTGTAGACAAGGGCGATCGGGCCGACTTTGATCTTCACCGAGCCGGTGAAGTCGTTGCCGTCGACGCTGGTGATCGTCGCGCCGGGGAAGCATGGCTCCAGTGCCTGCAGATTGTTGAAGGCTCGCCACGCCTCCTCGACCGGCGCGGGGACGCTGAAGCGGTGAGTCAGATCCATGGGCTCATTCTGACGTGGCGGTGACCGGCACCGTGCGCCACCCCATGATCGACACCGAGCGTGTCCCGCTGGTCAGCCGAGCGGCGCGAAGAGATCGATGTGATTGCCCTCCGGGTCGTAGACCGTGGCGTAGCGCTGGCCCCAGGGAGCGTCGAACGGATCGAGGTGACTGCGGTGCCCGGCGGCGATCAGGCCGCCATGGACCCGGTCGACGTCGGCCGGATCGTCGCAGGAGAAGGCGAGGGTCGTACCACCGAGATCACCGTCGGGGTCGAAGGACGGGTCGAAGCCGGCGATGGTGCTCACCGGATCGACGAGCAGCCGCAGACCTCCGGGCAGCGGCACCTCCACGTGCTCCGCGAGGTCCGCCTCGGGCGGAATGTCGAGTCCGAGCAGTCGATAGAAGCTCAGCGTGGTGGCCAGGTCTCGGGCGACGAGGCCGATGGCATCAAGACGCGCAGTCATGTCTCGAGCTTAGGGGTGGCCAGCCGTTCCTGGAGTGAGCCAGCCCCTCAGTGGGAGACAGGGAGGGCGGCCCCGTCGTCATCGGCCGTGGCGACGACGGCGAGCTGGGCGAGCACCGCATCGTGCAGACGGCCGTTGGTGGCATACCCGCCGGCGCCCAGCGGGCCCGGCTTGCCGTCCAGATCGGTGAACCGCCCGCCGGCCTCGGTGACGATCACGGCGCAGGCGGCCATGTCGTGCAGGGCGAGTTCCGGCTCACAGGCGATGTCCACGCCGCCGTCGGCCAGCAGCATGTAGGACCAGAAGTCCCCGTACGCCCGGGTCCGCCAGCATGACCGCAGCAGATCCACGAACTGCTGGCCCTGCCCGGCCTCGACCCACTCCGAGATCTCCGAGTAGCTCAGGGATGCGTCCTCGATCGAGGCGATGTCGGAGACGTGGATCGCCGACGCCGACATCAACGACTTGCCCGCGTACGCGCCGCCGCCGGCACTGGCCCACCAGCGCCGGCCGAGCGCAGGTGCGCTGACCACGCCGACGACGACCTCGTCGTTGATCATCAACGCGATCAGGGTGGCCCAGACCGGGACGCCGCGGACGAAGTTCTTGGTGCCGTCGATCGGGTCAACCACCCAGCGGCGCGGCCCCCAGCCGGTATCGGCCATCTCCTCACCGTGCACCGCATCCCGCGGCCGTGCCCGGCCGAGGGTGCGCCGGATCGCCTCCTCCACCGCGGTGTCGGCGTCGCTCACGGGGGTCAGATCGGGCTTCGAAGTCACATGCAGATCGAGCGCCTTGAACCGGCTCATGGTGATCGAGTCCGCGTCGTCGGCGAGCAGATGGGCGAGCCGCAGGTCGTCGGTCAGACCGCGGTGCAGGGCATCGTTGCGCGCTGCGGATTCGGCGTCAGACATGGGCCTTACGCTACTGGCCCGAGCCGAGCATCCGGCGAAACGACTCCAGGCGCGCGGGACTGAGTTCGCCGCGTTCGACGGCGACGTCGAGCGCGCACTCCGGCGCGTCCGCCTCGTGGCTGCAGCCACGCGGGCAGCCCTCGGTGATCACGGCCAGGTCGTCGAAGGCGGCGATGATCCGGTCCCGACTGACGTGGCTGAGCCCGAACGACCGAACCCCCGGCGTATCGATCACCCAACCCGAGCCACCGGGCGATGCGCCCTGCTCGAGCCCGCCGGCCGGATAGGGCGGAAGCCGGAGCGCGATCGCCGCCGACGACGTGTGCCGACCCCGGCCGGTGACCTCGTTCACCTCGCCGATGGCTCGAAGCGCACCCGGGATCAGCGCGTTCACCAGCGTGGACTTGCCGACACCTGAGTGGCCGACGAAGACACTCCGCCGCCCGGACAGCCGGGCCCGCATCGCGTCCAGATCGGACTCGGGGGAGACCGCCTCGACGGGCACCCCGAGCGGCTCGTACTGCGCGATGAGGTCAGCCGGCGAAGCGAGGTCGGCCTTGGTCAGACAGAGCAGCGGGTCGATGTGGGCATCGAAGCCAGCGACCAGGATCCGGTCGATCATGCCGATCCGCGGCGGGGGATCGGCCAGCGCCGTGACGATCACGAGTTGATCGGCGTTCGCCACGATCGGCCGCTCGTACGGGTCGTCGTCGTCGGCCGTCCGGCGCAGCACGGTGCGCCGCTCCTCGACCGCGACGATCCGCGCCAGCGTGCCCTCCTCGCCGCTGGTGTCACCGACGATCCGCACCTCGTCGCCGACGATCACGCCGGTGCGGCCGAGCTGGCGGGCCTTGGTGGCGGTCACCTCACGATCCTTGATCAACGTTCGGAAGCGGCCGCGGTCGACGGTGATGATCATGCCCAGTTCGGCGTCGGAGTAGTCGGGCCGGTCCTTCGTCCGGGGCCGGCTGCTCCGTCGCGGCCGGTCGAAACCGTCTTGATCGTCCGTGCGCATGGCCCGAGAGGTCACCGATCAGTCGCCTCGTCCGGGGTTTTCGAATCGGTGATCATCTTGGTCCACAGGTCCTCGAACTCGGGCATCGTCTTCGCGGTGCAGTCGATGTCGTCGAGTTCGACGTCGGGTACGTCGAGGCCGATCAGCGCACCGGCCTGCGCCATCCGGTGGTCGGCGTACGTCCGCCACAGCGCGCCGCCGAGCAGCCGCGGATGGATGACCAGGCCGTCGTCGGTCTGGTTGACATGGGCGCCGAGCCGGTTGAGCTCGGCTTCCAGCGCGGCCAACCGGTCGGTTTCGTGACCGCGGATATGGCCGACGCCGCGCAGGTGGGTCGGATGATCGGCCAGCGCCGCCACGGCCGCGATGACCGGGGTCAGCTCGCTGGCATGGCGCAGGTCAAGATCAACACCGTGGATGCGATTGGTGCCCTGGACGGTGAGATTTCCTCCTCGCAGCGCCACTCTGGCCCCGAATCGCTGGAGCACATCCCGGATCGCGTCACCCGGCTGATTGGTCTGGCTCGGCCAGTGCGGCACCGTCACGGTGCCCCCGGTGATCGCCGCAGCGGCCAGGAAAGGGGCGGCGTTGGAGAGGTCGGGCTCGATGGTCACATCGAGGGCGGCGACCGGTCCGGGAGCGACGACCCAGCGGTCGGGTCTGGTGTCGTCGACCGCCACGCCTCGCGCCCGCAGCATGGCGACCGTCATGTCGATGTGCGGCTGCGAGGGGATCGGACTGCCCCGGTGGCGCACGTCGATCCCCTCGGCATAGCGCGCCCCCGCCAGCAACAGCCCGCTGACGAACTGGCTCGACGAGGAGGCGTCCACTTCCACCACCCCGCCCCGGAGACGGGCGTCGCCGCGCAGGGTGAACGGCAGGCTCGATGCGTCGTCGTCGATCCCGACGCCGATAGCCGTCAGCGCCGCCAGGATCACCCCCATCGGCCGGGTGTAGGCCTGCTCGTCCCCGTCGAAGAAGACGGCGCCGTCGGCCAGCGCCGCGACCGGCGGCACGAAGCGCATCACGGTGCCGGCCAGCCCGCAGTCGACGGTTCCGCCCGCGGTGAACCGCTGCGGTGGTTTCACCCGCCACTGGCCATCGCCTTCGACGATCTCCACGCCGAGGGTGCGCAGGGCCGCCCGCATCAGCGAGGTGTCGCGCGCTTCCAGCCCGCCGGTGATCACCGACGGCCCCTCCGCCAGAGCCGCGAGGATCAGGGCCCGGTTGGTCTCCGACTTCGACCCGGGAACGGTGACCACCGCGTTGATCGGTGCCGGGGCGATCGGAGCCGACCAGCGGCGGGGGGCCCCACTCAAATCTGCCGGCTCAATTCTCGCCGAGGGAGATGTTCTTGCGGACCTTCTTGCCCTGCTTCTTGGCCTGCTTGCGGCTTTCCTTGTGCGCCGCTTTGGCGGCCTCCCGGGCGACTTCGGCCCGCTCGGCGGCGACCTTCTTGGCCGCCTTGAGCTGCTTTGGCGCATCCTTCTTGGCCTGCTTGGCGGCCTTGGCCGCCGCCTTCTGCGCTTCCTGGAGCTGCTTGGCGGCCTGCTTGCGGGCCTTGCGCGTCGACGCGACGACGGCGCCCACCAGGGCGGCGCCGCCGGCCATTGCGGTGTCGGCGAGGTCGCTGGCACTGTCACCGAGGTGCGAAGAGTTCTTCGACAACTTCTTCGCCGCCTTCCGGGTGTCCTTGGCCAGCACGTGGCCGCCCTTCTGCGCCCGCCAGGCGATGCTCGGCTGCCCTTCGGTGTCCCGGGAGGCGAGCAGCACCCCGCCGAGCAGGCTGACGTTCTTCAGGAAGTGCGTCCGATTGGCGGCCTTCACCTCGGGATCACTGTCCCGCCAGAACGGGTACTTCGCTAACGTGCTGGGCACCAATGACCCGGCCAGCAGCAGAGCGCCCAATCGGCGGCCCTTACCGGTCGCCAGTGCCAGTCCGCCGGCGACCTGGGCGGCGCCGTTCAGCCGCACCAGGGACTTGGCGTCCTCGGGGACGAGGCCACCCACCTGATCCGGCGCGTACTGCTTCACCAGCGGCACGAAGCGGTCGGCCAACGGTTCGGCGAGTGGAACCAGCGGTGCCGGATTGCGGAGGGCTTTGACACCGGACGCGACAAAGTACGAGGCAAGCATGGTCCGTGAAACGGCGCGCAACAAAGTCATGGGTTATTCCTACCGCGCCCACTACCCGACGCCAACAGCAACCCTCCCACTGACCTCAGAAGATCAGCGTCCGACCTTCGTCGCGGACCTGCTCGCGGGTGTAGGCGATGCCGTCTACTTTGAGCCCGTCCGGGTCGAGCAGGCTCAGCAGGCCGCCGCTGTTGCCGAGCTGAACCGGCACGCGCAGCGCGAGCCGGACGGCGTCACCGGGTCCGATCACGGCCGGATCCAGTGCCATCACGCGCTGCTGCCGATCGACCAGCGACCAGCCGGTGAGATCGACGGGGTCCGGGCCGGGATTGATCAAGGTGACGGTCTCGGATTCGGGCGCCGGACCGATCGGGTTGACCAGTGCGGCCACGATCCGCAGCCGGTGGTCGGGTTCGGTCGCGCTCGCCGCATTCGCCGGGCCGCCCTCCTCGACGATGGTGTGGCCGGTGACGTCGTCGGTGTGCCACTTCTGGCCCTGGAACGCGAGGAAGATCGCGACCCACTGATCGCTGCCCGGGAAGTGCAGCAGCAGGCCGCCGTCCTGCCAGACGCCGTCGTCGCGGACGAACTGGCCGCTGTTGCCCTGATTCATGTGGATGTCGTGCACGCCGTTGCCGGGCTGGAAGCCGAAGATCTTGTCCGGCTTGTCCTCCTCCGGTCCCCAGCGCTCGCCGAAGGCGTACATCCGGGCGTCGGCGTCCGCGGTGGCCCGCTCCGACGTAGTGGGCCAGCTTGTCGGCCAGGTCGTTGTCCGGCCCCGGGGCGGTCGGCGGGCATCACCTGCATCTCGGCCCGGTCGAACAGGTTGCCGCGGATGAAGTCCAGGGCGACCCCGGCCGGGCGCTGGGCACCACGCGTGACCCCGTCCGGCAGGGCCGGCAGTTGCGCGAGCAGCGGATGGCTGAAGTGCTCGTCGGCGTGGTACAGCAGCTCCGACGGGCTCTCGCTGGACAAGACGTTGACCGCGATCCGGTAGTCGATGTCGGCGGCCCGGACGTGGACCTGGAAGTGCGGGGTGTCCGCACCGCCCTCGGCCCGGCTGTCGACGACCCGGCCGACCAGCACCCCGTAGTTCTTCAGTGGCATGGCCTGCTCCGTCCGTCGGGTGTCCTTCTGCAGAGGGAAGAGGAATCGTCGGAGCGCGCAGATACGCTCGGCTCCATGTGCGGACGCTACGCGACCTCGGCCCGACACGAGGATCTCGCGGAGGATTTCCAGGTCGACGACCTCTTCGACGGACTGCCCGGACCGGACTACAACGTGGCGCCCACGGTTGCGGTGCCCGCGATCTTCGAGCGGAAGGTCAAGGACACCGGCGAGGTACGCCGCCGGCTCGCCCCCCTGGTCTGGGGGCTGGTGCCCTCCTGGGCGAAGGACGTCTCCATCGGCTCGCGGATGATCAACGCCCGGCTGGAGACCGTCGCCGACAAACCCGCCTTCCGCAAGGCGTTCGCCGGCCCGGCGCTGCCTCCTGCCCGGCCGACGGCTTCTACGAGTGGTACAGCCCGGAGGCCGCCGCCCGACGGCCCGCCGGACGCGGAAGGGCAAGCAAGCAGCCGTTCTTCATCCACCGCGCCGACGGCGGGCTGCTGGTGATGGCCGGGCATCTACGAGATCTGGCGGGACCCGACCAAGGACCGGGACGACGACTCGGCCTGGCTGCGCACCTGTTCGGTGATCACCACCGAGGCCACGGACGCGGCCGGCCACATTCACGACCGGATGCCGATGGTGATCCGCCGCGAGGCGATCGATGCCTGGCTGGATCCGACCCTGACCGACCCCGAGCAGGCCCTGCGGCTGCTGGCCGTCACCGAGGCGGACGCGCTGGAGGCGTACGCGGTCTCCACCGAGGTGAACAGCGTGCAGAACAACGATCCGTCGCTCAAGGAACCGATCGCGTCGAGCCGGACGAGCCTGACGACCCCGACGCGACCGGGCCAGGACACGCTGCTGTGAGCACTGGGTCCGCAGATCCTCTCGGTCGACACCCCGCAGGGACCGGGCCGGTTCTATGTCGACGCGGCGACGATCAGCGGGCGGTCCTGGTCCTCGGCCACGGTGCCGGCGGCGGCGTCAACGCCATGGACCTGGAGTTGCTGGCTCGGCGGCTGCCGGAACGCGGCATCACGGTGCTGCGGTTCGAGCAGCCGTGGCGGACCGCAGGCCGCAAGGTCGGCGCGCCGCCGCCCAAGCTCGACGAGGCCTGGCTGGCCGCGGTCGGCTGGCTGCTCGACCAGTCCTGGACGCCCGGCGCCGCTGTTCTTCGGCGGCCGGAGCGCGGGTGCCCGGGTGGCCTGCCGGACCGCAGACCGCGTTCGACGTCGCCGGCATCGTCTGCCTGGCGTTCCCGCTGCACCTGCCGGGTCAGCCGGCGAAGTCCCGTTCCTCCGAGCTGCTCACCCCGAAGGCGCCGCGGCTGGTGCTGCAGGGCACCAA
Organism: uncultured Actinomycetota bacterium; assembly: GCA_963723815.1. GTDB lineage: Bacteria > Actinomycetota > Actinomycetes > Propionibacteriales > Propionibacteriaceae > Microlunatus. The sequence continues at coordinate 26,163 of CAVRSH010000003.1, read as the reverse complement.
CGACAGCTTCGGCCGGCCGGAGGAGATCCGCGCGGCGATCGGCGACAACCCGGGAATCTCGCTGGTCGAGCTGCCCGGTGCCGATCATGGTTACCGGATCGTGCGCCGCCGTGCTGAGGAGGAGCGAGCCGACAACGCTTCATCGTCGGTGAGCGACGACGAAGTAGGCGGCTTCAAGCGCGATCCGCAGCGAGCGGAGCGAGCAATCGAACACCGGATCGTGCGCCGCCGTGCTGAGGAGGAGCGAGCCGACAACGCTTCATCGTCGGTGAGCGACGACGAAGTAGGCGGCTTCGAGCGCGATCCGCAGCGAGCGGAGCGAGCAATCGAACACCGGATCGTGCGCCGCCGTGCTGAGGAGGAGCGAGCCGACAACCCTTCATCGTCGGTGAGCGACGACGAAGTAGGCGGCTTCGAGCGCGATCCGCAGCGAGCGGAGCGAGCAATCGAACACCCCACCGCAAAGGCGGCGCCCTTTACCCCGGCCGACCTGCGGGCGACGCTGGTCACCCAGGTCGGCGCGTTCATCGAGCGGCGGCTCGCCGAGTCGGCGGGAATATCACCGGGGTCACCGCGTTGAGACAGTCATGCCCATGTTCGTGGACACCGCGGCCGAACGGACGTCGTTTCGGCGGCTCGCCGGTACTCTCGTACGTGATGAGCATCCCCACTAGTCCGCGCCACGGCCGACGACGTCACCGACTCCGGTCATGCCGAGACCCCCGAGGAACGGCACGCCCGGTTCGAGGCCGACGCCCTGCAGTTCCTCGATCAGCTGTACGCGGCCGCGCTGCGGATGACCCGCAACCCGGCGGACGCCGAGGACGTGGTGCAGGAGACCTACGCGAAGGCGTACGCGTCCTTCCACCAGTTCACGCCCGGGCACCAACCTCAAGGCGTGGCTGTACCGGATCCTGACCAACACCTACATCAACTCCTACCGCAAGAAGCAGCGCGAGCCGCAGATCTCCGACGGTGAGAACATCGAGGACTGGCAGTTGGCCCGCGCGGAGTCGCACACCTCCAGCGGACTGAAGTCCGCGGAGATGGTGGCGCTGGAGAACCTGCCTGACTCCGACGTCAAGGAGGCGCTGCAGCAGCTGGCGCCGGACTTCCGGCTGGCGGTGTACCTGGCCGACGTCGAAGGCTTCGCCTACAAGGAGATCGCGGAGATCATGGGCACCCCGATCGGCACGGTCATGTCTCGGCTGAATCGCGGCCGCACCCAGCTGCGGAAGCTGCTGGCCGATTATGCGAGCGAGCGTGGCATCGAGCGGCCGGAGGGGAGCCGGGCATGAGCGCGATTCGTCGGCCGGGGCCTCGACGACTGCGAGCATGTGCTCGAGCGGGTGTATGAGTTCCTCGACAACGAACTCGACGACGCGAGCGGCGACGCCATCCGGCAGCATCTGTCCGACTGCGAGCCCTGCCTGGACGCCTTCGACGTCGAGCAGGCGGTCAAGTCGCTGGTGCACCGCAAGTGCGGCAACGAGACCGCGCCCAGCCATCTGCGGGCCAAGATCATCACTCAGATGATTGTCATCCGGCAGAGCAGCTGATCAGCCGCCGAAGCAACGAACCCCACGGAGCATCTCCGTGGGGTTCAGTCGTTTCGCGGGTGCCAGAGGTGGGCGGTGTTAACGCCACCCTCCTAGCCGTCAGGCGTTGGGGCGCTTGCCGTGGTTCGCGCCCTTCTTCCGGCGGGCGCGGCGCTTGCGGCCGGTCTTACCCATCTCGAACTCCTCGGTCGTGGTGTGCAGCCCGTGCCGTTGGCACGCGTGTCCGAACTCTCGTGCCGCAGGGCACGAGGAGTCATTCTGCCACAACTCAGTGGATGGGCTTGCTCTCGGTGACGACGGCCTGGACGTCGGGGTCGCCGATGTCGGCGAAGTAGTCGGACTGGCGGGTGATGTCGGTGCCGTTGCTGACCTTCAGCGCCCGGAAGAGCGCGGTCAGCACCAACGCCACGACGATGTTGACGGCCAGCGTGGTCAGCCCGATGTAGCCGGCCCGGCCGAGGCCGGGAACCACGGCCAGTGAGTTGCCGAAGTGCTTGGCCGGGGTGCAGGCGGTGCAGCCGCCGTAGGCGGTGACGGTGCCGTAGACCATCCCGACCGCCCAACCGGCGAGCAGCGCCCAGCGGTGGAACCAGCGGGTGAACAGCCCGAAGACGATCGACGGCAGCGTCTGCAGGATCCAGATGCCGCCGAGCAGCTGGAAGTTCAAGGCGTTCTGCTTGTCCAGGGTCAGCACGAACAACAGCGCGCCGAGCTTGGTGATCAAGGAAACGATCTTGGAGACCCTCGCCTCCTGGGCGTCGGTGGCCTCGGGCTTCAGATAGGCCTTGTAGACGTTCCGGGTGAACAGGTTCGCGGCCGCGATCGACATGATCGCCGCCGGCACCAGTGCTCCGATGGCGATCGCCCCGAAGGCGACGCCGGTGAACCAGTCCGGGAAGTTGTCTTCGAAGAGCTGCGGGATCACCAGCTGCGGATTCGGTGTGCCGTCCAGCCCGATCGGCTTGGTGCCGGCCTTGATCGCGATGTAGCCGAGCAGAGCCAACAGCCCGAGCAGCAACGAGTACGCCGGCAGGATGGCCGCGTTCCGGCGGCCGGTGCTGCGGTCCTTCGACGTCAGGGTCGCGGTGACGCAGTGCGGGTACATGAACAGGGCCATGGCCGAGCCGAGGGCCAGCGACGCGTACGCCCAGTGCTGCGACGGACCCGGGATGAAGGCGCCGGTCGGCACCTCCGGGTTGGCTGCCGACGGGGCGGCCATCTTGGCCTGGGCGGCGTCGAAGATGCCGAGCCAGCCGCCGAACTTCAGCGGCAGGTAGATCACCGCCACCGCGATCACGATGTAGATCAAGATGTCCTTGACGAACGCGATCATGGCCGGTGCGCGCAGCCCGGAGGAGTAGGTGTACGCCGCCAGGACGGCGAAGGCGATCAGCAGCGGCAGGTCGCGGGCGATCACGCTCGAGCCGCCGATTCCGACCACCTCGAGCACCGCCTGGATTCCCACCAGCTGCAAGGCGATGTAGGGCATGGTGGCGAGGATGCCGGTGATGGCGACCGCGAGACTGAGGCTCCGCGTGCCGTAGCGACCCTGGACGATGTCGGCGGTCGTGACGTAGCCGTGCCGGTGGGCCACCGACCACATCCGGCCGAGGAAGAAGAAGATGATCGGGTAGAGCACGATCGTGTACGGCACGGCGAAGAAGCCCGACACCGCGCCGGTCGCCCACATCGCCGCCGGCACGGCGATGAAGGTGTAGGCGGTGTAGAGATCACCGCCGAGCAGGAACCAGGTGGTGATGGTGCCGAAGCTCTTGCCACCCAGGCCCCACTCGTGCAGCGAAGCAAGATCATCGGGCCGGCGCCAGCGGGCCGCGTAGAAGCCCATCACTGTCACGACCGCGAACAGCAGGATCAAGATGATCAAGGCCACCCAGTTGATGTTCACGACGGATCCGCCCGATGCCGTGGCTCATAGTGCTCGCGCCGGTGGGCCGCCCGCTCGCGCTGCAACAGCACGAAGGACAGCCAGCAGATAGCGGCGGCGATGAACACCCACGCCAGCTGGTACCAATAGAAGAACGGAAAGCCGAACAGTCGCGGCTCGATCTGGTCATAGGTGGATACCAGCAGCGGGACGATGATCCCGATCAGCAGCAGCACCGTGACGATGATCTTGGTCGGCGTCAGCTTCCAGCGCGGATCGGTGTCTTCAGGGGCCGGTTGGCTCACGGGTGGCAACCTTTCGGTCGTGGCGACCGAACGGGTGGCCGCCTCCATCAGCACCGTACCGCCGGTTTGCGGTGCAGGGTCAAGGGGACGCGCGGGCGCATTCCCGGGCGAAGCTGAGCGGAGTCGGACCTCGCCGGCCCCGAATAGGGTGGTGCCATGCCGTCCATGTCGGAGATCATCGCCGGACAGACCGAGCTCTCCGACGGCGATCATCAGTGGCTCCGACTGCTCGTCTCGGAGTGGCAACTGCTGGCCGATCTGAGCTTCTCCGATCTCGTGCTCTGGGTGCCCGACCGCGATCCCAATGTCTTCTGGGCGGCGGCCCAGCTGCGCCCGACGACGGGGCCGACCTCGCTGTTCGACGATGTGGTCGGGGACCTGATCGCGTACTCCCCGGAGCACCTGGTCTCCGGAGCCTTCGTCAGCGGGGAGATGACCCAGACCAGTGACGGAAACCTGCAGGCCGGCCTTCCGGTCGACACCCATGCGATTCCGGTGAAGCTGGACGGCCGGGTGATCGCGGTCGTCGAGCAGCTCACCAGCCTGCTCGGCGTACGCGCACCCAGCTCGCTGGAGCAGGCCTACCTCGCCGCCGCGGCCCAGCTGGCCCGGATGATCACCGTCGGCGCGTTCCCGACGCCCGGCGACGTCACCGACCTGGCGTTCAGCCCGCGGGTGGGTGACGGGTTCATCCGCATCGACGCCGCCGGCGAGGTCGAGTACGCGAGCCCGAACGCGCTGAGCGCGTACCGGCGGCTCGGATTGATCGGGGACCTGGTCGACGAGCACCTGGCCGCGCGTCACGGCGCAGTTCTTTCCCGCCGGTCCCGGCGCCGGTCGACGACTCGGTGCAGTCGGTGCTGTCCGGCCGCACGGCCCGCCGGGCCGAGCTGGTCTCCGGTGAGGCGCACCTGATGGTGCGGGTGCTGCCGCTGGTGGAGGGCCGGGAGCGGTCTGGGTGCCGTGGTGCTGTGCCGCGACGTCAGCGATCTGCGCAGCAAGGAGCGCCAGCTCGTCACCAAGGACGCCACCATCCGGGAGATCCACCACCGGGTGAAGAACAACCTGCAGACGGTCGCGGCACTGCTGCGGATGCAGGCCCGGCGGATCGAATCGCCCGAGGCCCGGGTGGCGCTCACCGACGCGGTGTCCCGGGTCGCCTCCATCGCGATCGTGCACGAGACGCTGTCCCAGGCCTTCGACGAGATCGTCGAGTTCGACAAGGTGGTCGACGGCCTGCTGCGGATGGTGGTCGACGTCGCCGCGTCCTGGGGCGGCGTCTCGGCCGGCCGGCAGGGCAGTTTCGGGCTGGTCTCGGCCGATACGGCGACCGGCCTGGCGATGGTGATCACCGAGCTCTGCCAGAACGCCGTCGAGCACGGGCTCGCCGACGTGCCCGGTCAGGTGCTCGTGGTGCCCACCCGGCTGGACGGCCGGCTGCGGGTCGAGATCAGCGACGACGGCCGCGGGCTGCCACCGGATTTCGACTGGCGGCCGTCCCGCAGTCTCGGCCTGTCCATCGTGAACACCCTGGTGGCCGAGATGGAAGGCGTGTTCCGGGTCGGGTCCCAGCCGGACGGGCCGGGAACCCGCGCCGTTGTGGAGATCCCGCTGTAAGCCCACTGCCGGACGATCGAACCTTGACACCCCACGACGGCAGTCGCTAGGAAGGCGGGGGCGCACCTCGTGCCGGTTCATCAAGTCAAGGAGGACTCGTGGGACCTCATTACCCACTGCTGCCGCCGCGCCTGAAGCGCGCCGTCGCACTCGTCGGCGCTGCGGCGCTCGTCAGCGGACTGACCGTCGCCGCGCTGCCGGCGGGCGCCGGTCCCAAGACGGTCACGCAGGCCGCCAGGCCGCCACCGACGAACCGGGGGTGACAGCGAACCTCTGGGAGTGGAACTGGAAGTCGATCGCGTAAGGAATGCCCGACGCTTGCCGAGTCCGGCTACTCCGGCGTGCAGGTTGCGCCGCCGCAGAATTCGGTGAAGCGCACCGATCTGGGGAACGGGAGCGACACGATCCTCCATCCCTGGTGGGAGGTGTACCAGCCGGTCACGTACGACCTGACCAGCCGGATGGGCAACGAGACCCAGTTCAAGAAGATGGTGAAGGCCTGTCGCAGGGTCGGCGTCAAGGTGTACGTCGACGCGGTGATCAACCACATGACCGGTCAGGGCCACACGTCCTACGGAGGTCAGGACTACACGCCGTACAACTACCCCGACGTCCCCTACGTGCCCGCCGACTTCCACGTCAAGAAGGGTGAATGCCCGACGAGTGACGGCGGGATCCAGGACTTCAACAACAAAGCCCAGGTGTTCAAGTGCAACCTGGTCGGCCTGGAGGACCTGGACACCGACAGCGACAAGGTGCAGCAACAACTGGCCGGCTATCTGAACAAGCTGATCCGATACGGAGTGTCCGGCTTCCGGGTCGACGCCGGCAAGCACGTCGGTCAGGACGACCTCGACGGCATCTACGCCCGGCTGAACCTGACCAAGGACCGCAAGAAGCCGTACTGGGCGCTCGAGGTCTTCGGTGGGGGGCCAGGCGTGCTGTCGCCGCAGGCGTTCACCAGGTCCGGCGATGTGCTCGGCTTGGACGGCGCGAAGCAGATCTTCGCCGCGTTCAAGTCCTATCCGAATGAGCACGTCGGCAGCCTGGCCACCCTGGAGGTGTTCGGCACCGGGTCGGGCCTGACGTCGAGCAAGAAGACGATGTCCTTCGTCACCAACCACGACACCGACCGCAACGCCGGTGAATATCTGGGGCACAAGGACGGCGCCAGGTTCATCCTGGCCAACGAGTGGCTGCTGGCTTCCGGCTACGGGTCTCCTCAGGTCTACTCGAGCTTCGACTGGGAGACCAGGGACGACTCACCGCCGGCGACCGCCGACGGGCTGATCACCGACGCCGATTGCACGAGCCCCGCATGGACGTGCGATCACCGCAATCGGGGGATCGTGGCCATGGTCGGCTGGCACAACTATGTCGGCACGGCGAAGCGGGCCAACTGGTACACCGACGACGCCAACGTGATCGCGTTCAGCCGGGGCAGCCGGGGATGGGCGGCGTTCAACAACGGCGCGGCCGAGAAAGAGATCCGGGTCCAGACCGGTCTGCGCGCCGGAACGTACTGCGACGTCATCCACGACACCAATCCGGGTGCCGGCTGTGCCGGCCCGACCGTCTCGGTGAACTCGACCGGTTTCGCCACGGTCACCGTGGGAGCCCATGACGCGGTGGCCCTGAGGCGGTCTGATCGGGCCTGATCGGGCCGAGCGCCGGCGCACGTCGAGCGGCCCGCACCATCTGGTGCGGGCCGTTCGGCTTCTCCGAGCACAAGAAACGCCGGGAGTTGGCCTCCCGGCGTTGGTGGAACTGGTGGTGTCGGTGGCTATGCGGTGCGAATCCTTGCCCGCGCAGCCCGACGCTTCAGGGCTCGCCGCTCGTCCTCGCTGAGTCCGCCCCAGACACCATGGTCCTGACCTGCTTCCAGCGCCCACTGCAGGCAGGCGTCTCGGACGTCGCATCGCCGGCAGACTTGCTTGGCTTCTTCGATCTGGAGGATGGCCGGGCCGGTGTTCCCAATCGGGAAGAACAGCTCCGGATCTTCTTCCAGGCAAGCAGCCTTGTGGCGCCAATCCATGGCGTAACACGCTCCTTCTGGTTTCTCACGGGCCCCTGGCGTGGGACCCAAAATTTGGGGCAGTTAAGAGTCCTCTACACTGAGTCGCTCACTAGGCCCCAAGACTTTCAAGTATTGAGAGGCAATACAAGGGCTTCGGGCGTTGGTTGGCTCACATTTCGAGCCTGTTAAGGTTCGCCCACCTGCCAGGATCACGCGCAGAGCCGAGGACCGGTCTATGAACTCCGCACCCGTCCCGCGTCCGGCGACCCTGCTCCTCGCTGCCGTACTGGTCGCGATCGAGGCCCTGGCCGCGTTGGCCTTCGCGGTTCTGGAGATCGGTCAGGTCCAGACGTCCCGCCCGGGGGTAGGTGTGGGCGTGGCCCTGCTGATGGCGGTATTCGGACTGTTGCTGCTCGTCGTCGCCCGCGGTGTACTCCGTGGCCGCCGGTGGAGCCGGGCCCCCGCGGTCGTCATGCAGCTCATCATGCTCCCCGTGGCGTGGAGTTTCCGCGGAGGTCAGACCAGTTGGGTGACCTACGCCCTCGGCGCGGTCGCGATCGGCGCTCTGGTCGGGCTGCTGCACCCGCGCTCGACCGCGGTCTTCGAACCGCGCACCTCTGACGACCCTAGTCCAAGCAAGGGGGACGACCCCCTTGAACCCCCGCGGGCGTGAATTGCTTACCGGTCCAGAGGACACGCCCTAGCTGATCCGGCCGGCACCGGCTGAAGGCCGAGCCACGAAGTGCTCCGGCGGCCCGTAGCCGGCTCGGGCGAAGGCCGCCCCGATCTGCTCCGCGACCCCCGACGCCTCGCCCGTGCCGACGAGCGCGATGATGCAGCCGCCGAAGCCACCGCCGGTCATCCGAGCCCCCAGCGCCCCGCCGGCCCGAGCGCTCTCGACGGCCAGATCGACCGGCGGCACGGTGATCTCGAAGTCGTCCCGCATCGATGCGTGCGAGGCGTCCAGCAGGGGCGCGAGCGCCCGGATCCGGCCGTCAGCCAGTGCCTCGGCCGCTTGCCGGACCCGATCGTTCTCGGTGACCACGTGCCTCACCCGCCGCTTCATCACCGGATCGGCGAGCCGGCCCAGCGCCGCATCGAGGTCGTCGATGTCCCGCAGTGCGGCCAGACCGAGGACATCGCAGGCCTCCTCGCAGCTGGCGCGGCGAGCGGCGTACTCGCTGTCGACCAGAGCGTGGGGGGTCTTGGTGTCGAGCACCAGCAGTTCGAGACCGGCGCCGGACAGGTCGAGGGCCACCTGGTCGGCGGCGTAACTGCGGCAGTCGAAGAACAGCGCGTGGTCGGCGGTGCACATGATCGAAGCCGCCTGGTCCATCAGGCCGGTCGGCGCGCCGACGAACTCGTTCTCGCAGCGTTGCGCCAGTCGGGCGCGGTCGAGCAGCCCGATGTCCAGCGAGTTCAGGTCGGCGAGCGTGGTCAGCACGGCGCACTCCAACGCAGCGGAGGAGGAGAGTCCCGCACCAACCGGCACATCCGAGGCCAGCACCAGGTCGGCACCGGCGATCGTGTGACCGGCCTGCTCGAGCGCCCAGACGACGCCGGCCGCGTAGGCCTGCCAGCCGCTCATTCCGGGGCGGAGGTCGTCAGCACCGAAGCTCTCCGTCGAACCCTGGTTGAGCGAACTCACCTGCCAGCGGCCGTCGTCGCGGGGCGCGGCGGCGATCCGCACCCGCTGTTCCAACGCGAACGGCATCACGAATCCGTCGTTGTAATCGGTGTGTTCCCCGATCAGGTTCACCCGGCCGGGAGCCGCCCACAGGCCGACCGCTGCGCGACCGGTGCGTTCGTCGAAGGCGTCCAACAGATCGTCATCCACACTGGCCACGGGCTGCACTCTATCGATGCGTAGGCTGACGCCCATGCTCGCTGCGTACGCCAGCCGCGCGGACTCGACCGATCCGCTGAACGCCCTGGTGGTCGGGGAGATCGAGCCGCCGAGCGCCCCGGACGGGTGGGTCGAGATCGAGGTCCGGGCCGCCAGCCTCAACCATCACGATGTCTGGTCGCTGCGCGGTGTCGGCTTGCCGGCCGACCGGCTGCCGATGATCCTGGGCTGTGACGCGGCGGGCGTCACCGGTGACGGCCGCGAGGTCGTGGTGCACTCGGTGATCAACGATCCCGGCTATGTCGGTGCCGACAGCACCTACGATCCGCGGCGGTCGATACTGTCGGAACGGTTCCCCGGCACGTTCGCCACCCGGCTGCGGGTGCCGCCGGCCAATCTGGTGGACAAGCCGGCCGGGCTCAGCTTCGCGGAGGCGGCCTGCTTGCCGACGGCCTGGCTGACGGCGTACCGGATGCTCTTCACCCAGTCGGGCCTCCGGCCCGGGGACACGGTGCTGATCCAAGGCGCCGGTGGGGGAGTTGCCACGGCCCTGATCGCGCTGGCGCGCACGGCCGGGTTGCGGATCTGGGTCACGTCGCGCGACGAGGCCCGCGGTGCTCGCGCAGTTGACCATGGCGCAGACCAGGCGTTCCACTCCGGCGAGCGGCTTCCGGAGCGCGTGGACGCGGTGATGGAGACGGTCGGCGCGGCCACCTGGTCGCATTCGATCAACGCGCTCAAGCCCGGCGGGACGGTGGTGATCTGCGGCGCGACGTCCGGCGACAATCCGGCGAAGGCCGAGTTGACCAAGATCTTCTTCAAGCCGCTCCGGGTGGTCGGCTCCACCATGGGCACCCGGGACGAGCTGATCTCGGTGCTGCAGCTGTTGATCAACACCGGGGTGCGACCGGTCATCGATCGTAGGCTGCCGCTCGCCGACGCCGCCGAGGGCTTCGCCGCCATGATCAACGGCGAGGTGTTCGGCAAGATCATCATCGAGCCGTGATCATGGTCGACATCCGCCGGGCGGTCGAAGCCGACGTCGGGTCCGGCGCCCGCTGCCACGTGGAGTGCTGGCGCGAGACGTACTCCGAGCTCGTCGATCCCGAACGGCTCGCTGTGGTCATCGCCGACATCGCCGAGCGGGCGGAGCTCTGGCAGAGCTTGATCGACACCGGCAGACCACCGCTGGTTGCCGTGGATGGTGGTCAGGTCGTCGGGTTCGCCATCGCCGGGCCGGCGCAGGAGGCCGGTGCCCCCGCTGCGTTTCAGCTGTACGCGATCAACGTCCGACAGGCTTACTACGGATCCGGCGCCGGGCAGCGGCTCTTCGACGGGGCCGTCGGTGACCGTGGGTGTTTTCTCTGGGTGGCCCGTGACAACCCGCGCGCCATCGCCTTCTACATCCGAAACGGCTTCGCGCTCGACGGCGCCGAGCAGCAGGAGCCGATGTTCGGCATCCCGATCATCCGGATGGTTCGCCCGGCAATCACATCCTGAGCTGCCGGGGGAGCAGGGGGTTGCCCTTCGACAGGCTCAGGGCGCGAAGACGAGCTCAGGGCGCGATTTCGGCTATTCGTCCTCGTCGTCGAGCCTGGCCAGCCAGGTGGCCAGCCGCTCGACCGGGATCTCGAACTCCGGATTCAGGTCGACGAAGGTGCGGAACTGGTCGGCGAGCCACGCCAGGGTGACCTCGTCGTCACCCCGACGCGACTCGAGCTCCTCGATCCCGCGATCGGTGAAGTACACCTCAGGCGAAGGCCGCGGCCATCAGAGCTTTCTGCTGCGCCTCGTGCACCTTGCCGGAACCGACCGAGGGGGCCGACGATGCCGGCCGGGTCACCGGCGTGAGCTGCCAGCTGCGGCCCGGAACCTGTGCGGCCAGCGCTTCGGGCAGGTTGAGCGCCATGAACGGCCAGGCACCCTGGTTGGCCGGCTCGTCCTGCACCCAGCGGACTTCCTTGACGTTGTCGAAACGGCTGAGCTCCTCGGCGATCTCCTTGGCCGGCAGCGGATACAGCCGCTCGACCGCGACGATGGCCGTCTTGCCCACCTTTTCGGCCGGGCCCCGAGCGTTGACCAGGTCCCAGCGCACCTTCCCGGAGCAGAGCACCACCGACGTCACCTCGCTCGGATTCTCGATGGTCGGGTCGGCCAGCACCGGCTTCCACGCCCCCTGGGTGAAGTCCGAGGGATACGACACCGCCAACTTGTTGCGCAGCATCGACTTCGGGGTCATCACGATCAGCGGCCGGTGCATCTCCCCGAGCGCCTGAGAGCGCAGCATGTGGAAGTGGCTGGCCGGGGTTGACGGCTGGGCGACCGCGAACGCGTCCTCGGCGGCCAGGGTGAGGAACCGCTCGAGGCGGGCGGAGGAGTGGTCGGGCCCCTGGCCCTCGTAGCCGTGCGGCAGCAGCAGCACGACGCCGGACTTCTGGGTCCACTTGGCCTCACCGGAGGTGATGAACTCGTCGATGATCGTCTGGGCACCGTTGGCGAAGTCGCCGAACTGGGCCTCCCACAGCACCAGGGCCTCGGGGTGAGCGACCGAGTAGCCGTACTCGAAGCCCATGGCCGCGTACTCGCTGAGCAGCGAGTCGAAGATGTGGAACTTGCCCTGCTCGTCGTCGAGGTGCTTCAGCGGCACCCACGACTCGCCGGTCACCCGGTCGACGATGCTGGCGAACCGCTGGACGAATGTGCCGCGCCGGCTGTCCTGGCCGGTGAGCCGAACCGTCCGGCCGTCCAGCAACAGCGATCCGAAGGCCAGGATCTCGCCGGTCGCCCAGTCGATCGGGCCCTGGGTGATGGCGGCGGCCCGGCGTTGCAGCTGCGGCATCACCTTGGGGTGCACAGTGAACCCGTCGGGGAACGAGGTGTGGGCGTCGGAGATCTTTTTCAGCGTCTCGATGGTGATCGCCGTGCCGTGCTTGGCGCCCTCCTTGGAGGGGTACACCGGCACCCGGTTGTAGTCGAGATCCTTCGCCGGCAGTTCGGGATTGCGAACCTCCTTGAACACGCTCTCCAGTCTCCGCTGGAATCGCGTCATCACTTCCTCGGCGTCCTCCACCGTGATGTCGCCGCGACCGATCAGGGCTTCGGTGTAGAGCTTGCGGGTGGAGCGCTTCTTCTCGATCAGGTCATACATCCGCGGCTGGGTGAAGCTCGGGTCGTCGCCCTCGTTGTGACCGCGCCGGCGGTAGCAGATGATGTCGATGACCACGTCCTTGTTGAACTCCTGGCGGAAGGCGAACGCCAGCCGCGCCACCCGGATGCAGGCCTCGGGATCGTCCCCGTTCACGTGGAAGATCGGCGCCTGGACCATCCGCGCGACGTCGGTGCAGTACATCGACGAACGCGACTCGGTGGGCGAGGTGGTGAAGCCGACCTGGTTGTTCACGATGATGTGGATGGTGCCGCCGGTGCGGTACCCGCGCAGCTGGCTCAGGTTGAGGGTCTCCGCCACCACGCCCTGGCCCGCGAAGGCCGCGTCGCCGTGCATCAGGACCGGCACCACCGGGAACTCGCTGCCCCGGTCCAAGATGTCCTGCTTGGCCCGGGCGATGCCCTCGAGCACCGGGTTCACTGCCTCGAGGTGGCTGGGATTGGCCGCCACCGAGGTCTTGATCGTGTTGCCGCTGAGCGCGGTGAACTCGCCCTCCGAACCCAGGTGGTACTTCACGTCGCCGGACCCCTGGACGGTCCGCGGATCGATGTTGCCCTCGAACTCGCGGAAGATCTGCGCGTAGGACTTGCCGACCACGTTGGCGAGCACGTTCAGCCGGCCGCGGTGCGGCATGCCGATGCAGACCTCTTCCAGACCCGAGTCGGCGGCCTGCTCGCACACCTCGTCGAGCAGCGCGATGGCGGACTCCCCGCCCTCGAGGCTGAAGCGCTTCTGCCCGACGAACTTGGTCTGCAGGAACGTCTCGAAGATCTCGGCCTCGTTCAGCTTGTCCAAGATCCTGAGGTGCTCCTCGCGCGGCAGCGACTCGTGCGGGCGCTCGACGCGATCCTGGATCCACTTGCGCTGCGACGGCTCCTGGATGTGCATGTACTCGATGCCGATGGTGCGGCAGTAGGAGTCGCGCAGGATGCCCAGGATCTTGCGCATCTTCATCAGACCCTGGCCACCGGCGAACGACCCGGTGGCGAACTCCCGGTCGAGGTCCCACAGGGTCAGCCCGTGGGTCTGCACGTCGAGGTCGTGGTGGCGGCGCTGGCGGTACTCCAGCGGGTCGGTGTCGGCCATCAGGTGACCGCGGACCCGGTAGGCGTTGATCATCTCCATGATCCGGGCCTGCTTCGGGATCTGGTCCTCGTGACCGGTGCTGACGTCCTGGCGCCCAGCGGATCGGCTCGTACGGGATCCGCAGGCTGCCGAAGACGTCGTCGTAGAACCCGTCCTCGCCGAGCAGCAGGTGGTGCAGCCGCTGCAGGTACTGGCCGGACTGGGCGCCCTGGATGACGCGGTGGTCGTAGGTGGACGTCAGCGTCATCACCTTGGCGACGCTCATGTCGGAGAGCTTGTCCGGATCCGAGCCCTGGAACTCCGGCGGATACTCCATCGAGCCGACGCCGATGATCGTGCCCTGGCCCTGCATCAGCCGCGGCACCGAGTGGTTGGTGCCGATCGTGCCGGGATTGGTCAGGGTGATGGTGGTGCCGGCGAAGTCCTCGACCGCGAGCTTGCCGGCCCGGGCCTTCTTCACCATCTGCTCGTACGCGGCCCAGAACTGCGCGAAGTCCAGCGTCTCGCAGTTCTTGATGCTCGGCACCAGAAGCTGCCGGGTCCCGTCCTCCTTGGGCAGGTCGATGGCCAGGCCGAGGTTCACGTGCTTCGGGACCAGCACGGCCGGCTTGCCCTTGACCTCGTCGTAGCCGTTGTTCATGGCCGGCACGCTCTTCAGCGCCTGCACCATGGCGTAGCCGATCAGGTGCGTGTACGAGACCTTGCCGCCGCGGGCCCGCCGGAGATGATTGTTGATCACCACGCGCTGGTCGATCAGCAGCTTGACCGGCAGCGACCGGACGCTGGTCGCGGTCGGCACGGTGAGCGAGATGTCCATGTTCTTGGCGGTTCGCGCCGGGGCGCCCCGCAGGACGATCCGCTCCGGTTCTTCGACGTTCACGTTGGGCCGCAGCGACGGGTTCGGCGGATCGGCCGGTACGCCGCCGCCGGCGCCCGGCGTCGCCGGCCGGCTCTCGGCGGTCTGGGTGGGCCTTTCCACCGTCGGCGTCCGCCGGGTGGCGGCCGGCGCACTCGGCGCGGCCGGCTTCGCGGGCGCCTGGGTGGGTGCCGGTGCCGGTCCCGCGGAGGCCGCGGCCTGGACGCCTGCGCCTGGGCCGGAGCCGGCTTCTTCGCCTCGGTGGGCTGCGCCGGGGCGGCCTTGCCGTTGCCCTGACCGTTTCCAGTTCCGCGTCCCCGGTCGGCTGCGCCTCGCGGTCCCGGCGCCACCGCTGTCGCCGGCGCCCGGTGCACCGTGGGTCTTGAAGTAGCTCACCCAGCTCGTCGTCGACCGAGCTGGGGTCTGCGGTGTATTGCTCGTACATCTCCTCCAGCAACCAGTCGTTCGCTCCGAAGTCGGTGTCTTCGCTGGAGCCGGTGGATGCTTGGTCGGGCACGGTGGCCACTGTCGCCTTCTTCCTCGCGTACACGTCGCGGGTGTCGACCCGCCTTTGACCTACGCCCAGGCAGGCCACTCCTTAGGCTACCCACGAATGCCGCCCAGAGGACGGGTGGTCACCCGCCGAAGCGATGTGGCGTGATCATCGGGCCACTTCGGGGCCGGTCATGCTCGCTGGGCCCGTCATCCTGGTGGCACCGTCGTCAGCAGTCGCCGGTGGATCGCCGGATCGGCCGCTCCCCGGCTCCGCGCCGCCAGCCAGGTGGCCCCGACCAGACCTGAGAAGGCGGTCAGCACCGGGTTGGGCAGGTCGCTGATCCTCGTCCGAACCCGATCGTTGATCGGTCCGGGCGTGCTGAGCACGCTGCCGCCGAGCACCACCGGCAGGCCGGGCTCCGGCCGCAGGCTGAGCAGCGTCGCCGCGAGCAGTTCGGCCGCCCGGTCGGCCAACGCGGACGCCACCGGGTCGGTAGCGGCGTACTCGCTGACCAGCGGCGCCAGCCGGGCGAGCCGGATCGGCGGCTCGGCGTAGCAGACCCGGATCAGATCCCGGGAGGCCACGTACCGGCCCTGGTCCAGATCCGCCCCGACCGCAGTCAGCACCGCCTCGTGCAGACCGCTGAGCGGGCCGCCCTCGTCAAGTCGTTGCAGGGTCGACTGGACGGCGGCACGGCCCAGCCAGAAACCCGATCCCCGGTCGCCGACCAGCCAGCCCCAGCCGTCGCGCCGGTCGGCCACCTCGGAGCCCTTCACCCGTCCGGCGACGGCGCCGGTGCCGGCGATCATCGCGTAGCCCTCTTCCGCGGGCGTCGCGGAGGAGAAGGCGACGTTCACGTCGGAAACGATCCGCGCCGGTACGCCGACGCCGTCGGCAAGCACAGCGCGGGCGTAGTCCTCGTCGTTCAGTGCTCGCGTGCCACCGGCCAGCCCGATCACCACGGCGACCACGGACCCCGGCACGCCCGTCAGCGCCGCGGTCATGGTGTCCCGGATCACCGCCGCCGAGCCGCCAGTCCGACCACGTTCGGGTTGCCAACGCCGCCCCGAGCCGAGGCGAGAATCCCGCGCTCGATCGTCGCCACGGCGACCCGGGCGGAGCTGCCACCGACGTCTGCACCGATCAGGAGCTCGGTCACGAGGTCGACCCGAGCTCGGTGCCGTCGCTGGGTGACGCCAAAGTTGCAGATTCATGCAATATCTGCGGCAGATCGTGCAACATCGGACTATTTGTGTTTGAGTGTCCAGCAACACGCCGGTAGGTCGAAAGGGGTTGGTCCGTGCCACGGGGAGAGTGTCGTTCCTCAGCGGACTGCTCCTGTCGTGGCAGGGTGGGTGATCTTCAAGGATCAACCGTAACCAGCGCTGTCGAGCGCCAGGCGTACGCCGCCGTGGCCCTCCAGACACCGCACCACCAGCACGGCGATTCAGCCGCTGCAATCAGCAGGCGAGTGAGACGATCCGTCGACGCGTCGAGCACGCAGACCGTGGCACTCGCATCTCGATGAAAGGGAAGTAGCAATGAACCCAGAACCACGACCGATGCAACGTCGCCAGTTTCTGCGCGTCGCATTGGCCACGGCCGCTCTGGCCCCGATGGGCGGGCGCTCGCCTCGTGCGCGGCCGGCGGTGGCGAACCCACCAGCGCCAGCTCGGGCCCGGCGGGCACCGTCTCGGACAAGAACCCGTTCGGCGTCCCCGACAACTCGGTCATCGACGCGGTGATCTTCAACGGCGGCTACGGCATCGACTACGTCAATTTCGCGGCGGCCGAGCTGACCAAGAACCTGCCGACGGTGAAGGCGAACGTGGCCCCGTCCACCAACATCGCCCAGGAACTGCAGCCGCGCTTCGTGGCCGGCAACCCGCCGGACCTGATCGACAACTCCGGCGCCAGCGCGATCGGCATCAGCACCATCATCGACCAGCTCGAGGACCTGAACTCGGTGATCGAGGCCAAGAACCTCGAGGGCACGGCGATCAAGGACACCCTGTACGGCGGCGTGACCAAGCCGGGCACGTTCGACGGCAAGTTCGTCGCCCTGAACTACGCCCTCACCGTCTACGCGCTCTGGTACTCGGCGTCGCTGTTCGAGGAGAACGGCTGGACCCCGCCGAAGACCTGGGACGAGGCCCTCGAGCTGGGCGCGAAGGCCAAGGCCAAGGGCAAGTACCTGTTCCTCTGGGGCAAGGAGGCGGCCACCTACTACCAGACGCTGGCCATCGCGTCGGCGATCAAGGAGGGCGGCGACGAGGTCCGGCTGGCACTGGAGAACCTCAAGCCGGACTGCTGGTCGATGCCGGCCGTGCAGAGCGTGTTCACCGGCGATGAAGAAGATCATCGACGCCGGCTACTTCAAGCCGGGCGGGTCGGGCACCCAGTTCACCGCCGCCCAGGCCCAGTGGAGCAACGACGAGGACGCGATCCTCTACCCGTCCGGGTCGTGGATCGAGAACGAGATGAAGGAGCAGACCAAGGACGGCTTCAAGATGACCGGCGCTGCCGAGCCGACCGTCACCGCCGACAGCAAGCATGCCGTACGAGGCTCTGCACAGCACGGCCGGCGAGCCGTTCATCGTCCCGTCGAAGGGCAAGAACGTGGCCGGCGGCAAGGAGCTGCTCCGGGTCATGCTGTCGAAGGAGGCCGCGACCAACTTCGCCAAGACCATGCTGGCTCCGACCATCGTCAAGGGCACCATCCCCGCCGACGGATTCGGCTCGACCGCCCTGGTGTCCCAGGCCAAGCTGCTGGAGGCCGCCGGGATCGAACATCTTCTCCTGGATCTTCGTGCGACTACTACGGCATGAACACCGATCAGCTGGTGCTCGTGGAACACCTTCCTGGACGGCAAGTCCGACGTCGCCGCGCTGACCAAGGGCCTGCAGTCGATCACCGACAAGGTGGCGAATGACAGCTCGGTCAAGAAGATCGAGGTGAAGTGACCACTGCCCCTATCCAGGTGCAGCCGGGCAGGGGCGACACCGTCCCTGCCCGGAGGCGTTCGCGGCGGCGTAACTGGTCGTTCGACAACGTCAGCTTCCTGCTGGTCTTCCTCGGTGTCCCGCTGGCCATCTATTTGATCTTCGTCGTCTCGCCGTTCGTCCAGGCCTGCTACTACGCGCTGACGGACTGGTCGGGCTTCACCCCCACCCAGAACTTCGTCGGGCTGGCGAACTTCGGGAAGATCTTCACCGACGACATCTTCCTGAAGGCGCTGCGGAACAACATCGTCCTGGCGTTGGTGCTCCCGGTCGCGACGCTGACGCTCAGCTTCGCCCTGGCCACCCTGGTGACCGTTGGCGGTACCAACAAGGGCCAGGTGCGCGGGCTGAAGGGATCCGGTTTCTACCGCACCGTCTCCTTCTTCCCGTACGTGATCCCGGCCATCGTGATCGGCATCATGTGGGGTCAGGTCTACGACCCGAGCAACGGCCTGCTGAACGGCATCCTGACCGCGATCGGCATCGAGGCGGCCCAGTCCTTTCCCTGGCTCGGCAACGAGAACACCGCCATGATCGCCACCATCTTCGTGATCGTGTGGAGCTTCGTCGGGTTCTACATGGTGCTTGTTCGTGGCCGCGATCAAGGACATCCCGGCCGAGTTCTTCGAGGCGGCCCGGATCGACGGCGCCGGTCGTTTCCGGACCGCCATCGGCATCACCTTGCCGCTGATCCGGGACAACGTGCAGACGGCCTGGATCTATCTGGGCATCCTGGCGCTGGACGCCTTCGTCTACATGGCGGCGCTGAACCCCGGCGGCGGTCCCAACAACTCGACCCTGGTCATGGCGCAGCAACTCTTCACCACCGCGTTCACCAAGGGCCAGTTCGGTGTGGCCTGCGCCATGGGCGTCGTGATGGCCGCCGTGACCCTGCCCTTCGCCGCCCTCGTCTTCCTCGTCAGCCGACTGCTCGGCGGCAAGGAGGAGGCACCGATGAGCTCGACCACGTGACCCAGACCGCACGCCACGTCCGCGCCGGTCGAGCCGCGCAAGAGCGAGGCCACGACGGGCGAGCGCGTTTTCGGCGGCGTCTCGCACACGGTCTTGATCATCTGGTCGGTCGATCGTCATCGTGCCGCTGCTGTGGACGCTGATGACCTCGTTCAAGACCACCCGGGAGATCTTCTCCTCCCCGTTCGACGCTGCCGCAGCACTGGAACTTCACGAACTACGTCAACGCGTGGACGACGGCCGGCATCGGCAGCTACTTCCTCAACACCGTGATCGTGGTCGGCTCGGCGTTGGTCATCGTGATGGTGCTCGGTTGCGATGTGCGCCTATGTGCTGGCGCGGCTTCGACTTCTTCGGCACCGGGCGATCTACTACCTGATGCTGGCCGGGCTGACCTTCCCGATCTTCCTGGCCATCGTCCCGCTGTTCTTCACCCTGAAGAACTTCGGGCTGCTCAACACCCTGCCGGGCCTGATCATCACCTACGTGGCGTTCGCCCTGCCGTTCACGGTCTTCTTCCTGTTCGCGTTCTTCAAGGCCCTGCCGGACGAGATCGCCGAGGCGGCCGCGCTGGACGGGGCGGGGGAGTGGTCGACCTTCTTCCGGGTCATGCTGCCGATGGCCAAGAACGGCATGGCCTCGGTGGCGATCTTCAACTTCCTCGGGCTGTGGAACCAGTTCCTCATCCCGGTGGCGCTGAACACCAACGTCGACAACTACGTGCTGTCCCAGGGCATGGCGGCGTTCGCCTCCCAGGCCGGCTACGCGGTGGACTTCGGCGCGCTGTTCGCCGCCGTGGTGATCACCGTGACCCCGGTGCTGATCGTCTACGTCATCTTCCAGCGCCAGCTGCAGGGATCGGTGTCCCAGGGCACGATGAAGTGACCGATCAGGTCGCGGCTCGCGCGCGGGCCGAGAAGGCGCCACGCGTAACGGCAGCACTCGACGGTGAAGATCACCAGGGCGACGTTGCGGAGCGCGGTGACCAGGGTGGACACGACGATCATCACGTGGCCCTGGCGGCCGAGGAAGCCGTCGTAGAGCAGCGGATAGACCAGGTGGGTGAGCAGGGCCAGCACCAGCAGCTGGCCGGACATCCTGGTCACCGCCCGGCGTTCGGCCTCCGATCCGTCCGGGCGCAGCAGCAGCATCGCCGCCATCGGACCGCCGAGCCAGAGCAGGTACTGCGGGCTGAGGGTCTTGTTGGTGACCGTCATGATCGCCACCGTCGACAAGATCACGAAGCCGATGGCGATCGGGGTCGACCCGCCGGCCCGGAAGGCCCGCAGGTACAACGCGACGATCATGGCCAGCCCCAGCAGTGTCGCCACCGAGCTGATCGTCACCCACGCATTGGCGCCCGGACCGAAGATCTCGTACGCCTGGTACTTGGACATGTCGACGACCCAGCCGCCCGGCCGGAATGCGCGGACGATCATCAGCGGCGTCGCCCAGATGGACTCGATCTGCAGGCCGCGGCCGGACTGCCAGGTCAGCGGCGAGATCAGCCGCGACCAGCCGCCGAAGATCAGGCTCACCAGCGCGAGACCGAACCCGACGGCCACGAACGCCGAGTCGCGGCCTGGCGCCGATCCGGCTTGTAGGAGAGGAATGCCGGGATCAGCAGGGCCGGCCAGAGCTTGATCGCCGCGCCCAGTCCGGTCAGGGCGCCGGTGATCCACGGTCGGCGCCGGGCGGCCAGCAGCGCTCCGCCGGCCAGCACGGCCGGCAGCATGTCGAAGCGGAGATAGGAGAGCGGGCCGATCAGGAAGACGAAGATCAGCCAGAAGTCGATCGCGTGATCATGCCGCCGCCCGCCGGTCACGTAGAGGGCCCGGGTGAACGCCGCGTCGAGCGCCAGCATCAAGCACGATGAAGGCGATCAGGTAGCCGATCCGGGAGCCGAGCGTCGCGCCGTAGGGCAACCAGAGGATCCACACCACCGGCGTCGGATACTCGTTCAGCGTGTGCTCCAGCCCGACGCTGAACAGGGCGGCGATCTTGCGGTGGTAGTAGAAGACGTCACCGACCACGAAGCGCTCCGCGCTGATGGCCAGCACGACGAAGATCAGCAGTCGCGTCACCAGCCAGCTGATCACCACGGCTCGGCCGCCGCGGCGCTGGTCGTACCAATCGGTCAGCTGGTGCGCATTGGGTCGACATTAGCGAATCGCCGTCGGTCGCGGCGCATCCGACATGGTTCGGCCGATGGAGAATGCGCGCGAAGCCTGCGGGGTGGGTCAACCACTGCCATCATCGAGGTCATGAGGCGCGGCGACGAGGTCGCCCGAAATGTCCCCGCTCACGCGGCATCCCAGGCAACCAGTCAGGCGGTTCGCTGCCGGGGCGCTCGCCCTCGCGCTCTCGCTGGCCGGTTGCAGCGGACTCCCGGTGACCGAACCCGCTTCTTCAGCTCCGTCTCCGGACGCGTCCACCACCGCGACACCGGCCGTGCCTCGGCCGGTCAGAGTCTCAGGCTTCGTCACGACCCGCTGGGTGAGCACCTACGGGACGGACGATTTCGAGACCGGCGACGGGACCGCTGCCGGTCCGCCCAGGTGAAGGCCGGCGAATCCATCCGACTGGCCACCACGGTCGACACGAAGCCGACGTTGGGAAAGGGACGAGTCCGCGACGAGCGCTGCGCGTTCCCGTTCTCGGCGAAGGTGCCGTTGGCGGACACCCTGAAGATCTACGTCACCGGATACGGTGTCCACCAGCTTCGACGACCGGCTCGACCCGGGCGGGTCGACGGTCTGAGCTGACCGGCCTGCAGATCGCGCTGCCGTCGGAGTTCACGAAGACCGAACGGCGTTACCTCAAGGCCAAGGGGATCGACCTCGGGTCGAAGCGCGCCGACCGGGTCGTGTCGGATGCTCAGGAGTCCTGCAACGACGTCAAAGGGACGCGCGAGGAACGCCTGACGATCATCGTGGATCGGTTGTCGGTCTACCGGAAGCCGATCCGCTTCCTCTGCCCCCGCTTCAAGCGTGACCTGGCCGATGCCGAGCACGCGTTCAAGGACGGAAACTTCGCCGTGCCGAAGGACGTCAAGCCGGGCACCTACCGGACCGTACGGGCCGGCTCGGCTTGCTACTGGGAGCGGTCGACCCGAGGCGGCCACGTCATCGACAGCAGATTCGTCTCCGACGCTCCGAACGGAGCGCAGGTGACGATCCAGCGGTCGGACGGCGGTTTCAAGTCGGAGGGCTGTGACCTGTGGATGAAGGTCCGCTGATCCAGCCGACCCGCATGGAGCCGACCACGACCCCGCGGGACGGTTTCGACGCCGGCTACGGCAGACGCGTCAACCTGAACATGGGGAAGATGCGTGACGTCTTGGTCTCGTACGCGGCGAACCCTGGCCGCAACTCGACGAGGCGGCCCCAGAGTTGGTCACGCTCTTCGCCCGTCACCTCAGCCGCCTCGACCGGGAAGGTCGCGGTCCCACCTCGACCGTGATTCGAGGGTGTGCCTTCAGGTTGTGGTACCAGTCCGGGTTCGTCGGAGCCCCGCCCTTGGTCGCGGCGATGACCATGTCATCCCCGTCTGGCAGATAGGTCACCGGGTTGACCCGCTCCTTGCCGGAGCGCGCGCCGATGTGGTGGATGAGGACCATGTGGGCACCCTCGAAGTAGCCTCCGACCTTGCCCTCGTTTGCGCGGAACTCCTCGATGATCTTCTGGTTCCAATCGTTGGGTCCGCTGGACTCACTCACCGGTTGGCCTCCTGATGTCGCAGTCTAGTGACGGCGTTTCAATCTACGCCGACGGCGAGCTCAGTGAAGTTGATGATCAACTGCTGGCCCCGGGGGAATCGCGACAGAATCCGTCCCGGAGTCCGCCGAGATTCCGGGCCGAGGGCACGCCCTGACCATCGATTCCGGATGGCAGGATGTCGCCCAGATCTCCCTCGACTTCATCTCCGCCTCGTCAACTGGAGCCAAGTTCAGCACCAGCGCCACTCCGAGAGGAACGCCCCCATGTCATTCACTCCGTCCGCAAGAAGCCGTCGCCATCCGATCGTGGCCGGTCTGCTCGCCCTGGTCCTGAGCCTCGGAATGCTTCTGCTGCCCGCAGCCAGCAGCGCATCGGATCAGGGTCGCGAGACCGGAGCCGACCGTGGTCCTCGTCCACGGCGCATTCGCCGACGCTTCGGGGTGGGCCGACGTGAGGACCAGAGCTCCAGCGCCGCGACTACAGGGTGATCTCACCGGCCAATCCGTTGCGCGGCGTTGCGTCCGACTCTGAATCCGTCGCCAGCGTCCTGGCCACCATCCAAGGGCCGATCATCCTCGCCGGGCACTCCTATGGCGGCGAAGCGATCACCAACGCCGCCAGGGGAAACGCCAACGTGAAGGCGCTCGTCTATGTCGCCGCGTTCGCGCCTGACGCGGACGAGACAGCCTGGGCGTTGGCGACGATGCTCCCCGGCAGCCAACTGACCGAGGCGAACCTCGTCGTCCGACCGTTCCCGATCTCGCCAACCGTTACCGGCCTCGACGCGTACATCCACCCTCAGGTCTTCCGGGCAGTCTTCTGCGCCGACCTGTCGGCCAGGGCCGCAGCCGTCATGGCAACCGCCCAGCGTCCCGCCTCCCTGGCCACCCTGGGCGAGCCCTCCGGCGAGCCGGCTTGGCGGACCATCCCATCGTGGTACCTCGTGGCCCGGCAGGATCAGGCCATTCCAGGCGACGCACAACGGTTCATGGCCAAGCGGATGAAGGCCCACACTCGCGAGATCAACTCCTCACACGTGGCCATGATCCCCCACCCGCGCGCCGTAACCGACATGATTCTGGACGCGGCACGCGCCACCCGGTGAGTTGAACACTCTAGAAATGCCCCATGGCCAACTGCGTCGCCGCTGGTTCAGCCGACCCACGACGCCGCGCACAAGCCGGCCTCAATCCCGGGACGCGCCGAGAGCGGCGAGCGACAGCCGATCTCGTCGCGTTCCTGGCCGGCACCGGGGTGCCTGGTCGGAGCCACCATTCTCTGCGGGCGAGCCGGACCGAAAACGAACGGTCGGGGTGACAGGCGACTTCGACAGCTCACCTCCGTCACGGCGGGGATCGGATGGCGGCCCAGCCAGGCGGCGCGAGGAGTCGAAAGCGTCTAGGTCGGAAAGACGGTGGCCCAGTCGTTCTTGATGCTGACGACGGTCCAGCCGTCGGCGGCAGCTGGCTTGAGTGCCTGCTCGGCCCCGGCGGTGTAGGCGAACTCGCGCTCGGCGTCGTCGTGTAGGACGAGGAGGCGCAAGGTCGGCTGGTCGGGGTGGTGGCAGAACTCCAGCATTGCACTGTCGCCGTTGGAGTTTCCCGCGGCGAGGATCGGTCGGCGGCCGACCCGGCTCCAGATCCGGACCGGCTTCTCCGGGCCGTCGTCGAGGTAGTCGACTTCGGGCTTGTGGGTGATGGTGCCCCCGTGGTCGCTGCTGGTGTAGCTGAACGTGCTGCTGCTGCCGATGACCCGCTCGCGGGGAATGCCGTACATCTCCTGGCTGACGGGCGCATGAAGTCCCGTCCGCCGCCGGAGGCGATGTAGGTGGTGAAGCCGTTGGCCGTCAGATAGTCGAGCAGTTCGACCATCGGCGTGTACGCGCATGCCAAGTAGCTGCGACCGAGGCTGGGATGGGGTGCGCTGCGCAGGAAGTGATCAGCAGACTTCTCGAAGTCCTCGACGCTGATTCCGGCATAAGCGGTCAGGATGCCGCGTGCCAGCAGTCTCACGTTGGTGTCGTCGCCGGCGTAGTGCTCATCGATGAGGGCGCCGAACCAGCTGCGGTCGCGCTCGGACACGGCTTTCCATGGCTGTTCCTCAGCGAGCTCGGGCTGCGCCGCCACCATCTCGGCGAGGCGTCGAAGGATGAAGTCCAACTGGATCGGCATCGGCTTCTCGCACCACAAGGTGCCGTCGTTGTCGAACACCGCGACCCGTTCCTCCAGGGGCACCGCCGTTGATCCGTCGTCGCCGCAGGTGTGGGAGACGAAGTCGATGATCGCCTGTTTGGCCGGACCGTCACGCCAACTCGAGAGTTGCTCGGTCATTTTTCGTCCCCTGATTCGCCAGCTGGAGGGCCACTACATCACACCCGTTGAGCGCATCGGAATCCTATGTGGCTCATGCCGGTGTCGATCATCTGCGGCCTGCGCGCGGCCGGCCGATAGCGCAGGCAGTAGCTGTCCGCGCAGAGGAACGAGCCGCCCTTGATCACCTTGCGCGGCACCGGGAACTGCGGCTGCCGCGGGTCATAGCTCGCCTCGACGCGGGCCCCCGTGGGTTCCGGGGACGCAGCAGCGGCCCGTCGGCTCACCTTCGTGCCGGGTCGCGTACCAGTCCGCGGTCCACTCCCAGACGTTGCCCGCCATGTCGAACAGCCCGTAGCCGTTCGGCGGGAAGGAACCGACGGCGGGTCCTCCCGTATCCGGTGGCGGGCCGCCACGGGAAATCCCCGTGCCAGTAGTTGGCCAGCCGCTCGCCCGTTCGCCTCGGGCTCGTCGCCCCAGGTGTACGTCACCTGATCCAGGCCGCCACGGGCCGCCGCCTCCCATTCGGCCTCGGTCGGCAACTCCCGTCCGGCCCAAGCCGCGTACGCCTCGGCGTCCTCGCAAGCGACGTGCACGACCGGATGATCTTCGCGATCAAGCGATGAGTGCCCGGGCCTTCCGGGTGTCGCCAGGATGCGCCCGGAGTCCACGTCCACCACTGGCTCAGGTGACGCAGATCAACCGGACCGGCGGTCGGGGTGAAGACCATCGAGCCAGGCTGCAGGTTCTCCACGCGGCGCACCGGGGAAGTCGGCCGGATCGAGCGGCCGCTCGGCCACGGTCAGGTACCCGGTCGCATCGACGAAGGCGGCGAACTCAGCGGTGGTCACCTGGTGGACCTCCAGCCAGAAACCGTCGACCGTCAACAGGTGGGCGGGCCCTCCTCGCCGTAGTGCCGGTCGGAGCCCATCGTGTACGTCTGGCCCGGGACCCACCGCAGACCCTCGGTCGCGGAGCTTCGAACGAGTCCCTGCGGTGCTTCCGACTGCCGCTGTCATCGCTGGGGTCCCGCGATGACTTTGGCCCAACCGTTCTCGATGCTTGCCACGGTCCAATCCTCGCTGTCCGCGATATCCGAGGTCTGATCGGCCCTCGCGTTGGAGTCGACCGGGCCCGACCCCATCGATCGGCGAGGTCGCTCTGCCTCGTCCAGTCTCGTCGGTCGACACCTCCAGCTTCTCTACTGCCTGATCGATGCCGAAGCTCGCCGCTCGCTGCCGGGGCGGGAACTCTCGGAACGTGGCCAGGAATTGCACGATGATCGCCTGTGCAGCCAGGATCAAATAGTCGTTGTCGAACAGCCAGT
>CAVRSH010000002.1:0-80531 GCA_963723815.1 uncultured Actinomycetota bacterium | reverse complement strand
CATACCGCTCGGTCGGAGCGCCGATCGCTCGGCAGGTCTGCGACGTGGTGGTTGCCATGTCGACTTGCTGTGCCTGACCATCGCCTACCGGACGGTCTGTCTCGCTCCCTTGGATCAGACGTGCTGGCCGACCTGTGGCCGCCACGGCTCGTGCTCGTGCGAGAGCCAGACCTCGTCAGGGTCGAGCGCGCGGACCAGCCGCTGGCCTTCGGTGCGCGGCTCCTCGAGGTCGGCGAAGAAGACCGCCGTGTCGCCGCCGACGACGACTGAACGCCCGCCCGTCTCGACGACGACTATCTGCGAGCCTCGGGTGTGGCCTGGCGCCGGGACGAGCCGGAGCCCCGGCAGCAGTTCGAGCGCGCCGTCGACGGGTACGTACTGCACGCCGGGCGCCTCGACCCACTCGCGGATCGTGTAATCGTCCTCGCTGCGCGCGTCGTCGAGCTCTCGGCGCTGGACGTAGATCGGCCTGCCGGTGAAGAGGTGGTTGCCGCCGCAGTGGTCGAAGTGCAGGTGCGTGTTGATGACGACGTCAATGCTGGCCAGGTCGAAGTCGGCCTGCGCTGCTCAGGGGAATCAGGCGGGGATCCATGTCGGCCACCGCCGGGTGCAGCTGCGTCATGCCGGTGTCGACCAGCACGCGTGCGTCGGGATGGTCGATGACGTGCACGTAGACCGGCATCCGCTCGCCCTCGGCGAGCAAGTCGGCCACGAGAACCGGGGTGATGGTCGGCGGCGAGACCTCGCTTCCCGCTCCCTCACCCTTCCGGGGTTGTGGATCACGCATCGCGGACAGCCTGTGCAGTTGCCTTGTGCCCGGCGCGGTCGCCGTAACCGATGGTCATGAACGTAGCCATGCCTGCAGGTCCCCCTTGATGTTGGTGCGCCGCTGGGCGCGGCCGCTAGTACGTACGACTTCGTAGCTGCACAGAAGTCATCGGTTCCGACACTCGCCAGACGCCTCATTGCGCCAGTCTGCTCCATCGGCCGTGAATCCAGGAATGAGCACAGCCTGGCGCCGACAGACTGAATGCGTTTCACAGGAACGTTTCACGGGGCGCTGTCGCGTTGACCCCTAGACGGTGGTGTACCCGCCGTCGATGAGGTAATACCCGCCGGTGATGAACGACGCCTCCTCGGACAAGAGGAAGCACACGAGGTGCGAGACTTCCTCGGGTTGACCGAGTCGGCCGAGCGGGTGCCGCTGGACGAGCGCGGCGTGGAACTCCGCGGGCAGGTTGGTGAGCAGTGGGGTCTCGATGTACCCGGGGCCCACGCAGTTGATCCGCAGGCCGTGTGGGCCGTACTCCGCCGCAGCGTTGCGGGTGATACCGACGACGCCGTGCTTGGCCGCGGTGTACGCGCCGTTGCCGAGCGCGGCGACCATGCCATGGATGGACGCCATGTTGACGATGGCGCAGCGCTGTGCCCCGGCGGAGAGCATCGCCGGGATCTGATAGCGCATCCCATAGAGCACCCCGTTGAGGTTGATGCCGATGACCTTGTCCCAGGCCTCGAGGTCGGTCTCGCCGGCGGGCGCCTGCGGTCCCCCGATGCCGGCGTTGTTTACTGCCAGATGCAGGCGCTCCGTAGGTGTCAACGGCATGGCGCACGGCCTTCTCGGAGTCAGCGGGCTGCGCTGTGTCCTGCTCGAGCGCCGACGCTGTGCCGCCGGCGTCGGTGATCTCCTGGGTCACGCGCTCCGCACCAGCGAGGTTGATGTCGCTGACGATCACCCTCGCCCCCTTGGTCGCCAGTTCCTTGCTGATCGCTTCGCCCAGGCCGGAGCCCCCGCCCGTGACGATCGCCACCTTGCCGTCGAAGTCCACCATCGCGTTCTTGCCTTTCTGCCCGTGGGTTGCTGACGCCTGGCAGTCTCGCCGACTCGACGCGGCAGTCGAAGACCGGGTCCCTGCGGCGGACTCGCGCAGACGTACGTTTGGCGGACGTCTTCGCTCGCAGCCTTCGCCTTCTTGAGCGTCCGCTGGCCGAGGTCGGTGAGCCCGACGGCGTTGCGACGGCGGTCTCCGGCGTCCGCCTGCCTGCTGCTGGGGCTCTGGCTCGTCAGTAATACTGACTATCAGGAAGAGAGAACATCATGACGACGCTGTTACTCACCGGCGCCACTGGCCTGGTGGGGTCGCGGCTGCTGCCGCGTCTCGTCCGGGACGGGGCCAGCTGCCGCGCCCTCCTCCGCGGCGACCTCACGCTGCCGGCAGGGGCAACCGGCGTGCGCGGCGACCTCGGGGATCCGAGTTCGCTCCGCCAGGCGGTGGAAGGCGTCGACGCGGTCGTCCACCTCGCCGCGCTTTTCCGCACGACCGATGACGACGCGATCTGGCGGGCCAACCTCGACGGCACACGCAACCTGGTCGAGGCCGTCAAGGCGTACGCGCCCGGGGCCCGCTTCGTCATGGCGAGCACGGGCAACGTCTACGACGCCGACGCTGAGCGTCCCAGCCGCGAAACCGACGCGTGTACGCCAACTGCGGCCTACCCGGCGAGCAAGCTCGCCGCCGAGGCGCTCCTGCGCGACAGTGGGCTGACCTGGTCCATCGTGCGGCTGCCTTTCGTCTACGGCGACGGTGACGGGCACCTCGCCTCGATGCCCACCCTCGCGACGCGTTTTGGTTTACACCCCGCGCACACGTACTCCGTCATCCACCATCGCGATGTCGCGGTCGTCATGCGCCTTGCGCTCAGCGGGGCAATGGATGGCCAGGTGGTCAACGCGACCGACGACGCACCCGTCACCGTCTTCGAGATGGCTCTCCTCGCCGGCGAGCCGATCGGGGGCTCGGCCGAGCCCCTCGTCAACCCGTGGTCGGGTCGAATGGACTCCACACTTCTGCGTGGGCTGGGGTTCCGGCCGACGGTGCCCACCATCTACGGCGCGGCTGCCGACGGAATCCTCTAGCAGTGCTCCTTCGAAAGACTTGCGACAAGCGCCCCTCAGTAGCCGTACAGGGCGTATTGCGTCCTCGGTGTCTTGCAAGCCGACCGTGCACTGGGACGCAGTCGGCGGCGCCGGGGGAGACGGTCCAACGAAGGAGTCTGTCTGGCTCTCATACCCGCACCAGATGGAGATTACCTTCTGCCTGGTGCCCAGGAAGGCGACAGCGCGTCGACTTATGGCAGGGCGGGTCCAATCTCGAGCAGCGGCTCGGTGAAGTCACAGATGAGGTCACCGAGCTGTCGTGGGTTCGACCGATTGGCGCCGTGGCCCGTCCCGGGCAGTATCACCAGGTCGGCGTGCGGCAGCACCGCCGACAATCGTTGAGCCCGTTGTCGCAGGTGGTTCGGGCTTCTCTCGCCGGTCAGGAACCACACGGGTCGGTCGATCCGCTCATAGATTCCCGATCGGACGCCGAGCTCGACAATGGAGTCGAGGTCGTCGATCTGACGGGCCACGTACCTGCGGACCTCCGGCACCAATGCCATCGCCGGGGCGACCGTGCTCATCCACGCCGAAACCTCGACGCCTTCTTGGAGGAAGATCTGCAGCGCGCGTCCGACATGTCCGTGGGCGAGCGCTGCTCGAGCGCGGGGCACCGTGGTTGGCGTACCCAGCGGGAGGTGGTCGAGCGGTGTCGGCGGTTCGTAGAGAACCGCACCCGCAAAGGGCCTCGGATCGGCAGCCAGCGCTTCGAGCGCAACGATGGCACCGGATGAATGACCGACGATCACACAGGGCTCACCGAACCCGGCTGCGACGCCCAACACCTCCGACACCTGGTCTGACATTGCTGTCGTCACCTGAACCGGCAGATCGAGTCGGTAGAGGCACCGACGGATCAGGACTACTCGATTGCGCTCGACCATCGTCTCGGCGACCCTCAGCCATGGCGACTCGTCGCTCATCCCTCCATGGACCACAAGAACTGGACGTCCGTGACCCAGATCCCGGACGATAGGCATCCGTCCGTCCACCACCTTGTCATTATGGCCCGGCAACTATCCAAGGGTTGCTCGGCGACACGGTTTGCCGAAGGGTGGCGTCGTCGATGGGGCCCACGTCGTGCGGGTAGTAGGCGAGGCGGTCGCGCAGGACCGGCAACCCGACCTCATCGTGATACACAGCTCCGGCGGTGACCATGCGGAGCCGCTGCTCGGGCAGCGTCAGCCAGTCACGCGCTTCGATCCCACCATCGACGTCGAGATCGAGGTGCTCCTGCACATAGGTACGCAGGGTCGAGAGCGAGAACTGAGTCGGGTAGCCCGCGAATCGCGCCGGTAGCCCGACTCGGAGTGATCGTTCGCACAGCTTCGCCATGGCGGGCGTAATCGTCTTCGCGCAGGAAGAGCAGCACGCGCGGTTCCCAGTTGTGATCCCTCGACATCTCGTCGTCAACTCAGGAATCGAACTCTCCCGCGTTGCCGCCGATCGCTGAACAAACCAACCTTGGCGGCGGGAGTCAGCCAAGGCCCAGCCGCATGATGGGACGTTCCGGGGATCGGCGGGCGACCTCGTGGAAGCCCGCTGCTGCGAAGGTTCGATGCGTACCCTGTGCTCGTCGCGCTTGGTGAGACCTCGCCGTCCAGCGGATACGCCTCGATGGCCGGCACCCCGGCGGAACGCGCCCGATCCACGGCTGCCTCAATCAGGAAGGCGGTGATTCCTTGCCGACGGTGTCCCTTCCTGACATAAAAGCAGCTGATCAGCCACACCGGTAGCTCGTCAACGCGTCGGGTCCGCCATGACCGCTCCACCGCCGGGACTACCTCTCGCGCGGTGAGCTGACACCAGCCGACCGCGGTCTTTCCTTCCAAGGCAAGCAGCCCCGGCGGCGGTCCCTGTTCGACGACGTCGTGGAATGCGTCGCGGTTCTGCCCCGGCGACTGCCGCCGATAGCTCGCACCGATGCGCGGAGCCATACACCAGCACCGGCTGGCCGGGCCGCCTTCATCCAACAAGTCGACGAAGGTCGGCCACAGGCGAGCGGTGAGAGGCGTCACAACTAGCTTGTCCCGGGACGCGGTCATGTCGTCAGTGTCCCAAGAACTGACCCGGCACGACCAGCGCAGCTCTGAGCTCCGGCGTCGGTACCGAATGGACTGTCGGTGCTGAGCATGCCTATGGATTCGCCCTATGTTTGCGGGTTTGACAGGCATGTGCGCTCACTTTTGGCGCCGGGTCAGCGTCCGGCGGTCGAGTGAGCCGCTGCGGCGGCAACGCCGCGAGTTCGAGCGGTGGACCGAGCGGATCGTGATCGAGGTTGGCATCGCCGACCCCGTGCCAGGCGACCCGGGCCCTCATGGCACTCTGCGACGGACTGCTGCTGCACAGGCTCACCGTCTACCCCGATCTTGACCTGCGCCCCGCCATCGAACGTGCGGTGCGCGCCCTCGCAGAGACTTGACCTGACGCGCGACGCATACGGCGTAGCCGCCTCTCTTGTGGAGCCTGGATACGGGCCCGTGGCCAGCGCACAACCTACGTTGGCTGCGCCGTCGAACTCGAGGTCGAGGAACGCCTGAGTTGGGCAATGCAGGGGGGACGGTATCCCGAACTGCCTTGAATGCTCCTGGGTGTTGGGCGGATGGTTGCCAGAGCTGAAGGGGAAGGCTGAACCGGTGATGAATCTGCGGCAGGTCCTCGGGATCGAAAGGCCGATACGGAAACAGCGGATCCTTGACGCCGACGCGCTGGATGCGGCCAAGGTCGCCCACAGCGAGCTCGTGCTTCCGCCGGCCAACCTCCCGGCGTGGCCGGCGCAGCCGCGGGCTCTTCGGACGCCGCTCACCGACCAGCTAGAGAAGGACCCAGACGCTGTCGATCCGGGCGAGCTGAGGAAGCGGCTCGTCGGCGCACTGCAGGAGGGCCGCGGCCATCAGCTGCTGCCTTTCACCGGCCAGTCCGCTGCCCTCATCACCGACGTGGCGCCGGCGGCGGAGTCATCCGACGACTGTTCATTGAAGCGACCTGGGCATTGAGCTCGGCGAACGCCGTACTCAACCCGGACAGCACGACCCGATAAGCCCACCCGCCTTCGGAGGCCGGGCTGCGTCGTACGCAGGACCCTCTACGGCCACGTCTCGGTTTCGGGATATGCCCCCAGCGCAGCCGTTCTTTCAGGCACCGGTCGCCCGTGTCGCAGATCACTTCGCGTCATGTCGGGCGCCCGCAGAGGTCTTCTTCCGGCTACACCAACCAGTCATATTTCGGGGGAAAAATGACAATCGCCATCAGTTTTCTGGTCATGCTTGTTGCGCTCATCCTCACAGTGGTCGCCGGCATGACGCTGTGGTGGATGCTCCACGCTTGGAGGTCGCCGGCGACCTTTGAGGCGACCCAGGAGGGGGTCCGGGGGGAGCCGCAGCTCTCGTTCAGCTTGATCGTCCCGTGCCGAGATGAGTCCCAAGAGGTGATGGACGAGACGATCCGCCGGCTGCTGGCCCAGGATCATCCTGACTTCGAGGTGATCATCAGTTTGGGGCACGACGACCTGCCGACGATCGCGGCGGCACAGAACATCGTCGACCGCTATCGGCACCGCGTCCGGCTTTCGATCAACTACGAGGACAAGAAGAGCAAGCCGGTACAGCTCAATAGTTCGCTGCTGGAGTGCACGAAGGATGTGGTCGGCATCATCGACGCGGAGAGTCTGACCGCGCCGGGACTGCTCCGGCGCATCGACTCGACCTTTCGGTCGGAGAAGGCTGACATCGTTCAGGGAGCGGTGCACCTGGTCAATCTGCGCAGCCATTGGTTCAGCTTGCGCAACTGTCTGGAGTACCGGATCTGGTTCCGCTCGCGGTTGCACGGTCACGCCAACAACGGCTTCGTGCCATTGGGCGGGAACACCGTGTTCATCTGGCGGCATCTGCTGGAGGAGGTGGGTGGCTGGGACACCAGCTGTCTAGCTGAGGATGCCGAGATCGGAGTGCGGTTGTCGGTGATGAAGAAGGTGACCGTGTGCCTCTACGAGTCGGACATCGTGACCCAGGAAGAGACCCCGGATTCGATGCGCCAGTTCATCAAGCAGCGCACCCGGTGGTCACTGGGGTTCATGCAGGTCATGGCCAAGGGCGAGTGGAAGAAGCTGCCCACGTTCTGGGAGCGGGCTCGTGCCGTCATGCTGCTGGGACAGCAGTACACCGTGGCCTTCTCCGGCCTGGTGCTGCCGCTGGCCGTGCTCTCTGCGGTGATGGGCAATCTGCCGGTGCTGGTCGTGATCATGGCCTTCCTGCCGCTGATCCCGAGCATCCTCACGCTGGGCTTCGAGATCCTCATCCTCATCGAGTTCGGTCGTGACATCGGCGTCAAGATCACGGTCTGGGACTGCCTCTGGCTGGTGGTGTGCACACCGCTGTACCAGCTGATGCTGGCCTACTCCTCGCTGCGGGCGGTGGTCAAGTACAACCAGGGCAACTTCGCCTGGGAGAAGACCAGCCACGCCGGGGCCCATCTGGACGCGCCGATGCTGCCGTCCGGGGAGCTGGAGAGGTCGCGTGACGATCACCAGCCTGCGTCCGAGCACGGACGAGCCTTTCACCTGGGACCTACCGGAGCCGGTCCCGAAGCCTGAAAAACCCCGACTGGGTCCTGTCGGAGCCGCTGCCGGAGGCGTCGGCGTGGTTTACGGCACGCCAAACCATCGTGGGGGTGGCGATCGTGCTGATCGCCGTGGTCCATGTGGTCAACATCGGTAACTGGCCGCTGTTCTTCGACGACGAGGGCACCTACGTGGCCGAGGCGTGGGCGGTCTACATGCGCGGGGACCTCGCGCACTACACGTACTGGTACGACCACCCACCCGCTGGCTGGCTGCAGCTCGCCGGGTTCTTTGCCCCGTTGAACCTGCTCGGAGTGGACGCCTCCGTGCTCGTGGGCCGGTACGTGATGGTGATCTACACGATGGTCACGTCGGGCCTGATCTTCAAGCTGAGCCGCAACCTCGGGCTGCGCTTTCCGACGGCAGTGGCGTCAATGTTGCTCTGGGGGCTCTGCCCACTGGTGATCTTCGAGGCGCGCCAGGTGATGCTCGACAACATCGCGACGGCCTGGCTGCTCCGCGCCTTTGTCTGCGCCACCTCACGTCGGCAGTATCTGTCGCGTCACCTGATGGCCGGCGTGTGCTTCGCGGTGGCGATCCTGAGCAAGGAGACGACGGTCATCCTGGCGCCCGCGCTGCTGTACGCCCTGTGGACCCACTGCTACAAGGCGACCCGCTGGTTCAGCGTGATGGCGAGCGTGCTGATGACGATGCTGCTGGTCTCGATCTACCCGTTGTTCGGTCTGCTCAAGTCCGAGCTCGTGCCGGCCGGGGCACGTGTCCATCCAGGACGCCCTTGCCTTCCAGCTGGTCAGCCGGACCGGCTCCGGCAGCCTCTTCGATCCCACTTCGGTGGCGTACGACACGGTGCGGTCCTGGCTGTTCTACGACCGAATCCTGCTCATTGCCGGCATGGCCGCCGGGATTGCCTGCTTGGCCGTCCGCAACCTGCGGGTGATCGGGTTGTCCCTGCTGATCCTCGGTGTGGTGGCATTGCGGCCGGGCGGCTACCTGCCGTTGATGTACGTCATCGCGGTCCTGCCGTTCGCCGCGGTCGCCGTCGCGGGCATCGGGCAGTGGTTGTTCGACCAGCTGGCCCGAATCCGGGTGGGCCGTGCTCAGGCGGGTCGTGTGGTGGCGTCGGTCCTCGCCCTCGCGGCCGTGGTGTCGATCGGGACGCAGTGGGCGACCAAGAACGCCGACGCGCTCACCGACCGGCCCAATGACTCCTACTATCAGGCGCTGCACTACGTGGAGGAGAACCTCGACCGGAGCTCCCCGATCCTCGTGGACGACTCCTATTGGAACCCCCTGGTCGACGCAGGATGGAGCAGCGACGGCTGGCACGGCGCCATCTGGTACTTCAAGCTCGACCTCGACCCGGTGGCCCGGGAGAGTGACCTGCAGAACGGGTGGAAGGACATCGACTACATCCTGGTCAACGACGTCATGGTGCAGAACTTCGACGGCCTCTCCAAGCTGCCGCAGTTGAGTGACGCGTACATGCACAGTCACGTGATCAGGCAGTGGGGGTCGGGGCAGAACCAGGTGCAGCTGCGGAGAATCAACGAGCGGATGGTGCCCTTCGGCAGCGTCGGCGAGGCCGCGAAGGCCAAGCCCGGGGTGCCACCGGTGATCGCACCAGAACCCGGGCAGGAGACGACGGTCAAGATCCGGAACTCGTTCTCCAACGGTCAGTGGACCGTCGGAAAGGACATCACCCCCGGCACCTACCAGACGAAGAGCACCAGCAGGAGGTGCTACTGGGCGAAGATCTCCGACCTGGTCAAGGAGACTAAGAGCAAGAGCCAGTACGGCAGGACGGGCCGGCTCACGGTGAAGATCACCAAGAAGGACGAGGCGTTCCTGACCACCCGGTGCGGCACCTGGACCAAGGTCAGGCGGTGAGGCGGATTCCTCAGTACCTGTTCGTCGCGGCGGAACTTCCGACTCAACCGCCTGACGAGCTGGACCTTCGCGGTGGTGCGCCCGCGCGCGGTACGGGCGCGCCAACCCTTGGAGGTGCCGTCGGCGCACACGTTCACTGGATGGGGTCACCCTGCCTTGACCGGAACCGCTACCCGACTCCTTCCGGGCGGTGCATGCTGATCCACATCTACCGCGGCAGGCCGTCACTCGGGAGCGGGCCCTCCTACGCCAGGATCCGGCGACTCGTCGCTGCGACGACGCTCGCGCTCATCCTGGTGGCATCGGCTTGCGCTCCGAGCTCCCCCCAGCGGCAAACGCCGGTCCGCTTGCCGGCCAGCCCACTCGCCGGGGCAGGATTATGGGTGGACCCCCAGTCGTCGGTGATTCGGCAGGCCGAGGCCTCGCGAGGTGAGGGCGATGGGGCAGCGGCGGCTGTCGCACCGATCACCAGTCAGCCGGTCGCCACCTGGTTCTCCGCCCAGGACGACAACCCCTTCCTCGAAGCACATCGTGTGACCAGTGCGGCTGCCGCCCAAGGACAACTGCCCGTGCTCGTCGCCTACCACCGACCGGGCCGGGACTGTGGCTCCTACTCGGCCGGTGGCTCCGCTGACCCGGAGAGCTACCTCGCCTGGGTCGAGCAGCTAGCGGCGGGAGTGGGTGATCGCCCGGGCCTCGTGGTGCTCGAGCCCGACGCGGTGCCTCAATCGGTGAGCGGCGCATGCGGCGGGCGCCAGGACCTGGTCATGCTCGCGCAGGCCGTGCACCTGCTCAAGACGCAGCCAGGAGTGCGCGTCTACATCGACGCTGGCCATCCGGGTTGGATCACAGACCTGCCCACTCTCGCCGAGGCGCTGAAGGTCAGCGGGGTGGAGCAGGCTGACGGGTTCAGCCTGAACGTCTCGAACTTCCGGGCTACCTCGGAGGTCGTCGACTACGGCGAACGTCTTTCGCAGCTGCTGGGGGGCCAGATCCAGTTCGTGGTCGACGTGTCACGTAACGGCAGGGGCGCCCCGGTCGCCGCCCAAGGAATCGAGGCCTGGTGCAACCCGCCTGAAGCAGCTCTCGGTGAGAATCCCCGCGTCGTCGACGAGCCGGCGCTCGCCGTAGCGTTCCTGTGGATCAAGGAGCCCGGCGTCTCCGATGGCGACTGCCGTCCCGGCGAACCCAAGGCTGGAGTGTTCTGGCCGGACTACGCCCGGCGCCTGATCGACCAGCGCCGGTGATCTCCATCGGGCTGTCAACGGGCCACCTTGTGGGCGACGACCCTCGCCTCAGATGTTCATGCTCGGGTGCGCCTCGACGACGGAGGCCGGTGGGGCGACGGTCGCCAAGGGCGTTCCGGTGTAGAGGCTGAGGTTGTAGCTCGTGCCGTACCACTGACCCGCCGCCCAGTACGCGGCCCCCATTGTGGCGTCATCGAGAAGCCTGTACAGGGCGTCACCAACGGCATTCCACCGGGACGCGTCTTGGGTGTTGTTCCAGCCGATCTCGCCCACGAAGCCCTGGACAGCGTGCGTTCCACACCAGTGCAGGAACCGACGGAGCTCAGTCGTGGCCCGTTCCTCGAGCGAGCCGTATCCTCGCCGCACGGCGTCGGCCTGCTCTGCCGCGAACGGCTGCCGATAAAGGCCACTGCTGTCCCGGTCGAAGTAGTAGTGAGCCTCATAGACGATCGCGCCGGTCGGATCGTCGATCCACGGCGCTGGATGGTTCCGGGGCCAGTTCTGCGCCCCGGAGAAAGCCACTCCCGGTACATAGATTGGGGTGATGTCCTGGTTGGCTCTGATCGCTCCGACGCATTCCTGCGAGGCTTCCTCCCACTGCCGTGCCTCCGAAGAAGTCGTGAAGGCTCGATTTTGCTGCTGGATCGTGTCGACGTACACCGTGGCCGTCGTCGGATAGGCCTGGTCCGATGCGAACTGGACGGCAACCCCGCGGTGCCCGGACCAGGTGGCATGGCTAGGAGTGACCGAGATCCGGCTCCAACGGCCAGGCGTCAGGACCGTACTCGGTCCGGCCGCCCAGTGGTACGACGAGTCCTGCATCTCCAACTGCGCGGTCCAGTGGGTGCCGGGTGTGTGCTCAGGGACCAAGACCCAGCCGGACAGTGTGGTGCCCGCGGCGGGGGTGAGGGCACCCCGCGCGTTGTCGTTGGCTCGAATGATCTGGCTGCCCCCGGCCAGCAGTCTGCGGCTGATCCGCATCGAGCCGGCGCCTTCGTGGGTGGTCCCGGTGGTCGTAGACAGCGAGGTAACCGCGTCGGACTCTCCCGACCAGGGAACCGTCCCGCGATCGAAGCTCCACACCGTCGTTGCCGGAGCAACAGCTGATCGCGCTCCCGGCAGGTTGTGAGGCTCGTTCATCAGTCCGTAGCCGAGAAGACCTGCACTACCCCTCAACGCGCCCGAGAGCCGGGACCACAGATCGACCAGGTGGGCGTTGGTCAGGCGACCATCCCCGAGCACCAGGGTCGCGCCGCCCTGAGCGGCGGATCGGATGAAGCGTGCGTAGTTGTGCAGGTCAACGAGGACCTTCAACCCGGCTGATCTTGCGTCATCCAGTGCCTTGGTCAGGCGGTGCAGCTCGGCTGGGTGCAGGGGTCCGAGCAGCGTTGGCTGGATGCGCTCCCAGCGGATCGGCAGCCGCACCATACGATGGCCACGACCGGCGACGTAGCGCAGGTCCGCCGCCGTCGGGTACCGATAATCCTTATCGGCCACCCCGGGCAGGTGCAAGGCATCATGGGCAAACTCAGCACCGCTCAGATTGACGCCACGATAGGCCCGCTGGATCCCAGTCTGGCGCGCGCGGAGCGCCGAGCCGACTGGGGCCTGTCGCAGCAATCGGTCATGCTCGCCTTCCACCACGCGCTCCCGGGAGGCCAGTCCGGCGCCCGGCAAGATCGCGGATGACCCTTCCACCCAGGGAGGTAAAGGGCGATGAGGAACGCGCGGCGCGGAAGGGTCATGTGGCTACCACTCTGATTCTGACTGATGAAGCCCCAAGGAAGATGATGCGCTTCCCCGCACGTGACCTGGAACAACCACGCGGCCGAGACCTCCATCATCTCAGATGCGCTGGCCACGTTCTTATGAACTGCGACTGACGGGCTCGGTCGCATTGCGATCAGGCCTTGGCTCCAGAGTCAAGTGGCGACCACGAGTCTGCCGAGGTGTATCTACCGTCCGGCGGGCTCGCTGCGCGGTTCGGCTTGTTTTCTTCCGCCGTATGGGGTTAGTCCTCGTCGGCTTGCGGACGTTGAGCGAGTGATCAGGGCCAGCACAGCGAGGCCCAGCGCAGGATGGACCACTTCACCACCGAACTGGAGGACGTGCGCATCGTCTGCCCTTCGAACCGCTTCGGCCATCACACTCACTGTTGGCATATGCAGCAGCACGACTCCAAGGGACAGTGCCGTCAGGGCCAGGGAAATCGCCACCCAGTAGTGCCGGATCAACCCCCAGGGCGTCGCCATCGCCAACAGCACGCCTGTGATCAGAGCGGAGGCTCGCCATCGGAACGATGACAAACCAGCCTGTCAGTTCCATTCCGATCCAGGCCGCCCGAACCGTCTCGGCATCTCGAATGCCTCGGGCTGCGAGACCTAGAGAAAGGTACGTGGCGGCCGCGCCGATCCACCCGACGGAGCAGATGATGTGCACGGTGAGCAAATGCGGCGCGGCCGGGGAGCCCTGATCATCAGACCCCGCCAGCTCTTGTCGAGGTTGACCAGTGGCGTGGCCGCGGTCCGCCCGCCGAGGCGGCCGTCGTCACGACGACCGCGAGCGCTTAGCATTCGGGCGCTTAGATTGGGCTGCAAGCCCTGGCGGCTTCTTGTAGGCCTTGATGTGCGGCGGTGCGGCCCGCCACGTCTGGAGCCACTCTTCTGGGGATTGTGAATCTCGCCCTGCTTTGAGCGCCTCATTCGCCGAGATGCTTCGTCCAGTCCGCCATCCCGTCCTCCGCCGCGGCGAGCACGGGCCGCTGGGCCCGTGCCCGCTTGGCGCAACGGGCCAGTTGGTTGCTGAGCTCGGCGCGAGCACCTCCGACGGCGCCGCATGAGCCGTGTTCGCTGTGGTAGGACTCGACCGCTTCGTGTAGCGATTCTCATCCTGGTCGCCGGCTTTCCTGGTGCGATCGAAGATGTCATCCATCTTCCCGACGGTGATCTTCCCGGCGAAGGCATCGGTTTGCGCTTGGAGGTGCTCCGACCAGTGCCGCATCCCGTGTCTACCCACAGCGAGCACCTTGTCTGCGGCCCGCACCTTGGCCCGGCATGCCTTCAGCGCGGTGGCGGCCCTGGGGTTGTGTGGCGACTTCGATTCTTGGGGTGTGGGGCTCGGCGTGGAGTCGGACGCAACAGGTGATGCTTGACGAATCGACTCCAGCGGGATTGGCAGTGCACCCGAATCAGCCTGGCGTCTGATCCCCAGCACTATGAGCGTCCCGGCCACAAGCAATGCCAACGGCACCGCGATGAGGATCCACACTCCGTTGCGGCGCCGCGGCCCCAGCGCACGTCGTGCTTGTGTCATGTCGTCCCCCCAGCATCAGTCCCCGACATCGACCGGTCGCCAGGGCCGATGAAAACGATCCGGGTCAGCTGCGCGGCGCATCGCCCACATGGTCGATGTCCACGCGCAGGCCTCGGACGCCTTACCGGTTAGCCCTTGTGGTTCTCTGGCCGGCTGATCTTGGCCGATGGCTTTGTCGGCCTTCACAGGAGGTAGATACCTACCGCACCCCAACATGACGCAGCGGTCGTGAAAATTGACACGTCTGTTTGATTATTGAGCCTGGCTACCTCCGACAGCCTGCTGAACGTGAGCAGATGAATCCACCACGCGTCATGGCAATGCGTGGTAAACGTCTTCGTCGGTGAAGGTCGAAGGGTGGCCCCGCAGGCTGTCCTTCGGCCTTTTGCGAAAGCCGTTGACTCGCTCCCGCGTCAGGTGTCTGCGAGTCACAATCCCGGTTGTTCACAGTTTGGATGACCTGCGAAGACTCCGTGGGAAGTTCATCGACTTGAGGAGTGACATGACCATCACCATCAAACAGCTGAGGGGTATCGCCGATTCGGGTGGCAACGTCGTCACCACGTGACGGCGACAAGATCGGCAGCATCGGCCAGATCTATCTCGATGACAACACCGGTCAACCGGAATGGGTGACCGTGAAGACCGGTCTCCTGGGGATCTCGGAGTCCTTTGTGCCGCTCGACGGTGCGACAGTCAGCGGTGGCGACGTCGCAGTGAAGTACGACAAGGCGACGATCAAGGACGCGCCCCGGGTGCATGCCGACGGCAGCATCAGTTCGGAGGAGGAGGACGCTCTCTACTCCCATTACCGGCTCGGCGGCCGGGACGCCGGCTATGACGTTTCTGGTCCGGAGACCGATGAGGCGATGACCCTGTCGGAGGAGCGGGTCGCGGTGGGCACCGAGACGCGTGAGGCCGGCCGGGCCCGGCTGCGCAAGCATGTGGTCACCGAGAACGTCACTCAGACCGTTCCGGTGCAGCGTGAAGAGGTTCGGGTGGTTCGGGAGCCGATCACCGACGACAACCGGGCGGCGGCCGA
The DNA here is from genome assembly GCA_963723815.1 of uncultured Actinomycetota bacterium. Classification (GTDB taxonomy): domain Bacteria; phylum Actinomycetota; class Actinomycetes; order Propionibacteriales; family Propionibacteriaceae; genus Microlunatus. The sequence continues at coordinate 65,526 of CAVRSH010000002.1, read as the reverse complement.
GTCCGGTCCGGAGATCAGCGATGAAGAGCACGAGGTCGTTTTGCACGAGGAGCGTCCGGTGGTGGAGAAGGAGGCCGTTCCGGTCGAGCGGGTCCGCCTCGACACCGACACGGTGACCGATGACGTCACCGTGTCGGAGGACGTGCGCAAGGAGAAGGTGGACACCGACGTCAACGAGGACCTGCCGAAGCGCTGACCGTCACCAACACGGCCTGGAGCAACGGGCCGCGTCCCCACCGAGCGTGAGCACGGTGAACGCATCGGTCGTCGAGCGCGGCCACTTGACGACCATGCCGCCGACACCGGTACCGCCAGCTGCGCTGGCCGATCGTCGAGCTGACGCGCCAGTGCCGCCGCATCGGCGGCAAGGTCGCAGCAGCGGTACGCCGGAGCCTCCGGATCGATCGTGGTTGACGCCCCTGAGTGGCGCAGGTCGTAGCGGACGACGTGACGTCCCCCACGCGGGAGCGCCAGACAGAGCGCGTCCGGCCAGGACAGCATGGTGGTGCCGCCCACCAGCAGAACGAGCGGCGCCGCATCCGCGCCGAAGTCGACCCCGAGCGTGACGTAGCCCGGGTCGGTCGTCGTGGTGCTCGCCATTCGCCTCCTTCGATCGGCCAGTGACTGCAATCTGCTGTATGGAATGGGCCCGAAGCGGCGACGACTAGCGGCGACGCTCAGCAAACTGGACGATCTTTCCGTTGGGTCAGTTCCGACGCCGGAGGGCGAGGCGGACCGCCGCGCCGGCATAGGCGGCGCCGAACGCAGGTACTAGGAGCAGGAGAAGGGACAGCGCTCCAGCCCATCCTGGCGGAGACATCGGGTAGGGCAGTTCGACCCCTCCAGCCTGGTAGGCGGCATGAGTCAGGGCTAGGCAGCTTCCGATCACCCCGCCGGTAAGCCAGGCACGGTGTGGTCTGGTCGCGCCGAGTCCGCCGGCCGAGAGGAGGAGAACGAGCATGGCTGCCTGGTTGGCGACGTCAGACGGAGAGTGGTCGACGATCACCAGCAGTGACACTGCGCAGGCGAGCCCGGCTGCGTAAAGACCGTTGTGTGCGGCAAGTTCTCGGAGAACGAACCAGGCTCCGCCGAGCAGCCAGCGTCGGCGCTGGGATGGGGGCAGCGCCGCGAGTTCGGCGAGGAGGGCGTCTCCGTACTCTGAGCGCGAGGCCGGGAGACGCTTCACCGCCCACCGGAGGACGCCTTCAGCGCTCACGGCGATCAGACCTGGCCTGGGAGAGGGACAGCCCAGGCGGTTCCCGGCCGAGTCGGGGATTCGGGCGCTGACCGTCGCGGCCACCTCGCCACCTGCGGGGCTGAGTCGATAGAGATGCCGCGGTGGCCGACCCGGGGGTGGTTCCTTCTCCCAGGCCGCCTCCAGCAGACCGCGCTTGGCCAGCCGTGCCAACATCGGATAGAGCGTTCCCGATTTCAACCCGGTCATCCGCGAAATGTCATAGCCGTAGGACCAGCCCGGCTGATTGCGGAGGGCGGAGAGGACTGCTCTGGTCTGCCGGGACGACTCGCGACGGCGAACGGACACGACGCTAACTCTACATAGGTAGGAAAAGGGAACATACGTCTGGTGTTGTCGGTGGGTTTCGCTTCAACGTCGTCGGGTCACCACTACGCGACTGAACCGCGTCAGTCGACGCGCATGCTGCAGGCCGCTTCATGACTATGTGTCGCGGGACGGACGTAGGAGATGTTCAGCCCCTCCGCCATAGGTGGGTGAGCAGATCGCTCAACTGGCGTGGGGCCACGCGGTGGGGCGGCGCGAGATGACTACAGCCCTCCCATGAGACCGACTCAGCCTGAGGCATCACCTCGACCAGCCGATCGGTCAGCGCGGTGAACCTCCCATTGCTCAGAGCGCCGGACATGACGAGCGCCGGTGCGGTTACGTCGACCAGGTCGGCGCTGTTGAAGCCGACGGCGGCCAGCATGTTCTCCAGTTTGTCGGTGTGCTCATCCCATGGTGGCGGGGTCGGCAGATCCGGCGGAAGCTCGCTGCTCGGTGCCATCAGCAGGCGCCGGAAGGCGGGTTGTCGCTGGGCGGTCGGCAGTTGCCTCACCTTGCCCAAGTCGTGTCGCCATCGCGTCTCCTCACGGCTCCAATCGTCGTCGCCGATGCTCGCCGGCTCGTACACCGAAACCGTGCGAACGCTCTCAGGATGCGGCGCGTGCCGTCGCCAGAGCCACCGTCGCCCCAGCGGAGAAGCCGAACAAGTGATACCGGCTCCACCCCTGTTGGGTGGCAGCTTCCTGAACGGCAGCGACTTCGGTCGTCAGATCATAAGGAGCGTCGAGAGCAAGCTCCCACACTCGCAACCCGATCACGAAGACCTTGCCCGAATCCGCAACCAACCGCGCGAACCGTTCCGCCGAGGTCTCCGGCAACTGCGGCCCGACCGCACCCGGAGACACCCACAAGCACTCATGAACGCCGTCGTACACGATTGAAATCTCTCATCGCAGCCAGCGCTAGGGCCACACCGGTTCCTCACGCCCGGCACGACGCAGGAGCGGCCCAATGTCCAGTACGAAAACCGAAAACCGAAAACCGACGTCCACCAGCGTTTTATGGTCTGTGCAATGAGGGAGTTCGCGTCTGTGACTTCGGCTCATCCGGGCGCGCAGCTCGTCGCGGAAGGTGATCAGCCCTGGCCACCACAGCGGTGAGCGCTGCCGCCCAGCGCCACCCCCGGTGGCGGTACCGCGATTCTCGGTCAGGCAACGGCTGCCATCTCCGCATATCTCGTGAAGGAGCTGGAGCTGAGGACGCATCAGGCCAGACGTCGACATCGACTCAATCACTGTTTCGCTGGTTGGCGGGTCATCTTCTCGCGGCAGACCGCGAGGCCGGACCACCGACCGCCGCGGCCGTCCATAAACTCGTGACCGCCGTATCGCCAACGCCCTAACCGCAGCCGCATCCTGACGACCCTTTTTAGCTGTGCTGACCGGGATAGACCAATGCTTAAGCGCCTGGCGGGACGGCGCAAGCGGACCGGCGTGCGGCTCAGCGTTGCTTGGTGACCAAGGCGGCGTCCATGGTCGAGCGGGAGCTGTCGGTCGTAGCATGCGGCTCATGCGAATGGTTCGCGGCGTGGTCGTGTTCGACGCAGCCAACTTGAGATCTGAGAGTGACTTCTGGGCTGGAATGCTTGGCGGACGGGTCTTCGAGGACGACGCGTGGCATACCGTCATCGACGGCGAAGGGAAATGGCGGATCGGTGTGCAACTGGCGCCGAACCACGTCCCTCCCGAGTGGCCGGACGGGAATCCTCAACAAGTACATCTCGACCTCCACGTCGAAGACGCCCGATCGGCGCACAACGAGGCGATAGCGCTAGGCGCCCGACTGCTTCGGCCGGCCCCGGACCTGGACAGCGAGGAAGGACACCAGGTCTATGCCGATCCAGCAGGGCACCCGTTCTGCATCGGTTGGGGACAGCCGTCCCCAGAGGCGCTCGCCGCGTTCGTAGCGGAGCAAGCCGCGGCGCAAAATCTCGACTAAGAGATCGACGCTGAGACGCTGCCCGACCCGAACCGCTAGGTTCCCGAGATGATGTCTGGGCAGCGCAGCGTCGAACAGGTCGAAAGGTCGCGGCTGGGAGTACGTAGCTCTTCGGTCGGGCAGGCCGTGGCGCCATCGGTGGTGCTCAGCCGCGTGGCCTGGGCTGGCGAACTGGCAATCGCCAACGGTGTAGAAGCCAACGCGTCGATGACCCGCTTTCCTGTTGAGGGCCAGCCCCTTCTTGGGATGCCGTCGCCAAAAATGAGCTTGTCGGGCAGCGCCGCCAGCGCTGGATCGGTCTCGTCCTCGCCGCTGAACGCAAAGGCGTTCAAGGTCCACAGCGGGTTGTTGTAGAAGTCGCCCTGCGCCTGCATGAAGTCCGCGATGGTCTGGGCCTCGAGCGCGATTTCCGCGGGCGTCATCGGATCGATCACCTTGAATTCGACCATGGCGGTCAGCGTGGCAGCCATGCGGTCAGCGTCGAGCAGCACGTCACCGTGCATGGCCATGATCGTCTGGTCAGCCGGGGTGATCGGTCGCCGATCACCCGCCCGCTGAACCGCAGAAACCGTCAGGACCAGTGGTGGTGATGATGCTTCTCTGGACACCTTGATGAACTTGTACTCGTACGCGAAGCCGTGGCTCAGGTCCTCGGTCGCCTTGCTGTCGAAGAGGCAGAACTGGAGGAACGCTCGACCGCGGTGCAGCCTTCCCTTCCCCTCGACCCGACCCAGGGTGTACTTCTGCACCTGCCACTTGCCGTTGCAGATGAGGTAGACAGTGCTCTGGTCCGCCTGTGGAGGATTGGTGTCGTACCACGCTCGTGCGATGGCGCTGGTGCCCTCCATCTGGGATAGCTCCTGGGCCGTGTAGTCGTTGATCTTGCCGCCCTGCTTGAGCGAGACCCAAACATGGGTGCCCTCGTTCCCGCCCCAACACCGGTACTTGGCCAACACGGTGGCCCGGTCCCCCTTGGCCTTGGCTTGGTGCACCCAGGCCACCTCCGGCTCCTGATAGGCCGGCGCCGATCCCTGGTCGTGAGCCTGCGCGGGCAGTGCCGTGAACGCCATCGGCAATGCCATGGCCGCAGCGCAAGTGAGAGCCTTGCTCTTCTGCATCGAAGTTCCCCCGTTCTTCGGCGCCCCCTGCGCCGTCGTTTCGCACTCTAAGTCGGCTCGCACCGCCGATGTCAAGCATTTGCGGCCGGGACGGCTCGACGTGGGGCCGGTGAGTTGGCGCTGCTGGGCTCGGTGGAAGGGGAGGACTCGAGCTGGCGTTGAGCTTTGCGGTGGTCGCGGGAGCCGTCCGGTTTACTGCGTAAACTGTTCCTGGTGCCTCTTTGCCCGGCCTAACCTGCGGTGATACCGACGCATGGTGCGTCCAGCGATCACCGGTGGCCGGGGTAGGGGAGGAGGGAGTCGCGTGGTGGCTGCACGGGGCGATGTCCTTGCCGCACGATACCGTCTGGACCGCCTGGTCGGCTCGGGTGGGATGGGTCTGGTGTGGGAGGCGTGGGACTTGCGGCTGGAGCGGCGGGTGGCGCTGAAACAACTGCGGCCACCGGCTGGTCTCAGCGCGACTGAGGAGGTCCTGGCCAACGAGCGCGCGATGCGTGAGGCCAGAATCACCGCTCGGCTACACCACCGTTACGCGGTGCCGGTGTTCGATGTCATCGAACACGATGGGCAGCCCTGTCTGATCATGCAGTTCATTCCATCGATGACGCTGACCGCTGTGCTGCAGGAAGGCGGTCCGTTGCTGCCGGGCGAGGCCGCCAAGCTTGGAGCACAGGTCGGATCGGCGTTGGCTGCGGCCCACGACGCCGGCATCGTTCATCGCGATGTCAAGCCCGGCAACATCTTGGTTGCCGACGATGGATCGGCGCTGATCAGTGACTTCGGGATCTCCCACGCGCTCGGGGACGCCACCCTAACTGACACGGGAGTGGTGCACGGAACTCCCGCCTATCTTGCACCGGAGGTGGCTCAAGGAGGCGACGCAAGCTACGCCTCCGATGTCTTCTCGCTGGGCGCCAGTTTGTATGCCGCACTCGAAGGCACCCCACCGTTCGGGACGGATTCAAACTCGATCGTGCTGCTGCATCGGGTCGCGGCCGGCCGATTTGATCCGCCGAAGCGCAGCGGCGCGTTGACGCCCGTGCTGATGAGCATGCTCTCCACCAGTCCCGCCGACCGGCCGACGATGTTCGCTGTTGCCCGGGCGCTGACGGAGCTGAGCGAACCCGAAACCCCGATACGACCGACCGGTGGGCTCACCGCGTCGTCTACTTCAACGATCGATGAGCCGCCCGACAGTGCGGAGTCGGTCGCGGCGTCTGGGTCATCGACGGCAGACGCCCCAGTCCACACCGTCATCACGCCTCCGCGAGTCGGGGACGTGGCCTCCGCCGAGGTCATGGCCGCGCGCGACGATGACCGGCCGCCCGGCGCGGCGACGGAGAGGCGGCGCCAAGACCCTGGTGGCGGTGGCTGTTGCGGTGCTCGTGGTGGTCGCGGTCCTCGCGCTTCGAGAGCCGGGCGGGACCGACGCCACGGTCGGCGCACCGGGTACGACACCTTCAGCATCGTCAGCCCCATCACCCGCTCGGCTCCGCACCTCACAGCACCGAATCTGCGTCCCGCAGTGAGTCCCGACCGTCGTCTGTGTCGGTCACACCGTCACGTACGGCCACCACGCCCAAGCCCACGAGTCCCGACCCGGAAGCCGGTCAAACGGAAGGTGTCTGACTTCAGAACTGGCCGGCGCGATCCGGAGCTACTACGCGCTACTTCCCGCGAACACCGATGAAGCCTGGTCGGGCATGACGACCACCTTATCAGGTCCGACACGCCGGCGGACGAGGCTCCTACGACGCGTTCTGGAGAGCGATCCGTCGGGTGTCCGCCAGCCACGTCACCGGGGCGGCACCGGATCGGGCGCAGGCAACGATCAGGTATGAGTTCCGCGATGGTCGGCGAGTGCAGGAACGAACCTCGTTCCGGCTCGTGAAGGTCGGCGGTCGGCTCAAGATCAGCGACTCGACTGTCCTGACCAGCAAGTAGCCCAGGAGGTGGCTGGTTGACCTCATGCCCTGCTGTTCAGCGGGTCGCGACCGATGAAGCCGAGCAGGCGGGTCTGCGGGTCGGCGTCGTCCGGCACGGGCACCGGGGGTCCGTACTGCCCCGAGGACCGCAGGAGCTCCTCGATCGGCGCCATCCCGGCGAGCAGGTCGGCGCAGGTCTGCGGGTCGAGCCGCTCGTCCTGGCCGGTGGCGCGGGCCAGGTCCCAGGTGTGCATGAACACGTCCGTGGTGTAGAACCGGTCGACCGCGACCGGCAGCGGCATCTCTCCCACCATGCGGGTGCCGGAAGGGCGTGGACGCCTCCGGCCCGTCGAGCAGCCGCTGCACCGCGTCGGCGTGCACCTGCCAGGCGGCGACCGGGTCCTCCGCCGGCGACGGGCCGCGGTCGAGCACCAGGCCGGTCGCGCTGCTCAGGAAGTCCGGGAACCACTCGACCAGGTGACCGACCACGTCCCGGGCGCGCCATCCGGCCACCGGGGCCGGCGCGTCCCAGTCGGTCGCGCCGCGCACCCGGGCGGTGAAGCCGGCGGTCACCGCGCGATGACGCTCGGCCGGGTCTGCCGGGAGGGTCATGCCTGCGCTCCTCGGGCGGTCGCGCCGATCTCACCGGCGGCGAGCAGGGCGTCCAGCTTGGCGTAGCCCTGGTCCACGCCGACCTCCATCCCGCTGCGCAGCCAGGCGTCCCGGCCTTCGAAGCTGTCGCACAGCGACTGCGTGTGCAGCCGGGTGCGGCCGTCGCCGAGGTCCTCGAAGATGAGCGTCTCCAGCGCGACGCCGTCCGGGTCGCCCTCCCAGGTGAAGGTCTGCACGATCCGGTCCGGCCGGACCTCGTGGAAGCAGCCGTGGAAGCCGAACTCCTCCCGTCCCGGGCGGCGACGTAGCGCCAGCTGCCGCCGGTGCGGGCGTCCCAGCGGTCCAGCGTGGTCGTCATCCCGTCCGGGCCCGACCCACCGAACGAACAGCTCCGGGTCGGTGTGCGCCCGGAACAGCTGGGCCGGGGTGGCCGTGAAGTCCCGGGTCATGCGGATGATCGGGACCGTCGGATCTGCTTCGATCATTGCGGTCGTCATCGTGTCGTTCATGCCGTCTCCTTGCGCGTCGGCCGTTGCCCCGCCTCCTCGTCGTCCATCTCGGCCAGCACGGCGTCCAGCCGCCGGTACCGGGCCTCGGCCTGCTGCCGGTAACGCTCGATCCACTTCGTCATCAGGTCGAAGACCTCCGCCTCCAGGTGCACCGGGCTGCGGTGCCGCTCCGCCGCGCGGCTGACCAGGCCGGCCTGCTCGAGCACCTTCAGGTGCTTGGAGATGGCCTGCACGCTCACCCGATACGGCGCCGCCAACTGCCCCACGGTGGCGTCGCCGTCGGTCAGCCGCGCCACCAGATCGCGCCTGGTCGGATCGGCCAGGGCCGCGAACACCTGCGACAGCGAATCAGTCATCTCGGTCCCCAATGTCAACTGCTTGGTTGACGAAACGGTATACGGGCGGCCAGCCGACGTCAACCAGGCGGTTGATAAGGGGGCGGCCGCCTGGACGCGTGGAGCCCGAGGGTGGACGTCGTGACTTTGCCGGCCATGGCCATTGAGCACGGCGTCGCGGGACTGGTCCGTCAGCGGGTCGGTCGATATCAGTTGCTGCTGATGGGGGTCCCTCCGAGCAGAATTGACCGGATGGTCAGGGGGGCGATCGGCTGGCTGATCAGGTCTCCATCGACGACGATGAGGTCGGCGTCGTATCCGCTGCGGAGGAATCCTTTCCGGTCGCCAACACCGCAAGTTTTGGCTGCGAGGGAGGTGGCGGCCGCGAGGACTTCTGCCGAGCTGAAGCCGGATTCCGCGAGTAGCGAGAACGCGATGTGCAAGTTCCCGTGTGCTAACCACGGATTCAGGCCCGAGTCGATCCCGGTGACGATTCGCACCCCTCCTTGATGCATCCGGCGCATCATCCCTGCCCGCAACTCCCGGATCTGTTGGGGGCTGACCCCCATCTTGGCGGCCATTTCGCGGACGGCAGGCGGTGCTTGGTCGAAGTTCAGCTTGGGTGGTGGTATGACTCCACTCACGGCGATGCCGTTGGTGGCGATGTCTTCGATCAACTGGTCGGACAGCTCGAAGCCGTTTTCGGTCAGGCAGGTGCAATGCTCGATGCAGTCGACGGAGGCGGTGACGCATTGCTCGACGGCGGGCAGCCCATGGGCGTGCGCCGTCACCAGCATTCCTGCGGCGTGAGCCTGCGCCACGATCATCGTCATCTCGTTGGTGGTGAATTGTGTCCGCATCACATCGGTGCCCGGCGTGGACATACCTCCACTGGCCATCACCTTGATGACATCGACGTTCCGCTCGGCGCGCTCGTGGATCGCGGCCGATATGGCGTCCGGGCCATCGACCACGCCGCCCAGGTAGTAGCAATGACCCCCTGGTTTGGTCAGCGGCGGTCCCGAGGCCAGAATGGCTGGTTCGGGTGTGGCGCGACTGCCGGTCCTTTGGCGGTCCCGCCGGTCCAGAACGGAGTATCGGCGATCACCCAGGTCACGGACGGTGGTGACCCCCGCGGCCAGCTGGCGCTCCAAGCCTTCGGAGATGACCCGATCCAGGTCGTCATTGCTGAGCCCGGGCACCCGGTCGAGTGCGCCGGGTTGGCTGTCGCCAACGAGGTGGACGTGGGTGTCGATGAGTCCCGGCAGGACGGTTGCATCGCGATAGCGGACGACCGCCCATTGCTCGCCCAGCGCAGGAAACCCTGATTCGACGGCGACGATCTTGTTTTCCTCGATCAGCACGGTGGCTGCGCCAGCACTGAACGTCTCGCCGTCGAACAGCCGAGAGCACTGAACCGCGATCATGCATCGTTGCTACTACCGACCGTGCGGAGGGTCAAGAGCTGCCAGGCAAGCCGGACGGCTTGAGCGCTATGGCCGTGGGTCCTTGGCCAGCGGCTCTTCGATGCCACGCTGGGCGGCCACAGCCTCGGCCTTGGCATCGTTGACCGCCGCTTCGGCCAACTCGGCGACCCGGTCAACGGCAGCGGCTGCATCTAAGCTCGGCCGACCGCCGGAGGTGAGCTCGCGGCTGCCCTCCTCGGTTTCGATCTCGGACGGCGGGGTCTCGGCCCTTCCGTTGTCTGTCGTGGGCGCGCCGGTCCGGGAGTGGTCGCCGAAAGCCTCCGTGATGGTCCGGACCGCCTCGGTGAGCTCACCTGGGATGACCCAGAAGGTGTTGCCGCTTCGCGCCAGGTGAGGCAGTGTTTCGAGGTACTTGTAGGCCAGCACCTGCGGATCTGCGTTGTTGCGGTGGACGGCTTGGAAAACCAGGTCAACGGCCCTGGCCTCACCGTCGGCCCGGAGAATGGCGGCCTGCTGGTCACCTTGTGCCACCAGGATCTCCTGCTGGCGAGTCCCTTCGGCGGTGAGGATCTTGGCCTGCCGTTCCCCTTCCGCGTGCAGAATGGCTGCACGCTTGTCGCGCTCGGCCCGCATCTGCTTCTCCATGGCCTCCTTGATGGTTATCGGCGGGTCAATGGCCTTGATTTCGACCCGGTTTACCCGGATTCCCCATTTGCCGGTCGCCTCGTCCAGCACAGTGCGCAGCCGAGTGTTGATCTCCTCGCGCGAGGTGAGTGTCTGCTCCAGGTCCATGCTGCCGATGACGTTGCGCAATGTGGTGACCGTGAGCTGGTCGATGGCTTGAAGATAGTCTGCGATCTCGTACGCGGCGGCCCGAGGATCAGTGATCTGGTAGTACAGCACCGTGTCGATGTTGACCACCAAGTTGTCCTCGGTGATCACGGGCTTCGGCTGCGATGAGAACACCTGCTCCCGCACATCCAGCTTGTTGTTGATTCGGTCCGCCAACGGGATGATGAAGTTCAGACCAGGCTGCAACGTTGTTCGGTAGCGGCCGAATCGCTCGACGTTGTAGCGGCGCGCCTGTGGGACGATGCGCACGGCTGACATCACCACGAAAACCATCAGGGCCGCCATGATGACGATCGGTACCAAAAGGTTCAGGTCCATATCTCCTCCACCACCGTCTCAGCACCGGCGCTCACGGCAGCAGCTCCCGGGGATAGACGATCGCCGTCGCGCCCTCGATCTCCATGACCTCCACCAGCGCCCCCGCCGGGATCACGTGGTCCTCGTCGAGCGCACGCGCCGACCACACCTCCCCGGCGAGCTTGACCAGTCCATGCGTGCCGGTGACCTCCTCGATCACCACCGCTTTCTTCCCGACCAGCGCGTAACTGCCCTCGCGCACCAGCGGGGAATGAGTCATCTGCCGTCTCGCGATCGGGCGCACAATGAGCAGACCCACCCCGCCGGCGATCGCGAAGGCGAGGATTTGGGCAAGCAGGGGGCCGCCCAGACCGGCGACGAGCGCGGCGACAAGAGCGGCTGCCGCGAGCAATCCAAACGCCAGGGTCAGCGTCAACGACTCTGCGACGCCCAAGACCACAGCCGCGATCAACCACGCCATCCACGGCATGAAAGCGGCCCTCCCGTCCAAAGCGATTACCTCGAAAGTACCTCGCCGGAATCCCGACAGGACACGACCGTGCCCGCAAAATCACGATCCCTTGTCTGGCTGAGCAGGATGAACAAGAGCCGTCATGACCGCCCCAGCCCCGATGAGAACCCGGAGAACGGTGACCGGGACGTGGTTCGGCCGGCGTTGACGTTTCCGATCGTGGGACCTGAACCTCGTAGCCGGCGGACCGCCGGAGATGGTTGTGGCACGCATCTGCCTCGTGAGACCAGGGAGACTGCCTCAGTGACTAATCGCGATGACGTGGTCCGCCGATACCTCGATTACCTGGATGCCTGCAACCGTCAGGCGTGGGGCGATCTGCACAACTTCCTCGCCGGGACTGTGCTGGTGAACGGCCGAGCCCGGACTCGGCCCGAGTACGTGGCCGACGTTATGGCGACGACCAATACCTTTCCCGACTACCGATGGGAACTGCGTCGCGCCGTCTGGGATGGCGAGTGGCTCGCCGTGCACCTGCACGACTCCGGAACTCGCGCGGGTGCCTTCCTCAGTGCACCAGGCGACGGAACGCGCGTCGAAACCGATGAGTTCGACATGTATCGGATCATCGATGGCCTCATCCTCGAGGTCGAAGGCACCGCGGACAACGCTCGACTCTGCAACTGACGCCCGACTCCATCAGCGGGATCGCCGCTCCAGGTGCCGACCGTCTTGTCCACACCTTTGCTGGCACGATCGAGTCCATGCCCGATGTTGTCGGTGACTTCACGGTGACCATGGACGAGTTGCGAGCTGTCGCACGGTTCGTGACCGAGTCGGCTGAGGAAGTGCTTCCTGTCTTCGAGGTAGCGGTGCCAGGGGACCAGCGACCGCGAGCCGCGATCGACGCGGCATGGCAGTTCATCAACGGCGCGAAGCGAAGCAGACTGCAGCGTGTCGCCTCACTGGACGCGCATCGAGCCGCGGCCGAGGCGGCTACCGAGGCAACGCGTCTGGCGGCACGTTGCGCTGGAGATGCCGCATCGGCTGCCTACCTCCATCCAATCGCGCAGGCCGGCCAGGTGGGGCATATCTTGCGCGCGGCCGCGAGTGCTGCCCGCGTTGCCGAGTTGGGCGCCGGGAACGATCCAGCTTTCGGCGAGAGTTCGATCGAGCGAGCGCGGGCCCGCGCAACGCCGGTCGTGATCGATGTCCTTTCCCGGTATCCACCAGCACGCCCCAGCAACAACCGAGTCGCGAGCCTGATGGTCACGCTCGACACCGCATTGCGGCTGTCACGCTGAGCCGTGGACGGCCGCTAGACGGTGTCGAAAGCCGTCGCCATTTGCGGGCGTCGAGTTGTGCCCGCACCAAGCCGTACTCAAGGCACCTGGGTCGACTTCTCCCGGGTGCCCTCGGGATCCTCAGTGCGCTCCGCCGACTCCTCGAGAATCACCTCGGCCTGCTCCTGCGGGTTGACACTGCCGGCGGCTAACTCCTCGGGCAGCAGGTGCGCGCGCTCGTCAACGCTGTCGCGATCAGGAGTGACGGCGGGGTCTGTGTCGGTCATCTCATCACCGTACGAGAAGAGACGACCCAGATCGACAGCAAGATCCCTACCGATCGCCGGGGTGAATGGATTGGCAGGCGCCCCAGCTACGGGGTCAGGCCGCATAGCTCCGCGCTGGCGGCCCACATCCTTTCGGCGGTGTCCCGGTCTGAGGCCAATGGGTTGGTCTTGGCTGGCTGACGCTTTTCGAAGTAGTTGCCGGTGACGGCGGCGGCTTCTGGGGAGGTGGCCGCCCAGACGGGCGTGTCCGCGCCGGTCTCCGGGTTGCGCTGTAGCGGTCGAACGAGGGCGAAGAAGATGCGGAACGGCAGTGTCGCGCCCCGGTTGAGTTCGGTGCGGACGAACCCCGGACTGACCGCGTTCGGGCAACGACTGCCTGCCGGTCGCGAAGGCGCTCGGCCAGTTGACGCCCCTCGTCCATGGCGCTCAAGTCGGCGACCAGCAGGTCGACCTTCGCCGCCGGTGCGCCAGGTCACGGATTTCCTCCGCGGCATGTCCACGCTCAGGGTCGCGGACGACGCCGACAAGCTGGACCCCGCGTTCGGGCCAGTGCTACAGCCAGCCGCCTTACCGATACCGGCGGAGATGCCGGTGACCACACAGACCGAGCTCATGGGTGAACTATTCCAGCCCAGCGCCCTCGACGAAGTGGGCGTCCCCAGCAGAAGACATCGCTCCGGTGATCGATCGTCCAGGGAGGATGAGAGCTCGCGTAGGCGTCGACTTGAGCGAGGAGGTCGTGAGCCTTCTGCAACCGGAACGACATTCGCGAGTTCCTGACGTCACGGCGTGAACGCCTCACCCCGCGAGACTCCGACTGGCCTGAGCAGTAGGTCCTGAACCGGCTCAGTGGCCGGCCATCGAGATCTTCGGCTCCTCGTCCGGTATGTCGGCGAACCGGTCCTTCGACTTGAGGTCGTAGATCGCGTAGACCAAGACGCCCACGTAGCAGACGGCGGCCACGAAGAAGGCCGGCGCGGTGCCGAACCGGTCGGACATCAGGCCCTGGATCGGCGGCATGATGGCGCCGCCCACGATCGCCATGACCAGGCCGGCGGCACCGAATTTGGTGTCCTCTCCGAGACCGTGCAGCGCGACTCCGTAAATGGTGGGGAACATCAGCGAGAGGCAGGCGGACACCGCGACCAGCGCTATTGCCCCGGACAGGCCGGGGAAGAACGCGGCGTAGAGGCAGAGGAGAACGGCGGCGCTGGCCATGATCGCCAGTAGTTTCGTGGCCCGGATGTAGCCCATCAGCCAGGTCATGACGAATCGGGAGATGAAGAAGATGATCAGGCTGACCTGCAGGAAATAGGCCCCCCTGACCGCGGTGCCACCAGGCACGACATCTTTGACATAGAGCACGATGAAGGTCCACGTGCAGACTTGGGCTCCGACATTGAAGAACTGGGCGAGGACGCCGTAGCGCCAGTGGTGGTTGTGGTGCAGCCGGCGGACGGTCGAGCCGAAGTGCAGGTGGTGTGAGTCTGAAGCGACGTCCTCGTGGCTTCTGGGGACCTTCTTGATGAAGATGCCGATCCAGATGATCACCAAGAGGGCAGCCAGGCCCAGGTAAGGGTTCATGATCGCGTTGAGCTCGCCGGTCTGGATCGTGACCAGCTGGTCATGCGGCATGGCGGCCCGCTGCTCAGCCGTAGCCGGGTTCATCTTCGGCAAGACGAGGACGGCGGCCAGCAGGACACCCAGGTTGGTTCCGAGCGGGTTGAACGACTGCGCCAGGTTGAGCCGCCTGGTCGCGGTTCCCTCCGGACCCATCGCGATGGCGAACGGGTTGGCTGAGGTCTCCAGAACGGAGAGACCAGCGGCCAGGATGAAGAGGGCGATGAGGAAGAAGCCGAAGGTCAGCGACTTGGCCGCGGGGTAGAAGCAAAATGCCCCGATTGCGGCGAGGCCGAGGCCGGTCAGGACACCCACCTTGTAGCCGAACCGCTGGTTGAGGAAGGCGGTGGGCAGAGCGAGGCAGAAGTAGGCCCCGAAGTAGGCGAACTGAACCAGCGACGCCTGGAACGTGCTCATCGTGAAGATGCCCTTGAAGGCGGTGACCAGCGGGGCGGTCAGGTCCTGAGCCAGCCCCCAGACGACAAAGCAGCTGGTCAACAACCAGAACGGGACGACCATGTTCTTGTCGATCAGCGGCAGCTTCTTCAACGACATCCGAACCAATCTCCTTCGGTGGGGGGCCGACCTACAGGCAGGTTGAGCCGCTCATTCGGGTCGACGAAACGCCGACCCAGCCAGATACGGCTCCGTGAGATGTGCAGCGCTGGCGACGGACTTGATCGCGTTCACCAGGTTTGCGTTGGAGTGCTCCACTCCATTCTGATGTGAATCGAAGCCTATGGCTAACGGACCACTTTTGGGAATATGGCCGGAATACGGAGGCTGGGAACGGAAGCTGTGGTCGTGATCGGCCGCGGCGGTCGCACAGCATCCACCGAAGCTGCGTGCGCCCATGTCTAGAGTTCGTCCTGCAGCTCACCTAGCAAAGGACACCACAATGGACGTACGGATCGGGCTCCAGTTGTATTCGGTCCGGCAGTCGCTCGCCGAAGATCCTTGGGGGACCCTGGCCGAGATCGCTCAGGCCGGCTTCACCCGCCTTGAGGCCGCGAACCACAACGCCCGCAACGATCCCGGCGTCGGGTTCGGGGTCCAGGCGCCTGAGCTCCGCGACCAACTCGGCGAACTGGGCTTGTCGATCGTGGGCTGTCACATCAACCCGCTGCATCTCGACATCCTGCCTCGCGCCCTGGACTACCAGGCCGAGCTCGGCAATACCCAGATCGGATGCGACATCGAGTTCTATCCCTACGGGGACCGAGACTTCGTGCTGCGGCGCTGCGAGTCGTTCAACCAGGTCGGCGAGCTCGCCCGCGAGCGGGGCATGCGGTTCTACTATCACAACCACTTCCAGGAGTTTCAGCGCTTCGGAGACGACTATGTCTACGACCTGATCCTCGCCAACACCGACCCGAGCCTGGTCTTCCTCGAGATCGACACCTACTGGGTGTACCGCGGCGGACAGGATCCGGTCGAGTGGATGAACCGGTTTGCCGACCGCGTGATCCTGCTCCATCAGAAGGACTTTCCCGCCGAACGCTCCGCAGCCGCTCGACCTCTATCGACGGGGTCGTCTCGCCGACGGAGAGCATCGACATGGCGGTCTTCGAGGAGCGCAAGAACACTCTCTGCTTCACCGAGATCGGCACTGGGGTGCTGCCCATCCAAGACATCGTCGACGCCGCAGCCAGCCTGCCCAACCTGGACTACCTGTTCCTCGAGCAGGACCACACCACCTTGCCCGAGCTGGAATCGATCCGCCGCAGCCACGACGCGTTCTCCGCAAAGTTCACCGGGATCACCTGGCCCTGACCGATCCGGGGGAGCTGCCCCACCGGGCGGCGGCGCTGTCCGGGCGTGGTCCCTGCCCGCATTGCCCCCAGGCACTGCCGCGCGTCAATAGGTCAGGATCGGGTTGGCTCCGCTGGGCGGCCAGTTGTTGTCGTTCTTGTAGGCCCAGTACTCGAAGGGATTGTCGTAGTAGGCCGCCGTCTCGATCAGACTGCCGAGTCCGGAGAGCCCCGTGTCGGTGTGCCACAGCCAGACGATCGATCCGACCACCGCCCCGCCGACCGCCCAGACGATGTAGCCGACCTGGAACACCGGGCCGAAGAACCGCTGCTGCCACACGTGCAACTCCTCGTGATTGGCGATGAACGCGGCGTTGACGGTGCCGGTACCCAGCCCGGCGTTGGAGATCACGTTGCCCTGGGTGAACGCGAAGTCCTTCTTCAGCGCGAAGCCGCCCTCGTAGACGTTCCGGTTCTGCCGCCGGCTCAGGTCGTCGCGATAGTTGGCGTCCTTGTAGAAGAGGTTGATGATGTGCACGACGTTGCCGAGCGACGTGCCGATCAGGTTCCAGGTCGAGTCGGAAAGGAAGGCGAACCATCCCTCCGGGCTGGACCAGTCGTAGATGCCGTGGATCCCGCCGATCAGGCCGTTCATTCCGCCCATCACCAACCCCAGCGGGCCGCCGATCGTCCAGCCGAGCCAGGCCCCTGCCGCCGTGGTCAGTCCGGTCTCGAGCGCGGTCATCAGGCTGCCCCAGCCCTGGCCGTTGAGCAGCCCGTAGACCAGGCCAGAGACGAAGCCCACGACGAACCCGGCCGCCGCGACGATCAGGTCATCGATGCCGAACCACAGGCCGGACGGGTCCTTGAACGACAGCGGGTTATTCAGCGCGTACGCGTAGACGGCGTAGCCCTGGGGCAGCCGCACCGCCTTGGCCGGGTGCTCCAGGATGTACCAGTCGACCGAGAGGAACCGGCCGAGCCGCGGGTCGTACCAGCGGGCGCCGAGCTGCAGCAGGCCGAGCTCGTCGTCCGGCTCGCGGCCGAGGTAGCGGTCGACCGGCCCCCCGGGCGGCCGGCGACCCCCACGGCCGCCCCGAACGGTGAATAGCGCTGCCAGGCGGTCACCGCGCCGCTCTCGTCCAGGCTGGCCAGCACAGTGCCGTGATGATCGGCGAGGTGAAAGCGCGTCATCGAGGCCGCACCCACCGGTGTCTGCACACTGGCCAGCAGCTGCCGTCGAGGAAGACGTGCCCGACGGTCCCCTCGGCGGAGGCCTCCCAGAGTCCGGCCAGGTAGCGCGTCCGGGACAGCACCGTCCCCGCCTGGTCGCGGACCTCCTTGAGCACCCGGCGGCCCTGGGCGTCGTACCCGAACGTCAGCTCGCGCCGCTGGGCGCCGGAATCGCTGACCGCACGGACGAGCCGTTCGAGCGGATCGAGCCGCAACTCGACCAAGTCGCCGTGACTGGTCACCTCGCCCCGGTCCCATACTCCACCGGTGCCGCGGATCCGCCGCGGAAGACCGACGTGACCCGGCCCGGACGGGCGGCGTCTCCGTAGGTCAGGTCCGCCGGGGCGAGGTCGCCGTAGTGCTGCAGATTGCCGGTGTCGTCGTAGGAGTAGGCGTGCTGAGCGACCACCGCGCCGCCCGCCGATCCGGCCCGCACGGTGGCCGCGGTCAGCCGGTGCAGCCCGTCGTAGGCGAACGTCTGATGCTGGACGCCGGCCGGCCCGACGTCCACGAGCCCGACGATCGAGCCGACGTCGTCGTAGCGGTAGGTCAGGCCGCGGAGCACCTCATCGGGACCGCCGACCCCGGGACGGACGGCCCGGACGGCGGCAAGGCGCTGGGTGGCCGGATCGCGCTGCCTGCTCGACCCGCACTCCGCTGGGCAGCCGGTAGCCGAGCAGCGATCCGTCCGCGGCGTACTCGATGTCGGTGGCGAACCCGGCCACCGCGGTCACCGTGCCGCCCGCGTGCAGGTCGTAGTCGACCCGGGTGCCGTCGGGGTAGGTCAGCGCGGTCAGCCGGCCCTGCAGGTCGAAGGCGCGGCCGATGCGGTGGGTGACCCCCGCCACGGTCTGCTCTTCGCCGACCAGTCGGCCCGCCCGGTCGTAGGAGTAGCGGCACTCGGCCCGCTCGCCCGGCGCGCCCTCGCGCAGCACGGCGACCCGCCCGTCCAGGAAGCGGCCCGCCGACGGGTGGGCCGGGTCGGGATCGGCGTCGTAGAAGACCTCCCGGATCCGGGTCGGCGCACCGCCACCCGGCGGGACGCTGTCCACCCCGGTCACCCGGCCGAGGCCGTCGAAGTCGTAGCTCAACCGGCCGCCGTCGGCGCCGACCTGGACCGCCAGCCGATTGGCGGCGTCGCGGACATAGGTGCGGATGCCGGCGTCCCGGTGGCTGATCCGGACGGGTTCCCCGGGCCCGGCGTGCACCCAGCGCGCCAGTTCGGCGCCCCCGGCGTCGCGCAACACCGCAACCCGGCCGTCGGGGCCGAGATCGTAACGATGGATGGCCGCCGTGCCGTCGCCGACCTGTTCCTCCACTGCGATCAGCCGGCCGCGGGCATCGAAGCGCTCGATCCGGGTCGCCGGGTCGGCGGACCCGCCCTCGTGGTGGGTGACGGTGAACGGTTCCCGATCGACGGTGAACCGGGCCGTTCCCGGGCCGGCGACCTCGACGACCAGGCCGCTAGCGTCGTAGCGGGTGCGGGCGGTTGACGGATCGTCGATCTCGGCGGCGGTCGGCACGCCGGGCCAGTCGAGGGAGGCCGCAAAGCTCGGGGCCAGCCGGGCGGTGACCAGACCGCGCGGATCGAGCACGACGCGTTCGGTGACCGCCACGCGGTCACCGGGCGCAGTGCTCAGCGTGACCAGCGGGTTGCCGAACCCGTCGTAGAAGATCCGGCAAACTGACACTCCGGTCGTCGCCGGCAGAGTCAGCGCATCGGCGGCCAGCAGAGCGTCGAGGTCGGTGCCCGGCCGGGTCGGGGCGTACGAGGTGACCGAGGTGGGTGACGCGCTCACGTCCAGCGCCCAGGCCTTGACCAACTGCGAGCCGGCATCGCTGGTCTCCACCACAGCCACGAGTCGGCCGAGCGCGTCGAACTCCGAGCTCTGCGAGCGGCCGTCCGGGTACGCGGTGAGCGCCGGCTCCGCTGACCGCACGTCGAAGGTGAAGGTGACCGAGCGACCCGCGGGATCGGTGCAGGACAAGGGAAAGACGCCGTCCGCGTCGTACGTGGTGGTGGTGGCCGCCCCGAGCGGATCGCGCTGTTCGACCGGATTGCCTCGCCCGTCGCGGCGGGTCGCCTGCGTCCGGGCGTACCAACCGGGTGCGACGCCTTCCCGCCGCAGGTAGCCGAGTGCCACCGGGTCGAGCCCGTCGAACAGGTCGGCCGGAGTGCGGGCGTCGAGCAGCCTCGCCTCCACCGCCGCCGTCGGCAGACCGGCGCTGGCCTGGCCGAGGGGCAGCCCGACGAACGGGTCGCCGTCGTAGTGCGTGGAGCGGGCCGAGAACGGAACCTCGGCCCGGTCGAAGGCCGACACCGAGACCGGCAGGTGCACGAGCCAGTTGGCCTCGTCGGCCAGCCAGGTCGTCTGCTCGCGGGTCCGGTCCCGGTCCGCGGGCGGATCACCCTCGGCGAAGCTCGTCCGCGCCTGCTCGGTGAGGTTGCCGAACGCGTCGTAGCCGGTTCGCTCGGTGCGGTCCAGCCGATCCGGCCCGTCAGGGTCGACCTCGCGGGTCTCGATCACGACCACGTGCGGGAACCACACAGAGAAGCCGCGGCCGGCGGCCGTGCCGTCGTGTTCCAGCCGGGCGGCCCAGTGCTGTTCGGACGACTGGCGCAGCAGCCAGTCCGGGCCGACGCGTTCGAAGGCCCGGGTGCCGATCGAGCTGCCGGCCAGCGCCCGCTGCCGGTCCCGCTCGACCAGGTCGATCTCGTCGGGATCGCCCTGGAAGAAGTCGACCTCCTGACGGACCGGAGCGGCCGAGTCCCCGGCCACCACGGTCACCGCGCGGAAGCCGCGGAATTCCCGGTTCGGCCCGTCCCAGACGCCGTCGTGGTAGCGGATCGTCGTCTCCGAGCGCCTACCGGTCACCGTGTCGTGCTGCTCGATCGCCTCGACCACGTGCACGACCAGCGGCAACTGACCGGTCCAGGGCCGGCCGTCGGAAGCGTCCCGCAGCCGCATCGCGGTCGTGGTCGCGTACCGCATCCCGGAGCGTCCGCCCAGGCCGTTGTCGATCTCGGTCATCAGATACGGGGCGGGGGAGTCGCCGGCGAGCCGCAGCACCCGGTAGCCGCTGTCTCCGGCCGTCCGGCTGCTCGACGCCCAGACGAAACCGACCCGTCCGTCGCCGTGCAGATCGGCCGGGAGGGCTCGCCGACCGGGCGGCGGAGCGATCGGTAGCCGGACCGGCGGCGCGAACCCGTTGCCGGACCGGTTGAGCCACACGGTCGTGCCGTCGTCACCGAAGTACACGACGTCGGCGCAGCCGTCGCCGTCCACGTCGATCAGGTGCAGCCGGTCCTCGCGGTAGCCGGCGGGGAGCCGGGGCGGGTCCACCAGGTCGATCCGGGCTCCGTACGCGCCACCGCCCAGCGCGGGCCAGAAGCTCACATCACCGCCGCGGAGCACGACCAGATCCGACAAACCGTCGCCGGTCATGTCGCCGAGCCGGACGCCACGCTCGCCGAACGAGACGTCCGGGAAGCGCGCCAGGTCGTGCACCCGTGGATGCACCTCGCCGTCCAGCCAGCCCTCGCCGGGCACGTGCCGGAAGCTGACGAAGGCGTCCTCCCCGGTCCACAGCAGGTCGGTGATCCCGTCGCCGTCCAGGTCGGTCAACCGGGTCCGCGGGTCGGCGAGCCGGACGGACGGGCGGCGCGCCAGCACGTCCGGCTGTGGGGCGAAGCCGCCACGGCCGTCGGCATGGAAAGTCAGCGAGGTCGGCTGGTCGATGGAGAACAGGTCGGCCCGCCCGTCGCCGTCGAGATCGGCCAGTCCGACCGAGCTGCGGGCGAGGGACGCGAGGCTCGGGATGCCGGGCACGGGATGGGGGCCGTCGAGCAGACCGCCGCCGGCGTTGTGCCAGCGGCGGGCGACGGAGCCGTTGAGTTCGAGCACGTCAGGCAGGCCGTCGCCGTCCAGATCGACCAGTTGCACGCCGGGGGCGTCCAGCGGCGGCGGGGCCACCAGGGCGTCCACCGCCTCGACGGTCGTGGCGGTCAGGTCGAAGTCGGCGTACCCGAAGGTCAGCGCGGGATGCGCGACCCGGTCAGCGCCGGTTCCGGCGCTGAGCTCGAGTCGCCGCAGCAGAGAGGAGCCATTGGTCGCCTCACTGTAGGTCAGCGTCCAGGTGCGCAATGTCCCGCTGCCGGGCCGGGTGCAGACCACGTCGATGGCGGCGGCGCGCAGGCCGGTCGTTCGGAGAAAGCCGCCGCGAGCCGTGCGCAGCACATCCGGACGTGCCTCGTACCGGAACTCGAGGGCCCAGATCGACCAGCGGACGGCGGAGAGGTAGAGCCGGTCACCGTCGCGGCGGTACTCGTAGTTGATCGCGTTGCCCGCCGGGTCGGTCTCCGCGCTCAGGTGCCAGGCGAAGACCTGGCCGGCCGGTCCGGTCTCCCGGCTCGCCTCGGAGTCGCCGAGGAGTTGGGTTCGGCCGCGACCGTCGCGAATCCGCCAGCCGCGGGCCGGATCGTTGCCCGGCAGCCGCGCGATGTGCCACGACTGGGTGTCCGACCGCGGTCGGTAGCGGCCGCCGCCCACGGGCAGCAGCACGTCGCCGCCCCCGATGGTGAACTCGTCCTCCTCGGTGTAGTGCGGCAGTCCGCGGTCGACGCGGCGCTCGATCCGCATGGGCTCCAGCCGCCAGCCCAGGCCGAACGGACCGTTGCCCGAGCCGGTGGAATAGGCCAGCGACAGCGATGGCGCGAGCTCGTTGGGGCCCTTCGGGCAGGGCAGCGGGACGGCGTAGCTGCCGGTTCCCCGGACCAGATCGGGCTGGAACCGGTCGCCGAGCGGGGCGATCCCGCCGCCACCGGAAGGCAGCGAAACCTGGCCGAGTCCGGAGTCGTCGCGCACGTCAGAGTTCCTCGTCGGGGTAGGTGAACGCGTACTCCAGGCCGAGCTGGATGGAGACGATCTGGTCGGGCGGGGTGGCTCCGGTCAGCTCGAGATGCCAGACGCCGAGCGGCGACGCGTCGATCAGCCCGGCCGCGACGGCGGTCAGATCGACGGCTCCGCCCGCTTCGGTGGTCACCTCGGCCATCGGCTGACCCGGCGCCGTGACCCGCAGCATGATGCCTTCCGGGTCGAGCTCCGGGCGGGTCTGGACCCGCAGCTGAACCGACTGGACCGAGAAGTCCTGCTGGTTGGCCGGCAGCCGTACGGCGTCCAGCTCGAAGTCGACCGCCCGGTTGCGGTAGAAGCCGTACCAGGCGTCCGGCGCGTCGTAGCGCAGATTGAAGTCGCGGACCGCCGACAACTCGCCCGGCCGTGGTGGCCGGTGCAGCACGGCCGTGCGCAAACCGAGGTCGTAGGTGGCTGTGTAGTAGACGACCAGGTGCACGTCAGCGATCCGGCCGAAGTCGAAGTCGTTGCTGCGCTTGGGCAGGATCAGCTCCCAGGTCGTCCCCAGCCCGAGGCCCTGGAACAGGCCGCGTACGCCGGTGTCGGCGGTGTAGACGAAGAGGTCGTTGCGGAGCTGGAAATCGGAGAGGGCCATCGTGTCGATCTGGTGGACGCGCTGGCCGACGCCGCCGTCGCGCTGCCGGAAGCGCGTGGCGCCGCCCGCCGCCAGCGTGCCGTTGAGGCCCTCCTCGGGGACGAGCCCGACGAATTCCAGCTCGACGGCCTCGATGCGCTGTTGGTAGAAGCCGGGGTGCAGCCGGTCGAACTCGTACAGGTCGGTCTCGAAGGCGAGCCGGCCGGTCGCCCGGAAGCTGGCGAAGTGCGCCGGGAAGTCCCGGGCCAGCGAGACCACGTCCTTGATCCGGCTCTGCTTGCGCCGGGCGGTGGTGATCGCGATGTAGGTGAACGACTCGATGTCCGCCGCCAGACCGTCACCGCCGAGCAGCACCGCATCGCTGCCCGAGGCGTTCGCCACCGCGTACCCGTAGTCGTTCTTGACCACGTGCAGCTGGGTGTCGTTCTCGAAGTTGTACGCGCGCTCCATCAGCTTGGCGATCCGGATCGCCCGCCACAGGTAACCGCGGGAGATGTCGCGCATCACGTCGGCCATCGCCGACCACGCCTCGGGGGTGAACTCGTTCTGGTCGAAGGCGGTGAGCGCCGCGTCGGCGAGCTGGGCCCGCTGGATCGACGCCTGCCAGGCGATCTCGGCGGCCCGGGCCCCGTGCTGGGCGGCGGAGAGCTGGGCCTGCGCCACGGGGATGGCGGCGTTCAGTTCGGCGATCCCGTCGGCCATCTTGGCCAGCTCGTAGGTGCGGTTGCGCCGGCCGGCCTGGAAGGTGTACGCCGCGGCGAGCTTGCCGCGGTCGCCGTGGATCGTCTCGCCGCGGTCGAGCTTGTCGGCCAGCTCGCTGATCTCGTTGAACCACGAGTCCGAGCCCATGCCCTGAGCGGTCGACGCGGCCGAGGACCAGATCTGGGTCCAGCTCGAGGCGGCGTATCCGTCGCGTTGCGTCACGGCGTCGTTGCGACGCCGCACCGCCAGGTCGAGCGCGGCCTGGGCGCCGGCCGCATCGGCCTGCGCGGACCGGAACTGCTCCTCGCGCCCCGAGGCCTCGGCCCAGGCGAGGGCGCTGGTGCTCGCCAGATCGCGGCGGGTGGCGGTCTCGATCTGTTGGCGGCTGCGGAAGTTCACGTACTCGCGCTCAGCCTGAATCGCCTGCTGGGCAAAGCCGCGGGCGACGCTCTGCAGGTATTCGAAGGTGTGGATCGGGGAGAAGGCCAGGCCGTAGTAGTCCAGGCCGTCGCTCAGCTGGTCGAGGAAGGACAGCGCCTGCAGCACGTACGAGGCGATCTCCCACTGGATCGACGGCAACGGCCGGTCGACGAGGTGGGCGATCAGCTCCCGTGCCTGGTCGGCCGGGACGGTCAGGCTCGCCGTGGTGTACAGCAGTGAGCCGGCCGGGACCGTCGAGTCCTCGGCGACGAGCTTGACGTACTGGGCCTTCGCGCCGGCCAGGTCCTCGGCCTTGTATCGGGCGTTGCCCCATTCGAACGCGTTGCGGGCCAGGCGGATCCACAGCGCCGTGGCCTCCACCGTCTGGTTCAGGAAGCTGTAGCCGGCCGCCTCCAGGTAGGTGGTCTCGGCCTCGGCGAACAGTCCAAGAGCGTGCTGTGCGTCGCCGATCTTGACCAGCAACGCGAACGCGTAGAGATGGGTGAGGTAGGTGGAGGTGCTGACCGCGTCCACCGTCACGAGCCGCAGATCGACGAAGGCCGCAATCTGCGCCCGCGGCTCGTAGACGAGCTGGGACAGGGTGGCCATAGACGGGGACTCGTCGGCGGTGACTGTGAAGTCGACCACGCCGCTTCCGACGGGCACACCCACCTGCCAGGCGGATGCGGCCACGGCGCGATCGACGGCGTCGGGGGCGGGAAGAACCTGCCAGCCGTCGATCCGGCCGGGCACCCGGACCGCCAGCGTCGTGACGTCGCGGTTGCGGATGGCGTCGACGAGGGCGTCCGAGCGGCCACTGAGACCGGCCGCGACGTTGGCCACGACCGACACCGGCGCCTCGATCCGGGTGCTCTCAGCGAAGACGTCCCGGCCACGCAGCCGGTTGATCAGATTCTGACCCCCGAAGAGCACCCGGTTGGTGGCCAGGCCGAACGGTTGCGGGCCGACCCGTTGCACGAGCTGGGGCCCGCCGGGCGGCGCCTCCCGGGTCAGACCGAGGGCCTTGTCCGCCTGGGCAAAGAGGTTGTCGGCCGCTTGCTGGTCACCGGCCGCGTGGGCGCCGACCGCCTGGGCGTGCAACGCCTGGGCCAGGCCGACCTGATCCTTGGCCGCGGTGAAGGACTCCGCGGCCTGGGCCGCGGCCTCGCGTCCCCGGCCGACCGCGCCGGATTGGAGCAGGGCGACGGCGAGGTTGAGCTGGCTGCTGGCCCGGGCCACCGGATCGGCATTCGCGCCGGCGTTCTCCAACGCGGCCTGCAGTACCGGGACCGCCTGTTGAGGCTTGCCGTCGGCCATCAATGCCAGAGCCTGCGTGCCGGACGCCTCCAGATCCTCGGTCACCCCCGCCTGGCGGCGGAAACCCGTCTGGGTGAATCGGGTCAGGCTCCGGTCGAGCTGGACGGTGGCGAGCTTCGGCAGGCTCGGGATTTCCGCCGCACCCGGGCGGAGCAGCCCGACGAGCGATGACGCGGCCTCCAGGAGCCCGCTCTCGATCTTCGGCCCGACCGGCAGTCGGACGCGGAAGTCGTCCCGGACCCACTGCGAGATGTCGAATCGCGGGTGGAGCAGCCGGAAGACCAGACCGCGCGCCCGTTGATAGCCGCGGAGGGCGGAGTCGTACGCGCCGCGCTGCTCGTCGGCATCCGCCGTCCGGATGGCCAGCTCGATCTCGGCGATCGACGCCCGGGCCGTGTCGGACGCCGTGCCGGTCTGACTCCGTCCGATCTCGGCGATCAGCACCTCGCGGTCCCGCAACGCCGGCATGATCTGTACCACGGTCGAACTGAAGTCCTGCGCCACGACGCCCTCCCTGACTCCGCCCCGAACCGAGCGGACGCGATTGATCCTTGGAAGAGTGCGCGGAACGACCCGGTGATACTGAACCGCTTCGGCAGCGGACCTCGCTCGGCCCGACGGCTGGGCCGCGAGACGGCGCGCCCGTGCCGACTCTGGTGGCGGATTACCTACTTCGGGGTGTGTTTACCCGGAGGTGCGGATGCTGAAGTGAGGTGGGAGGGCGTCGGCTCGCCATGGTGCGCAGTCCGGCCGCGGACGCCGGGACGGGGGATGACGTGGAATATGACCAGGACCTCGACTTTCGGGATCAGCCGGATCTGACCATCGGGTCTGGCGATGGCCGGGTGATCGTCGATTTTGCCGTCGGATCCGACGGTGTTGGCCCGGCGGTGGGCTTTGGCTCCGACGACTTCTTCCCGGCGGCGCCGCAACCGGATGCGGTTCTCGACCATCCCCGAGCAGTCGGAGGCGAGGCGGACCGGCCCTAGCGTCGTGGGGTCAATGGCAAGCGGGAGGCTGGTCGCACTGGGGGAGGGGGCGCACGGGCGGGGCTTGGGCCTGACCGCTGGGTTGGGGAACATCGGTGCCCCTGATCGCAGCATCGGGCAGCAGCAGGACAGCCAGGGCGAAGCTGACCAGCAGCGCGATGGCGATCGCCGCCAGCCAGTCCGGGAAGGTCAGGACCGACCTCTTTCGACTGCCGGCCTCGCGCTCGGTGACAAGTTTGACGCCTGCGTTCGGCCACCGGCGGAATCCGTGGCCCGGCCAGCCGGCCATCGCCCCGGCGCTCATGTCAGGCCTCAGCGCTCTCGGCGCCACCGGTCTGGGGGACGGTCAGGCGAACGGCCCGCAAGGCATCGTCGCGCACCCCGTCGGTCTCCGTTTCGACGTAGAAGGCGAGCTCGTGACCGTCCGGATCATGGAACCCGATCAGTCGGCCGCGGGCGCCGGCGATCACCGGCGTGTGCTTGACGCCGAGCCGATCGAGGTGTTCTGCGCACCCGGCCAGGTCCTGCTCGGCCGGCACGCCGATGTTCAGGAAACCGAAGCGCCGAGTGGCAGCCGCGGCTTCGGGATGCTCTCGGAGGGCCAGCATGACGCCGCCGATCGGGGCGAAGGCGATGCCACGCACGACACCGTCATGGTCCGGCCACTCCATCTCCTCCCGCAGTCCGAACACGTCGGCGTACCAGCGCCGGCTTTCGGGCGAGGTCGGCCACGGGAACCTTGACGGACATCACCGTGAGCGCCGGTAGACGGTTCATCTTCTCTCCTCAGTCTCAGCCCAGCTCGAAATTTGATTCAGTGGTGCTGTAGCCAAACTATTACAGTACAGTGCTACTGGTGTCAATAGAGGAAGGAGGCCGACGATCACCGCTTCTTCGCAGGCGGATCCGACCAGCCGGCGGCGCTATACGTCGCCGCAACGGGCGGCGGCGGCTCGAGCGACCCGAGACCGTATCCGCGCGGCGGCGACCCGGCTCTTCCTGGCCGACGGCTATGCGGCCACCTCGATACGGGCCATCGCTGATCTGGCCGGGGTGGCCGAGAAGACGGTGTACCTGCAGTTCGCGACCAAGTCCGCGCTGCTCAACGAAGTCGTCGGCGCGGCGATCGTCGGGGACGGCGACGCGGTCGCGGCCGCTGACCGCCGATGGTTCCGGGACATCGTCGAAAGCCCTGATCCGACCACGAAGATCCGGCTGCTCGCGGCGGCCACCTCAGCCCTCCATGAACGCAGCGGTGCCGTCTTCGCGATGGCCCGGGCGCCGCCGCCGTCGACGCCGAGGCCGCTGCGCTGTGGCGGGCGGGGAAGCAGGGTCACCTGGCCGACATGACGCTGCTGGCCGAGAGCTTCGCCGAAGCGGGGATGATCCCGACCGGACTCGACCTCGGTTGGGCGGTCCGAACGCTCTATGTGCTCGTCGGCCTGGAAAGCTGGCACCTGATCCGCCGGGAACTCGAACACGATGCTGCCGAATACCACACCTGGCTGCGCAACAGCCTGGAGGCGGCATTCCGGCATTTTCCCTGACCGTGTTCGAAACGACGACGTCCGGTTGGCCGAAGCCAACCGGACGTCCGAAGTCGTTCGACTCTATTTCAGGAGACGTCTTGCGCCTCGGTGGCCTTGATCTCCACTTCGGCTGTCGCCTGGATCAGCGCGAGCAACTCCTTGTCGAGACCGGGGGAGAACTCCTCGCGCCGTTCCGGGGCGATCGTGATCGGCACCCCTTCGGGCATCACGCGGTGCTCAGCTCGGTGCCGTCGTTCGAAGGTGAGGCTCCCGCGGTACAGCTTCGCGGCCTCGGCTGGTTATCGGCGCTGAAGGTGTACTGGATGCTCTGCAGTCCCTTGTCCAGGAGCTTCTTCACCTCGGGGAACTGCTCGGCATTGGTCTTGGGAATCGGCAGCACCGCCCCCCAGTTCACGCCCAGGGACTCCAATGCCTTGGCGAACGCGTTCTCGTGGGCCTGATCCCGGACGATCAGGTAGGCGATGGTCGAACGAGCCGTCTTGTTCTCGGTCATCTCGTAGATGCGGCACTTCTGCAGCCGGCCGGTGGACTCCAGCATCAGGTTGTAGAGCAGGTCCAGCACCAGGTTCCCGCTGTTGTAGACGTACGAACCGCTCCACGGGATTACCGGCCGCATCGACCGGCAACGCTCCTTGGGCAGCGACCAGGTAATGGTGGATGTTGCTGGTGTCGAGCGCGATCTTCAGTGGCGTCGCCCCCGGCGCCCGGGCTTGTCGACCGGGTCCGTCTTCTTGCCCTGATACTCCGGCGACCCGTCGAGCAGGCGCGCGATGGTGGTGCCGATCAGTTCGACGTGGCTGATCTCCTCGGTGCCCACGCCCTGAAGCAAATCCTTGTAGGGCTTGGAACTGGGGTCGCCGCGAAAGTTGATGCTCTGGAAAAGGTATTGCATCATCGTGCGCATCTCACCGAACTGTCCGCCCAGACCTTCCTGGAGGGCGTTCGCGGCGGCCGGGTCGGGCTCGTCGGCCACGATCTCGTTGATCAGTTGCTGCGTGTGCAGGTACATGGACACTCCTCGATAGAGAGAAGTGGCTGCCGCTACTGAACCACGGCCATCATCTAAACACACCGGGTACGGCCGCGCGCCGCCGGGCGGTCTGGCATCGTCGGCTCGAGGTCACACCGGTCCGCTGGCGGCTGAACGGCGGCAGGTGCCACTCTGGATTCATCGATTCGTGGCGAGAGGGGTGAGGTGACTGTGACGACGGTGGGGCGCATCGGTATGGCCGGCCCCGGTCCACTGGCCGGCGGGGACGCACTTGACGCGGCGGCACCACTGCTCGCCAGCTACCTGGAGGACGTGGCCGTTCGGACGGCTGGACGGCTGGGTGAAGTGGCCGGGGTGGCCGTGACGCTCCGGGTGTCGAATGCGCCGGTCACCATGGGCGCGAGCAGTGATCTGGCCCGTGACGTCGATCTGCTCCAGTACTCGATCGGCGTTGGTCCATGCCTGCATGCTCTCCGGTCCGGCGAAGGCATGTATGTGCCGGATCTGGCCAACGACTACCGGTGGCAGGACTACGGCCCGCGGGCCGCCGCGCTCGGTGCCGCCTGCTGCGTGTCGTCTCCCGTGTTCGTGGCGGGCGATCCGGTGGCCGTGATCAAGGTGTACTGCGCAGCCGTCGACGGCCTGAGCGCCGAACAGCGTGAATTGGCGGCGCAGGTCGCCGTGGAGATCTCGGGTGGCATCGCACTGGCCGAGCGCTTGACCACCCAGGCCTGGGAACTCGACGATCGGGTCGACGCCATGGACACCCGTCGGGTGATCGACCTGGCCATCGGGATCCTGATGGAGCGGAGCCGGATATCCGAATCCGAGGCCTTCGACCTCGTCCGTCGCTATTCCCAGCAGTACAACGTCAAGCTACGCGAGGCCGCCGCTCAGATCGTGACCAGCGTGTCGGGATCTTCCGATCCCCGCGCGCCGTTCCGGGCCCGGGACTAGTGATCGGACGGCTCCGGAGTCGGAGCGATGGGCGGTGCCGTGGGTCCTGCTGAGCGGGCGATGCCGTGCAGGGCTCGGGCGCCGCCGCGTTCGTCCCGAATTCAGCGAAGGGCGTTTACGACGTAAACGCACCGCGTTGGAGTGCGCTGCTGGCAGCGGCGCAATGGTTGCGTCGCGACGATCTGAGAAAGTGAGGGTTTGGGATGGCAACCGGTGAGACAGGCTTCGACGACGTGACGTTCGATCTGATCTCAGTGCAGTATCACTCGTTGAAGGCCGGTCACGACTACGGCCAGTATGTCCGCGATGCCAAGAACGCGGGTAAGAACGACATCGCCTCATTCTTCGACGAGATCGTCGCCGAAACAGCTCTCGGGCGCGGAAGTGCCACGACTTCCTCCGCGACCTCGGTGGCACCGACAACACCAGTACTCAAGACCGAAGCTGATCAGACAGCAGCTCTTCGGCAGTGATCCTCCTTTGAGGATCTGGCCCTTGCGGCACCTCAACTCCTCGACGGCCAGCGAAGCCGGTCATTTGGCTTCGGCTGGCCATTGCCATGGGCACCTACTGGTTATCGCCCGCGATCGGCGCAGTCTGGCGGGTCCGTCAGTAACGGGATACATTCAACGTGGAGTTCCAGCGACCGGCTCTGTGAACCCGAGGCCGCTACCAGGGAGACTCCATGTTGTCCCAAACTTCCTCAACCGTTTCTCGATCGATTGCGCTGGTCGCCACCGACCTGGATGGTCCAGTTGATGTCGATGAGCTTCTCGAACTGATCTGCCTCGCGGCGATCGACGCCGTGTCTGGCGCCGACTACGCCGGCATCACTCTCGCCGACCGTCACGGCAAGTTGGAGACGACCGCGGCGACGCACCCTCTCGTGCACGAGGTCGACGCGCTGCAGTACCAGTTCAACCAAGGACCCTGTGTCGACGCGGTTCAGGGGCGGTGGCAGGCGCGGTCGGACGATCTGCGCCTTGACGTCCGATGGCCGAAATACGGTCCGCTGGCCGCCGATCTCGGCATCGTGTCGCAGATGGGCATCGAACTGTTCGATGAGCCGGGCCTGATCGCCGGGCTGAACCTGTACTCCTCGACCGCGGGAGCCTTCGACGACGACACGGTCGAGGCGGCCATGCTGTTCGCCATTCAGGCCACCCACACCCTGGGCCGGGTGATGACGCAGAAGCAGCTCACCGACGCGATGACCACCAGGACCACCATCGGTCGAGCGACCGGCGTGGTCATGCAGCGGTTCCAGCTGAGTGCGGATCGAGCGTTCGAACTCCTCACCCGGGTGTCACGGATCCACGACGTGACGCTCGAGGTTCTCGCCGACCAGATTCTCGACGAGGTCACGAACCGCCCCACGCAGCCGACCGAGCGCGCCCGCTAGTCCGGTCCGGCGCGCTGGTCGGCCGCAAGCGTCAGGGCGTCGGCATCCCACCGTTGACGTTGAGGGTGTCTCCCAGCACGAAGCTCGATTCCGCGGACGCCAGGAAGACATAGGCCGGGGCGAGTTCGGCCGGCTGGCCGGGGCGGCCGAGCGGTGTCGTCTCACCGAAATGCGGCAACTTCTCCGGCGGCTGGCCGGCGGAGACCTCCAGCGGAGTCCAGACCGGACCGGGAGCGACGGCGTTCACCCGGATTCCCCGCTCGGCAAGCTGCTGGGCCACGGACTTGGTGAAGGCGTTAATCGAGGCCTTCGTGGTGGCGTAGTCCACCAGGATCGGGGACGGCTTGTACGACTCCAGCGAAGTCGTGTTGATGATCGTCGAGCCGGGTTTCAGGTGGGGCAGAGCCTCCTTCGTCAGCCAGAAAGTCGCGTACACGTTGGTCTTGAACGTGTCGTCGAACTGCTCGTCGCTGAGGTCTTCCAGATGCTCGACGAAGACCTGCTTGCCGCCGTTGTTGACCAGGATGTCGAGTCCGCCGAGTTCGGCGACCGCAGTCGCCACCAGCTTGGTGCAGTAGCCGCGGTCCTTCAGATCTCCCGGTATTCGGACGGCCTTACGCCCCGCCTGCTCGACCAGTGCGGCGATCCGGGCAGCGTCCTCCTCCTCCTCGGGTCGGTAGGACAGCACCACATCGGCTCCCTCGCGGGCGAACGCGATCGTCACGGCGGCACCGATGCCGGAGTCCGCCCCGGTGATCAACGCCTTGCGCCCTTTGAGCCGCCCCGTCCCCCGGTAGGTGGTCTCGCCGTGATCGGCCGCCGGCGTCAGATCCGCTTCCAGACCGGGCTCGGCCACGTTGGTCTCCGGCGGCGTGATCTTCGGATAGCGGTCAACCGGGTTCGCCAGCGTGTACTGGTCGATCTCACCCATTTGAATACTGCGCTGCGTGGTAGTCACGATCCCCTCTCGTCGGTCGAATGGTGATGAGTCCGCCGGCCACCGGAAGTCGTCGAACTGGTGACCCGGCCACTGCAGTTTACAACGTAAACAGTCGCGGCAATCGAGAGGGTTGCGACCATTGGTGCCGGATGATCAGAGCCCTGTTATGCCACGCACCCGATGACCGATTGCCATCGATTCCCCCGAGATCGCTCCCGCACGAGGAGACACGAGGAAAGCGACGAGGTCCGCGATCTGCTCAGGGCTCGACTCGCCGCCACTGCCCATCTCGACAGCGGACGCGGGGGCGGCGACGACCGCCCCGGGGCTGACGGTGTTCACCGTGACACCCGACCCGGCGACGCTGTCGGCGAGATTCTTGGCGGCGATGATCAGGGCGGCGTTGCGGACCGAGCCGGCGACGTTGCCGGTGAGAAAGGCGTTCTGACCGCTCACGCCGACGATCCGTCCGTAGCCGGCCCGGGCCATGATCGGCAGAGCTGCGTTGGCCACGCCGAAGGAACGACATCGCCTTCGCGTCGACGGCGGTCAGCACCTGGTCCGGATCGGCATGCCGAGACGGATCGAGGGTCTGCGCGCTCGGCGCAGCAGCAGACGACCAGGCATCGAGACGACCGTGCTGCCCGACCACGTGTTCCAGCGCCGCGGTGACCGAAGCCGAGTCCTGCGCGTTGAGCGTGATGCCGTCGGCGGCATGCCGCGACGCGGCGACCGCGGTGGCACCTTCAGTTCGAAGCCGCTCGACAATCGCCCGCCCGATCAGTCCGGTGCCACCGACCACCAGCGCGACGTGACCGCGTAATCCGAGATCCATGTCGACGAGGCTAATTCAGCGACCGCCGGCCGCGGTTCGCGGTGTTCGACAGCCGAACCCAGACAGCTGCTCCGCGCTCAGATCAGGACCCGGGCCACAACCACAGAATGGGCCCTAGGTCCCTTCGTCTCATGACCTTCGGTCGTGTCCGTCACCCGGGATCGGCGGCATCGTAGAACCATCGGGTTCGGGGCCAGACCAGGGAGCACACCATGCGAGCCCTTTCGAATCGTTGCAGCGCCATCACCCGCAGCACCATCACGCGGTGTCGAACCAGGGAGCCGCTAGCTGAGGGGTCGAGATGATCCTCCGGATGGCCGCCTGGCTCAGCGAGCAGGGTTACTCGACTAACCTGACCAATGCGGGATCCGTCATCTGGGCGATCGATCGTCATTACCCGGGTGGATTCAACGGGTTCGCGCGCACGCAGAGGACCACTCCGCAGCCGCGTCGGTAGCCCGCAGCTGCGGCGGATCCCTCTCCGATCGAGTCCTCAGGATTCGCCGCCGGCCGTCCCGGTGGTGCCGGCGTTGACGTCCAGCAACGCGTACTTGTCCGCGGCCTCCCGGGCCAGGCCCCCGTCCACGTCGCCCGAGGCGGCGAGCATCTGCAGTGCTCTGACCACGATCGAGGCGGTGTCGATGTGGAAGAAGCGGCGGGCAGCCGGGCGGGTGTCGGAGAAGCCGTGGCCGTCAGCGCCCAGGGTGGCGAACGGGTTGGGCAGGAACTGCCGGATCTGGTCGGGCACCTCCGACACGAAATCGGTTGAGGCGATGATGGGCCCGGCGGCGTCGCCTGAGTTTCTCGGTCACGTACGGCACCCGAGCCTCCTCGTCCGGGTGCAGGAAGTTGTGCTCCTCGGCGTCGAGGGCGTCGCGGCGGAGCTCGGTCCAGGAGGTGACCGACCAGACGTCCGCGCTGACCCCCCAGTCCGCGTCCAGGACGTCGGCGGCCTCCAGGGCCCACGGCACCGACACTCCGGAGGCCAGCAGTTGCACCTTCGGGCCGTCGCCGGCATGGCTGCTGATCCGGTGCAGACCCCGGACGATGCCCTCGATGTCCACGTCCTCCGGCTCGGCCGGCTGCAGCATGGGTTCGTTGTAGACGGTGAGGTAGTACATGACGTTGGGGTCCTCGGAGTCCGGGCCGTACATCTGCTCCAGCCCGCTCCGGACGATGTGGGCGATCTCGTACCCGTACGCCGGGTCGTAGATCCGCACCGCCGGGTTCATCGCGGCCAGGATGGGGGAGTGGCCGTCGGCGTGCTGCAGACCTTCGCCGGTGAGCGTGGTCCGCCCGGCGGTGGCGCCGATGATGAACCCGCGGGCCATCTGGTCCATGGCGGCCCACATCTGGTCGCCGGTGCGCTGGAACCCGAACATCGAGTAGAAGACGTAGACCGGGATCATCGGCTCGCCGTGGGTGGCGTACGAGGTGCCCGCCGCCGTGAACGCCGCCATCGAACCGGCCTCGTTGATGCCGGTGTGCAGGATCTGCCCCTTCGGAGACTCCTTGTAGGCAAGGAAAAGCTCGCGATCCACGGCGGTGTACTGCTGGCCGTGCGGGTTGTAGATCTTCGCCGTCGGGAAGAACGAGTCCATCCCGAACGTGCGGGCCTCGTCCGGAACGATCGGCACCACCCGGTTGCCGAGACCCTTGTCGCGCATCAGGTCCCGCAGCAGCCGGACGAAGGCCATCGTCGTCGCCGCCATCTGCTTGCCCGATCCCTTCCGGGACGCCTCGTAGGTCTTCTCCACCGGCAGGGTCACCGCGACCGGGCTTGTTGCGCCGCTCGGGCACGAACCCGCCGAGCTGGCGCCGACGCTCCAGCAGGTAGGTGATCTCGGGCGCGTCGGGACCGGGGTGGAAGTAGGGCGTGCTGTACGCGTCGTCCTCGATCTCCTTGTCCGAGACGGGGATCTGCAGCAGGTCCCGGAACAACTTGAGGTCCGGAGCGGTCAGCTTCTTCATCTGGTGGGTGGCGTTGCGGGCCTCGAAGTTGGTGCCCAGCCCGTACCCCTTGACGGTCATGGCGAGTACGACGGTCGGCTTCCCGTTCGGCTCATCGCGGCCTTGTACGCGGCGTACACCTTGCGGTAGTCGTGCCCGCCGCGCTTGAGCTGCCAGATCTGGTCGTCGGTCAAGTGGTCGACCATGGCCTTGGTCGAGGGCGACTTGCCGAAGAAGTTCTCCCGGACGTAGCCGCCGGACTCGCCCTTGTAGGTCTGGAAGTCGCCGTCCGGGGTCTCGTTCATGATCCGCACCAGTTCGCCGTCGGTGTCGGCGGCGAAGAGCTTGTCCCATTCGCGGCCCCACAGCACCTTGATCACGTTCCAGCCGGCCCCGCGGAAGAACCCCTCCAGCTCCTGGACGATCTTGCCGTTGCCGCGAACCGGGCCGTCGAGGCGCTGCAGGTTGCAGTTGATCACGAAGCTCAGGTTGTCGAGGCCGTCGTTGGCGGCCAGCTGCAGCAGGCCCCGCGACTCAGGCTCATCCATCTCGCCGTCGCCGAGGAACGCCCAGACATGCTGGTCGGTGGTGTCCTTGATGCCGCGGTCCCGCAGGTACCGGTTGAA
This sequence comes from uncultured Actinomycetota bacterium, assembly GCA_963723815.1. Classification (GTDB taxonomy): domain Bacteria; phylum Actinomycetota; class Actinomycetes; order Propionibacteriales; family Propionibacteriaceae; genus Microlunatus. The sequence goes on along the minus strand of CAVRSH010000002.1, from coordinate 30,098 downwards.
CTGGGCCTGGTAGATCGCATTCATCGGGCCGATGCCCATCGAGACCGTCGGGAACTGCCAGAACTCGCGCATCAACCGCGGGTGCGGGTAGGACGGCAGGCCGTGCGGCGCCTTGGAGCGCTCCTGCCGGAAGCCGTCCAGGTCCTCCTCACTCAGCCGCCCCTCGAGGAACGCCCGGGCGTACATGCCCGGCGAGGCATGACCCTGGAAGAACACCTGGTCCCCGCCGCCCGGGTGGTCGGGCCCGCGGAAGAAGTGGTTCAGGCCGACCTCGTAGAGGGTGGCCGCACCGGCGTACGTCGAGATGTGCCCGCCGACGCTGATCCCAGGGCGTTGGGCCCGCTGCACCATGACGGCCGCATTCCAGCGGATCAGGCGGCGGTAGCTCTTCTCGATGTCTTCGTCGCCCGGGAAGTCCGGCTCGTCGTCCACCGGGATGGTGTTGACGTAGTCCGTGGTGACCGACTCGTAGCCGTCGAGTCCGGCGTCGGCCGCCTGCTTGCCGAGTCGCCGCAGGACGGCGGCGGCACGCTCCTGGCCCCCGACGGCCAGGAGTTGGTCGAAGGACTCCGACCACTCGTCCAGCTCCTCCGGGTCGGCGGCCTGGGCGTTGGTGCGGACTGTCGCGTCACTGGTCATAGCTCTGAGTTACCTCGTTCTGCCGTTGGAGATACCGGTGCAGTGTGGCCTACCCACGTCGCATCCACACCCCTTGATCTTTGCAGAGAGGTTGAGACCGTCAGCGAGGCCTGCGATCCAACCAGCAACGGATGATCATCTGCGGCCCGATGATGCACTGCCCGCCACGATCTTCATCGAGTGTCCGGCACGCTCGGCCTCGTGAAGTCAGATCATACGGGGGTAGACCGTGTTGGCCGCCCCTGCGTTCACCGTTCCTGTGGTCTCGGCGGCTGTCACGCCGACCACGCTGTACGCTTCGACGAATCGCATCAGACCGTGGTGAGTTCGTTCCGCACCTATCGGGCGCGGAGTGGATCGAGCGGATCAACGCCGGAAGCAGCACCTCGACGACGATCAACACCCGATTGTCCGACTACGCGTGGACCGTGGATCCACGCGCCCGAATCCACCTCATGCAGATCCGCAAATAGTGCTTCACGCCGGCCGAAGGCGAGGGCACCTGCGATAAGGACTACGCGGTGGATCAGATCCTCGTCTTCCCCGACATCGGCGGCACGCCCCGCTCGGTTCGCCGACCAGCACCACCTGACGCGCTGCCGCTGCCGGCGGGCTGGTCCGCATCCCCGCCGCCGTCGGCGCCGCGCAGCCCGTGGTCAGCGGCTCCTACTTCTACCTGACGGTCAAGCCAGGCAGCTGACCACGCAATCGCGCGGTCAGCCCAACTCGGCCAGCAGACGGTCGATCTCGGCCTCGGCCTCGGCCAGGGACGTGGCGCCCTGCGGGGCCAGGGTCAGCTCGGCCAGCACCGGATACACGGTCATCTGCATCGAGTTGCCGAACATCTGGTTCAGCGCCCCGAGTTCGTGGTCCACGTTGCCGGTGTCCGCCCCGTACGCCAGACCCCGCCCGGATGCGATCACGATGGGCTTGCCGGCCAGGGGCGCCGGATCGTCTGGGTCGGCCGGGGCGGTCATTCCCGGTACGTGGATCCAGTCGATCCAGGCCTTGAGCGTGGAAGGGACCGACCAGTTGTACATCGGTGCGCCGACCAGCACGACGTCGGCAGCCAGCAGTTCACCGACCAGTTCCTCCTGGTAGCGATCGTGGACCGGATCCACCGAGATGTCGGCCGGCCGCAGGCTCGGCGCCCAGTGGAGGACGTGGCTGGGCAGGTGCGGCGGCGGATCGGCGAAGAGGTCGCGGCGCACGATGTCGTGACCGAGCGCGGCCCAACCGGCCGCGAACCGCGCGGTGAGCCGGCGGCTCGCCGAGCCGATCAGGTCAGCGGAGGAGTCCAGGTGCAACAGGGTGGCCATGACCGTACGCTAGCGGCCGCCCGACCTTCGTGCTCTGAGGCGTGTCGGTGGCGGTCTGTCCGAAATTCTGGGTGACGACGACGGCGTGTAGTGCGGCGGGGCGGTCGCGCTGGTAAACGGTCGGCTGCCGTATCGGGACTTTTGCTGCTGCATCCCCCCGTGTTCTCCTGGCATTGGCGCCGATTGCGGGTGTGGGGCGCTGGGTCGGCGAAGTCGTCGGCTGGGAGGCCTCAAGGCTGGTCTGGATGCTGATGGGCTGTTGTACGTGTCCGAGGGTGGAGTGCGCCTATCGCGACCTCGGACGCGTCCATCTCGCCATCGCCGGCCGCTGCGCCGACCCACGGGGTGACAGATGGGCCCGCATCCGACGCCGAGCCACGGCTCTCAGCCGGCGCGGGCGGCGACCCGGCGCCCGGTCAGCCGGTGTGGGGTGATCTGGATGAACAGGTTTCTGATGCCCGACGCCCAGGGGACCACGCCGCTGATCGTCCACATCCGGATCAGCTCGCTAGGATCGGCGACGGTCTGGGCGCGACCGTGGACCACGACGCTCCAACCATGGTGGTGGTCTTCGTCAAAATCGTCGACCTCGAATGCCACCTCGGTCGGGCGCATCAGTTCCGACAACACCCCGTAGGGCGAGGTGCGGAACGCCACCGTCCCATCGAACCAGGCGTAGGTCACCGGTAGGATCTGCGGTCCTTCGACGGCCTGCCAGGCCACCCGACCGATGCTGTGTTCAGTCAGCAGCTGAACGCACTGCTCCGGACCGATGGCTGAGAAGATCCCCTCATTGTCGTCGTCGGTGCCACTGCGGCTCAATTTGATGTCCTCTCGGTCTCGTTCTTCGTACCCCGGCCGATGCTGCCTCGGTCAGCGGACTTGCGGCTCAGGGCCAGGGTGAACACCAACGCAGCAACGGCGGTGACGCTGAGCAGTACCAATCCGACGGTGTAGCTGTGGGCCGCCTCATCGTAGGTCAGCCCCATGACCAGTGGAGGGAAGTAGCCGCCCAGGCCACCGGCGGCGCCGACGATGCCGGTGACGCTGCCGACCCGCTCGGCCGGGGCCCGTCGGGCCAGCCAGGCGAACACTCCGCCCGTGCCGAGACCCAGCGCGAACGCCATCAGCACGAAGCTGCTGCCGGCCGCCAGCTCCGGCGGCGGCTGGAGGGCGATCACGATGGCGAGGACCGTGGCACCGGCCAGCGAGATGGCCACCACTCGGGGGGCGCCGATCCGGTCGGAGAGGACGCCGCCGATCGGCCGGGCGATCACGGCCGCGATGGCGAATCCGGCGGTCCGGGTGCCGGCTGCGGTGAGGTCGAAGTCGTAGACGTCCTTGAGATAGGTCGGCAGGTAGGTCGAGAAGGCGACGAAGCCACCGAACGTCACCGCGTACAGGAACGCCATCTGCCAGGTCACGGGCAACTTCAGGGCTGCGGCCAGCTTCGGCGCGACCGGCTCGGTGTTCGACTTCCAGCCGGGCGCGTTGCGCATCCCGAACCAGACGATGACGGCGGTCACCAGCAGCGCCACCGCAATGATCAGGTGCGTGGGGACGTAGCCGAACCAGCGGACGAACCGTGGGGTGAAGAAGGCTGACAGCGCGGTGCCGCCCATGCCCGCCCCGAACAATCCGGTGGCGAAGCCGCGTCGCGAGGCCTCGTACCAGCCGTTGACGAACGGGATGCCGATCGCGAAGGTGGTTCCGGCAATGCCCAGCAAGAAGGCGGCGATGAGGAGAAAGGTGTAGGAGCCGATTGAGCCGGCCAGCGCCACCAGCAGGACGGGCCCGATCGAGATCAGCGTGACGGCGGTGAACATCAGCCGCCCGCCGAGCCGGTCGGTCAGCGCCCCGGTGGCGATCCGGCCGAGAGAGCCGACCAGCACCGGCATGGCGACCAGAAGTGACTTCTGAGTCGCCGAGAGACCGAGTTCGGCGGCGTAGCGCACTGCCGAGCGGCCCGATCAGGTTCCAGGCCCAGAAGGTGATGGTGAAGGCCAGCAGCGCCAGAGCCAGGTTCTTTCCCTGGCCTGGATGGGGTGCGGCGTTGCCGGCGGGAGTCGACATGGTGACCTTTCAGCGCGAGGTGTCGCGGTCGCGGGTGCCGACCGGCGCCCAGCCTCGCGCGGGCGGCGCGGCGCCGGGTCGCGGTTGCGCGTCCCGGCTGCGATACACGATGTAGGGGCGGAAGAGGTAGTGCAGTGGCGCGGTGAAGGCGTGCACCAGGCGGGTGAACGGCCAGATGGTGAAGAGCAGCAGGCCGATCAGCACGTGGATCTGGAAGGAGGCCGGAGCGGCTGCCATCGCGTCCACGCTCGGGTTGCAGCACGAAGATCGACCGGAACCAGGGCGCGACGGTCTCGCGGTAGTTGTGCGCATGGTGCCCGGCGCCGACGCTGACCAGCGTGGTCCAGAGCCCGGCAACCAGCGCGGCCACCAGCACGACGTACATGAACTTGTCGTTCTTGGTGGTCGCCATGAACACCGGCCCGGTGGTGCGCCGGCGGTAGATCAGGATCACGATTCCGGCGAGCGTGCAGAATCCGGCGATGCCGCCGACCAACAACGCATTGAGGTGGTACAACTCCTGGCTGACTCCCACCGCCTCGGTCAACCACATCGGGATCAACAGACCGACGATGTGGCCGACCAGGACGAAGAGGATGCCGAAGTGGAACAGCGGGGAGCCGATCCGCAGCAGCCGGGACTCGTAAAGCTGGGAGGAGCGGGTGGTCCAGCCGAACTGGTCGTAGCGGTAGCGCCAGATGGTGCCGCCGATCAGGATCGCCAGCGCGATGTAGGGGAGCACGCCCCAGAGCAGCATTTTCATCGCGTCGCACTGTCGACGAACGGAAGCAGCCGGGGGTCGTAGGGATCCAGGCCGACGGCTTCCCGCGGTGGCCCGGAGCGGGCCATCGCGAGCGCGGCCTGCCGGTCGGCCGGCGAGGCGCCGGGCAGCGTCTCGCAGACCGCCTGCAGCACGGCGCTGTACGCGGCACTGCGCTCGGCCAGGGACAGCCGGATCAGTTCCAGGCTGGCGCGATAGCGCTGCAGCAGGTCGATCCCGTCCTTCGGACCGGCCATTGCGGCGTACTCCAACACGACCGGCAGGTAGTCCGGCAGCTCACCGCGCAGGTTGACCAGGAAGGCGCTGCGGCGGTAGTACTGCTTCACCTCGGCGAGCACCTGCCCGCGGCGGCGGGTGTCGCCGTCGGTCCAGTAGGACAAGTAGAGGGTGTGCTTGCGCGAGAGGTCGAACAACTCGACGTAGTCGGCCTGCAACTGCGCGGGCGGCCCGCTGCGCCAGCCGTCGAGGAGTTCGGTGAAGTGACCCGCCGCGGCCGGCGCCCCCTCGGCCAGCGCCTCCCGCACCAGATCGGCTCGGCCGAGCACGTCGCTGTCGGGATAGCTGAGACCGAGCGACGCCGCCTGCCAGACGATCCGCTGCGGCTCGACACGCGGCCCCCGCCTCACGGCGCGCCCTCCTTCGGGACGACGTCGGGCGGGGCGCTCGCTCGGTGGTCCGGGAACAGGCCGCTGGGACTGCCCTTGCCGTCCCAGTTCAGCAGGTTGACCCGGCCGCGCAGATCACCGGAATCGGCGTACGCGCCGGTGGTCTGCCGTTCTCGGAGGGCCTGGAAGTTCTCCACCGCGACCGGCGAAGGCCGTCCACTGGCTTCGCCGAACGGCCCGGACTCGTACGGCCCGCCGTCGAAGTCCAGCGAGCAACCCAGCTCCTCCAGGTCGTGCGCCTGCTCTGCGTGCGCCTTCGGGATCACGTAGCGCTCTTCGTACTTGGCGATGGCGAGCAGCCGGTACATCGCGTACATCTCGTCGCCGGTCATCCCCACCGCGGCCGGGATCGCCTCGTCACGCGGCCTGTCCAGCGCGATGTCGCGCAGGAAGGACCGCATGGCCGCGAGCTTGCGCAGCACGCGGGAGATCATCTCGGTGTCGCCGGCGGTGAACAGCTCGGCCAGATACTCGACCGGGATCCGCAACGCCTCGATCGCCCCGAACAGCACCCCGGAACTCTCGGCGTCGTGCCCCTGGTCACGCAGCAGGTCGACGATCGGCGACAGCGGCGGGATGTACCAGACCATCGGCATGGTCCGGTACTCCGGGTGCAGCGGCAGGGCGACCTTGTACCTCTTGGCCAGTGCATACACCGGTGAGCGGCGGGCGGCCTCCATCCAGTCCGGCGGGATGCCCGAGGCGCGGGCGCCGGCGATCACCGCCGGGTCGTTCGGGTCGAGCAGCAGATCCAGCTGAGCTTGGTAGAGATCTTTCGGGTCAGCGGTGGAGGCGGCGGCGGTGACCGCGTCGACGTCGTACAAGAACAGCCCGAGATAGCGCAGCCGGCCGACGCAGGTCTCCGAGCACACGGTGGGCAGGCCGACCTCGACCCGCGGATAGCAGAACGTGCACTTCTCGGCCTTGCCGGTCTTGTGGTTGAAGTAGATCTTCTTGTACGGACAGCCGGTGACGCACTGCCGCCAGCCGCGGCACCGATCCTGGTCGACCAGCACGATGCCGTCCTCGGTGCGCTTGTAGATCGCACCGGAGGGGCAGGAGGCCATGCAGGACGGGTTCAGGCAGTGTTCGCAGATCCGCGGCAGGTAGAACATGAACGTTCGCTCGAACTCGAACTTGATCGTGTCCTCCGCCTCGCGGCGCACCTGCTCGACGATCGGGTCGAGATGGCCCATCTCAGGGGCGCCGCCGAGGTTGTCGTCCCAGTTCGCCGACCAGCTGATCTTCATGTCTCTTGCCGGTGATCAACGACTTCGGCCTGGCCACGGGGAAGTCGTCGCCGAGCGGGGCGTTGGTCAGGTTCTCGTAGTCATAGGTCCACGGCTCGTAGTAGTCGGCGAGCTTGGGCTGAATCGGGTGAGGCGAAGATGCCGAACAGCTTCTTCACCCGTCCGCCGGCTCTGAGCTTCAGCCGGCCGCGGCGGTTGAGGGTCCAACCGCCCTTCCAGGTCTCCTGGTCCTCGTACCGGCGGGGGTAGCCCTGGCCGGGCCGGGTCTCCACGTTGTTGAACCACACGTACTCGGTGCCCGAGCGGTTGGTCCACGCCTGCTTGCAGGTCACCGAACAGGTGTGGCAGCCGATGCACTTGTCCAGGTTCATCACCATGCCCATCTGGGCCATGACTCTCATTTCGCGAGCACCGCCTTCACTCGTGCCCTGAGCCCTTCGACAAGCTCAGGGCGCGGTACGACACACATCAGTAAACGACCTCCTGGGAGCGACGGCGGATGGTGGACACCATGTCCCGCTGGTTGCCGGTCGGCCCGAGATAGTTGAACGCGTACGACAGTTGGGCGTAGCCGCCGATCAGATGCGTCGGCTTGACCAGCAGCCGGGTGACCGAGTTGTGGATGCCGCCGCGGCGGCCGGTCGCCTCGGACTTGGGCACGTCGATCATCCGCTCCTGTGCGTGGTGGACGTAGACGATGCCGGTCGGCATCCGGTGGCTGACGATCGCCCGGCCGACCAGCACCCCGTTGGCGTTGACGCATTCCACCCAGTCGTTGTCGGCGACGCTGATGCTCGCCGCGTCGTCGGGGCTCATCCAGATCGCCGTGCCGCCCCGAGCCAGCGAGAGCATGAACAGGTTGTCCTGGTATTCGGAGTGGATCGACCACTTGTTGTGTGGGGTCAGATAGCGGACGGTGATCTGCCGCGAGCCATCGGAGCCGAGCACCGGCTCACCGAACAGCCGGTGCATGTCCAGCGGCGGGCGGTACTGGGGCAGCGCCTCACCGGTGTCGCGCATCCAGTCGTGGTCGAGGAAGAAGTGCATCCGACCGGTCAGGGTGTGCCAGGGCTTCAGCCGCTCCACGTTGACGGTGAACGGGGCGTAGCGGCGGCCACCCGTCTCCGAGCCCGACCACTCCGGTGACGTGATCACCGGCACCGGAGCCTGCTGGGTCTGCGCGAAGGTGATGCGCTTCTCTTCGGAGCCTTGCGCCAGGTCGGTCAGCGGCTTGCCGACCCGTTTCTCCAAGGTTTCGAAGCCTTGGACGGCCAGTTCGCCGTTGGTGGTGCCGGAGAAGGTCAGGATGGCCTCGGCCATCTTGGCGTCGGTGTCGATGGCCGGCCGACCGTCGGCGGCACCACCGAGCATCACCCCGCCCGATTGGGCGAGTTGTGCGACCTGGTGCTCCAGCCGGAAGGTGACGTTCTTGGTGGTGAAACCCAGCTTGTCGGCCAGCGGACCGATCGCGGCGAGCTTGTCGGCGATCGCGGTGTAGTCCCGCTCCACCACCTGCACCACCGGCATCGTCTTGCCGGGGATCGCCGGCACGTCGCCACGCTTCCAATCCCGGACGACGCCACCCGGCTGCGCCGTCTCGCCGGGCGTGTCGTGCTGCATCGGCACCACGACCAGATCCTTCCGGGTGCCCAGGTGGGTGGCGGCCAACCGGGACAGCTCGCGGGCGATCAGGTGGAAGGTCTCGAAGTCGCTTCGCGCTTCCCAGGGCGGGTCGATGGCCGGGGTGAACGCATGCACGAAGGGGTGCATGTCGGTGGAGGACAGGTCGTGCTTCTCGTACCAGGTGGCCGCCGGCAGTACCACGTCGGACAGCAGAGTGCTCGACGTCATCCGGAAGTCGGCCGAGAGCAGCAGGTCGAGCTTGCCCTCCGGTGGCTCGTCGCGCCAGGTCACATCGATCGGGCGTACGTCTCCTTCGCTCGCCATCACGTTGGAGTGGGTGCCGAGCAGGTACTTGAGGAAGTACTCGTTGCCCTTGGCCGAGGAACCCAACAGGTTGGAGCGCCACAGCGTCAGCACCCGCGGCCAGTTCTGTGGCGCGTCGACGTCCTCCACCGAGAACCGCAGTCCGCCGTTGATGAGCTCGGAGGCGACGTACGCTCCGGCATCCTCGGCCTGCCCGGCTTCGACCGCCGCGGTCGCCTGGTCGGCCAGATCCAGCGGGTTCGCGTCGAACTGCGGATAGAACGGCATCCAGCCCATCCGCGTCGCCTGGGCGATGGTGTCCGCGGTGTGCATGCCGGCGAGGTGGCCCTCGGCCAGGGGCGAGGCCAGCGCATCGGCGGAGTAGCCGTCGAACCGGTACTGGTCGGTGTGCATGTACCAGTACGCGGTGCCGATCATGGTCCGCGGTGGCCGGGACCAGTCCAGGGCATTGGCCAGATTGAGCCAGCCGGTGATCGGCCGGCACTTCTCCTGGCCGACGTAGTGCGCCCAGCCGCCGCCGTTGCGGCCCATCGATCCGGTGAGCAACAGCATGGACAGGATCGCCCGGTAGGTCGCGTCGCCGTGGAACCACTGGCAGATCCCGGCGCCCATGATGATCATGGACCGGCCGCCCGAGTCGACCGCGTTGGTGGCGAACTCGCGGGCGATCCGGATCGCGGCCTCGGCCGGAACGCTGGTGATCGACGCCTGCCACGCCGGGGTGAAGGGGCGCGTCGCGTCGTCGTAGCCGGTCGGCCAGTCGCCCGGCAGCCCGTCCCGGGCAACCCCGTAGTGGGCGAGCATCAGGTCGAACACGGTGGTGACCAGGCGGTCGCCGATCCGCAGCACCGGGACGCCGCGGCGCATCACGTCGCCGGTGCCGTCGGGTGCCTCGAAGTACGGCAGCAGCACCTCGGCGGACTCCGCCTCGACCTTCGCATCGCGCACCGACAGCGCCGGCACGACACCCTCCAGGTCGAGATTCCACTTGCCCACGCCGGAGTCGGCATGGCGGAAGCCGACCGAGCCGTTCGGGACCACCGGCCGGCCGCTGGCCGCGTCGAGCAGCACCGTCTTCCACGCGGCTTCGGGATCGCTGCCCGGGTTGAGGTCGGCCCCGCCGGCGGAGCCGGCATGCAAATCAGCCTCGGTGAGGAACTTGCCCGCCACCAGCCCGCCGTGCTCGGCGTTCTCGACCAGGGTGACCAGGAACGGCAGGTCGGTGTAGGTGCGGACGTACTCGACGAAGAACGGCACCCGCCGGTCGACGAAGAACTCCTTCAGGATCACGTGCCCCATCGCCATCGCCAGCGCCGCGTCGGTGCCGGCCTGGGCGGGCAGCCACTCGTCGGCGAACTTGGTGTTGTCGGCGTAGTCGGGGCTGACCGTGACCACCTTGGTGCCCCGGTAGCGCACCTCGGTCATCCAGTGCGCGTCCGGCGTCCGGGTGACCGGCACGTTCGAGCCCCACATCATCAGATAGGTGGCGTCCCACCAGTCGCCGGACTCCGGCACGTCGGTTTGGTCGCCGAAGACCTGCGGGCTGGCTACCGGCAGGTCGGCGTACCAGTCGTAGAAGGAGGTCATCACCCCGCCGAGCAGTTGGGTGAACCGGGTGCCGACGCAGTGGGACACCATCGACATCGCCGGGATCGGCGAGAAGCCGGCACTCTGTCCGGCCCGTACGTCTTGATCGTGTGCACGTACGCCGCGGCGATCATCTCCACCGCCTCGGGCCAGCCGGCCCGGACCAGGCCGCCCTTGCCGCGGGCCGACTGGTAGATCCGGCGTCGCTGCGGGTCCCCGGTCACGTCGGCCCAGGCGAGGACCGGGTCGCCGAGCCGCTGCTTGGCCTCCCGGTACATCTCCAGCAGCACGCCCCGGACGTACGGGTAGCGGACCCGGGTGGGGGAGTAGGTGTACCAGGAGAACGCCGCACCGCGCGGGCAGCCGCGCGGCTCGTACTCGGGACGGTCCGGACCCACCGACGGGTAGTCGGTCTGCTGGGACTCCCAGGTGATGATGCCGTCGCGGACGTACACCTTCCACGAGCACGAGCCGGTGCAATTCACCCCGTGGGTCGACCGCACCACCTTGTCATGACTCCACCTGTCCCGGTAGAACACGTCTCCGGCCCGGCCGCCCTTCAGGAAGGCCGCCCGGCCGTCGTCGGACTCCTCCCAGCGACTGAAGAACCGTCCCACCGACAGCAGCGCGTCGGCCGCCCATCCGTCAGTTCCGCTCCCGCGTCGCTGCGCCATAGCAGACCACACTACGAATTCGGACCGCCCGCAGTCAGCCCCCTGCGGGCGGCTAGGACCTTCGGCTCCCCGAAATCAGGACCTACGGCCTATGCCTCCGAGCCGAGGCCAACGGTCGAATGAGAACACTGCGGTCTAGACGCGAAACCGACCCTCCAGGCCGGCGTCCCCCGACTCACCGGAGCCGACGTGACCAATACCGACCCCGCGACCACCTCCGCTGGCGCGACCTCACTGCTGTCGAGCCGGGCGCACGCCGTGGTTCCGCAACCGCGGCCGTCGTCGCCGAGCACGCCGAGCAGATCACCGCGCGCTTCTATCCGCGGATGTTCGACGAGCATCCGGAACTGCTGCGGGTCTTCAACCTGGGCAATCAGGCGACGGGCGAGCAGAGTCGGGCCCTCGCCGCCTCGGTCGTCGCGTACGCGGTCCACCTGATCGATCCCTCGGCACCGTCCTTCGCGCACGTGTTGCGCCGGATCGCCTACAAGCACGTCTCGCTGGGCATCCGCCCCGAGCAGTACACGATCGTCGGCCACCATCTGCTGGCCGCGGTCGGCGAGGTGCTGGGCGACGCCGTCACCCCGGAGGTGGCCTCGGCCTGGAACGAGGTCTACTGGCTGTTCGCCGCGCAGTTGATCGCCGAGGAGGCCAGGCTCTACCAGCAAGCCGCGGTCGATCCCACCGAGCCGGTGCGGCCGTACCGGGTGGTTCGCCGGATCGAGGAGACGGCCGACGTCATCTCCTTGGTGATGGAACCGGCCGACGGCGATGAGCTGCCGAAGGTCGTCCCGGGTCAGTACGTGTCGGTCTTCGTCAACCTGCCGGATGGCAACCGGCAGCCGCGCCAGTACACCGTGTCCTCGACCGCTCTGGGCAACCGGCTGCAGATCACCGTGCGCCGGGTTCGGGGCGTGAACGGCGCCCCAGACGGTCAGGTGTCGTCATTCCTGCACGACTCGGTTCAGCTCGGCGACCTCCTCGAGCTGAGCGCCCCAGCGGGAGACTTCGTGGTCGAGCCGGCGAGTACGCCGCTGTTGCTGGCCAGCGCCGGCGCCGGCATCACCACCGTCCTGCCGGTGGTCGAGCACATCGCCCGGACCCAGCCCGAGCGGACGGTGATCGTGGCTCACGCCGACCGCACTGCGCAGGACCATGCGCTCCGGGAGACCGTGCAGCACCTCGGCCGACAGCTCGACGACTTCACCGCCTACACCTGGTACGAGACGGTCGACCCGGGTGATACGCGCTCCTACTCGGGCTACATGGACCTGTCGGTGATCCCGCTACCGGAGGACGTCCAGGTGTTCACCTGCGGCCCGCTGCCCTTCATGCGTCACGTGCGGTCGAGCCTGACCGCACGCGGCATCCCGGCCTCGCGCATCCGCTACGAGGTGTTCGGACCTGATCTGTGGGCGGCGCAGATTCCCGGATGAGCTCCGACCGCCCTATCACGACGAACCACGAGCGTGCGTTGCGAGGCGAGCAGATTGGGCCGCGTCGGGCAATATTCACCTCGTCGAGGCGGCTCGGGCTTGACACGGTCGCGTAGCGTTTGAGGTGCTGCTTCAATCCAGCCGGGTGGGGACTGTTCGGTAGAAACATCAACGCGGTGTCACAAGGGCGTCCGCCGCTATTTGTCATGCTCCGTACGTACGACTCCAGTCTGGATTGCCGATGCCTGCATTGTTTCCTGCTCACAATGGCTCAGAAGTGGAAGCCCGCGTCGCCGGTTCCGAGCCGGTGGGCGTCATACCGGAATCGACCGGGGTTGCCGCACGTTCACCTTCAGCCGACGAAATCTCCGCGCAGGTTCCGTTCAAGAGTTTGCTCGATGAACTGGTGGACGAGACCGGCGGAGTGATCGTTTCGCACCAGCGACTTCAGCGTCTGCTGCGGGCGAACATGGAGGTGAATACCGACACCGTCGGGGAACTGTCCTTTCCGCGGGCCTTGCCGCGGATCCTGCGGTCAGCCTCGGAATTGGTCGACGCGCGCTATGGCCTACTCGCGGTATTCGACGCGGACGGCACGCTGGAGCAGCTTTTTCATATCGGCGTGGGTCCCGCGACGGTCGCCGTCGCGATCGACGGGCTCTCCCCGGAAGCCGATCTGCTCGGGGCCGTCATCGAAGACTCGCATCCGGTCCGACTCCGTCGCCTCGCCGGCGACGAGCGGTGGTCCGGTTTTCCCAGGGAGCATGCGCCCGTGGACCGCCTCCTGGGATTGGCCATCCGGTCGAGGAAGAAGGTTCTGGCGAACCTCTATCTGGCTCATCGAGACGGTAAGGACTTCACCGAAGAGGAGGAGGAGTTGCTCACCGCCTTCGGCGCCACCGCTGGTCTGGCCATCGAAGACGCGCAGTTGTACGAACAGGCCCAGGGCGGGCGGCGCCAACTGCAGGCGTCCGCGGAGATCAGCAGCATGCTGCTGGCCCGTGACTCGGGATCCGACCCCCAGCAGGTCATCATCGAGATGGTGTGCCAACTGGCCGGTGCGGACGTCGGCACGCTGGTCCTCCCGTCTCCCGACCCGGAAGCATTCGAGGTCGCGGTCGCGACCGGCTCCGCGGCCGAGCATCTGCGGGGAATGACCTACCCCGCGAAGAACAGCATGGTTCGACTGGCGATGGAGACCGGCCGGGGAATTCGTCTGGAAGGCGTCCAGCAACAGCATCGCTTCGAGGTGCACCTGAGTCAGGTGGCCGAGGTCGGACCGGTGATGGCCGTGCCGCTGTCCGGCCGCAAAGGTCCGCTGGGCGCACTTGTCATAGGCCGCCGGGTGGGGCGTCGCGCCTTCACCCGGGCCGACCTCGAACTGGCTGAGATCTTCGCCGTCCATGCATCCCTCGCTCGGGAACTGGCCGACGCCCGAGCCGACCAGCAACGCCTCGTCGTGTTGCGGGACCACGCCCAGACTGCCCGCGACCTCCACGACCAGGTCATTCAGCGACTCTTTGCCGCCGGACTGACGATGCAGAGTATGGCCGCGACGGCGGCAGTCCCAGAACTCAGCGATCGCATGGAAAATGTCATCGCCGACCTCAACGACACGATCCGCGAGATCCGCGCCTCCATCTCCCACCTCGAGGCCAGCGGCCTTGCTCCCTCGGGCGTCGCCTCCATCGTGCTCGAAATCGTTGACCAGCTCACCCCGACACTCGGTTTCGTGCCGATGACGCGATTTCATGGACCGCTTGACACCGTGGTCGCCGCAGCGGAGTTGGACGCCGTCGCCGCTGTCGTCCGGGAAGCCGTCACCAATGTCGCCACCCATGCTCAGGCCACCGAACTCGCGGTGGAGTTGCGCGTCGACGGCAATCAGCTGTCAGTGGACGTCTCCGACAACGGAATCGGGATCGGACCCAACAACGATCCGCGACGCAGTGGCCTCAACAACCTGAAACGGCGCGCCGAAATCTGGCAGGGCACGCTCAGTCTCGCCGCGAACCGACCCCAAGGAACCCGGCTCTGCTGGACCATTCCACTCCTCTAGAAGCGATGTGGACGAATGGCGCGGGGGAAGAAACTATTCCTGCGGTGAACCAGCGAACGCCACGGACGTCATTCAGAATCTGTTGGCTGCCGAAGGCTAGAGAGCGGAATAGACGGTACTGTGAAGGCTTACTTCCCCGGGGGATCATTCTGCGGTCCAGCAGAGGAACACCGAGGTCACCCGTGAATCTCCGTCAGCAGACTGTGCCTGGCCAGACCGAGCAGCCGATGGATCTGAAGGCGGGAGCGGACCGCACCGAATTCGACGCCTATCCTGAGCTCGAGCCGATTCGGTTGCTCGCCGTCGACGCCGCGATCTACACCTTTGCCATCGACGCCGACACCGAGAGAGAGCTGGTTGTCCATCTGGAAGAGGCGGTCGGCGCGGCTCTCGTCGCGGCATACGCACCGATCGCGGAAATCGCCAGGCAGACCACCAGAGTTGCCGACAGCGCCCGCGCTGCTCAGCTTGTGGCAACGGCTCAGACGGCTCAGGTGATGGCGATTCGGGTCGCGGACGTCGCAGCCGCGTTGCAAGCCCGAGGGAACGCATCAGCCATGGATGTGGCCAAGGCGGCATCGGACGCCGCCGATCGAGTGGCCGCCGCGGTGACCCCGGGCGACGAAGGGGCCGCTGCGACTGCGGCTGCGCAGATCGCCACGGCTGTGCACGACGCCGCCGAAGCCAAGGCCAGGGAGTACACCCAGGCGGCAGCGGTCGTCGCCCAGGCTGCCGCCGATGCCGTGGCGAAGGTGACCCACACCGCCGACACCCAGAGCGTTGCCACGGAGCTGAAGGTCTTCGAGGCCGCGGCCGCCGTCCGAGCCATCGCACTCGACGCGTGTTACCAGGTCGCACTCGACGCCGCCGCCAGCGCGGCGGAACGCGAACTGACGAAAAAGTCGCTCAGACGACAAGGACTCTGAACGCGATCGATGGCATGAGAGTGGACGACGCGATTCCTCAGTGAGACCGGATCGCTCTTCTCAGACCCTGCTCGCCGATCCCCGAGTGGTCGGGATGTCGGTCGTCGAAGCGAACGCGGACCACGACCCGGACCGGACCTCCATCACCCGGCTCGTGCCTGCCCTGGGGCGAGCGCTGGAAGCAGCGGGCGGGCAGCATGGCACCCTGAGCTAATCGAGAGGGAGGAAGACGATGGCTGGTGACGGGCCGGTAGTGGTTGTCGGTGGTACCGGAATGCTGGGCGGCCAGGTGGTCACGGCGTTGCTCTCCCGCGGTAAGGCGGTGCGGGCGCTGGTGCGGCCTGGGTCGGACGCGGCGGCCCTGGAACGGGCGGGGGCGGAGATCGCGCGGGGCGACATGATGGACGCGGCGTCGCTGCTGCGCGCGATGGACGGTGCCGATGCCGTGGTCACGACGGCGGCGGGCTACACCCGGCACAGCAAGGGTGATACGGCCGAGATCGACAAGATCGGCAACGGCAACCTGGCCGACGCCGCCAGCCGGGCCGGCGTCCGCAGGTTCGTGTTGACCGGCATCCTCACCAGTGACCAGACGCCGGAGGTGCCGCATTTCTGGCACAAGAAGCTCGCCGAGGACCGGCTGGAGGAGGTGGGCGTCCCGTTCGTGTCGCTGCGGCCCGGCGCCTTCCTCGACCAGGTCACCCAAAGGGGCGGTGATTCGTTCGCCAAGGGCCGGTTGATGTGGTTCGGCTCCCCGACGATTCCGCTGACTTTCGTGCTCACCGCGGACCTCGCCGGCTACCTGGCCGACGCGGTCGACGCGCCCGGGGTGGACGGGCAGCGCATCGACATCGGCTGGGACCGGCCGGTGAGTATGCAGCAGCTCGCGCAGATCTCGGGGCGGTTGCTCCGCCGGCACATCCGGGTGCGCACCATCCCGATCGGACTGGTCAACGCCGCGGGGGCGGTTGTGGGCCGGTTCAATCCGACGGTCAAGGACATGAGCGCGATGATGCGCTGGTTCCAGACCGGCCGGTACGTCGCCGATCCGACCCGCCAGCGCGAGGTCTTCGGTCAAGTACCCACCGCGGAGGACGCCATAGCCAGGTTCCTCCGCAGCCTCGGACACCCGGTGGCCGGATAGCCGCGATTCATCCGGCGCTCAGATGCTGAGCCGGCCGCTCGCCTTGAGCACTCTGAGCGCGTTCAGGGTGATCATCGGGTTGGGCTGGCCGCGCCACCAGTCAACCAGTTCGGTCGAGGACTCGCCGGTGGCCCGCCACCAGTAGCCGTCGGCTGCCCATCGGCCGTCCGGCCGCCGCTTCCGTTCGATCTCATCGAGAGCGTCGGCGGCCCGCGCGTCGGCGGCCAGGTCCATCCGGGACAGGATCAGCAGCGCCTGCAAGATGTCGTAGTGCCAGTAGGGCGGGTACCGCAGGTCGGTGAACTGCTTCTTGATCACCCGGTCGCCGCTCTTGAAGAGCCGATGCTCCAGGAGCAGTTCCGCGGCCCGCTGGGCAGCCTCCACCCGACCGAACTCGTACAGTCCCCACATCGGTCCCAGGGTCTCGTGGAACGATGACCGTCGACCGCTCGCGCGCTGGTCACAGTTCCATCCTCCGTCGGGCCATTGCCACGTCTCCAGCAGTCCGGCGAGCCGCGCGGCCCTCGGATCATTCCGCCGCCCCAGGCGGCAACAGGCGGCGAGCGCGTTTCCCTCGATCGAGGCGTGCCGGCGCGGCAGGGCCTCGTTCTCGGGGTACGTCACGCGCGACAGCCAGGTGAGTACCAGGTCGGTGAGCTCGCGCACTCGTTCCACGGTCGGGTCAATGCCCAGTTCGGCGAGCGAGATGAGCCGCCAGTGCACACCGGTCCACTTTCGATAGGGGTGCCCAGCCGTCCCGTGCCGCAGCAGCACGTCGGCCCGCGGCCCGCCGGTGACCGGGTCGACCTCCTCGTCCAGCAGGTCGCGCCGAACCAGCGCCCGGATCGCCGGCTCGTCCGACGACAGCAACCAGGCGATCGCCCACTCGTCCTGCCCCGTCATGGGGCCATTCAAGCAGCGGCCCCGTTGCGAGCGATCAGATCCTGAAGGACTGCCACTGACCGGATCACGGCGGCAGACCCTCGGGGTGCGGTCGGCACCGGACACCCGGCGTTTGAGAGCCGACCAGGCGGGTACCCAGCCTTAGGATCGGTGTGAGCCCAGACTTCTCGGGGCCTTGGGGGCGGATTCGTTCAGCCAAGGCAGCGGCGACCTCGTTGCCGCAGACTCCACTGCCGGCGGACTGGAGACCGGTCAGATCCTCAATACCACCGCGGTCCACTGGTCGGCAGGAGAAGAGGACTCTCACCACATCCATGCTGACCGAAGAAGACGTGTGGTGGCCGCTCGTGCTGTCGCCACGATCCGCTTGGTCGACACCCGAGATGACGATCGCGATCGGACCGACCGACGCCGGGTTGTTCGACATCCCCGCCCTGCAGATCAATCTCACCGTGGTCAAGCCGAAGTCCCACGGCCATGCGGTCGCCTACCCGGGACCGGATCGGTCGGACACCTCGACGCTCAACTTCACCAAGAACCGGACGGTGGCCAACGCCGCATTCGTCGGAACCTCCGTCGGCACCTATCTGTTGCGCATCGACCCGAACCAGCCGGCGGAGGAGATCGAGACTTTTGTGATCAAGGTCTTCACCACGTCGGCAGCGTGGATCATCGTCGACCTGAGCGGCGCCTACGCCACCGGGATCAACCCCGGAAACCCCAACGTGACGGCCGCCAAGCGGCTCTCGCCCAGTGCCCGGGCTCAGCGGGCACTCCGGAAACTCCGGTAGCCCTCCCTGACGAAACTGGACCGTCCCCGGCATCGGGAACGGTCCAGCTGGAGTGCGGCGTGGAACGTGGCTTACGGAGAGCCAGCCGCACTCAAGGCACCACTGGCGACCCAATCCCCGCTGGGCAGGTCGTAGTTTCCGACGGTGATCACCTGCGGACCGGTCTGGTCCAGTCCCGCGGCGCTGCCGTCGTAGATGTAGGTCGCCGGATCGCCGGAAGCGCTGTCTTCGTCGGGCCCGGCCGAGACGGCCAGGTCGGCGTAGCCGTTCTTGTCGAAATCGGCCGCGGCTCCGGACGACTCGTCCAGCGCCACCGGATCCCCGACTCCGTTGGCGTCACCGTAGAGGAGGTAGTCCGGGCTGGGTGGGTTGTCGTTCTGGCTGCTGAAGGTTCCGATCAACAGGTCTCCGTGCTTGCTACCGGCCGGATTCTTACCGAAGTCGGCTGCCAGCAGGTACTGGCCGAAGTAGTCGGTGGTCCCCGCCGGGGCGCCCACAGTGGGAAGGGTCCAGGTCTGACTTCCGGTCGCGGTCAAGCCGCTCGAGGAGCCGAGGATCACGTGTACCGAGCCGACGTCCTCGCGTCCGGTGAAGTGTTCACCCACCGAGCCGATCGCCAGGTCGTCCCGGTTGTGGCCGGTGAAGTTGCCGGCGGCGAGCGTGGCGCCGAAGTAGTCCCGATACTCCGTGGTGCCGCTGATGCCGCTGGACGCCTGGGTCCAGCTCTGGCTTCCTTTGCCCGCGAGTTTCTTGCTCGCGCTGTAGATCACCGTCACCGCACCGGCGTCCTCGTCGTCGCCCACGTTCTCGAACGGTGTCCCGATCGCCAGGTCGGCCTTGTTCTTGCCGTCGAAGTCCCCGGCCGCGAGATGATCGCCGAAGGCATCGCCGCCCTCAGCCTTGCCCGGCACCCCCGCCGAGTCCTGGGTCCAGACCTGGTTGCCGCTCGTCGAGAGGCCGCGGGAGGTCCCGTAGAGCACCTGCACCATCCCGGACGGGCGGAGCTTGTCGCTGCCCCGGAGCTCCCCGCGTACGCCGATGGCCAGATCGACCTCCGGACCGCCGCCGAAGTCGGCGGCGGCGATGCTGGTGCCGAAGAGGTCACCGGGCTCCGGTGCCCCTGGTACGCCCGACGTCGCCTGGCTCCACGCCTTGGCCCCGGAAATCTTCAGCCCGGTGGCGGAACCGGGAATCACGTAGACCTCTCCGGCCTGGTTGACGGTGCCCACATTTGCGGTGCTGTCGGCGATGGCCAGTTCGCTGTAGCCGTCACCGTTGAAGTCGCCCGCGACGTACGCCGACGGGCTGAACCGGTCGTTCACGCCGACCCCGGGCAGTTCGGGGCCGTCGATCTGCTGGCGGCCGGCGGTGGTCAGGCCGGCGGCGGATCCGTAGAAGATGACCGTCATCCCGGTGTCGCCGTCCTCCTCGTCGGGGTTGGTCGCGCCCGCGACCAGGTCCGCGTATCCGTCCCCGTTGAAGTCGGCTTGCACCTTGCCGGCGCCGAGCACCGGGGTGTGGATGGGATCAGCGACCGCCGGGGCGGCGCCGACGACGAAGAGGGATCCGACCAGGGCTGCGGTCGCGCCGGCGACGCCGAGGCGGCGAGGCAGACGGGTGAACGGTAAGGCGGTCATGAGTGACTCCACATCGAGGTTGTGAGCGAACGAATTGTCCGTGCTTGAGCGTTGGGGCTCATCAGCGGGATCCAGCGGCGTTCAGCTGGAGCAGCCGCTCGACATCGGGTGGGTCGGGGAGGTTGACAGCGCTGAGCGGAATGCTCTGCGACTTGGCGGTCGGCAGTCCGGTGGCACTTCCGGCGAAGATCTCCAGACTGAAACTGTCGTCAACGGTCTCGTTCTGGTTGACCCGGGCCAGATCGGCGTACCGGCCCTCGGCGCCGACCTTGGTGTTGAAGTCCGCGGCCGCGAACGCTCCGGAACCGTGCTCGATGATCTGCACCTGCCCGAGCCCGGCGTTGCTGCCGTACAGCAGGTACGCCCGGGGCGTCGGCTCGCCGTACCCGGGCCGGCTTCCGATCACCAGGTCACCCCGGACCGTACCGTCCGGATTGCGGCCGAAGTCGGCGGCGACCAGGGTCTCGCCGAGACGATCGGCGGTCTCGTTCCCGGCCCCGAGCTGCTTCTGACTCCACACCTGACTGCCCTTGGCGGTCAAGCCGGTGGACGAGCCCTTGAGCACGGTCACCGAGCCGCGGTCGTCCCGGCCGCTGAATTCCTCGTTGATCGCACTGATCGCGAGGTCGTCGCGGCTGGAGCCGGTGAAGTTCCCGGCGGCGAGGGTGTTGCCGAAGAAGTCACCATGCTCGGCCTTGCCCGCGATGCCGCGGGTGCTCTGAGTCCAGGTCTCGCTTCCGGCTGCGGACAGCTTGGACGCCGAACTGTAGATCACCGTCACGGCTCCGGCATTGCCCGCGCCGCTGTGGTTCTCCCAGGGGACGCCGACCGCCAGGTCGGCCTTGTTCTTGCCGTCGAAGTTGCCGGCGGCCAGGTCCTCCCCGAAGAAGTCGGCGTTCTCAGCCTTGCCCGGTACGCCGCGAGTGTCCTGGCTCCAGACCTGGCTGCCGGCACCGGTCAACCCGGTGGGGGAGCCGTACAGCACCTGGACGATGCCGGATCCGTAGGTGAAGTTCTGGTCCGCCCGGTGACCGCGCACCCCGATCGCCAGATCGATCTCGGGACCGCCGCCGAAGTCGGCCGCCGCCAGAGCGCTGCCGAACTCGTCGAGCCGCGAAGGACTCCCGGCCACGCCCGGACTGCTCTGAGTCCAGGTCTTGGCGCCCGCCAGATCCAGGCCGGTCGCCGAACCCGGCACGATGTAGACCGCCCCGGCCGACTCATCCGAGCCGAGCATGGCCCGGGGATTGGCGATCGCCAGGTCGTCGAAGCCGTCACCGTCGAAGTCGCCGGTCACGATGTCGTCGATCAGGAACGCATCGACGCCGGGGGCCGGCAGGTCGCTGGGGTTGAGCCGCTGCTGCCCGGTGGTGCGCAGGCCGGTGGCTGAGCCGAAGAGCACGACCAGGGCACCGGATCGGTCATCGTCGTAGAGCAGGGTGCTGGTGATCAGGTCGGCATAGCCGTCACCGTTGATGTCGGCCTGCACCTTGCCGGCGCCGAGCACCGGGTCGTGGGTGGGAGCGGCGGCGGCCGGTGACGCAGCCAGCCCCAGCAGGCTCAGCGTCAAAGCCGCCGTCAGTGCAGTGGCACCGAGCACTTTCCAGCGGACGGAACTCTTTCGGAACACGGCGCACACTCCCCATCGACATCTGGCCCAAGATTTGGCCCGATCCTAGGCAGGCAGAGCACTCGGCCGAGCGGTCGCAGAGCACCTGCAACCGGAAAGAGACGGCGTGGCCGGCGAGCCGTCCACGATCCGGACGGAGGTCACAGTCCGGCGGCAAAACCACCGACTGCGGCTATGTTCGGCGGCTCTTCATCGCCTCGACATCATCACCGATGTGGACTGAAGGACCTAGTCAGAGGGGCACTGATGACGTGCAGTCCACCTCGGCGTCATCAGCATGGCGGCAAAGCAGACCCTCCTCAACACCCGCCGTAGGGGGCGTTGGAAGGGTCGGCTCTGACCTCACAGAACCAGGTCCGAGATGACCATGTTGTGATCGGACGGCCGGTTCGAGTCGACGACGTTCATCACGTTCTCGTAGCTGTCGAAACCGATGGCACCTTTCGCCATCACCACGTCGAGAGCGACTTGGCGATCCTCGGCGCTCGCGTTGAGGGTCCCTTGCCAGTGGTTGACCGTCGGATACTGCGCATCGACCCGGGTGGCGGCTGCGCTGGCGTCCTGTAAGCCCCGACTCGCCAGGAAGTTGTACGGTGCGTCGCTGCCCATCTTGGTCTTCCAGGAGTTGAGGTCGCCACCGAACAGGATCGGCTTGCCGCCGGCGAGGCGGTTCACCCTGGTCGTAGACAGCGCGCACCTGGGCGGCGCGCAGAGTGTCCAGGGCCTTCTCAGCGACCAGGCTGCCGCTGTGCCGATCATCGAGGTGGACCGAGACGACGAAGAAGTTCTTGCCGGTCTTGCGATCCTCGAACTCGGCGTACGCCGCGCTCCGGCGGTGCGCCCTCGAGTCGCTCCTCATGACCGGCATGTCCATGCTGCAGGAACTGTTGTAGTTCTTCTTCCCCGTCGTCTCGCGGCAGTCACTGACCAGGTGGAACTTGTTCGTGTCGTAGAGGATCCGGGTGCCCTGGGTGGCGTGGGAGGTGCCGGGAGCCACGTACGCCGTGGTCCGGACGAGTTGGTACTTGCCGGCGCCGACGCTGCGTAGCGCCTTCTCCAGGCTCTCGGTCTGCCGGAGCGAGTTCTTGATCCCGGCCTTACTGCCGTCGGCCCGACCCGGGCCGAGTTCCTGAATGGCGACGATGCCGGGATCGCGGTTCTTGATCTCCTGGGCGACTGATACGGCCCGATGCAGCCAGTGGTGGGAGGTGCCGATGTCGGCGCGGGAGGTACGGACGTTGAAGGTGGCGAATCGTACGTCGGTACCCTTCAGCACCGCGGACACGGCGCCGTCAATGGGGATCGGCGCGGCTTCGGCGGCCGGACTCGGACAAGCCAGAAGCGCGAAGGATGTCGCGGCGGCTGCGGCGAGCGCTCGGAGCGGTGCTGATCGCATTGGGAATTACTCCTGGTAAAGGTCGGACTCTGGATGGCCCCCTACTCGGAGTTGCCCCCAATCTCAGACGGTTCCCCAATTGCGGCATGCCGCGCTGTCTGGGACAAATTCTAAGGCAAAAAAGCAAATCACGGACCGAGTCGTCTCTTTGATCCAACCGCCCCGCAGGTGCGGCATCAAGACGGGCCACCGCGCGGGAAGGGCGAAGGTGAGGAAGGGCGAGGTGGGTGGCCCGACTATCGCCCCGCCCACGGTCTGTAGAAAGATGAGCCGGATGAGCGACGTGACGGCGGAGACGCGAGCGGCCATCACCGAGGGCCGCACCGCCCTGGGCATCGAACTGGGATCGACCAGGATCAAGGCGGTGCTGATCGGGCCGGACCACGCGCCCCTGGCCGTCGGTAGCCACGACTGGGAGAACCAGTTCGTCGACCGGCTCTGGACCTACTCCCTCGAGGCGGTCTGGTCCGGGATCCAGCAGTGTTACGCCGGGCTGGCCCAGGAGGCACGGCAACGCTATGACGTCGAGCTGACCTCGGTCGGTTCGCTGGGGGTCTCGGCGATGATGCACGGCTATCTCGCCTTCGACTCCGAGGGCGAGTTGCTGACGCCGTTCCGGACCTGGCGGAACACCAATACCGGTGCGGCCGCGGAGCAGCTCAGCACACTGTTCGGCTACAACATTCCCCATCGCTGGAGCGTCGCGCACCTGTTCCAGGCCATCCTGAACGGGGAGGATCATGTCGCCTCCATCGACTACCTGACCACGCTGGCCGGCTATGTCCACTGGCAGCTGACCGGCGAGAAGGTGCTCGGCGTCGGTGACGCCAGCGGCATGTTCCCGATCGACATCGCCACCGGCGACTACGACGCGACGATGCTGGCCCAGTTCGACCAACTCGCCGCCGACACCGGGGTCGAGCTGCGGCTGGCCGATCTGCTGCCCACGATCCGGTCGGCCGGCGAGCCGGCCGGCGAGCTCACCGATCAGGGCGCGAAGCTGCTCGACCCGACCGGTCGGCTGCAGCCCGGGATCGTGATGTGCCCTCCCGAGGGTGACGCCGGGACCGGCATGGTGGCCACCAACTCGGTCGCTCCGCGCACCGGGAACGTCAGCGCGGGGACCAGCATCTTCGCCATGGTCGTGCTCGAGCACGAGCTCAGCCGCGTGCACCGCGAACTGGACCTGGTCACCACCCCGGCCGGGGACCTGGTGGCCATGGTGCACTGCAACAACGGCGCCAGCGAACTGAACGCCTGGGTCGGGCTGTTCGCCGAGTTCGCCAGGCGCTCGGCGTCGACGCGGACATCTCGACCATCTTCGAGACCCTGTTCACGCTCGGCGCTCCGGGGTGCGCCCGACGGCGGCGGGCTGATGGCCTACAACTACCTCTCCGGCGAGCCGATCACCGAGCTCGACGAGGGCCGCCCGCTGTTCCTGCGCTCCCCGGACAGCGCCTTCAACCTGGCCGACTTCATGCGGGTGCAGTTGTTCGCGGCCCTGGCCACCCTGCGGATCGGCATGGACGTGCTGCAGAAGGACGAGGGCGTCCGGCTGGACCGGATGTTCGCGCACGGCGGCCTGTTCAAGACCAAGGGGGTCGCGCAGGGCTTCCTCGCCGCCGCCATCGACACTCCGGTCTCGGTCGGCGACCTCGCCGCCGAAGGTGGCGCCTGGGGGATTGCCACGCTGGCCGCCTTCACCGCCGGCCGCGCGCCGAGCAGAGCCTGGCCGACTACCTGAACAGTCAGGTCTTCGCCGACGCCCGCCTGGAGACCGTCTCACCCGACCGCGCCGACGTGGCCGGCTTCGACTCCTTCATCGAGCGCTACGTCGCCGCCCTGCCGGTCGAACGAGCGGCCGTCGAACACAGCTGAGCCGCCCGCCTGGGCTGCGGTCTCATTCGGGCTGGGTCGCCTTCTTGGTCCCGCTGACCAGGGCAAAGCCGATCTCGTCCGGGGCCATGGAGGTGAGCATGCTGAGCATCGACCCACGGTTGACGTCGTCGGAGGCCTCAACCCAGAGGATCCAGTCGTCCCGGCTGCCGTTCTGCATCCGGGCGGTGACATC
The DNA here is from genome assembly GCA_963723815.1 of uncultured Actinomycetota bacterium. GTDB lineage: Bacteria > Actinomycetota > Actinomycetes > Propionibacteriales > Propionibacteriaceae > Microlunatus. Next base: position 5,170 of record CAVRSH010000002.1, on the reverse strand, counting down.
GGTGAGCAGGCCGCTCAGCTCCCAGTGCCGCTGCCACCATTCCGGGGCATGCCACGCGGCGGCATCGCCACCGACCACGGCGGTCACAGGTGCCGGTGGCGGCTTCGCGTAGGCGTCGGTGGCCAGAGCCGGCATGCCGATGCCAATGCGCCCGCCTGGTCGAAGGACCCGAAGCACGCCGGGGAGGAAGTGGGCGTCGGTCCCGAAGTATTCGAAGGCGTCGAGGCTGACGACGGCGTCGAACTCGTCATCTCCGAAGGGCAGGTTGCGGGCGTCCGCGTTGACCGCATCCACCCGATCGCCGACACCGGCCGCGTCGATCACGCCCTGCAACTCAACTCGGCTGACCCACGCGTCGACCGCCGCCACCTCGACCTCGGATTCTCGAGCGAGGAAGACCGACGTGGCGCCCTTGCCGCAGCCGATGTCGAGCACCCGGTCTCCCGGGGCGAAGGTGCAGCTCTGGGCAGCAGATCCTCGAGCTGCCACAGCGGATGCGGCCCCATGTCGAGGTTGCGCACACATTGTGGGTCGTAGGTACTCGAGCGCGGATAGCGGTCGGGCCGGATGAGCGGGTCCATGATCCCAGCCTGACGCACTGCTCACCTCGCGTGGGTGATTTCCCCTCGACATCGAGGGCAAAGTCACCACGCGAGACGGCAACAGGTGTCAGTTGCGCTTGCGCTGATCCAGGGCGTGGCGAATCCGGCTCTCCTTCTGGCCGGTGATCTTGGCGATCAGCGGCACCCGGTAGCGGTAGGCCAGGACGGCACCGACGACGAGGATGAGAAAGAAGAGGAAGGTCATGATCACTCCGAATTCGGGACGGCTGGGCCTTCAAACGTACGCGCGGTGATCCCGCCGCCGGCCGCGTCAAAACCCTGCCTTCCCCCTGATTCTCAGCCGAGTCGCCCGGACATGGCGATCCTGTCGCCGGTCCAGCCGGCAGCGAGACCTCCTACTGCGAGGCCAGTTCCAGCCACGAGAAGTCACCGGTGAAACGCTTGTCGACCTTCATCGTGGTGTTGGACCGGACCCATTCGCCGAGTGCTGCATCCGCGGCCTTGGCGTGCTCCTCGGATTCCCAGGCGCTGGTCGAGACCACGAGATCGTCCGAGAACATGACCCCGTAGGAGATGTATCCAGGCGTATTGGTCACGATCGGGATCACTCCGGCCCGCGCCTTGGCCTCCAGTTCGCCCTTGTCCTCGTCGTAGGTGTAGACGACCACTCGTCCGTACATGCCTGACTCCTTCGTCTGGACTGATGTCAACGGTCGAACGGTTGTCTCCCCGTGTCAGTGCGGCGGACTGTATCAGCGATCTTGGCCGTGGGGCGGGCTTCGCGCGATTGCCTCCGGCCGTCAGGCGCGAGCTCTACGCGGGATGGTCGGAGAGCGTGTCCGGTTCAATCGATCAGAGGTCGTATTCGTCGGGCAGGCGCATCGCCGGGCCGCCGACCTGCAGGCCGAGTGGGTCGGCGCGTCCCTTCGGCTCCTCCCATGCCTCCTGGCGGCCGAGCGCGGTGAGGTCGAGGTAGTGGTAGCCGTTGTGGAACTCCTCGATGCCGCGGCCGTACGTGGAGTAGGTGTGGAAGACCTCGTCGCCGACCCGCAGGAACGCGCTGATCCCCGGCATCTCCTCGCCGCGCATGTTCTCCGTCCACGGCCCGCCCGTCCACGGCGTCCCGGCCTCGGCGAGTTCGGCCTCGGTGCGGAAGTGGAGCAGCACCGGCGCGACCCGGTCGTCGAGGGTCGCGTGGAAGTCGTAGTTGAAGTCGCTGCCGTACGAGGAGTACCAGGGGAACGTCCAGCCCATCCGCTCGCGGAACGCGGCGAGCTTGCGCGTACGGCGCCCGCGACACCGCGACGAGCGTGGTGTTGCGCACGTGCAGCTGCCGCAGCCGGCCGATCCCGTCGGCGGCGGACGAGCAGCTCGGGCAGCCCTGGTCCCAGTCCGGGCCGAACATGAAGTGGTGCATCACCAGTTGCGGCCGGCCCTCGAACAGGTCGAGCAGGCTGACCGTCCCGTCCGGGCCGTCGAACGTGTACGGCTTGTCCATCCGGACCATCGGCAACCGGCGCCGGTCGGCGTTGACCCGGTCACGGGCGCGGGTCAGCTCCTTCTCCTTCGCCAGCAGTTCCTTGCGGGCGGCGAGCCACTCCTCGCGCGACACCACCTCGGGCAGGTTCCCCATCGTCGTCATCCCGATCCCCTTTGTTCGCGTTTGCGATCGAACCCAGTGTCGCGTTAACCAAGTTGCATCGACACTTGACGGCGTTCAGGTGCGTGTATCGCAAGGTCGACGAGGAAGGGATACCGGGTCGTATGCCTGTCCACCGCGGTACACGAATCCCTCGCCCGCGCCGCTGCGACCAAGCAACGACCGACCGGCGAGGGATAGCGTCTTAGCCGATCCGGACCACGTTCGATGAGGTCGGCGCCAGTTCCGAGGCGTTGAAGATGTGAGCCTGCACCTCGTACCGAACGCTTTCCTTGGGATCCTTCTTCTCCTTGGGCCGGTCGAGTTGGCTGATCACGAACCTCGCTTCGAAGGTGCCGGTCAGCCCGGTGGTGACGATCACGCTGCCTCGGCTGCCGTCTGAGCCACGCAGGTCGACGCGCAGATCCTGGCCGTTCGTCCGCGGGTTGACCGCGCCCTGCACCCTGATTTCCTTGCGGTCCTTGTTGTCGCCCTTGTCCTTCGTGGTCAGCTTGATGTCGGCGAGCCGCTTCGGTTCGACCCGGGCGGCGATCCCGCCGATCGGGAAGAACCACGACCCCGGACGTCGGTGCCCTCGATCTTGTCGCTGTAGCCGCGACCGATCTCGCCGCGGATGCGGATCCGAGGGGCCGGATCGATCCGGCCCTCGCCCTGCTTGCGGACGCGTTCCATGATCGCCCGCAACTGCTTCAGCTCGGCGGTCGGCACGATCAGCAGATCCATCCGCTGCTCGCTGCGCGGACCGAGCAGGACCCACCGGTACGGCAGGTACACCAGATAGCCCTCCGGCACACCCCAGACCCGAAGCTCGACCCGGGCGTCGGTGTCGCGCGGATTGCGGACCGCGACCGGCATCACGATCGGCTCCGGCACCGAGGCGGCGGCCGGCTGGAAGTTGAAGACGTTCTCCTGCGCCGAGTTGTTGCCGACCGAGACCTCACCCAGTTGCGGCTCGGCGATGATCTTGAGGCAGGTGTGCTCGCCGACGATCGGCACCCAGTTGACGAACTCGTCCGTGCTGCCGTTGGCCGGAACGTTCGGCAGCACCTTGGTCTGCAGTGGTGTCCAGGTTCCGTTGTCGCCGACGCCCGGGGGAGTGACCGAGTAGTAGGTCAGCCGCACGCTGGTCGCCGCCAGGCCCGAGTTGTGCACCCGCGCCCAGAACCGGTTGATCTCCAGCGGCCGTGGCTCGTCGCCGTTGCCGGTCGGATTGCCGGACGGGTCGGTGAAGTCGTACGAGCCGAACGGGTTCCGGTCGATCCACACGTCGACCGTCTCGTACCCCGGCCCCCACGGGGTGATCGACAGGTCGAAGTCGCCGCCCGGTGTGTCGCCGATCGCCTGGGCCCACTCGACCCGCACCCGGCAGACCAGCGGGTTGGTGGACACCTGGTCGTCGAGCACGGTGACCTTGAGGGTGCGCAGCGGATCGGTGGCCACGTCGCCGGTCAGCAGCACGGTCGGGTCGTGCAGCAGGGTCACCAGCCGGGTCTGCTGGTTGTTGTCGAGTTCGTCGGTGATCGCCTTGGTGACGATGACGCCGCCGTTGCGGCCCGACCCGGACGGGATGGGGATGTTGGTGTCGTAGACCTGGGACGAGCCGCCCGGCGGCCGCTGCCGGACCTCGACGTAGTAGTCGAGGCCGGGCGAGACCTTGATCCGCACCAGGTTGTAGCGGCTCGCCGCGCCGTCGACCGACGCGCCGTGGGCGACCACGTCGAAGTCCTGGGAGAACGGGTTGCGATCCCACTGCACCTCGTGGATGTTGGCCGCGCTGTAGTAGTGCAACTGCTGCATGAACAGCCCACTGAACATCGGGTGGCTGTCGTGGGAGCCCATCAGTTCGAACTGCTCCGCCGTCGCCTGGGTGCCGTCGACCAGATCGGAGGAGTAGACGTCCTCGCCCAGGACCAGCCCGCCGTCGACGAGATTGTGGCCGAACTCGTGCGCCGCCCGGCCCCAGTCGGCGTCGTGCCGGGCCAGGATCATGCTGAGCGGGTTGGCCGCGACGAGGTTGATCGCCAGCCCGGAGCCGTTGAAGGCGAAGTTCTGCTGCGCCCAGCCGCCCCAGGCGCGTACCGCAAGACCGGGCAGGTACGCGAGCACGGCCATCACGCTGTAGTCGTCCAGGTCGAAGCCCTGATCGACCGCACCCTTGGCCGCCTCGGCCGTGAACTGGTCGAAGACGGCCTCGTCGATGTTCGGATAGCCCGGCGCGCCGTTGGGGCGGTGGTAGTGATCGGCGTTGTCGACCAGGGCGATGAAGTCGGTGACGTCGATCTGCACGTCGAGCGTGCCGTAGCTGACCTGGTCGTAGAACGTGTGCACGTTGGTGAAGGTGTTGACCACGGTCGTGCGTTCCGCGGCCGGATCCGTCGGCACCGAGTCCGTCGGATTGACCAGGATGACGAGCACTCGCGCGGTGCCGGTCGGCGGGATGGATCCCGGTGCGGACCCGCCGGGCAGCGGGTTGCCCCCCGGACCGGAGCCCGGAAGTCCGCGGCCGAAGAAGGAGTACGGCGGGGCCGGGTCGACGCTGCCCGGCCCGGGCCACGGCTTGGCCAGGAAGTCGTGCGGTGCCGAGACCGTGTCGGCACCGACGGTGACCTTGATCGGGCCGGAGGTGCAGGTGACGTCGGTGATCACGAACAGCCGGTTGACCGAGGCCTCGACGACGAAGGCCGGTTTCCCGCCGACCTCGACGATGTTGTCGAAGCGGGCCGCCGAGAAGTTCTTCCCGGTGATGATCATGGCCGTGCCCGGGTACGCCTCAGCCGGTTCGGCGTCGGCGACCGCCAAGGCGTCGGGGTCGAGCTTGAGCCGATCGATGAGCCGTTTGATCAGGTTTCGTCGAGCAGATCCGGCTTGATCCGGTCGAAAGGATGCGTGAGCGTGAGTCGTCGTTCCCAGCCGTCCATGAAAGTGCCCCCTGCACCAGACCAACTGA
>CAVRSH010000001.1:0-36066 GCA_963723815.1 uncultured Actinomycetota bacterium | reverse complement strand
GGGGGCGAGCGGGACTCACAAACCCAGAAACAGTGTGAAGGGGTGAAAGACCACGCAAGGCTTTCTGTCGCTCATGAGCGGCGATCCTGCGCTCACACGCTCGAGCTCAACCCGCCGGAACGCCCTGATAAGTCAGCGGTCAGAAGGGGTCGCGTTGACAGCAGGCTGGGCGGGCAAACTGACGGGGGACGCGTCCGGCTGGGCATATGAACCGTCTTGTGGTTGGCCTGGACTGGCCGCCGGTCGACCGGAGTCCGATGGCGGTCCCGCGGGCTGCTCGGTAGGGATCCGACTCGTGAAGGACGATGCGAACAGCGCGAACAGCGCGAGCAGCGCGAGCGTGGCGCGGAGACCGTCCACCCGCGCCTGCTCGTTTGCGTCGACGATTGCCTGGGTGATCTGTTCGTCGACCTCGGCCTGCTGACTCGCCGTGTTCTGCAGCCCGCCGACTTCGGGGCTCTGGCTGTGGGCACGGCGGAAACGGTGACGCTCCCGAGCTGTGACGCCAGCCCTCCGAGCCCGAGGCCGATCAGCAGCAGCGGTCCGGTGACGATCTCGGCGGTGGCCTCCACGTCGATCGCGGAGAACAGCCACGATCCCGGCGGCGACGACGCCGAGCGAGATGTTAACCACTGTTCGTGGTGAGACCGTCGGGAAGAACTCGTCCGGATGTAGGGAGCTCGATTGATTGGCGTCGTCGCAACCGCTCACCGCCGGTGTGGTTGCGTCGGGTCGGCAAGTCCGTCCACACTGGTTGCGGAGGGTCACGCCGACTGCTCGGATTGGGGGTGGCGCAGGTCATACTCGGAATCGAGTCAGGATGTCTCGAGCGGGCTGAGGATCGGAGGCGGGGTGACGATGGCAGAGGCGAGGGTGCCGGGAGTGTGTCCCGTGGTGGTCAGCGCCCCGCGCGCGGCTCGGCCGCCCGGCGGAAGCCGAGCATCACGGACGTGGCCCGGATCGCCGGAGTGTCGTATCAGACCGTTTCTCGTGTCATCACGGGGTCGCCCTCGGTGAGTTCGGCGACGCGCGCGCGAGTGCTCGAGGCAATCGCCGAAGTCGGGTATCGCCGCAACAAGGCGGCGACCGCGCTGGTGACCAACCGTTCGACCACGATCGGGATCGTGACCGACGACTCGCCCCGCTACGGTCCGGTGGCGACGCTGCTCGCGCTGGAGAGCGCGGCGCGCGAGGCCGGCTACGGCTGCGCAGTAGTGGGCGTGAAGGAGCCGTACGACCAGACCGTGCCCGAGGCGATGGGTTCGCTGGGGGACGCCGGGGTGGACGGCATCATCGTGATCGCTCCGTTGCGGACGATGGCCACCGCGGTGCGCAAGGTGCACGCGGATGTCCCGGTGGAGATGATCGCCGCGGGAGTGTCGTCGTCAGCCCGCGGGCGCCTTTTCACCTTCTCCGAGAACCAGGAGCTCGGGGCGCGGATGGCGACCCAGCACCTGATCGACCTGGGCCACCGAGACATCGCGCATGTCGGCGGCTCGATGGCCTGGTTCGACGGCCGGGTCCGCAAGCGGGGCTGGGAATCGGCGTTGCGGGAAGCGGACTTGACGCCGGGGTTCTACGCCGAAGGGGACTGGAGCCCGATGTGGGCGTACCGGACCGGTCTGCGCCTGGTGCGCGAGGGAGTGCCGGAGGCGATCTTCGCGGCCAGCGACCACACCGCACTCGGGTTGATCCGGGCGTTCGCCGAGAACGGGATCCGGGTGCCGCAGGACGTGAGTATCGTGGGCTTCGATGACATCGAGGGCTGCGACGTCTTCCTGCCTCCGCTCACCACCGTGCGGCAGGACTTTCCGGCGCTCGCGCACGCCAGCATCTCGGTCCTGATCGGCTCGATCGAGGGCGTAGAGGTGGACCGGACGCCCATCCCGCCGACCCTGGTCGTCCGCAACAGCACGGCCGAACGGCACCGCGGCTAGCTCCGGAGCCCGATACCCCATGGGTCCGGCAACGTCGGAGTTCTTGCTCGGAGACCACGAATGGACCTGCGTGTGGGCTTGACAAGCAACGATGCGAACGTTCACAATTGGCGAACGTTCACAACGGTGAACGTTCACACCGCGACAGAGTTGTCGAAGGAGAAAGCATGCAGCTCGGTTACCACACCATCTGCTGGGGCGGAGTCGTCGGAGACGCGACCGGCGTCACCAGTGTGAAGGACCTCTACTACCGGACGCCCGGATCGATGCAGACGGCGATCTCCGACATCGCGGCCGCGGGCTACGACCGGGTCGAGATGTTCGACGGCAACGTCGCGGACTATGCCGATCAGCCCGCTGAGCTGCAGGGACTGCTGGCCGACGCCGGCCTCGAACTGGTCTGCTGTCTACACCGGCGGCAACTTCATCTACGCCGACCTCCTCGACGACGAACTCCACCGCGTCTCCCACGCCGCCGATCTGGCCCGCCAGTTCGGCGCCGGCAACCTGGTGGTCGGCGGAGGGGCCCGGCGGGCGGCCGGCACCACGGATGCCGACTACGACCGCCCTCGCGCGCCGCACTGGACCAGGTCACCGACATCGCCGACGAGCACGGCCTGGCCGCCTGCTACCACCCGCACCTGACGACGATCGTCGAGAGCCCGGACGAGCTCGACCGGCTGATGCCGCGGACCCGGATCGGCTTCTGCCCCGACACGGCCCACCTCGCGGCCGGCGGTGGCGACCCCGCCGACCTCATCCGCCGCTACGCCGACCGGGTGCGTCACGTCCACCTCAAGGACGTCCGCACTCGACCGTTCGCGTTCCTGCCGCTCGGCCAGGGCGTCATCGACTTCGCCGACGTCCGCTCGGCCGCTCACGAGGTCGGCTACGACGGCTGGCTGCTCGTCGAACTCGACTCCTACGACGGCGACCCGCGCGAGGCCGCCGCCGACAGCAAGACCTACCTCGAGCATTGCTCTCGCTGAGTCGGCGCTGACCCGGACCCCGGTCCGCAGCAGTACTCCGCCATGCCCGTAAGACCCGTTCCACCCGTTCCACCCGACGCACACCCGCACGCCCGCACCCACCCACCGATCCAGACGGAGGAGATCATGAACAAGACCAAGCTGACCGCGGTGGCCGCACTGGCCGTCTCGACTTTGCTCGCTTTCAGCGGTTGCACCAAGGCATCCACGACTACCACCACGTCCGATCCGGGGGTCTCCGAGCAGGCCGACAAGGCGCTCGCAGGAAGTCACCGGCAAGGTGCTCTGCAAGGGCCCGAACGGCGAGGACCCGTCGCCCGCCTCCTCGGCCGACCTGACCGCCGACGAGATCAACCAGGTCAAGGCCAAGAACCTGAAGGCCGCCATCGTCATGCACTACGGCGGCAACGACTGGGCGAACGCCCAGATCGCCGGCCTGAAGGACCGAGTTCGGCAAGCTCGGCATCGAGGTCGTCGCCGCCACCGACGCCAACTTCAAGCCGGACAAGCAGGTCTCCGACCTGGAGACGGTGATGAGTAAGAACCCCGACATCATCGTGTCCATCCCGACCGACCCGGTCGCCACGGCGTCGGCGTACAAGAAGGTCGCCGCGGCGGGCGTGAAGCTCGTCTTCATGGACAACGTCCCTCAGGGCATGACCGCCGGCAAGGACTACGTGTCCGTGGTCTCCGCCGACAACCTGGGCAACGGTGTGGTCTCCGCCCATCTGATGGCCAAGGCCATCGGCGGCAAGGGCGAGATCGGCCTGATCTACCACGAAGCCGACTTCTTCGTCACCAAGCAGCGCTACCAGGGCTTCAAGGACACCATCACCTCCGACTACCCCGACCTGAAGATCGTCGAGGAGAAGGGCATCGCCGGCCCGGACTTCGCCGGTGACGCGCAGAGCGCCGCGAACGCGATGCTCGCCAAGCATCCGAACCTGACCGGTATCTGGGCCGTCTGGGACGTGCCGGCCGAAGGCGTGATGGCGGCAGCGCGGGCCTCCGGCCGCGGCGACTTGAAGATCGCCACCGAGGACCTGGGCAAGAACGTCGCGATCGCGATGGGGAAGAACGAACTCGTCGTCGGCCTCGGTGCTCAGGTGCCGTTCGACCAGGGAGTGACCGAGGCCAACCTGGCTGCCGGCGCCGAGATCGGCAAGAAGGCTGCCGCCGTACGTCGCGCTGAGCGCCTTGCCCGTCACCCACGACAACGTGCTCGAAGCGTGGAAGCAGGTCTACCACGAAGACCCGCCGGCCGACCTGCAGGCCTCCTTCAAGCAGTGACCGGGCATTCGACGCACGAGACGGCAGGTCAGCGATGACGGACCAGATGAGACGGACCAGTCAGCGCCCGAACTGGCGATCAAGATGCGCGGCATCAAGAAGAGCTTCGACGGCGTCGTCGTGCTGAAGGGCGTCGACTTCGAGGTCGCCCGCGGGGAGGTCCACGCCCTCGCCGGCGGCAACGGCGCCGGCAAGTCGACCCTGATGAAGATCTTGCAGGGTGTCTACACCAAGGACGCCGGGCAGATCGTGATCAATGGCCGGGAGGTCGATCTGACCTCGATCCACGCGGCCAAGGCGGCAGGCATCGGCATGGTCTTCCAGGAGTTCAGCCTGGTGCCCAGCCTGACCGTCGCGCAGAACATCTATCTGGCCGCCGAACCCATGTCGCGGCGGTCTGATCGACGACCGGGAGGCGGTCCGTCGGGCGCGGCAGGTGTTCACCGACATGGACGTCGAGGTCGACCCGCGGGCCCGGGTCAGCGAGCTGAGCACCGCGTACTGGCAGCTCACCGAGATCGCCAAGGCGCTGGCCCAGGACGCCCAGGTGTTGATCATGGACGAGCCGACCGCCAGTCTCGCCCGGCACGAGACCGAGGCGCTGTTCGAGTTGATCGACCGGCTGAAGGCTCGGGGCATCTCGATCGTCTACATCTCGCACCGGATGGACGAGGTGTACCGGATCGCGGATCGAATCACCATCCTGCGTGACGGAAGCCGACTGCTCACCGAACGGCTCGCCGACATCACGCCCGGCACAGATCGTCGAGGGCATCGTCGGCAAGGAGCTCGGCGAGGAGATGGCCTACCGCGAACGCGGCCACGAGGCGTTCGGGGAGACTCTGCTCGAAGCCAAGGACCTCAACGCCCCACCGCGCGTGAACGATGTCTCCTTCACACTCAAGGCGGGCGAGATCCTCGGTCTGGCCGGGCTGATGGGCAGCGGCCGGACCGAGCTGGCCCGGGTGCTGTTCGGTATCGACGCCCCCCGCTCCGGCGAGATCACCATCCGCGGTCGTCGGGTCAACCTGTCCTCACCGCAACGCGGCCATCTCCTCCGGTCTCGCGCTGATCCCCGAGGACCGCCGCGAGCAGGGGCTGGTGCTCGACCACTCGGTGCGGGAGAACCTGCTGCTGCCGCTGCTCGAGAAGGTGCAGAACGGCGTCCTGTTGAGCAAGGCCAAGGGCCGATCGCTCTCCGACGACCTGATCAAGCGGTTCACGGTCAAGGTCGCGCACCCCAACCGGCCGGTCCGGCTGCTCTCGGGCGGCAACCAGCAGAAGGTGGTGCTGGCCAAATGGCTGGGCACCGACCCGGACGTGTTGATCTTGGACGAACCCACCGCCGGTGTCGACATCGGCACCAAGAGCGAGATCCTCGAGATGATCCGCGACCTGGCCGACGCCGGCAAGGGCGTCATCGTCATCTCGTCGGAGTATCCCGAACTGCTCGCGGTCAGCGACCGCATCATCATCCTGCGTGACGGGGCTGTGGCCGCGGAGGTCCCGCGCAGCGACATCGCCGACGAGGAAGCCCTCCAACTAGCCGTACAAGGAGTTTCAGCATGACCACCACCGCCACCGCCCCCACCCCGACTGAGACGTCGGGACAGCTTCACCGCCCGCCTCAAGACACTCGACTGGCGCCGATACGTGATCTACATCGGATTCGTCGTGATCTTCGCCTTCTTCGCCGTCCTCCTCGGAGACGAGGGTTTCCTGTCGGCGAACAACCTTCTGAACATCTTCCGCCAGACCGCGACGATCACCGTGATCGCCGTGGGCATGACCTACGTCATCGCCTGCGCCGAGATCGACCTCAGCGTCGGCTCGGTGGCGGGACTCTCGTCGGTCTGTGCCGCCATGGCGATCTCCGCCTTCGGGTTGATCCCGGGCATCATCGCCGGCCTTGCTCGTCGGTGTGGTCATCGGCGCGATCAATGGCGGACTGGTCAGCCTGCTGGGCATCCCGTCCTTCCTGGTCACCCTCGGCATGCTGGGCGTGGCCGCCGGCCTGGCGCAGTGGATCACCCAGTCCGCGCCCCAGCCCATCCTGAACGACGCGTTCATCCTGATCTTCGGCGGCGGCAACTTCGGCCCCATTCCCGGCCTGCTGGTCTGGAGCGCGATCTTCGTGATCCTCGGCGCGGTGGCCATGAACAAGACCCGCTTCGGCCGGCAGGTGCTGGCCACCGGTGGCAACCGGACGGCGGCCCAGTTCACCGGCGTGAACACCAAGCGGATCAAGTTCCAGGTGATGCTCCTCTCCGGCGTCGTCGCCTCCATCGCCGGCATGCTGTACGCCGGCCGGCTGGAGTCCGGGCGATTCCAGTGGGGCGCCGGTGACGAACTGTCCGCCATCGCGGCGGTGATCCTGGGCGGCACCAGCCTGTTCGGCGGCGCCGGATCGGTGGTCGGCACCCTGTTCGGTGCGTTGCTGATCGGCTTGATCAACAACGGCCTGATCCTCGCCGGACTGGATTCCAGCCAGCAACAGGTCGTCCGCGGAGTGATCATCATCCTGGCCGTCGCACTGGCCCGGAAGAAGTGATCATGAGCGAGACGACAGAAATGATCATGACCGGCGACAGAAATGATCATGACCGAGGCGACCCGAGCCACCAACTTCTTCGATCAACACCAGCGGGCCACCGTCGAGGCGGCGATGGCGCGCGTCATCCCCACCGATGATCTTCCAGGGGCTCGGGAGGCGGGGACGGTGGACTTCGTGGATCGATACCTGTCCGGGATCGACTACATCTACGCCAAGCCGGACGGCAGCGGTTTCGAATCGCTCTCGGGGCGCAGTGCCGCCGCCTGGCAACGGAGAGTCGAACTGGCCCGGCGAAGTACGTCGACGGCGTACGCGAACTGGACCGTCGGGCCCAGGCGCTGGCCGGCGAGGACTTCCTCGGGTTGACCGAGACCCAACAAGACCAGATCCTGAGTGAACTCGAGCAGGGCGTCGAGACCGGCCCCGAACTGGCCAAGCCCGAGGTGCCCTACGGCATCGAGCCGGCCCTGCAACAGACCAACGCGGAGTCCGAGCTGGACTTCTTTCCGCTGCTGGTCACCCACACGCGACAGGGATTCCTGTCCGATCCGATCTACGGCGGCAACCGGGATCGGATCGGCTGGCAGGTGATCGGATTCCCGGGCCCGGCTTCGCTGGCCGATGTTCATTCCGGTCGCTACACCACCGTGGACTATTTCGCCGACGACCGCCGCCACCCCCACCAATACGGCCAGCACGGCCAGGAGGACTGATCATGAATACGCCCGTGCGCAAACCCGAGCGGGTCGACGTCTGCATCATCGGCGCCGGCGCCACCGGCGCAACGGCCGCGAAGGTACTGACCGAGGCCGGCCGCCGCGTGGTCGCCCTGGAGAAGGGGCCCTGGCGGACCAAGGAGACGTTCGGCGGCGACGAACTGGCCAACGTCAACCGCTACAACCTGTGGCCCGACCCGGCCCAGAACCCGCGAACGGTCCGGACCACGCCCGACGAGCAGGCCCGCGAGGAACTGTTCTGCCCGGTGCCGCAGATGGTCGGTGGCGGAACCGTGCACTGGCAGGGCTGGCTGCCTCGTTTCACGCCCGAGGACTTTCGGCTGCGCAGCATCGCCGGTGAGTTGCCCGGCACCACGCTGGTGGACTGGCCGATCAGCTACGACGACCTCGAGCCGTACTACACGAAGGTGGAGTGGGCGTTCGGCGTCTCCGGCCAGGCCGGGGCGAACGCGTACGAGGGGCCGCGGAGTCAGGGCTACCCGTGCCCGCCGATGCCGCAGTCCCGGTACGCCGAGAAGTTCCACAAGGGCTGCGCGAATCTGGGCTGGAACTCCTTCCCGACCCCGCAGGCTGCGCTGTCGCGGCCGTTCAACGGCCGCCCGGCCACCGTGGTCAGCGCCTTCGCCCAGCAACACGGCGACCCCAGCGGCACCCGGTCCAGCGCACTGAACGTGTTCATCCCGGACGCGGTGGCCACCGGCCGCTACGATCTGCGGCCGGAATCGTACGTCCGGGAACTCGTGCTGAACAGTCGGGGCGCGGTGCGGGCCGCGATCTACGTCGACGCCGACGGCAACACCGTCGAGCAGGAGGCCGACGTCTTCATCCTGGCCGGCGGCGCGATCGAGTCGGCCCGGCTGCTGCTTATGTCTCAGTCCTCCCGCTTCCCCAACGGCCTCGCCAACGGCAGCGACCTGGTCGGCCGCAACGTCACCTTCCACGAGTATTCGGCGTCGGTCGGAACGTTTGCCGACCCGATCAACGCCTGGGCCGGTGGCGGTTACGTGAGTGCGAGTTCGTTCCAGTTCTACAACCACGACGCGTCGCGAGACTTCGTCAGCGGCGGCCACATCGCGGCGGCCGGAGTCGGCATCCCGCTGCCGATCAACTGGCACCTGCCTGGTCGTCCGACCTGGGGAGCTGAGGCGAAGAAGATCGACCGTGAGTTGTTCAACCACAGCATGGCGGTCGCCATGGTGCTGCACGACATGCCGCAGCACGACAACCGGGTCGACCTCGACCCCGACGTCACCGACGCCTGGGGGTTCCCGGTCGCTCGGATAACGCTGAAGACGCACGAGAACGATCTGACCCAGGGCCGGTTCCTGGTGGACCGTTGCGGCGAGATCCTCGAGGCGGCCGGTGCGGCGACGGTGGACAAGGTGTATCCGACCCGAGTGACCGGCAACTGCTCCCACCAGCACGGCACCACCCGGATGGGCAGCGATCCTGACTCCTCAGTGTTGAACGCGAACTGCCGATCGCACGAGGTCGAGAACCTGTTTGTGGTCGACGGGGGGCCGTTGCCGACCGCCACCGGGGCCAACCCGACCCTGACCATGATGGCCAACGCTTGGCGGGTGGCCGACCACATCATCGCCGGAGCCGGCAACCGCAGACCGACCGTGATCGGGGGTGCGTGACATCGCAGCCTCGGCAGCTAGCCGGCGTGGATAGGCGGCGTCGGTGCCGCTGGAGGCGCCAATGATCAGAGCGGTCCTCCGACCTCCAGCCGGGGGGCGGACCGTCATCGCCGGCGGCTCATCCGGCTTCTGGTGGCTGAGTGGGGCGGAGTGCTATGACCAGGGGGCGTTTGCCGGCGGCGCCGACCGGGATGCTGTCCACGACCGTCACGGTCGGGTGTGTCGCGGCGGCGCCGGCGTCGTCCAGGGCTGCCTGGACAGCTGTTTCGGTGGCCGTCTGGTCGAAGCCGGGACCAGGGGAGGCTATGAGGATCTGCAGTCCAGTTGAGCCAGTCACGTCCGTCGCCGGCCAGTTCCACCTGTGCCACCTTCATCGTCTCGCTTCGGTGCCTTGTCGGCAGCCGCCGTTGGTCCCTCAGGCGTCAGGCCCAAGGGCCCTACCCCCTCAGATCGGGTCGGCGGACAGTGAAGTCAGGAGGCGTGGGTGTCGCCGACGATGACGCGGAAGGAATCGACATGAAGGGTGCACGGCGGTGGTGGTGCGCAGCCGGACTGGCGGTCGTCGCCGTCGGGCTCGTGATCATGGGCGTCCGGCCGTCGACCCTGCTGTTTGGAGCGGTTGTCTTGGCCTGCCCGCTGATGATGCTGTTCATGCACGGGGGCCGCGACGGTAGAGATCAGCACAGCCGTCGGCTCGAGGTGGAGGAGCCAAATCATGAGCCGACCTTGGGCTCGGAGGACAGCATCGTCAGGAGACTTCGATGATGTACTACGGCCCGGGCATGGGCGGTTGGATGATGGCTTTGATGATCTTCGGGAACGTGCTCTTCTGGACCGTGCTGATCCTCGGCGTTGTCATGGTCACCCGCCTTCTCCGAAGGGACTCCCCGGGCCACTCTGGTTCTGCCGAGGCGGCGGCGCAGCAGCTACTCGCGGAGCGTTTCGCTCGGGGTGAGATCACAGAGGACGATTACCGTCACGCACTGCGCGTCCTCTCTGACACCGCGCGACCTCCACTCAGGTAGCGCGACATGAACCTAGCGCTGCCAATGGATGATGGCCGTTGGTGATCATCAACACCGGCCCGTACGTCCTGTTCGCGGCCAGCTTCTTCCACCCGCGCTGAGACCCCGTTGGGTGGCTACGACAAGACCTTCGGCACGCCCGCTCCAGAGAACGTCGCCGGCATAGTGCTCATCCATCAGGGCGGCGGACCAGCCGTGGTCGCGCTCGGACGCGGCTGACCGGACCGCGAACTGCGACACGGCTCTCGTGTTTGATCAACGCGGGCGCTCAGCAAATCCGCCGCTCCGCGTGCCCTCACCGCTGCCGGCCGTTGAAGTGAGCGATGATCAACTTCCGGGGGCACGGGACTCACGACGATGGGGCCGAACTCCAACGGCGAGGTCAGTCGGTGGCCGGAAGGGCGGCCGCGGCGGCTCTCAGGGCGGCGATCATGCCGTCGACGGCTGGACCGTGCCGGTCCGCGGCGGTCAGGATCTCGACGTGGCGGCGCAGTGGCAAATCGGTGACATCGAGAGCCTTGAGCCCTATCCGGCCGACGAAGCCAAGCCGGGGGACTGCAGCGACGCCGAAGCCGGCTCGGACGAAGCTCCGGACGACGTCGTAGTCATTGGAGCGAAAGCGGATTCGGGGAGCGAATCCAGCCGCCGCGCAGAGCCGTTCGAGTGCGAGCGTCCCGGCGCTGCCCTCACGCGTGCTGATCCAGGACGATTCGGCGAACTGGGCAAGAGTGAGTGGCTGCTCAGGAATCGGGTAGCTGGCAGGCACCAGCAGCTTTACCGGTTCAGCGAGCAGCGGCGTACGCCGCAGCCCCGGCGGCCAGAGCTGCGGGACGAGGTCATAGCGGAAGACCACCACGAGATCAAGGTCGCCCTCGATCAGCCTCGGCAGCAGATGATCCGGTTCGCCGTCGTCGAATCGGACGTCGACATCGCCGAAGGTCCGGGCGAACCGCGCTAGCGTGGGCGGGACCAGCACCTCGCTCGCGGTCGGGAAGCAGCCGAATCCGAACCGGCCGCGGGTGCCGGTCGCAATCTCGCGGACTGTGTCCTCCAGGCTGGCCAGCGCACCTAGGGCGTTTCCGGCCGTCTCCGACAGCAGGCGGGCAGAGACGGTCGCCCGGATGCCGTGGGCGCGGCGTTCGAACAGTTCGAGGCCGGTGTCGGTCTCGAGAGCGCTCATCTGCTGGGAGACGGCTGACCCGGTGTATCCGAGTCGCCTACCGGCGGCGGCGAACGAGCCGGTCCGCAGCACCACAGACAACGTCCGCAGGTGCAGCGGGTTGATCATGACATCACGCTACCGCTGCCCAGGCGCTACCTCGCAGTTCCGGTCGAGATCAAGCAAAGCTTGGGCTGGCGTAAGGAACCATCCGGTTCAGTGGCTGGTCGGACCCACATGCGCGTGCGAGGCTGGAGCAACAACCCAGAGAATATGGAGAAACCGTGCTTAGAGATCCACTCGACCTGATCGACGAGTGGGGACCAGAGAAGGTCGTGCTGGTCTCTGACCACAAGTCCGGGATGCGCGGCGTTCTGGTCATCGACAACACCGCCCGGGGCGCGGGCAAGGGTGGGACCCGGATGAGTCCGACGCTGACCACCGCCGAGGTCGCTCGGCTGGCCCGGACGATGACCTGGAAGTGGGCTGCGGTGGACCTGTTCCACGGCGGCGCCAAGGCCGGCATCCTGAGCGATCCGCGGGCCGGCAACAAGGAGCACGTCCTGCGGGCATTCGCCCGGGCCCTGGCCAAGGAGGTGCCGAGCGAGTACGTGTTCGGCCTCGACATGGGGCTGGCCGAGGAGGACGCCGCGATCTTCGTCGACGAATTGCACGACCGCGGGGTGTCGTCGTGCTACCCGACTTCATCGCCAACGCCGGCGGGATCGTCGCCGCTGCCCACTCCACCGACGCTCGGTACTCACCCTTCGTGGTCGACCCGGCGGCCGTGTTCGTGATGATCTCCCACAAGCTGCGGAGTAACACCGAGCGGGTGCTCGGTGACAGTCAGCGCAGCGGGACCACCCCACGGCAGGCGGCCGTGGCGCTGGCCCAGTCGCGGGTGCTCGCCGCGATGACCGCGCGCGGCTACCGGCCCACCCGGCCGGCGGCGGCACCCGCCATGGCCGCGGCCTGATCGACGGATTCAGAGGAGCACACCATGAGACGACACGGACAGACCGCCGATGCGGCGTATGAACTCGACCACGTCGTCCCGCTGGTCACCCCGACCGAGCCGCTCCCGCCGACCGCGGAGGTGGCGATCATCGGGGGCGGCATCATGGGGGCGAGCATCGCCTATCACCTGGCCGAGGCCGGCGTACGCGACGTGTTGTTGATCGAACGCAACGGCCTCGGATCAGGCTCGTCGGCCAAGCCACTCGGTGGGGTTCGCGCGACCTTCTCCGACGCCGGCAACGTCCAGCTCGGACTGCGCAGCCTGCGGGCCTTCGAGCGCTTCGGCATCGAGATCGGCAACGACATCGGACTGCACCAAGTGGGCTACCTGTTCCTCTGCCGGACCGAGGCTGAGCTGGCCGCCGTCGAAGCCAGCGTGCGGCTGCAGAACGCGCTCGGCTGCGACAGCCGGATGATCACCGCGGCCGAGGCGTACGAGCTCAATCCGTTCCTTGATCCGGGCTGTCTGCTCGGTGCCTCGTTCTCCCCGCGCGACGGCTACGCCGAACCCGCCCTGGTGGTCGCCGGGTACGCGGCGGCGGCGCTGCGACGGGGGGCGAGAATCGCCGAACACACCGAGGTCTTCGACCTCACCACCGACGCCGACGGTGTGCACCGGGTGACGACCCAGCGCGGATCGGTGCGGGCCAACACGGTGGTGATCACCGCCGGGGTCTGGTCGACCCCGCTCGGGGCCGGAGTCGGGGTTCACCTGCCGATCGAGGCCGTACGCCGGCAGATCGGTTTCACGCCGCAACTGGACAAACCGCATCCCACGGTGCCGTTCACCCTCGACCTGTCCACCACGCTCTACTTCCACAACTACCGCAACGGCCTGCTGCTCGGCATCTCCAACCGGGACGAGGATCCGGGGCTGTGCCGGGAGTTCAGCTACGGCTGGACCCGGGCCTTCGACGAGGCCGCCGAGATCGTCGCCCCGACGCTGGCCGGCCAGCCCCTGGTCGGCGGTTGGGCCGGCCTGTACGAGAACACCCCCGACCACAACGCGATGATCGGCAAGGCCGACGTCCCTGGCGTCTTCTACGCGACGGGGTTCTCCGGTCACGGCTTCCTGCAAGGTCCGGCGGTCGGGGAGATCGTCCGCGACCTCTACCTGGACCGCGAACCATTCATGGACCCGGCGCCGTTCAGCGCCGACCGCTTCGCCGCCGACCGGCTGCTGCGCGAAGTTCACATCATCTGAATTGCCTGCACTCATCTGTCACGAAAGGCGCCACCCATGACCAGCACCACCGAGCAGACACCCGCTCTGCTCGCCGATACCGTCTCGTCAGCCGAGCTCCGGGCCCAGTTCGCACTGCGGCTGGCGACGCTGTACGGCACCGAGGTGCCCGCGTACAACACCCTCGTCGACGTCTCCCGCGAGGTGAACGAGGACGTCGTCGCCGCCGTCGGCTCCGACGCCGAGCGGCTCGGCAGCATCGACCGGGTCACCGCCGAACGACACGGCGCGATCCGGGTCGGCTCACCGCTCGAGCTGGCCCAGGCGGCCCGGGTGTTCGCCGGCTTCGGCATGCATCCGGTCGGCTTCTACGATCTGCGTGACGCGTCGAAGAGCTCGGTGCCCGTCGTCTCGACCGCGTTCCGCCCGGTCGACGCCGACGAACTGGCCCAGAACCCGTTCCGGGTCTTCACCTCGATGCTGGTCACCAGCGACCGTCGCTTCTTCGACGAGCCGACCCAACAGCGGTTGGAGCGGTTCATCGCTGAGCGCACGCTGTTCGGACCGGAGTTGCTCGAGCTGGCCGACCGATCGGCCGCGCACGGCGGTCTGGCTGCCGAGGACGCGCAGCGTTACCTCGACCTGGCGACGGCGGCGTTCGAGCTGTTCACCGAGCCGGTCGACCACGACTGGTACTTCACCCTGGAGAAGATCTCCGCGGTCGCCGCCGACATCGGCGGAGTCCCGTCGACCCACATCAACCACCTGACCCCACGCGTGCTGGACATCGACGACCTCTACCAGCGGATGGCGGCGCGCGGCATCGCCATGATCGACGAGATCCAGGGCCCGCCGGACTGGGACGGCCCCGACGTGCTGCTACGGCAGACGTCGTTCAAAGCCCTGGCCGAGCAGCGCCAGTTCCGGCACGCCGACGGCACCGTCCGCCCGGGGTCGCTCCGGGTCCGGTTCGGTGAGGTCGAGCAGCGCGGCGTCGCCCTGACCGTCGCCGGCCGCGACCTGTACGACCAGATGGTGGCCGAGGTCGACATCCGGCTGAACGCCGCCGAGCCGGGCAGCACGACCCGGGTCGAGGTCGCGCGCCAGGTCTGGACCGAGAACCTTCCGCACACCGAACGCGAACTCGCCCTGCAGGGTCTCGCGTTCTTCACCTACCCGGTGATCGGAGTCGCGGCCGGGAGCGAGACCGCTTCACTCCGCGAACTCGTCGAGGCCGGCGTCCTGGAGCCGGAGCCGATCGTTTACGAGGACTTCCTGCCGCGTTCGGCGGCCGGCATCTTCCAGTCCAACCTGACTGACGAGGGCACCCGCGACGACGAACTCGCCGGCACCTTCTTCGACATCGACACACTGTCGGCGGTGATCGGGCGACCGATCGCCGATCCGACCACGCTGTACGAGGCCCAGCAGGCGGCTTCGCTGGCCGCGGCCGCGCGGACGCTCGGCCTTCGCACCATCACCACCGACTGACCCCGACTACCGTTCCATCCACCGGACGATCCGAATCAGGCAAGGACATCACCATGAGCACCACGTTTCCCACCACCACCCAGATCACCGACGACGTCCTGCGCGCGTTGAAGGCCACCGGCGTCGACGCCGACGCGGTCAGGGGTGATACCGAGGTCCGGACCCCCATCACCGGCGAGGGCGTCTTCTCGGTACGAACCCAGACGGCGGGCGACGTGGACGCCGCAGTGGGCCGGGCGGCGGAGGCGTTCCTGACCTGGCGGGAGGTGCCGGCCCCGATCCGGGGTCAGCTGGTCAAGCGCTGGGGCGAACTGCTGACCGAGCACAAGGCCGATCTGGCCGCGCTGATCACCGCTGAGGTCGGCAAGATCACCTCCGAGGCGTTGGGCGAGGTGCAGGAGATGATCGACATCTGCGACCTCGCCGTCGGCCAGTCCCGTCAGCTGTTCGGCAAGACCATGCCCTCCGAACGACCAGGCCACCGGTTGGCCGAGACCTGGCACCCGCTCGGCGTGGTCGGAGTGATCTCCGCATTCAACTTCCCGGTCGCCGTGTACGCCTGGAACACCGCGCTGGCGCTGATCGCCGGCGACACTGTGCTCTGGAAGCCGGCCGAGGCGACCCCGCTGACCGCCCTGGCCACCGACGCGTTGCTCGCCCGTGCAGTCCAAGAGGTCGGAGCACCGGTCGGACTGCACCACGTGCTGCTGGGCGACCGGGCGGTCGGCCAGGCCCTCGTCGAAAACCCCCGGGTGGCCCTGATCTCAGCGACCGGCTCGGTGCGGATGGGCCGGGAGATCGCCCCCCTGATCGCGGCCCGGTTCGGTCGCGCCCTGCTCGAACTAGGCGGCAACAACGGCTGCGTCGTCACGCCGAAGGCCGACCTCGACCTCGCCCTGCGCGGCATCGTCTTCGCCGCCGCCGGCACGGCCGGTCAGCGCTGCACGACCCTGCGTCGGCTGATCGTGCACAGCTCGGTGGTCGATCAGCTGGTCCCGCGGATCATCGACGCGTACAAGACCCTCAGCATCGGCGCCCCGACCGCCGACGGAACGCTGGTCGGTCCGCTGATCAATCGGCGCAGCTTCGAGGCTCAGCAGGCCGCGCTGGCCGCGGCGGTCGAGCAAGGTGGTCAGGTGCTGTACGGCGGGGAGCGGGTGCTGGCCGACGAGCAGCCGGACGCGTTCTACGTGCGGCCGGCCGTGGTGTCGATGCCGGCCCAGTCCGAGGTCGTGCAGGCGGAGACCTTCGCACCGATCGTGTACGTGCTGACCTACGACACGCTCGAGGAAGCCATCGCCCTCAACAACGGCGTACCCCAGGGTCTGTCGTCAGCGATCTTCACCGACGATCAACGCGAGGCGGAGAAGTTCACCTCGGCCAGCGGTTCGGACTGCGGGATCGTCAACGTCAACATCGGCACCTCCGGCGCCGAGATCGGCGGGGCCTTCGGCGGCGAGAAGGAGACCGGCGGCGGCCGCGAGTCCGGCGCGGACTCGTGGAAGGCCTACATGCGCCAGGCCACCAACACGATCAACTACTCCGGCCAACTGCCCCTGGCCCAGGGCGTCAAGTTCCTCTGATCTCGCTGTCCTGAGCGATCCTCGCCCGGACCCGCAACAACTGACGGTGCAGTATCTCCCCCGTTGCCGTCCATCCACGGTGCGAAGCCAGCAAAGCGGCAGCAGAGTTCGCAGCGGTGGCCTCGTGGCCGGCAAAATGATCCCTCTCAGTTGTCTATGGGCCGCCGTTGGATCGCTTACTGCTGAGCGATCCTTGCCAGCACTGCGTCGAGGCCGGCTTGCACAGCGGCGTACGTTCCTGCAGCGCCAAGGTCGTCCGCGAACTGCTCGTTGAGTCCTCCAGGCGTTGTGTGTGCCTGGGCGAGGGCAGCGAAGTCCGCGTCGGCAGACTCCAGCTCGCTGGACAGGGCAGCGAATGTGTCCGCGACGTAGCGACGCGCTGCGGCTGTCGGGAGGCCGTGACCGGACAGCCAGTCAGCGATCGTCGCGAGGTAACGAAAGTACGCCGCGACCGTGGCGGATGCCGCGGCCACCGATTCATAGGCGAGCTCGTCGGCGATCTCCATGCTGCCGCCAAGCCGGCCATACAGCCCTGTTGCCGCCTGCGTTGCCGGGTACACCGGTGTCACACTTGCGCGGGTCGCCACGGCGGGGAGCGGGATGCTTCGTGCGATGTCGGTCGCCGGCGTGACTAGTGCGGCCAACTGTGCGACAGAAAGGCCGGCTACCGCACTGACCACGGCGTGGTCAGCGCGGAACCTCAGGCCAGCCAGCACCTCTGCAGCGTGGGCGGGTTGCAGGCAGACGACCACAACGTCGCTGTCGTCCACGACCTGCTGGTTATCGGTGGCCAGGCGCACCGATGGCAACCGGCCCACGAGCTCGGCGGCCCGTTCGGCGTTCCTCGGGGACAGCACGACTTTTGGCGGCTCAACCACCCCGTCGCAAAGCCCGTTGACGATCGCCGTCGCGATTGAGCCAACACCAAGGACGCCGTAAGTGGTCACCCGACAACCCTCCCAACCCGGGCGCGGGACGGCAACAACCAGGACTTGACTCGCTGGAGCAGGAGTCGCCGGGACAGCTCGACCGGAAGCCGCCGCAACTCATCCGGCAGGATCGCTTCCCACAAAGTCGGCTGATCACCTACGGGACGAAACGTGAATGGTCGCAATCCCTTCTAGCCGAAGGGGTTGGGACCATTCTCCCTTGTCAGAGCATGTCACGACCGTTTGACACTCCCAGGCTTCTTGAGGTCGAAATAGCTAGGCGCGGGATCCCTTGCTCACGGGCTGACATCGGGTTAGGCGAAGAAGGTCCGCAGGTCCGCGACGACCAGGTCCGGGACTTCGAGTACTGCGTAGTGTCCGCCGCGGTCGAATTCCGACCAGTGCACGATCTGCGCGTTGTCTCGCTCAGCGAGCGGCCGGATGGTCTGGAAGTCGTGTGCGAAGACCGCGACCCCGATCCGGCCCTTGCTGACCACCGGCTCGGTCGCGGCGTGGCCCTCGGCGTAGTGGTAGCGGACCGCGGTCGCCGACGTGTTGGTCAGCCAGTAGAGCGAGACCTGGGTCAGCACCTGCTCGACGGACACCTGGCTGGTGCCGTTGCCGAAGTTCTCGAACAGCTCGTTGTACGCCAGTTGCCCGACCGGCGAGTCCGACAGCGCGGCGGCGATGGTCTGCGGCCGGGTGCCGTTCATCGTGTTGTAGCCGCCGACCGACTGGAACCAGCCGAGGAACTCCAGCGCGGCGTACTCCTTCGGGCCGAAGCTGTCGAACTCGCCCTCGGCGCCCGACGGGAACGAGAAGAGCTGCAGCACGTGGGCCCCGAGGAACCCGGGCGGGTCGAGCACGGCGAGCTCGCGGGAGACCATCGCGCCGCCGTCGCTGCCGTGGGTGCCGTAGGACTCGTAGCCGAGTCGCCCGCATCAGGGTGTCGTACGTCCGCGCGACCCGGGCCATCGTCCAGTCGGCCCCGACCAGGGGCGTGCTGAACCCGAAGCCGGGCATCGACGGGACCACGACGTGGAACGCGTCCTCGGCCCGGCCGCCGTGGGCCACCGGGTCGGTCAGCGGCCCGATCACGTCGAGGAACTCGGCGAACGAGCCGGGGTAGGTGTGCAGGAGCAGCAGCGGCGTCGCCTGAGGCTCGGCGGAGCGGACGTGGACGAAGTGGATCGGTCTGGCCGTCGATCTCGGTGACGAAGTTCGGCACGGCGTTCATCCGGGCCTCCTGCGCCCGCCAGTCGAACTGCCGCCAGGCGCTCGACCATGCGCTGCAGGTAGGAGACCGGGGTGCCGTAGTCCCAGCTGTCTTCGGGTGCCGGCGCCGGGAAGCGGGTCGAGGCCAGCCGACGCTGCAGGTCGTCGAGCGCGGCCTGGTCGATGTGGATGGTGTACGGGGCGATCTGGGTGGTGGTCATGGCTCTACGCTAGAAGCTAAATAGGCACGTTTCGTTCCGCTTAATCCGGGATGATCGAGAAATGGTGAGAGAAACTTCAGCCCGACTGCTGGCGCTGCTCGGCCTGCTTCAGTCGCGCACGGTCTGGACCGGCGGCGAGCTCGCCGCGCGGCTCGACGTGAGCGCCCGGACCGTACGCAACGACATCGACCGGCTGCGCCGGCTCGACTACCCCGTGGACGCCGTACGCGGTCGGGATGGGCACTACCGGCTCGGCGTCGGGGCCAAGCTGCCGCCGCTGCTGCTCGACGATGAGGAAGCGGTCGCCATCACCGTCGGCCTGGCCGCGGCGACCGGGATCACCGGCATCGAGGAGACCAGCGCTCGCGCCCTCACCAAGCTTCAGGCGATCCTGCCGCACCGGCTCCGGCGCCAGGTCGACGCCCTGCGCGGCGCCGTCAGTGCCGGTCCGGAGAACACCGGATCCAATGTGCCCGATCCGGAGATCGAGGTCGGGTTGCTGACCGCCATCGCGGCGGCGATCCGGGATCGGGAGGAGATCCGCTTCGACTACCGTGACCCGATTTAGCAAGGGGGACGACCCCCTTGGACCCCCGCGGCGCGCCAACAACACACGGGCGCGCGCCCCAGAGTCCAGCAGGGGGACGACCCCCTTGGACCCCGCGGCGCGCCAACAACACACGGGCGGCGCAGATCCAGCAAGGGGGCGCCCCTTGACCCCCGCGGCGCGCAACAACACACGGGCGCCGGCCGAGCCGCTGCAGGTGGAGCCCTACCGGCTGATCAGCTGGCAGCGGCGGTGGTATCTGGTCGGCCGCACCGCGCGTACGGACGCCTGGTCGACCTACCGGCTGGACTGGATTGGACTCAGGATCCCGGGCGGGCCGCGGTTCACCCCCGTCGACCTGCCAGGCGGCGACTACACCGCCTTCGTGCTCCGCGAAGTCGCCTTCGCCGGATGGAGCGTGCACACCCGGATCCGGGTCGATGCGCCCGCGGACGAGGTGCTGGCCCGGATCAACCCGGCGGTCGGCGTGGTCGAGGCCGTCGACGACCAGACCTGCGTGCTGGTCACCGGGGGCGACAGCGTGGAGATCATCGCCGTCTACATCGGAATGCTGGGGCTGGACTTCACCGTCGACGGTCCGCCGGAACTGGTGGCGCAGCTCGCGGTGGTTGGAGAGCGCTATCGGCGCGCGGTGGCGGCAGATGAGGGCTGAGCCCTCGGCCAATCAACACCGTGGCCGGGTGATAACCGACCTGATGCGCGAGTCCTGGCGCGGTGACGCTCGCGCTCGCCTCTGGCCTACCGTCGCGTTTCGGCTTGCGGAACGCGCGGTGCGTACCGCTCGGCGAGTTCGAGAAATGTGTGGAGCCACAGTCCTGGCCGATCCCGGTGGAGGTCGTGTCCACCGTCGATGAGCTGGACTTGATCATCGGGGAGCAGGTCCAGCACCGCCGTCCGAGCCGGCTCGAGCAAAGCGCTGTCGCGGGTGGCGATCACTAGGTGCACGGGGACCGGGCACTGAGCAACGAGGGCGGGCAGGTCCCAGGGGTCGGTGCGCAGCAAGGTTGTCACCCGCTCCACGTCGAGCTTGAGGCGGTTCTGCACCGAGTTCTCAGCGTCGACGAGCGACCACCCCGGATTCTCGGCCAAGGCCGCCTGACGGGCGGCAAGCGGGTCGGTCCGGGTCACTTCCACCACGCTGACGATCCTGTCGGCCACGTCCCTCAAGCTGCCCGGTCCGGCAAGGCCGGGTGGATCCTCCGCGACCACGGCCGTGCAATAGTCCGGCTCGAGGTTGAGCGCGGTAAGGGCGACGATCGATCCCAGCGAGTGCCCGACCACGAAGTCCACCGGTCCGGGCACCTGAGTGATGACGTCGGCGGCCAGGGCCTCGATCGACAGCAGCTGCGGACCCAACCCCGCCCGGTCGCCGTGGCCCAACAGGTCAAGCCGGTGAACATCCCAACCGAGATCAGTGAGGTCCTGAGCGATCCGCCACCAGGTCAGCCGGCTGGATTGAACGCCGTGCAGCAACACGACCGACGGTTGACCAGCCACAGATCCAGTAGATCACTGATGGGCCACGCCCCGTCACGTGATCGGCCCAGTTCCGCGGTCAGTGCAGCAGCGGCTCCCCGGTGCCCAAGTGGACCCGCTAGCGGGAAATCCACTGGTCCCCTGAATCAGCCGTTGGTTACCGTGTTTCACCGTGATAGGCCCAGATTTCGACTCGTACCTGATCTGCGCGACGCCCCGTTCGGGAAGTACGCTGCTGTGCGGTCTGCTGGAGTCGTCGGGGGTGGCTGGCCACCCAGCGTCCTACTTCAATCGTGACGCTCTGAATGAGTACGCCAGCCAGTGGGGCATCACCCGACCGCGTGACGGACGTATCGACAGCGCCTTTGTCCAAGCGGCACTGACCGCCGGCCGCACGCCCAACGGCATCTTCGGTGTGCGGGTCATGCAAGAGACGCTGCCGGAACTGGTCGATGCCCTGGCGGTCTCCGCAGCCGGTCCAGGGAATTCGGAACTTGATCTGCTGACGGATGCTTTCGGTCGGATTCGGTTCATCCACCTGCGACGGTGTGACGTTGTTGCCCAAGCGGTGTCGTGGGCGCGCTCACTGCAGACCCATTTCTGGCATCCCGGCGAGGTGGTGTTGCCTGGGGGCCAGGATCCTCACTACGACGAAGACTTGATCAGGCAACTGGTGACGCGGATTGAGAGGTCCGAGGCGAGCTGGTCAAGCTGGTTCGATGCTCACGACGTTGAACCGTTCGAGGTGACGTATGAGGAGCTGGCCGCCGATTCCCACAGCGTTGCACTCTCGGTCATCGGCTTTCTCGGCCTCGAGCTTCCGGACGGCCGCACGATGGAGTCGGCCCAGCGCCAGCAGGCCGACGAGCTGAACGCTGACTGGATCCACAAGTTCAAGACCAGATGAACGGGCTGTCCACCAGGAACTGATCGTGTCTAGCGCTGGTCGTGCGGTGCCAGTAGCGTCTGGTTCAGTCATTTGCTCGACCAGCTACCTCACCGATGATGGCTGGATCTCGTGGAGCGGAGATGCGACGTGAGGCTCGAGCAGTTGTACCGGGTTCGCTTTACCTATCCCGAGGGCTGGATGGTCAGCCTTGAGGGTGGCTGGGAGCAGCATTTGTTCCTCGCGGACGGTCACTGCGAGGGTTCGATCAGTGGTCGCTTCCGGGGCGTCAACTTCCCGCAACGCCGAACTGCCGAGGGTCCGTTCCGACCTGACGTCCGCGCCGTCATCGATACCGACGACGGTGCCGCGATCATGTTCGAGTTGCACGGGTACGGTCGCGTCTACCCACCTGGCCGACGGCAGATCGTCGGCTCCGTCTTCCACCTGAGCGACAGCGACCGCTACCGCCGGCTCAACGATGTCGTGTGTGTCTGCGTTGGCGAGGTCCGCGCCCCGGCCGATCCGAACCAGGACAGCCCCGACCTCGTCATCGACGTCGCCGAACTGATCTGGGAACCGATCGCCCAATGACGTCCGTCCTCCGGGGTGCGCAACTACGGCCCGACCGGACACTAGGAGTCGGCCAGCCACGCCAGTAAGCGTCCGCGCGACCAGCAACGGCCGATCGCCTCGGCGCGCAGAGCCGACCCGGTCAACACCGCCAGGCCGATGATGCTGTGGCCAGAGGCTCGGCGATCGCCAAAGGTCGGGATCGACGGCGCAACTCCGACCCCCTCCACTGACACCCACGCCACCGCCCGGCCAGCCGCCGCTTCGTCGAGACGGTGCAGGAAGCGCAGGCGGCTCTCGAGCGGGAAATGCGACAGCGCCCACGTCGTTGTGACGACAGGCAGGGCGTCCGCGGGCACCCGGGCGAAGGCGTCCGGCAGCACGTCGACGGCGTCACCTTGCAGCAGCAGCGGAGGGGCTGCCGCCGCCAACGCGATCTCGGCTTCGAGCCTCGCGACCCGCTCCCTCTGATCCGGCCACAGGCAGGCGCGCAACCATCGGGCAGTATCCGCGTCGGTCACGTCGACCGGATCGAGGTCGACACCGATCCGCGCGACGACCGCGGGCATCGCTCGGGTCGGGACGGGCCGGTCTCCGACGATCGAACATGACAACTGCACCGGAGATGACGGGTTGCCTAGGGATTGCCCGTTGCTGTACGTGATGCCGACGCGATCGACATTGAGATTGAGTCCGGCCGAACAGCCCACGTCGATCAGCCCGATCGCATTCGCGCCTATCCGATGCGCCGCCTCGGTGATGGCCGGATACAGCACGCCGCAGGGTCCGGCCTCGTTGGTCCGCGTCCGCCGGCGCACGGCGATGGCGACGACCGAGTCGGTCATTCGTACGAGCGTGTCGATCGCCGCGCCAGCGGCGGCGTCGGCATCCCCAGCGGCGTAGGCGGCGGCGAGCGCCGGGGCGCGTCCGGCGAGGGCGAGGTCGTGAAGTGCAGCAAGGATCAGCGTGGGGTGTCGCTTGCGCGCCGGAGCCGTCTCGATCGCGCGCAGCGCCTCGTCGGACTCACTCACGGCGACGGCGACGCGCTCGTACAGCGGCGAACTTCCGGCGGAGTCGACCTCACCGAAATGTCGGTACACCTGAGCGAGTGTGCGGGACCTGGTCACAGGTCCGGCCTTTCGTGCGGTCGACCCCGGCATCCCGACGATTGTAGTGCTCACGCCAGGGGAATCTCAGAAGAACGGCCCCTCGACGACTGCGGCGAAGACGGTACGGGCCGCGTACTCGTCGTCGCTCGGTACCGCCGGATCGGCGGGCACGTGGTCCTCCTCGACCACCAGGATCCGCTCGACGTCCGGACCGAGTTCGCGAAGCTCGTCGTTCTCCAGGTGCAACCGCCACGGCTTGCTCGGGTCGTCCCGCTTGAGGCGGATCTCCGGGCCGTTGAGCCAGTGTTCGCCGCCGCCGGCCAGTTCGATCGGGAATCGCGACTGCGGCCGGGCCGTCACCCGGGACAGCGCGGGCGCCTTCCTGGTGGGCTCGCCGGACAGCGTCATCAGTTCGGTGTACGTGGTGCCACCGAACTCCAGTTCCAGGAGCACATGGTCCGGCTTGATCACCTTCTTCACCGTCAGCCGACGGTCGGGGAAGAGCGGGATCGGGTCCAGCAGCACGACCGGCGAGACGAAGTAGTGGTGCGCCGAGAGCGTGGGGTCGTCGTTGGCGACCGAGGTGGGCTGGTAGCGCACCACCGCGAGCCGGACCATCGGGAAGTAGCCGAAGTGGTCGATCCGGACGTCGGCGTACCAGCGCTGGCTGACGAAGTCGAACTCCGGCACGAACTGCGCCACGCTCACCGGCTGCGCCTGGCCGCCGAGCCGGGCCAGGCACTCCGGCAGGATCACCCCCCGCTCAACGGCGACCGGGTTCACCACGTCGTCCGGGCGTACCCCGTTGATGAAGACGGTGCCATGGGCCGCATCCCGGCCGGCCAAGCTGACGTACTCGTACATCGGGTCCGCCGGGCCGGTCGGGGTCCGATCCGAGAGCACCACCCCCAACATCTCACCGGCGCCGCTGACGAACCACGGCCGCTCGAGCCAGATCCGCAGCCAGCCGCGCTCGCGGTCGATGTGGCCGACCGAAACCGAGACCGGGCCGGTGCTGACCAGCGGGACCACGTCGGCGACCACCGGGGCCGGCGGCCGGGCGGTGCTCTGCGCGATCGACGTTGCCGATGTGCCGGTCCGGGTGAACGCGTCCGGCCGGCTCGCCAGCTCGGGAAACTCGCCGGCGAACCGGCTGACCCCGGTCACGGTGCAGCTCACCTCGCGGTGCCGGGTGTCGGAGAACTGCAGCGCCGGCATGGTCGAGCCGCCGAAGTAGAGGATCCGTACGCGGTATCAGCGGCACCACGCCGTTGATCAGCGCGGGCACGTCCAGCGTGGTGCTGCCCACCACCGAGCTGACTGGCCGCAGCCACGGCATCGGGGCGCCGGCGGCGGGCGGTTCGAACCGGACTGCTGGGTCGTCCACGATGTCGGTCCAGCCGGCCTCGAGGGTGAGCGTTTCCGTGCTCAGCGGTTCGCGGATCAGTGTGCAGTTCGGCTTGAACACGGTGTCGCCGGGCTTTCGTGGCGAAGGAGTCTCGGCGGGTTCCAGGTCCGGTGCCTCCCGTGGCCGCTGCACGGCGTGCACCAGCTCCAGGTCCTCCCACGGAGTGAACATCACATGCCGGCTGTCGTCGATCGCCCGGCGGAGTTGCCGTTGCGTGTCCTCGCTCAGCTCGGCCCCGACCGCGTCCTCACCGAGCCAGTCCATCAGCCCGAACGGCGTGCCGTCGGGGATCAGCGAGCTGAGCCGGAGCTGTGCACGTACGGCGGGATCGAGCTTGATGGTGATCAGCGACGCGTCCTGGTCGATGTCCGGCGGCGGTGGAAAGTGCAGGTCGTTGACGACCAGCCGCAGGGTGATCGGCCGCGGCCGGTCCCAGCTGGTGCCGCGCCACTCGATCGCCGGCGTGTTACCGGGCGCGACGGCGGGTCCTCCCGCGATCGCGACGCCGATGGCCAGCGGATCCGGCAGGTACGGCAGTTCGTCAGCCCCCGCGTCGGGCAGCACCCCGCTTTCCCGCGCCGCCACGTCGTAGCTGGCCCGGATCCGAGCCGCGTCGCCGGAGCCGATCGCCGCGTCGAACTTGCCGTGCCACTCGGCGAGTTCGACGGTGCCCTTGGGCGCGTAGAGCAGGCACTCGGCGCTCGTGACGGCCGCCGCGGGATCGTCGGTGCGGGTGCGCAGCACCAGCCGGTGGGCACTCTGCCGCTCCGGGTTGCGCTGGATAATCGCCGGCGGCGGCACCGGCTCGAACCGCGCGAAGCGGATCTCCGCGCCGCCCAGAGTGCTCGGCGCGACCTGTTGCCCGGTCGCCGGCAGGGTCACCGACGGGCGCTGCCAGAGTGCGTCGGCGGTCGCGAGATCCAGTCCGTTGCCGGCCAGATCGACGGTCCGGACCCGCACCCGGTACTTGTGCCCGAACCGCAACCGCGGCAGGCTACGCGGCTGCACACTGGTCTCGATCCGCAGCCCCGCCTGGGTCAGCGGGTCGTTGCTGGAGTGGTGCGGCATCGTCTCCGGACGGTTCGGGTCCGGACCGCTCGGGTCGACGCCGAGACTGCGGCCCGGACGCGGTGCCGACAGGCTCCAGCCGTCCCAGCGCACGAACGACTCATGCAGGAAGATCGGCGCGTTCGCGGCCGGCTCGGCCCCGGCGGCGACCGCCGGTCCGGTCGCGCTGGGATGGTGCGAACCCTCGTCGAGCACCGGCTCGATCAGCGGCGCCTCTCCCTTCGCGTACGTGACCCGGCGGGCGTGCAGGCTCCGCCACACCCCGAGTTCGGCGTCGAAGATGTCCAGCCGGTAGCCGCGGGTCACGTCATGGGCTCGCAGTGCGGTGTCGGTGCTGGTGCCACGGCCGTCCTGCATCGCCGCGCTGAGGTCGGTCGTGGGCGGCCTGGCCGCGTCCTTCCTGGATCAGGGTCAGACCGCCACTGCGCAGGGCCGGGGGCGCGCTCCGCTCACCGCCCGGCGGCAGGGCGGACACCATGGCCACGGTCTGCAGCACCGCGCTGTCCAGCGCCATCGGATGCACCGAGAACGGTGTCCGCGCTGCCGATGTCGAGGACGCCGGGCAGCGGATGGGCGGCGGCCGCGAACGGCAGCGCCGCGGCCGGATCGAGCCGCCAGGCGATCCACAGCGGCCGGTCCGCCTTGGTCGAGCGGCGTCGGGAAACGTGCTGGTCCACTGCGGCAGCAGCCGTGCGGTCCCCGAGGTCCGACTTGTCGCCGAACGGGGCACGGCCAGTTCGATCACCAGACCCAGCCGGCGGAGCAGCGCCGGATGCTCGTTCAGGCTGGAGATGATCTTGTGGAAGTCCACCGAGTCGTGCAGCGCCTGCCGGTCCGCGGCCTGCTGCTCGGGCGTGGGGCGCGGCCGGCGGCGGTTCCTGCGCGGTGTGGAACGCGACCGCGCGGACCACTTCGTCGGCCGGACCCTCGCCCTGCGGCAGCACCTCGATCATGCCGGTGGGGCTGTCGGCCCGGGTGGTGGCGCCCGCCACCAGCGTGCGCAACATGCCGGCGCGCGACTCGCCGCCACCCATCAGCGAGCGCAGCATCGGCTGCTGCAGCGCCGCCGCGATATCGGCGAACGGCCGGTCCTCGGCCACCAGCGTCGGCGCGAAGGGAGCGATCAGCGACAGGTCGTCGATCGAATCCACCACCAGCCGCCCGTACGAGTGGCGCAGACTCTCCAGCACGGTGACCGCGGAGAAGGTCATCACCGGCCGGTGGGTCAGGTCCTCGGGCTGGAACGGGACCGCCGTCATCGTGGGCCCGAAAACGGCCTGCCAGACCGCCGTCGATCGCTCACCCGGCAGCAGCCGAGCCGGCACCCGCTGCCCGCTGCCGTCGAACTCGACCCCGAAGTCCATCCCGGCCACCGTCGCGGGCCAGTCCAGCAGGTCGGGGTAATCCGCCAGCGTCGGAGGGCCGCCCACATCGTCGCCGGCCAGCGCCAGCGCGGCGTACGCCGAGAAGAGCAGTTCCTGTCCGTCGGCCGAGATCCCGTTGGGCAGCAGCACCCACTTGATCGTCAGTCGAAGACTGTCAGCCGAAGGCATCGCAGTATGCCTCCCAGTCCTCGATCTCGTAGCAGTCGGTGAAGGTGGGGTCGCCGCTGAACGCGGAGAACTTGCGCTCCACCCGCAGCGTCACCGACTTGGAGAAGAACAGCACCTTGATGCCGAGGGTGAGGCTGGCCTCGCCGATCGCCTTCTGCGTCGACTCCTGGTAGCTGATCTGCATGAAGAAGTCGGCCGAGATCGTGATGATGCCGAGCACGGTGACCTGGCCGCTGGCCCGCAGGTAGCCGCCGAGGGTGACGCCGTCGCCGTCCAGCCGGAAGTAGATGCCGGCCATCACCGAGAGCCCGCCGCTGGCCACGATCAGGTCCAGCTGCATCGAGCCGCCGAACTCCAGCGCCGCCTCGACCCGGTCCACCCCCTTGCTGGTCATGGTCGAGCGCGAAGAAGCCGCCGCCGGTGAACAGCGAGACCATCACCGAGAACGGCTTGAACCGCTCGGCGACGCCGAAGGTGAACTCCACCGGGTCGCCGTCGAACGGCACGGTGAGCTGGGCGCTGACGGCCAGGTTGGTGAGCGAGAACATGCCCATGGCCAGGGCGGGCAGGGTGACCTTGAAGCCGGCGGTGATCCGGTCGGTGCTGACCTTGACGACGAGCCCGCCCAGACCCAGATCGTCCAGCGCCTCGCTCAGCTTCTGCAGGAAGGTCAGGTCCCCCTCGAAGCCGAGACTGAGTCCTTTCGGGTCGATGGTCGGACTCGAGCCCGGGTCGGCCCGGAAGTTCAGCTCGGCGAACTTGAGGCTGACGATGCCGGCGATCTTGATCGCCACGTTGCTGAGGGTGCCGGAGACGGTCGCGGTGGTCGCGCCGTCGGCGAACCGGCGGACCGTCCGCGCGGTCAGCTTGAGTGCCGCCTCGCCGACCGGCTGCAGCACCGAGTTGTTGCCCTCACCCTTGATCCGCGCGGCGAAGACATAGCTGAGCTCGGCCTGCTCCGGGGTCACCTTCTCGGTCAGCTCCGGCGGACCCAACCTGCCGAAGTCCACGATGTCGTTCAGCGGGATGATGCCAAGCACCTTCGCGGCGCTGAACTGCTGCTTGATCAGGTCGATGTTGGGTGGCAGGCCGGTGTCGAAGCCGGCCGGCACGGCGCCTTTGAGCACGGTGAGCGCCGCGATCTGCATGTCCGGTTTCGCCAGGCCTCCGATCCGCCGGGGGTCGCCGAAGTCGATCGGCAGCGGGTTCGGCAGGCTGAGGTAGCTGCCGAGTGAGTTGGCTGCGCTGTCCAGACCGAACGCCCGGTACGCCGCGTGCCAGACCGCCTCGACCGGCTGCCGTACGCCGCTGAACTGGGTGGCCGCGTCCACCACCACGCGCATCGAGGACAGCACTGGTAGCACCGGGCTGCCGATCATCCCGGGCACGGGCTGCTGGAAGCCCAGCACGACCGATTCGACGGTCAGCGGCGCGACCCCGGCGGCTGCTTGGGTCTCGGGTGCGACGAGGGCGATCGAGGTCGAACCGACGGCCGCCGTACGCCGCACCGGACCATGCTGGTTGAACACCCGGCTGAACGAATCGAGGTTGAATCCCGACGCGTCCGGGATGAACACCAGCGGCACCGCGAAATCCACCACGTTGCCCGCCCAGTCGGTGCCCTGCAGGGCGAACGGCAGCGGCTGCCCACCCACCTCGATCCAGAACTCGGGAGGAGCCTGGGCGTTCGTCGGCGGACTGTCGATGTTCGAGGCGTACGTCGTGATCAGTCGCAAAGTCCGGAACGGCATGTCCCGGGCCGGACCGCCGTACGCGCCGGCCAGCCGGTCCACCTCCAGCACCGGATCACTGACCACGACGGTGATGACGGTGTCGAGGAAGGCGACCGACTCCTCCTGGGCGAATCCGACGTCCGGGCTGCCACCGATGAAGACCCGGCGGCGGAGCCGGATCAGGCTGGCCGGGTGCCCGCTGGACAGGTGCCCCTGCGTGACCACCTGCACCCGGGTGTCCCGGCCGAAGTCGATGTCGTGCTGGTAGCTGCCGATCAGCGCGTGCAGGTCAGGGGTGATCTCGTCGTTGTGGAAGTCGACCGGCCCGTGCATCCGGACCGAGGCGCCGATCGGTGAGAAGTCGAACCGGCTGGCCTCCATCACCCCGCCCTGCCTCTGCCGCAGTTCGGCGACCGACGGGATGACGTCCCATGCCGGCAGATCGGCGTCAGCGACCTGGATCAGCTTGAATCGGGCCCGCCGGGCACCGTCGCGTACCGGCCCGTCGAGCTTGGCGCGCCACAGCGCACCTCGGCCGGAGAGCAGTTCGGGCTCGTTGCCCATCCGCCAGTGGGCGTCGAGTGGAAAGAGTGTCGCGCGGGCCGGTACGGCGATGTCGCTGGTGGAGACCTCCAACCGCTCACACACGCCGAGCAGACCGCCGTCGCCCATCTCCAGTTCGTCGACGTCGTCCGGCAGCGTGAAGACCAGGGTTGTCGGGGCGGCGGCCGCGATGTCGAGCACGGTGTCCTGCGGGAACTGCGGGTGCTCGCGGAAGTGCTGGGGCGGCAGCGTGATGATCAGTCCGGCCGGCTCACCGGCCGTGGTGCGCCGGAGCTTGCCCTCCGACAAGTCGACGTTGATCGCGTCTATCCGCAGCGTCGCCAGATCGCTCGGGCGAATGACGAGAAGTGTGTCGTCATCCACCCGCTGCTCCTCCCGACGACTGCGAGTCTGACGTTGCCTGGCCGGCAGGCCGCTGTCAATGGCCTTCCGCCGAAGCAGACGGCTGGGCCGTAATACGCTGCAGTTCAATGTCTCGGTGACCGGAGCCTGATCGGGCCCGGCCCAAGTGGCTTTCGGGGGGCCGGAAAGGTCCAACATCGCCATGAGCACTATCGACAAGACCTCGAAGATTGCCATCGTCGGGGCGGGGCCGGCTGGATTGTCGACGGCGTGGTTCTTGTCCAAGCAGGGGTTCCACAACGTCACCGTGCTGGAGAAGCTCGGCCGGGTCGGCGGGCTCTGCAAGAGCCTCACCATCGACGGGATGAGTTTCGACCTGGGCGCGAACTACGTCACCTGGGCTTACCAGGAGACACTGGCGATCGCCAAGGAGGTCGGCGCGAGCACGTACGCCGAGAAGCCGTATACGTCGATCGACGTGGCGCCCGACCGAAAGACCTTCACATACCGATCCCTGTTCGACGCGGTTCTCAATAACCCGTACACAGGGGCGAAGGTGTCGCTCATTTCCTTCGTTCTCGCGGCGGTGCGTTACCTGTCGATCCGGTCCCGGCTCAGCGACGTCATCGACATTCCCGACTATCTCGATCGGATTCACGAGCACCCGGAGTTATGTGTCTCGTTCAAGGACTGGCTCGCCGGCAACAGGCTCTTGCCGCTGGCAACGCTCTTCGAGTTCCCGATCACGATCATGGGTTACGGCCGGCTGGAGGAGATCGCCGCGCCCTATGCACTGCGCTACATGTCGCTCCGCACGTTCCTGCCCGATGGTCTTCGGCAAACCACCGATCAGTTGGATCGTGGGATCGTGGCCGCGCCGATTCACCGACGGCTTCCAGCGGCTGTGGGAACGCGTTTCCTGGCGGACCAACGTCCGGCTGAATGTGCACATCACCCAGATCACTCGATCGCCGGCCGGGATCCGGATCGAGATGGAGTACCCCGAGCAGCAACTCGACAAGACCGAACTCGTCCAGATCACCGATGAGTACGACTATCTGATCCTCGCCTGTCCGCTGACCCCGGATGTATTCGCTGAACTGGGCCTGGCCCCGAATCAATCTGAGCGCAGGGTCAGCGAGGCGATCCAGGTCAACCCGTA
Organism: uncultured Actinomycetota bacterium; assembly: GCA_963723815.1. Lineage (GTDB taxonomy): Bacteria > Actinomycetota > Actinomycetes > Propionibacteriales > Propionibacteriaceae > Microlunatus. Next base: position 4,651 of record CAVRSH010000001.1, on the reverse strand, counting down.
CTGTATGACGACGTTCTGGATCGACCAGATGAACCTGCCGGAACCGATCGCACCGGTTCTTCCGCTTCCCGTGCAGGGGACACCCTGGGCGGTCGCCCAGCAGTACCAAGGCATAGGCAACATGTTCACCCAGTTCTACACCCGGCCCACCACCGGTCAGAGCGACCAACAGGTGATCGATGAGGTCAAGCGCTTGGCCTCGCTACTCAACGGTGTCATCGACGAATCCCATGCGCGCTGGCACACCTTCGACGATTTCACCTATTTCCAACACTTCACCATCGACCAGATCAAGGCGGGCATCTACTCCGACCTGGCGTCGATGCAGGGCATCGACTCGACCTTTTATGTCGGTGGCGCGACCGACTTCGAACTCGTCGAGCCGATCGTGGAGCACTCGAAATACCTCGTCGCCAACCATTTCACCGGTACGGAGAGCTGAAGGTAAGAGATACCAGCCGATCGGCCGAGGCGCCATCCGGCTCGTTTGCCATGTCCACGGTCGCTCCAGTTCCGGGGGCATCACCCCGGTGCGACGGCCTCAGCCAACTCGATGGACGCGCGTTCGGCGGTCAGCCGTCCCGCGACGACGAGCTCGGCCAACGCGCCGGCGTCCATCCGGCGGCCGAGACGATGACGCGCGGTCAGCACGAATGGGCCACTCATGTCGTCGACCACACCGAGAGACCGGGCAACGCCCTGGGCGGTGATTGCCGCGACTCGGACCGCCCGGAGCTCGGCGGGACTGTCGGCGAATCGAGTCGGGGGAACCGCGGCCAGCGCCGGGTGTTCGGCGGCCAGCGGCAGGATCTCCGTCGAGTACGCGTCGGTATCGATGCTGAAGAGTCGCAGTCGGAAGTGGGGACTGGCGCCGAAGTCGGTCAACAGTGAGCTGATCCGGTCAGCGACACCCCCGTCGCCAGACCTGGACGCAGCGGTCGGGCGGGAGGCAAAGCCTGCTGGCGGAAACAGCCCCATGACGAGTCCGTCGTCGGTCGACATTCGTCCGGTTTCCCACAGCAGGTGGCCTTGAAGGGCCAGCGCCTCAGCAGGCAGTAGGTCTCCCGATCTCGCCAGTCGATAGAGCTCGGAAACCTCGCGAGGGGACAGGCGAGCGATGGGCACATCGCTGCTGTGGTGCTCGGTGGAAAGCGCTCCGCGGCTGATGAAGTAGCTGCGGCGCTGCTGCAGAGCCTCGAGAAAGCCGGCGACATCGTCAGTCCCGACGCCGGTCACCTCGGCCAGGAGATCGGCGTCCGTCCGCCATCCCCGGCGAGCCGGGTCGAGGTAGCGATCGGGGCTGAAGGTCGGGACGACCCGGCCGGCTAGGTCCGGGTCCTCGGCGAGCACGTCGTGGGCCTGCAGGTCGTCGGTCGGGTCATCGCTCGTGGCGAACCGAGCGAGGTTTGCCGCGGCCAGTACCCGGCGTGGGAACATCGGGTGCTCGACCAGCTGGACGACCAGACGGTCGTAAACAGTCTCGGGATCCTGATCCTCCCGGAATGGCGGCAGCCCGGCGAGTCGTGCGGTCTCGTCACCGTCGATCTGCATCCATGGCTTCGCCCAGACACCCGCCAAGTGCGTCCACAGCAGCGCAAAAGCCTGCCGAGACGCATGCTCGCTACGCCACCCGTCGGTCAAGCTGAACTCGGTCGCGATGCCGTTGCTCCGCAAGAGCGCCTGGACTCCCTGATCGTGAGAGATCAGCAGGCTTATCGGGTCGGTGATCGGCAGATCCTCGGCCAAATAGCGTGCTGGCAGTCCGTTGTGAACCGAGATCAGGGGTCGCTCAGCCACCGACTCGTACAGCTCTACGGCCAGCGCGCGGGCCCGGGCCTCGTCCGGCCAGGCAGATCAAGGCCGGTCGAGGCACTGGCAGTCATGGCCACCAGCGTAGGCCAGCCGGCTCGACCCGACCCGTCGGACGCCGTCCGGCAGAGCCAGGCCGCCGGCGGCGTGGCGACCTATCGCCGCACGTTGCTGCTAGCTTCGCGATAGGAGGCAGAGATGGAGGACAGCGGCCGGTCCGAGCCGACGATCAACGACGTGGCCCGGGCCGCGGGAGTCGCACCGTCGACCGTTTCCCGCGCCCTGGCCAAGCCGGGCCGGGTCAGTTTCAAGACCGCCGAACACGTCCGCCGGGTCGCCGAGGAGCTGGGCTACCGCTCACACCGGATGGAGTTGCCGATGTCGACCCGCGGCACCGGCGTGCTGGCCCTGATCGTGGCCGACATCGCCAATCCGGTCTTCGTCGGGATGATCCGCGGAGCCGAGCGGGAGGCGTCCCAGCACGGGCTGACTCTGGCGATGATCGAGTCCCAGGAGTCGCCGGAGGGTGAGCAGCGCGCGATCAGCCGGATGGAGGCGACGGTCGACGGCTTCATCCTGGCGTCCTCACGGCTACCGGATCAGACGATCCGGTCGCTGGCCAAGCGCAAGCCGGTGGTGGTTCTCAACCGGGCGGTCGGCGAGGTCGCCTCGGTGGTCAGCGACAACGTCCGGGCGATCAAGAAGGCGACCGAACACCTGGTCGAGCTGGGGCACACCTCGATCTGCTACCTGGCCGGCCCCGACGCCTCGTACGCGAGCGGGTTGCGGTGGCGCGGATTGAAGGAAGCCGGCCTGGAGTTGCTGATCCAGGTCCGTCGCCTCGGCCCGTTTCTGCCGACGATCCGGGGTGGTGCGATCGCGGCCGAACAGTGGCTGCTCCGCCCGACGACCGCAGTGATCGCCTACAACGACCTGATGGCCATCGGCTTCATGCAGGCGGTGACCGCGGCCGGGCGCCGGGTGCCGGCCGACGTGAGCGTGATCGGCTTCGACAACATCGTCGATGCCGGCCTGGTCGATCCGGGCCTGACCACGATCGCCGCACCGCTGGTCAGCCTCGGATCGACGGCCGTGGCCTACCTCGCCACCCGGCGAGACCGGGACAGCGTCGCGTCCGGGCCGGTGCTGCTGCCGGCGCGCCTGGTGCTGCGCGCCTCGACCGGACCGCGGGCCCGGTGAAGCGGCGTCGGTGATCCTGCCGGCCACGGCAAGAGTCGGCAATTTGGCAAGAGGTGGCAAGTCTTCGACTGGGGTGGGTGCCGGGCCGTTGACTTTTCATCACCGGGCCGACCAGCGGCCGTGGATCAACTTCAGGAGTATCAATGCCGAACCCCGCTGCGGTGAAGGAACTGAGGTCGTTGGAGCGGCTGCCGTTCAAGACGATTGCTGGGTATGGGGCCGGGGATTTTAGTTTCAATTTGGCGTTCAGTTTGAGTACGTCGTTTTTGTTGTATTACTACACCGATGTGGCCGGGATTTCGGCGGCGGCGGTGGGCACCATGTTTTTGGTGGTGCGGTTGTGGGATGCGTTCGCTGATCTGCTGGCCGGGCGGCTGGTGGATCGGACGATGACCCGGTGGGGCAAGTTCCGGCCGTTCATCATGTTCGGCGCGGTGCCGTTGCTGTTCATGAGTTTTCTGGTGTTCCACGTGCCGACCAGCTTCGACGCCGGGATGAAGATCATCTACGCCTACGCCACGTACGCGATCCTGGGTCTGGTCTACTCCCTGGTCAACATCCCGTACGGGTCGCTGGCCTCGGCGATCACCCAGTCGGTGCATGAGCGGGCCAAACTGGTCGCGGCCCGGGCGTTCGGCGCCGGCATCGGCGGCGTCATCCTGACCTTCGTGGTCGGCAACTACATCAGCGATCTGCGGGGCCAGAAGGCACTGATCAAGGGCCCGGAGGATCTGATCGCCTACCAGGCCGCCGTCCAGGGGGTGTTCACCAAGGTCACCTTGGCGTTCATCGTGGTCGGCACGACCGCGTTCTGGTTCACCGCCTGGGCCTGTCGGGAACAGGTCGTGCGGACCCGGCCGCGGATCAGTATCAAGGAGACGTTCGGCACGCTGAGGTCGAACAAGCCGCTGGCCTATCTGTGCGGGTCGAGTTTCTTCTACCTGATCGGGTTTTCGCGGTCGGCGGCACGACGGCCTTCTACGCTCAGTACGTGCTCGGCAACATCGGACTGGTCGGCATCATCATGTTGGTGAACACCGGCATCACGTTGCTGGTCACCCCGTTCATCCCGAAGATCATCGACCGGTTCGGCAAGAAGAACGTCTTCCAGTATTGCGGTTTTGTTCACCATCGTCGGCGGGGTCGGGCTGTTCTTCGCCCCGGCCAACCTGTTCTGGCTGGTGCTGATCACGTTGGCGATCAAGGGGATCGGCGCCAGCCTGATCAACACCGTCATGTTCGGGTTGGAGGCGGACACGGTCGAGTACGGGGAGTGGCAGACCGGCAAACGGAGCGAGGGTGCCACTTACGCGCTGTTCTCGTTCACCCGGAAGGTGACCCAGTCCATCGGTGGTGCGGTCGGCGCGTGGGCCCTGGCTGATCGGCGGATACATCGCCGCCAGTGCGGCGAATCCGAGCCCGATCCAGCCCGACAGCGCGATCATCGCGATCAAGGCCACCATCGGTCTGCTGCCCGCCCTGGCCGCGCTGATCGCCATGCTCATCTTCATCAAATACCCCCTCAACGACGAACGGTTCAAACAGATCCGCGACGAAACCGAAGCCCGCAAACTCGCCGACTTGTCAGATCCTCAGCGCGCTACAGCGCGCTGAGCATCTGACAAGTCTGAGAAGAGAAAGT